>CAYOGL010000016.1:0-50484 GCA_964403515.1 uncultured Burkholderiales bacterium | reverse complement strand
CGACCCCGACACCGGGTCTGGCGAGGCGGAGGCGGTCCGCTGGGGTTCCGCGGGCGTTTGCGGGACCAGGAGCGGCTCGGGTTCGTCTCGCGCGCGCCGCGCTGGGCGATCGCGCACAAGTTTCCCGCCGAGGAGGCGACCACGGAGCTGCTCGACATCGGCGTGCAGGTCGGCCGCACCGGCGCGATCACCCCGGTGGCGCGGCTGAAGCCGGTCTTCGTGGGCGGCACCACGATCAGCAACGCGACGCTGCACAACGAGGACGAGGTGCGGCGCAAGGACATCTGGAAGCGCGACCAGGTCGTCGTGCGCCGCGCGGGCGACGTGATCCCGGAGGTCGCGCGCGTGGCGAGCCCCGGCCCGCGCGAGAAGCGCGACCGGTTCGAGATGCCGCGCGAGTGTCCCGAGTGCGGCTCGGCGATCGTGCGGCTCGAGGACGAGGCGGTCGCGCGCTGCAGCGGCGGCCTGATCTGCCCGGCCCAGCGCAAGCAGGCGCTGCTGCACTTCGCCCAGCGCCGCGCTATGGACATCGAGGGCCTCGGCGACAAGCTCGTCGACCAGCTCGTCGACGGCGGCATCGTCCACACGCCCGCCGACCTCTACAAGCTCGGCATCGTCCACCTCGCCGCCCTCGAGCGCATGGCCGAGAAGTCCGCCGCGAACGTGGTCTCCGCGATCGAGAAGAGCAAGCGCACGACGCTCGCGCGCTTCATCTACGCGCTCGGCATCCGCAACGTGGGGGAGGTGACCGCGAAGGACCTCGCCACGCATTTCGGCAACCTCGATGCGGTGATGGACGCGGACGTCGAGGCGCTGCAGGAAGCGCCGGACATCGGGCCGGTGGTGGCCGAATCGATCGCCACGTTCTTCCGGGAGCGCCACAACCGCGAGGTGATCGAGCAGCTGCGCGCCGCGGGCGTGCGCTGGGAAGAGGGCGCTCCGGTGCGGCGCGCGGCCGCCGGCCCCTTTGCGGGTAAGATCGTCGTCCTCACGGGCACGCTCGCCGCGCTCACGCGCGACGAGGCCAGGGAAAGGATCGAGGCGTTGGGCGGAAAGGTGACGGGATCGGTGTCGAAGAAGACCGACTACGTGGTCGCGGGGGCGGATCCGGGCTCCAAGCTCGACCGCGCGCAGGAACTCGGCGTCCCGGTGCTGGACGAAGAAGGGTTCCTCGGGCTCCTCGGCGCACGCGCGCACAAATGACGATGCAGAAGATCACCAAGGCGGTCTTTCCCGTTGCGGGCCTCGGGACCCGCTTCCTTCCCGCGACGAAGGCCTCTCCCAAGGAGATGCTGCCGATCGTCGACAAGCCCCTCATCCAGTACGCCGCGGAGGAGGCGGTCGCCGCGGGCATCACCGACCTCATCTTCATCACGGGCCGCAACAAGCGCGCGATCGAGGACCACTTCGACAAGGCCTACGAGCTCGAGGCGGAGCTGCAGGCCCATGGCAAGAACAAGCTGCTGCGCGAGGTGCGCGGCCTGCTGCCCGAGGGCGTGACCTGCACCTACGTGCGCCAGGCCGAGGCGCTCGGGCTCGGCCACGCGGTGCTGTGCGCCAAGCGCCTGATCGGCGAGCAGCCGTTCGCGGTCATCCTCGCCGACGACCTGATCGACGCCTCGACGCCGGTCATGAAGCAGATGGCGCAGGTGCACGCCAAGCACGGCGGCAGCGTCGTGGCCGTGCAGAGCGTACCGCGCGAAGAAACCGCCTCCTACGGCATCGTGTCGGCCGACCGCATGACCGAGGCGCTCTGCCGCGTCACGGCCATCGTCGAGAAGCCGAAGCCCGAGGACGCGCCGTCCACGCTCGGTGTCGTGGGCCGCTACATCCTCAGCCCGCGCATCTTCCACCACCTCGAGAACGTGCGCCCCGGCGCCGGGCGCGAGATCCAGCTCACCGACGCGATCGGGCGCCTGCTGCGCGAGGAGGCGGTCTTCGCCTACCAGTTCGAGGGACGCCGCTACGATTGCGGCTCCAAGCTCGGCTACCTCGAGGCGACCGTGAGCTACGCGTTGAAGCACCCGGAGCTCTCGGCGCCGTTCCGCGAGTTCATCACCGGCACCATCGCCGAGGCGGTCGGCGTGAAAGCGGCGTGAACCGGCGCGACGCCCAACGCCTGCTCGACGAGGCGGACCTGCTGTTTCCCGCCGAGGAGGTGAACGGCGCCGTCACCCGGATGGCCGGCGAGATCACCGCCCGCCTCAAGGACGAGTTCCCGGTGGTGCTGTCGGTGATGGGCGGGGCGGCCGTGTTCACGGGCCGGCTGCTGCCCCTGCTCGGCTTTCCCCTCGAGTTCGGCGCGATCGAGGTCACGCGCTACAACAACAGCACGCAGGGGCGCGAGATCGCCTGGCGGCTGGCCCCGCGCGACAACGTGCGCGAGCGCACCGTGCTCGTGGTCGACGACATCCTCGACGAGGGCATCACGCTCGCCGCCATCCGCGCGAAGCTGCTCGAGATGGGCGCCAGGCACGTCTACAGCGCGGTCTTCGCCGACAAGGACCTCGGGCACGCGAAGCCGGCCCATGCGGATTTCGTCGGCGTCACCGTTCCCAACCGTTACGTCTTCGGTTTCGGCATGGACGCCTACGGCCTCTGGCGCAACCTGCCCGCCATCTACGCCTTGAAAGACTGAAGCAGGAACGCAGATGAACGCAGATTTAGCGCAGATGAACGCAGAAAGGCAAGAGCAGGTTGTGTTCGATGGCCCTATTTGCGCAGATGAGAGCGTCTTGCGCAGGCCCACCCTTCTAACTCTTTTCTGCGTTCATCTGCGTTCGGTTTTTCTGCGTTCATCTGCGTTCCCTGCCTTTTGCCACTCTCCTACTAAATGATCGCCATCATCGGAGGCAGCGGACTCACGCGCCTCGCCAACCTCGAGATCACCCACCGCGAGATCGTGCGCACGCCCTACGGCGAGCCGTCGGGCCCGCTCACGTGGGGGCACATCGGCAATGCGCAGGTGGTCTTCCTCGCGCGCCACGGGTACGCCCACACCCTCGCGCCGCACGAGATCAACTACCGCGCGAACCTCTGGGCATTGCAGACGAAAGGCGCCACGCGCGTCATGTCCGTGTGCACCGTCGGCGGCATCGCCCCTGCGCTCACCGCCGGCACGATCGCGGTGCCCGACCAGATCATCGACTACACGTGGGGCCGGCCCTCGACGTACTTCGAGGGCGCCGAGCAGCCGGTGACGCACATCGATTTCACGTACCCGTACTCCGAGCCGTTGCGGCGCCTCGCGATCGAGGCCGCCTGCGCCGTGGACCTGCCCGTGGTCGACGGCGGCACGTATGCGGCGGTGCAGGGGCCGCGGCTCGAGACCAAGGCGGAGATCGACCGCCTCGAGCGCGACGGCGCTACGATGGTCGGCATGACGGGCATGCCGGAGGCCGCGCTCGCGCGCGAGATCGGCCTCGAGTACGCGGCGCTCGCCGTGGTGGTGAACGCGGCGGCGGGACGCGGCGCGAGCGCGCGCGCGATCCCGCTGAAGGACATCGGGCCGGTGATCGAGGAGAGCATGGCCAAGGTGCGCATGATCCTGGCGAAACTGGTGGAGCGACATGGCGACGCGTGAGGTGTTGAGGATGGGCCACCCGGTGCTGCGCCAGCGCGCGAAGCCGGTGGAGAAGTTCGCGACGCCGGAGCTGCGCGAGCTGGTGCAGGACATGAAGGACACCATGGCCGCGAAGAACGGGGCGGGACTGGCCGCGCCGCAGATCGGCGTGAGCGAGCGCATCGTGATCTTCGGGGTCGGGAAGAACCCGCGCTATCCGGACGCGGAGGAGGTGCCGTTCACCGTGCTCGTGAACCCGAAGATCGTGATGCTCACCCGCGACGTCGAGGAGGACTGGGAAGGGTGCCTGTCCGTGCCCGGGCTGCGGGGCCTCGTGCCGCGCTACACGCGCCTGCGCTACAGCGGCTTCGACGCGGAGGGCAACCCGATCGAGCGCGAGGCGAGCGGCTTCCATGCGCGCGTCGTGCAGCACGAGTGCGACCACCTCGACGGCATCCTCTACCCGCAGCGCATGACCAACCTCGGCTCCCTCGGCTTCATCGAGGAGCTCTTCCCCGGACAGGACCTCCAGGATGAGTGAGATCGACTCGACCGGCCGCGTGCCGGATACCGGGACCGCGCAGGTGCTCTACCTCCTGCACCTGCTCGCGCCGTTCACCGCCTGGCTGCTCGCGGTGATCGCCATCTTCGTGGGCATGGCCACACGCGATCGCGTGCGCGGCACCTGGGTCGACTCGCACTACTCGTGGCTGTCGCGCACGTTCTGGTTCGGGCTGGTGTGGATCGTGGTCGCGGCGATCCTCACCCCGGTCCTCTTCGTCTTTCTGCTGTGGTGGCTGCCGTGGACGATCCTCTTCCTGTGGTACCTCTACCGCGTCGTCCGCGGCTGGATCCTGCTGAACGACCACAAGCCCGCGCCCCTTTAGGGCGGCGGCCCAAGGCCGCCTCGCCCGAAGATTCAAGAACGCTAAGAAGCGCAGGTCCCGCGCAGGTCCTCGGCGATCGCCTCGCGTCCGGGCGGCTGCTCGAGCGCCGCGCCATTCACGACGAAGGTGTCCTCCGCACGCTGGCCGAGGGTGGCCACGCGGGCATCGACGAGGTTGAGCCCGTGCTTGAGGAGCACGCGCGAGACGGCCGACAGCAGCCCCGGCCGGTCGGCGCAGCTCATCGACACGAGCCAGCGGCCCGCGCTGCGATCGGGCGCGATGTCGATCTTCGGCTCGATGGGGAAGTGCTTCACCCAGCGCGACACGCGCCCGGACGGCGCCGGCTCGAGCGGCGAGTCGGGCGCGAGGCGCTGCGCCAGCCCGGTCTCGATCTTCTGGATGAGGTCGCGATAGTGCTCGCCCGTGCCGCGCGAGCGGAACAGGACCTGGAAGCTGTCGAGCGCGTAGCCGTGCTGCGTCGTGTAGATCTTGGCCGCCGCGACGTCGAAGTTCATGCGCTCGAAGAAGCTGGTGATGCGCGCGAAGAGACCCGGCTGGTCGTGCGCGTAGACCAGCACCTGCAACCCCTCGCCGATCGGCGAAAGGCGCACGCGGATGATCGGCCTGTCGGGCGCCACCCGCGACCAGAGGGTGCGCGTGTGCCAGCCGATCTCGGCCGCCTCGAAGCGCTGGAAGTAGTGCATGTCAAGGTTCTTCCACAACGCCTCGTGCTTGCCGGGCGCGGGCACGTACTGGCGGAAGATGCGCAGCGCCTCCTCCTTCTTCCCCTCGACCCACGACGAGGCGTAGTCGGTCTCGCCGCGCAGCACGCGCCGCGTCACGCGGAAGAGGTCCTCGAGCAGCTTGCCTTTCCACGCGTTCCACACGCTCGGGCTCGTGCCGCGCACGTCGGCGACCGTGAGGATGTAGAGCGCCGTGAGCGTGCGCTCGTCGCGCACCAGGCTCGCGAAGGCCGAGATCACGTCCGGATCGTTGATGTCCTGCTTCTGCGCCGTGGACGACATCGCGAGGTGGTGCTCGACCAGCCAGGCGACGAGCTCCGCGTCACCCGGGACCATGCCGTGCGCCTTGCAGAAGCGCAGCGCGTCCTTGGAGCCCAGCTCCGAGTGATCGCCGCCGCGTCCCTTGGCGATGTCGTGGAACAGCGCGGCGAGGTAGAGCACCTCGACGCGGTCGAACTCCTGCATGAGCTGCGAGCAGAACGGGTACTCGTGGTCGAAGCGCGGGATCCGGAAGCGGCGCAGGTTGCGGATCACCATGAGGATGTGCTCGTCCACGGTGTACACGTGGAAGAGGTCGTGCTGCATCTGCCCGACGATGCGTCCGAACGCCGGCACGTAGCGGCCGAGCACGCCGTAGCGGCTCATGCGCCGCAGCGTCCACGTGAGGCGGTCGGCGCGGATGATGTCCATGAAGCGCCTGCGGTTTTCGCGGTTGTCGCGGAAGGACTGGTTGATGCGCGGCAGCGCGCGCGACAACGCCCGCAGCGTGGTCGGGCCGAGGCCGGCGATGTGGCGATGGTCCTGCAGGCGGCGGAACGCCTCGAGCATGAGCCCCGGGCGCTTCTCGAACGCGTGCTCGTCGCGGATCTCCAGGTTCACGTTCACCACCTGGAAGTCGTCGTCGAGGACGGTGACGACGCGCTCGTCGTCGGGCGTGATGCGATCGAAGAGGTTCGCGAGCAGGATCTGGTTGTAGCGCCAGATCGCCTTGGCCGCGAGGTAGTAGCGGCGCATCAGCAGGTCGGAAGGCGCCATCGCGCCGCGTCCCGCGAGCTTCAGCTGCCCGGCGATCTGGATCTGGTGATCGAACACGAGCCGGTCCTCGCGGCGCTTGGCGAGGTGGTGCAGGCGGATGCGCAGGTCCTGGAGCACGCGCTCGTCGGCCGCGATCGCCGCCGCCTCGTGCCCGGTGATGAGACCCTGCTCCGCGAGCTCCTTCCACGACGTGCCGAACCCCGCGGCGCGCGCGAGCCAGAGCACCATCTGCAGGTCGCGCAGTCCGCCCGGGCTTTCCTTGATGTTCGGCTCGAGGTTGTACGCCGCCTCCTGGTAGCGCTCGTGGCGCAGCTTCTGCTCGCGGAACTTCGCCTCGAAGAAGGCGCGCACGTCGCGCTGCCCGCGCAGGCGCCGCTCGAGCGTGGCGAGCAGGTCGGCATCGCCGGCGACGTGGCGCGCCTCGAGCAGGCTCGTGTCCACGGTGATGTCGTTGGCCGCTTCCTGGACGCACTCGGACACCGTGCGCACGCTGTGGCCCGGCTCCAGTCCGCTGTCCCACAGCGCGCCGATGAACGCCTCGACCGTCGCGTCCGCCGACCGCCCGTCGGGCAGCAGCACGAGAACGTCGACGTCCGAATAGGGAAAGAGCGCGCCGCGGCCGTAGCCTCCCACCGCGACGAGCGCGAGCGCGGGGTCGTTCACGTACTGTGTCCACAGCCGTTGCAGCAGCTCGTCGACGCAGGCGGCGTGCGCGGCCAGCGCCCGCTGGGGCTCCGGTCGGCGGAAGTAGCGCGCCTTCAGCTCCTCGCAGCGCGCGCGGATCCAGGCGCGGCTGCCGGGGACGACGAAGGAACCGGTGCTAGCGGCTTGCGGGGGCGTCTGGCTCATGCGCCGACTATAGCGCGGCGCGGGGAGCGTGCGGCGCGGCCGCGTTCGATGCGGCCGCGAGCGCGATGGCGGCAAAGGCGAGCGGGCCCGGCGTGCCGCGGGCCGCACCGCAGCGGATCGGCGCCGCGCTACTGCGGCTTGTAGGCGCCGCAGGCGAAGACCAGGTTGTCGTACTTCTCCCAGTACATGCGCTTGGGCTCGATCTTCTTGGTCTGCGGATTGAAGAACGTGAAGTCCTGCCAGCCGCTGTCGGCCTTCTGCGCGGCCTGCATGCGCTCGCGGATGTGGTATTTCCCGGTGCCGTCGCGCAGGTCCATCATGTTCTTGCCGACCATCTTCGGGTTGATGTGCGCGAGCGCGTTGCCCTGCAGGTCGTAGACGGTGACGTACAGGTCGCGGTCGACGAACGGACCCGGCGACTTGCGGAACTCCTCGATCGCCTTGTCGCGGCCGTTCTTCCTGTAGAACGCGACCGCCTTCTTCACCATCGCCTCGGCTTCCGCCGTCGTGCCGTAGCTCGGCTGCGCGTGGGCACCGAGCGCGAAGAACGCCACCGAGAAGGCGGCGACGAATGCGAGCAGACGTTTCACCAGGGCCCTCCTTTTCTTGGTTTTCGACGGGATCGCTTCTCCTGCGCAGTGCAGTCTAGATCCGCCCGTGGCGCGGCGCAAAATTACGGGCGTAGGCAGCTTAAGACGGCGCGGCGCGAGGAGGGCGGCCGGTCAAGGCCGCCCGCCCCGCCGCCGACCCTCACTGCGGCTTGTACGCGCCGGCGGCGAAGATGAGGTTGTCGTACTTGTGCCAGAAGACGCGCTTGGGCTCGACCTTCTTCGTGACCGGGTTGTAGAACTTGATGTCCTGCCAGCCGCTGTCGGCCTTCTGCGCGGCGGCGGTGCGGTCGCGGATGATGTAGGTGCCGTCGGTGTCGCGCAGGTCCATCATGTTGCGCCCGACCATCTTCGGGTTGATGTGCGCGAGCGCGTCGCCCTTCATGTCGTAGACGGTCACGTACAGGTCGCGGTCCACGAACGGGCCGGGCGACTTGCGGAACTCCTCGATCGCCTTGTCGCGACCGTTCTTCTGGTAGTAGGCGACCGCCTTCTTCACCAGCGCCTCCGCCTCGGCGGTCGTGCCGTACGGGGTCGCCGCGCAGGCGGCGAACGAGAGCGTCGTGACGGTGATGGCGGCGAGCCAGGCAAGCATGCGTTTCACGTTCGAACCTCCCTTGGTCGAATGGGTGAGGGCCTACGGCTGCTCGCACTCTAGTGGCGAGCGGTCCGGAACGCAAAACTACGGATGTAGCGTTAACGGGTCGCGCCGGGACGAGCGGCCACGCGATTAAGCAGCCGTGTCGGGATCGCGACGGCTTGCCGCCATGAGGCGAAGCGCCTCAGGTGACCGGCTGGTGCGCCTTGCGCGCGATGAAGGGAGGCGCGGCCGGCGTGCCGTCGGAGACCGTGAGGATCTCGTAGCCGTCCGCGGTCACGAGCACGGTGTGCTCCCACTGCGCGGAGAGCGAGTGGTCGGCCGTGACGATGGTCCAGCCGTCGGCGAGCTGGCGGATGTCGCGCCGCCCCGCGTTGATCATGGGCTCGACCGTGAAGGTCATGCCCTCGACCAGCTTCGGGCCCTGGCCGGGGCGGCCGTAGTGCAGGATCTGCGGCTCCTCGTGGAAGCGCTTGCCGATGCCGTGGCCGCAGAACTCGCGCACCACGCTGAAGCCGTGGCTCTCGGCGTGGCGCTGCACGGCCGAGCCGATGTCGCCGAGCGTCGCGCCGGGCCGCACCTGCGCGATGCCCTTCCACATGCACTCGTAGGTCACCTCGCACAGGCGGCGCGCCTGCACCGAGGGCTCGCCGGCGTAGAACATGCGGCTCGAGTCGCCGTGCCAGCCGTCCTTGATGACCGTGACGTCGATGTTCACGATGTCGCCGTGGCGCAGCGTCTTGTCGCCGGGCACGCCGTGGCAGACCTGGTGGTTCACCGAGGTGCAGATCGACTTCGGATAGGGCCGGTGGCCGGGCGGGGCGTAGTTGAGCGGCGCGGGGACCACGCCCTGCACGCGCGTCATGTAGTCGTGGCAGAGGTGGTCGAGATAGCCGGTGGACACGCCGGGCTTTACGAACGGCGTGATGTAGTCGAGCAACTCGGCGGCCAGGCGCCCAGCCGTCCGCATGCCCTCGATCTCGTCGGGCGTCTTCACGTTGAAGCCCACGTTGCGCAGGTGACCTTCCATGGCTCGATTATACCGTTAGGCGCGCCCCCGGCCCGCCGGTTCCGGCCGCCGCGAAATGATTGAAATAGAGGGTCTTTTCCAGCTATAATGCGTTGTTCCCCGCGCGCCGTGCGGCCCCGCCGCCGCGGCCCTGCGGGAACCAATCCACACCCCGCCCATGGCTAAGGTGGCCGTTGTCCGCATCGCCCCGAAGGCGTCCGCGACTCGGCTTACTGGTGGGGGAGGCCAACCTTAACCGACACAGGAGTTTCCATGTCCGTCACCATGCGCCAGATGCTGGAGGCCGGCGTTCACTTCGGCCACCAGACGCGCTACTGGAACCCCAAGATGGCGCCGTTCATCTTCGGGTCCCGCAACAAGATCCACATCATCAATCTCGAGAAGTCGCTTCCGATGTACCAGGAAGCGCTCAAGTTCGTGCGCCAGCTGGCCGCGAACAAGGGAACGATCCTCTTCGTGGGCACGAAGCGCCAGGCCCGCGACATCGTCAAGGAAGAGGCCCAGCGCGCCGGCGCCCCCTACGTCGACTACCGCTGGCTGGGCGGCATGCTGACGAACTTCAAGACGGTCAAGCAGTCGATCAAGCGCCTCAAGGAGATGGACCAGATGGTCCAGGACGGCTCGATCGAGCGTCTCTCGAAGAAGGAGCAGCTGCACTTCAACCGCGAGCGCGAGAAGCTCGAGCGGTCGCTGGGCGGCATCAAGGAGCTCGGCGGCATCCCCGACGCGCTCTTCGTGATCGACGTGGGCTTCCACAAGATCGCGGTCACCGAGGCGCGCACGCTCGGCATCCCGATCGTCGGCGTGGTGGACACGAACAACTCGCTCGACGGGATCGATTACGTCATCCCGGGCAACGACGACTCCACGCGCGCGATCCGGCTCTATGCCCGCGGCGTGGCCGACGCGATCCTCGAGGGCCGCAGCCAGACCATCAGCGAGATGGTCGCGCAGCCGAGCGAGGAGTTCGTCGAGGTCGAGGAATCCGGGAAGCAGTGAGCTCGCCACGACCCGGCGCGAAAAGGGGCGCTTCATGGCCCCTTTTTCGTACTGAACGCATTCAGGGCTAGTTGGAATTTCGGGCGAGGCGGCCTACATGGGGCCGCCGCCCTAGGAGAATCGGCAGATGGCTGAAATCACCGCAGGCATGGTGAAGGAACTGCGCGAGCTCACCGGGCTCGGCATGATGGAGTGCAAGAAGGCCCTCGCGGAATCCGGCGGCGACCTCAAGAAGGCGGAGGAGCTGCTGCGCATCAAGAGCGGCGCGAAGGCGAGCAAGGCCGCCTCGCGCGTGGCCGCGGAAGGGGCGATCGGCGCCTACCTCGCGCCCGACGCGAAGCTCGGCGCGATGGTCGAGGTGAACTGCGAAACCGACTTCGTGGCGAAGAACCCGGACTTCGCGAGCTTCGCGCGCGCGCTCGCCGAGCTGGTGGCGAACCACAGCCCGCGCGATGTGGCGGCGCTGTCCGACCTGAAGATCGGCGGCGAGACGGTCGAGGCCACGCGCCAGAAGCTGGTGCAGAAGATCGGCGAGAACATCGCGGTGCGCCGCTTCGAGCGCATCCAGACGGACGCGAAGCTCGCGCAGTACGTGCACGGCGTGAAGATCGGCGTGACCGTCGAGTACGAGGGCGACGACGCGACGGCGAAGGACATCGCGATGCACATCGCGTTCGCCAAGCCGCAGTTCCTCTCGAAGGACCAGGTGGCCGCCGACGTCGTGGCGCAGGAGCGCTCGATCCTCGAGGCGCGCGCGAAGGAATCGGGCAAGCCCCCGGAGATCGTCGCGAAGATGGTCGAGGGCGGCGTGAACAAGTTCCTCGGCGAGATCACGCTCCTCGGCCAGCCGTTCGTGAAGGACGACAAGCAGACGGTCGAGAAGGTGCTCGCGGCGAAGAAGACGAAGGTGCGCGGCTACCGCTTCCTGGTGGTCGGCGCGGGCATCGAGAAGAAGCAGAACGACTTCGCGGCGGAAGTGGCCGCGATGACCAAGAACGCAGCCTAGGAAACCGTCGGCACCGGCCCGTCACGCGGCGGGCCGCGTGCGGGCGACGGAAACATGAGCGACCCGAACCCCCCCGCGGCACCCGCCTATCCGCGCATCCTCCTCAAGCTCTCGGGGGAGGCCCTGATGGGTAACGACAGCTTCGGCATCAACCGCGAGACCGTCGACCGCATCGTGGGCGAGGTGAAGGAAGTCTCGGGACTCGGCGTGCAGGTCGGCGTCGTGATCGGCGGCGGCAACATCTTCCGCGGCGTCTCCCAGGGAGCGGCGGGAATGGACCGCGCGACCGCCGACTACATGGGCATGCTGGCGACCGTCATCAACGCGCTCGCGCTGCAGGACGCGATGAACCGCGCGGGGCTGGTCGCGCGCGTGCAATCGGCGCTGAACATCGAGCCGGTGTGCGAGCCGTACATCCGCGGCAAGGCGATCCGCTACCTCGAGGAAGGCAAGATCGTCATCTTCGCCGCCGGCACCGGCAACCCGTTCTTCACCACGGACACCGCGGCCGCCCTGCGCGGGCGCGAGATGGAGGCGAGCATCGTGCTCAAGGCGACCAAGGTGGACGGCGTCTACACCGCCGATCCGCTCAAGGACAAGAGCGCCACGCGCTACCACAAGATCACCTTCGACGAGGCGTTCGTGAAGAACCTCAAGGTGATGGACGCGACCGCGCTCGCCTTGTGCCGCGACCAGAAGCTGCCCATCAACGTGTTTTCGATCTTCAAGGTCGGCGCGTTGAAGCGGGTGGTGATGGGCGAGGACGAGGGTACACTCGTCCATAACTGACAAGGGGGCCCGGCAATGAACATGGCGGACATCCGCAAGCAGGCGACCGACAAGATGGCCAAGTCGATCGAGACGCTCAAGCACGACCTGGCGAAGATCCGCACCGGGCGCGCGCACACGGGCCTCATCGACCACCTGCGCGTGAGCTATTACGGCTCGGACGTGCCGATCAACCAGGTCGCCAACGTGACGCTCGCCGACGCCCGCACCATCTCGATCCAGCCCTTCGACAAGAAGATGGTGCAGACGGTCGAGAAGGCGATCCGCGATTCCGACCTCGGCGTGAACCCGGCCACTTCGGGCGACGTGATCCGCGTGCCGATGCCGGCCCTCACCGAGGAGCGCCGGCGCGAGCTCACCAAGATCGTGAAGCACGAGGGCGAGAACGCGAAGGTGGCGGTGCGCAACATCCGCCGCGACGCCATCACGCACCTGAAGGACCTGCTCAAGAAGGGCGAGGCGAGCGAGGACCAGGAGAAGCGGGCGCAGGACGAGATCCAGAAGATGACCGACAAGGCCATCGCCGACATCGACAAGCTGGTCGCCGAGAAGGAAAAGGACGTCATGTCGGTGTGATGGCGAAGGCCAGCCTCCGGCGGAACCGCTCCAGGAAAAATGTCCGAATTCGATAGCTCGACGCAGATCATCCCCGAGACCGGCATCGTCCCGCGCCACGTCGCGATCATCATGGACGGCAACGGCCGCTGGGCGAAGCGTCGCTACCTGCCGCGCATCGCCGGCCACCGCAAGGGTGTGGAGGCGGTGCGCGAGGTGGTGAAGGCCTGCATCGAGCGCGGCGTCGAGTACCTGACGCTGTTCGCGTTCTCGAGCGAGAACTGGCGCCGGCCGCCCGAGGAGGTGTCGCTGCTGATGCAGCTGTTCCTGCGCGCCCTCGAGCAGGAGGTGAGCAAGCTGCACGCGAACAAGATCCGCTTCAAGGTGGTCGGCGATCTGTCGCCGTTCGAGCCGCGCATCGTCGAGCACATCCGCCGCGGCGAGGCGCTCACCGCCGACAACCGCCGTCTGACGCTCACCATCGCGGCCAACTACGGCGGGCGCTGGGACATGCTGCAGGCGGCCAACCGCTGCCGCGCCGAGGACCCGGCCGCGCCGATCACCGAGGAGCGCCTCGCGCGCTACCTCTCCATGAGCTACGCGCCGGAGCCGGACCTCTTCATCCGCACCGGCGGCGAGCAGCGCGTCTCGAACTTCCTGCTGTGGCAGCTCGCGTACACCGAGCTCTACTTCACCGACGCGCTCTGGCCCGACTTCGGCGCCGCCGCGTTGGAAGAGGCGTTCGCCTCGTACCGGCTGCGCGAGCGGCGCTTCGGCCGCACCAGCGAGCAGCTCGCGCAGGGCCAACCCATCACGCAGGCCGGCTGAGACCGGTTCGGGCGCGATGCTCCTCACGCGCGTCGTCACCGCGGTCGTCGCAATCCTCGTCCTGGTCGCGCTCGTGTTCCTCGGCTCGCGTGCCGTGTGGTCGGTCTTCATGCTCGCCGTGGCGCTCGTGTGCTCCTGGGAATGGTCGCGCTTCTGCGCGCTCACGCGCGGTGGCGAGCGCATCTATCTCGCGCTCTCGGCGGTCGCCGGCGCGGCCCTCCTGTACGCGGACCTGACCGCGGCGCCGGGCCGCTGGGTCCAGGCGCAGTACGCGGTGTTCGCGCTCGCCGCCGCCTTCTGGGTCGTGGTCGCGCCGTTGTGGCTCGCACGCGCGTGGCGCCCCGGGCCGGTCGCACGCGCGGTGGCGGGCTGGATCGTCATCTGGCCGTTGTGGATGGCCGCCATCGCGCTGCGCGATGCGGGTCCGTGGACGCTGCTTGCCGCGGCCGCGCTCATCTGGGTGGCCGACATCGCGGCCTACTTCGTGGGCCGGCGCTTTGGGCGCCACAAGCTCGCGCCCGCCGTGAGCCCGGGCAAGACCTGGGAAGGCGCCTTCGGCGCGCTCGGCGGCGTGGCGGTGTACGCGGTCATCGTCTGGCTGGTCGCCCGCGCGCAATTTCTGCCGCTCGCCGGCGCGCTGTCCGACGCGCCGGTGTTGCTGGCCCTCGTGGCGATGCTCGCCCTCGGCGTGCTCGGCATCGTGGGCGACCTCTTCGAGTCGTGGATGAAGCGCGGCGCGGGGCTCAAGGATTCGAGCGCCCTCCTCCCCGGGCATGGCGGCGTGCTCGATCGCATCGACGCGCTCACCTCTTCGCTGCCGGTGGCGGCGCTGCTCGTGATGCTCGCGGGGGGCGGGGCGTGAAGCGCCTCGCGATCCTCGGTTCGACGGGCTCGATCGGCGCGAGCACGCTCGACGTCGTGGCGCGCCATCGCGACCGCTACGAGGTGACGGCGCTCGCGGCCGGACGCAACGACGCGGTGCTGCTCGAGCAGTGCATCGCGCACCGCCCGCTGCATGCCGTGATGGCCGACGCGGATGCCGCCGATCGACTCGACGCCGGCGTGCGGCGCAACGGGCTGCCCACGCGGGTGCGGCAAGGGCCGGCCGCGCTGGTCGAGATCGCCGCCGCGCCCGAGGTGGACACCGTGATGGCCGCCATCGTCGGCGCAGCCGGGTTGCCCGCCACGATCGCCGCGGCGCGCGCGGGGCGCACCGTGCTCCTCGCGAACAAGGAGGCGCTCGTCATGTCGGGGCCGCTCTTCATGGCGGCGGCGGCGGAGGGCGGCGGTACGCTGCTGCCCATCGACAGCGAGCATTCGGCGGTCTTCCAGTCGCTGCCGCGCGACTTCGTCTGCGGGCGCGCGGGCGAGTTCGAGCGCTCGGGCGCGCGCCGCATCGTGCTCACCGCCTCGGGCGGCCCTTTCCGCACCACGCCCGTCGAGCGCCTTCCGAGCGTGACGCCCGCGCAGGCATGCGCCCATCCGAACTGGGTGATGGGCCGCAAGATCTCGGTCGATTCGGCCACCATGATGAACAAGGGCCTCGAGGTGATCGAGGCGCACTGGCTCTTCGGCGCGCCGCTCGCGGCGATCGAGGTGATCGTCCATCCGCAGAGCGTGATCCACTCGATGGTGGAATACCGCGACGGCTCGGTGATCGCGCAGCTCGGCGCGCCCGACATGCGCACGCCGATCGCCTGCGGGCTCGCGTGGCCGGAGCGCATCGCCTCGGGCGTGGGCCCGCTCGATTTCGCCAGGCTGGGCAAGCTCGAGTTCGAGCGCGCCGACCCGCAGCGCTTCCCGTGCCTGCGCCTGGCCGCCGAGGCGATCCGGCTCGGAGGCACCGCGCCCGCGGCGCTGAACGCCGCCAACGAGATCGCGGTCGAATCGTTTCTCGCCCGCCGCCTGCCGTTCACGTCGATCGCCACGGTGATCGAGGGGGTGCTCGAGGCGCTGCCCGCCGAGCCGCTCGCCTCCCTCGAGCAGGTTTATGCTGTGGATGCCGGGGCGCGCGCGCTCGCCGCGGACCTCGTCGCCCGGCGCGCCGCGCATCCGGCATGAGGCCGGCGCCGCGCCCATCCATCGTCCGGGAACCATGAACCTCCTCGTCACGCTCGTCTCCTTCCTCGTCACCGTCGGCGTGCTCGTCGTGATCCACGAGCTCGGCCACTACCTCGCCGCGCGCCGCATGGGCGTGAAGATCCTGCGCTTCAGCGTGGGCTTCGGCCGGCCGCTCTGGCTGCGCCGCCGGGGGCCGGATCAGACCGAATGGGTGATCGCCTCGGTGCCCCTGGGCGGCTACGTGAAGATGCTCGACGAGCGCGAGGGGCCGGTCGCGGCGAACGAGCGCAGCCGTGCCTTCAACAACAAGGGCGTGGCCGCGCGCATGTTCGTGGTGCTCGCGGGGCCCGTCTCGAACCTCCTGCTCGCCGTCCTCATCTACTGGGTGCTCTTCATCACCGGCCTGCCGGGCGTGAAGCCGGTGGTCGGCGATCCGCCGTCCGGCACGCCCGCCGCGGTCGCGGGCCTCGCGAACGGGGACACGCTGCGCGCCATCGCGGGCGAGGGCGTGCACACGTGGAGCGATGTGCGCTGGCTGCTGCTCAAGGAGGCGGTGAAGCGCGAGGCCACTGCGGTCGAGGTGCAGACCGCGGCCGGCGGCACGATCACGCGCACGCTCGACCTCTCGGGCCTCACCAAGGACGACCTCGACGAGGATTTCCTCTCCAAGCTGGGCCTGCGCCCCTTCCGTCCGCACGTCGCGGCGCGCCTCGGGCGCGTGATGCCGGGCAGTGCCGCGCAGCGCGCCGGGCTCGAGCCCGGCGACGTGGTGCTCGCCGTCGACGGCAAGCCCGTCGCGACGTGGTTCGACTTCACCGCCGTCGTCTCGTCGAGCGCGGGCAAGCCGCTCGCGCTTGCCGTCGAGCGCGGCGGACAGCGCCTCGAGCGGCGCGCGATCCCCGACAGCGTGCAGCAGGGTGATGCGCACATCGGCCGCCTGGGCGTGGAAGCGCCGCCGGAGCTCAAGCGCGAGTACGAACGCATGACCACGACCGTGCGCTACGGCCCGCTCACCGCGGTGGGCAAGGCGCTGCACAAGGTCTACGACCTCTCGACCTTCAGCCTGAAGATGCTCGCGCGCATGGCGATCGGCCAGGTGTCGTGGAAGAACCTGTCCGGCCCGATCACGATCGCCGATTACGCCGGCCAATCGGCGCAACTCGGCTGGGTGAGCTACCTCGGCTTCCTGGCCCTCGTGAGCGTGAGCCTCGGCGTGCTCAACCTGCTTCCCATTCCGCTATTGGATGGGGGACACCTGGTGTATTATTTCGCCGAAATCGTGAAGGGCAGTCCGGTCTCGGAGCGTGCGATGGAGATCGGCCAGCGTTTCGGCCTGGCGCTCCTTCTCGGACTCACGGTCTTCGCCTTCTACAACGACATCAATCGCCTCTTCACCGGCTGACCCTTGAAGCGTTCACGGACCCTGCTGCGCCTGGCGCTCGCCACCGCGCTGGCAACAGCCCTCCCTGCCTTTGCCATCCAGCCGTTCGTGATCCGCGACATCCGTGTCGAAGGGGTGCAGCGCACCGAGCCGGGCACGGTGTTCACGTACCTGCCGGTGAAGGTGGGCGAGACGATCGACGACGACAAGGCGGCCGCCGCGATCAAGGCGCTCTACGCGACCGGCTTCTACTCCGACGTGCGTCTCGAGGCCGACGGCGACGTACTGGTCGTCTCGGTGCACGAGCGGCCGGCGATCGCCTCGATCGACATCGAGGGCGCGAAGGAATTCACCAAGGACAACCTCAAGGACGGCCTCAAGCAGGCGGGCATCGCCGAGTCGAAGATCTACGACAAGTCGCTGCTCGACCGCGCCGAGAAGGAGCTCAAGCGCCAGTACACGAGCCGCGGCTACTACGGCGCGGTGGTGCGCACCACGGTGACCCCGCTCGAGAGGAACCGCGTGGCCCTGCGCTTCGACATCACCGAGGGCGAGGTCACCAAGATCGCCGACATCAACATCATCGGCGCGCACGCCTTCACCGAGAAGGAGCTTCTGCGCCAGATTAAGCTCACCACCCCCGGGTGGTTCACCTGGTTCACGAAGAACGACCAGTACTCGAAGCAGCAGCTCACCGCGGACCTCGAGAGCCTGCGCTCGTTCTACCTGAACCGCGGCTTCCTCGAGTTCAACATCGACTCGACCCAGGTGTCGATCACGCCCGACCGCGAGAAGATCTACATCACCATCGCGATCACCGAGGGCCCGGTCTACCGCGTGGGCGACATCAAGTTCAGCGGCGACCTCATCGTGCCGGAGCCGGAGCTGCGCAAGCTCGTGCCGATCCACCCGGGCGACGTGTTCTCGCGCGAGCTGGTGGTGAACGGCACCAAGGCGATCAGCGACCGCCTCGGCAACGAGGGCTACTCGTTCGCGAACGTGAACCCGGTCCCGGAGCTCGACCGCGACAAGCGCATCGCCGGCTTCACCTTCTACGTCGATCCCGGCCGGCGCGTGTACGTGCGGCGCGTGAACATCTTCGGCAACGACAAGACCCAGGACGAGGTCGTCCGCCGCGAGCTGCGCCAGCTCGAGGGCTCGTGGTACTCGCTCGAGAAGATCGCGCGCTCGAAGGAGCGCTTGCAGCGCACCGGCTACTTCTCGGACATCAACATCGAGACCCCGGCCGTGCCCGGCACATCCGACGAAGTGGACGTGAACGTGACGGTGACCGAGAAGAACACCGGCTCGCTCAACTTCGGCCTCGGCTACTCCGCGGCGGAGAAGCTGATGGTGCAGGCGTCGGTCTCGCAGACCAACGTGCTGGGCACCGGCAACATGCTCGCCGTGCAGCTCTCGAACGGCGCGGTGAACAAGGTCTACTCGCTCTCGTACCTGAACCCGTACTGGACGCCGAACGGCGTGTCGCGCGGCTTCGACCTGTTCCGCCGCGACGTCGACACCTCCACCCTTTCGATCGCGGCCTACCACACGTACACCGACGGCATCGGCATGCGCTTCGGCATCCCGATCAGCGAGTTCGACACGATCAACCAGGGCTTCACCGCGGAGGACACGCGCCTGTCGGTGGACCTCGCGACCGCCCCGCAGCGCTACATCGAGTTCATCAACGAGTTCGGCGAGAAGACCAACACCTTCCGCACGAACACCTCGCTCGCGCACGACACCCGCGACAGCCTCACCTGGCCGACGCGGGGCTCGCTGAACGAGGCCGGGCTCGAGGTCGGCGTGCCGCCCGGCGACCTCACCTACTATCGCGCCAACTACCAGAGCCAGTGGTTCTACACGCCGTCGCGCTTCAACTGGCTCACCTTCATGCTGAACGGCGAGGTCGGCTACGCGCGCGGCTATCGCGGCAAGTCGCTCGCGTTCTTCAAGAACTTCTACGCCGGCGGCGTGGGCTCGGTGCGCGGCTTCCAGACCGCCTCGCTCGGACCGCGCGACACGAACGGCGACATCCTCGGCGGCAACCGGCGCTTCGTGGCGAACTTCGAGACGCTCTTCCCGCTGCCCGGCTACAAGGAGAAGAACGTGCGGCTCGGATACTTCATCGACGCCGGCAACGTGTGGGGACAGGACGAGAAGATCCTCGGGCGCGACATCCGCGCCTCCACCGGCCTTTCCGTGAGCTGGGATTCGCCGGTGGGGCCGCTCAAGTTCTCCTTCGGCGTGCCGGTGCGCACGCGTCCCGAGGACAAGGTCGAGCGCTTCCAGTTCCAGCTCGGCAGGATTTTCTGATGGCGGCGCGCGCGGCGTACGGCGGCGTGCGCGGGACCCGGGGTACGACGACATGAAGACGTGGATGGCGGTGGCGGCGGTGGCGGCATGGGCGATGCTCGCGGCGGGAGCGGCGCACGCGCAGCTCAAGATCGGATTCGTGAACACGGAGCGCGTCTTCCGCGAGGCGGCGCCGGCCAAGCGCGCGCAGCAGAAGCTCGAGCGCGAGTTCGCCGCGCGCAACCAGGAGCTCGCGGCGATCGAGAAGAAGGGCCGCGACCTGCAGTCCGAGCTCGAGAAGGAGAACGTGACGATGCCGGAGGGGACGCGCCGCGAGAAGGAGCGCCAGCTCGCCGACATCAGCCGCGACTTCCAGCGCCGGCAGCGCGAGATCCGCGAGGACCTGAACCTGCGCCGCAACGAGGAGCTCGCAGCGGTGCAGGAGCGCGCCACGCGCGTGATCAACCAGATCGCCGAGCAGGAGAAGTTCGACCTCATCGTGCAGGAAGCGGTGTTCGCCAGCTCGCGCATCGACATCACCGACAAGGTGATCAAGGCCCTGGCCGACAAGTGAGCGGCATGGGCGCGAAGCCGGATGTGGCCCGTTCCCCTCGATTCACGCTGCGCGAGATCGTCGCGCGCCTCGGCGGCGAGGCGGTGGGCGAGGTCGATGCGCCGCTCACCGGCGTGGCCACGCTCGATTCCGCCGGCCCGGCCGACATCGCGTTCCTCGCCAACCCGAGATACCGCGGCCGGCTCGCGAGCACGCGCGCGGGGGCGGTGATCCTCGGGCGCGGCGATCGCGACGCGGCGAGCCTGCCGCGCATCGTGGCCGACAACCCCTACGCCTATTACGCGCACACGGTCGCGCTCTTCCATCCCGAGGAGACCGCGGTGCCGGGCGTGCATCCGAGCGCGTGCATCGACGCTTCGGCCGAGGTCGACGCGAGCGCGCAGGTCGGGCCCTTCGCCGTGGTCGGGGCGGGTACGCGCATCGGGCGCGGCGCGCGCATCGGCGCCCATGCGGCCATCGGCCGCGGCGTGGCGATCGGCGAAGGCACGCGCCTGCAGCCGCACGTGACGATCTACGACGGCTGCACGATCGGCGCGCGCTGCCTGCTGCATTCGGGCGTGGTGATCGGCGCCGACGGCTTCGGCATGGCGCGCGAGGAAGGACGCTGGATCAAGATCCCGCAGGTGGGCGCCGTGCGCATCGGCCACGACGTCGAGATCGGCGCGAACACCACGATCGATCGCGGCGCCCTCGACGACACCGTGATCGAGGACGGCGTGAAGCTCGACAACCAGATCCAGGTCGCGCACAACTGCGTGATCGGCGCGCACACGGTGATTGCGGGCTGCACGGGCATCGCGGGCAGCGTGAGGATCGGGCGCCACTGCATGGTCGGCGGCGGCGTGGGCTTCGTCGGCCACATCACCATCTGCGACCACGTCACCATCTCGGGCATGACGCTGGTGTCGAAATCGATCACGCGGCCGGGCACCTACACGTCGGGCCTGCCGATGATGCCCCACGCCGAATGGCTGCGGAACGCCGCGCTGCTGCGCCGGCTCGACCGCCTCGCCGGGCGCGCCGCGCGCCCGCTTCCCGGAGAAGAAGATGAAAGAGACGATGACGATTGAGGAGATCAAGGAGTATCTCCCGCACCGCTACCCCTTCCTCCTCATCGACCGCGTCGTCGCCTACGAGAAGGACAAGCGCCTCGTCGCCATCAAGAACGTGACCGCGAACGAGCCGTTCTTCCAGGGCCACTTCCCGCACTACGCGGTGATGCCCGGCGTGCTGATCGTGGAGGCCATGGCGCAGGCCGCCGCGGTGCTGTCGTTGCGCAGCCTGGGCCACAAGAACGACGGCAAGTGGGTGTACTACTTCGTCGGCATCGACGGCGCGCGCTTCAAGAAGCCGGTCGTGCCCGGCGACACGCTCACGATCGAGGTCGAGCAGGCGCGCCAGGGCCGCGGCCTCGGCAAGTACCTCACGAAGGCGAAGGTCGGCGACACCGTCGTCTGCGAAGCCGAGCTGCTCTGCGCGCTGAGGGAACTGTGAGGGAGTGATGGCCCCGCTCATCTGTGTTCATCTGTGTTCATCTGTGGTTTCAATGCTTTTCTAGTGCCGTGAGCCACGCTGCTTCCATTCATCCCACCGCGGTCGTGGATCCGCGGGCGAAGATCGCCGAGGAGGTGACGATCGGGCCGTACACGGTCGTGGATGGCGACGTGGAGATCGGCGCCGGCACGACCATCGGCGCGCACAACCTCATCACGGGCCACACGCGCATCGGCCGCGACAACCGCATCTTCCATTTCTGCTCGATCGGCGAGGCGAACCAGGACAAGAAGTACCGGGGCGAGCCCACGCGCCTCGAGATCGGCGACCGCAACACCATCCGCGAGTACGCGACGCTGAACCGCGGCACGGTGCAGGATGCGGGCGTGACGCGCATCGGCAGCGACAACTGGATCATGGCGTACTGCCACATCGCGCACGACTGCCAGGTCGGCAGCGACACCGTGTTCGCGAACCAGACGACGCTCGGCGGCCACGTCCACATCGGCGACTGGGCGGTGCTCGGCGGCCACTCGGCCTTCCACCAGTTCGTCAAAGTGGGCGCGCACGTGATGGTCGGCGGCGGCAGCATCGTGCTGCAGGACATCGCGCCCTACGTCATGGTCGCCGGCAACCCGACGGTCACGCACGGCATCAACGCCGAGGGCCTGAAGCGCCGCGGCTTCAGCGCCGAGGCGATCGCGGCGTTGAAGCGCGCATACCGGACGCTGTTCAAGTCGGGCCTCACGCTCGCCGAGGCGCGCGCCGAGCTCGAGCGCCAGGCGGCCGACTCCGCCGAGGTGCGCGCCATCCTCGACTTCCTCGGGACCTCCACGCGCGGGCTTTTGCGCTAGGCTCTACGCGATGTCCCTGCACGACCCGCATCCCGAGGCGAACGCATACTCTCCGCGCATCGCGATCGTGGCGGGAGAGACTTCCGGCGACCAGCTCGGCGCCGCGCTCATGCGCGCGATCCGCACGCGATGGCCCGAGGCGCGCTTCGGCGGCATCGCGGGGCCGAAGATGATCGCCGAGGGCGCGGAAACGATCGTGCCGATGGAAAAGCTCGCGGTGCGCGGCTACGTGGAGGTGCTGCGCCACGTGCGCGAGATCCTCGCGATCCGCCGCTTGCTCACGCGCCAGCTGCTCGACGACCCGCCCGACCTCTTCATCGGCGTCGACGCGCCCGATTTCAACCTCGCGCTCGAGGCGAAGCTGCGCTCCGCGGGCGTGAAGACGGTGCATTACGTGAGCCCCTCGATCTGGGCCTGGCGCGCCGAGCGCATCCAGCGCATCGCCCGCGCCGTCGATCGCATGCTGGTGCTCTTCCCGTTCGAGGAGGCGATCTATCGCGAGGCGCGCATTCCCGTCGACTACGTCGGCCATCCGCTCGCCGACGCGATGCCGATGCGCCCCGACCATGTGGACGCGCGGGCGCAGCTGCGGCTGCATCGCGGCGGCGTTCCCGTGGCGCTGCTGCCCGGCAGCCGCGTGAGCGAGCTCGAGCTGCACGCGGACCTCTTCATCCAGACCGCGCGCCGGCTCTCGGAGCGCCGCCCGGAGCTGCGCTTCTTCGTGCCGCTCGCCACGCGCGAGACGCGCCAGTACTTCGAGAACCGGCTCTACGCGCTCGACGCGCGCGAGCTGCCGATCACGATCCTCTTCGGCCACGCACGCCTCGCGTTGCACGCCGCCGAGGTCGCGCTGGTCGCGAGCGGCACGGCCACGCTCGAGGCGGCGCTCGCGCGCTGCCCGATGGTGGTCACCTATCGCGTGAAGCCGCTCACCTACCGCATCGTCAAGCGCAAGGCGCTGCTGCCGTACGTGAGCCTGCCCAACGTGCTCTCCGGCGAGTTCATCGTCCCCGAGCTGCTGCAGGACGACGCGACGCCGGAGAACCTCGCGCAGGCGGTGGGCAACTGGCTCGACAACCGCGGCGCGCGCCAGAAGCTGCGCGAGCGCTTCGAGGCGCTGCACCGCAGCCTCGCCGTCGGTCACGAAACCCGTGTGGTCGAGGCGCTGATGCCGTATCTTACGGCCCATGACGCGCCTGCCCCCGCCCTTCGAGCCGTCGATACCCGCGCTGCGATGCGGGGTCGATGAGGCCGGGCGGGGGCCGCTGGCCGGCAGCGTCTTCGCCGCGGCGGTGGTGCTCGATGCGCGGCGCCCGATCGATGGGCTGGCCGACTCGAAGCAGCTTTCCGGGACGGTGCGCGAGCGTCTCGCGCGCGAGATCCGTTCGCGCGCCCGCGCCTGGGCGATCGCTTCGGCGAGCGTCGAGGAGATCGATCGCGTGAACATCCTGCAGGCCACGCTGCTCGCGATGCGCCGCGCGGTCGAGGCGCTCGGGATGACGCCCGGCGAAGTCTGCGTCGACGGCCTGCACGCGCCACGGGTGGCGTGCCCATGCCGCGCGATCGTCGATGGCGACGCGCTCGTCCCGGAGATCTCCGCCGCTTCCATCCTCGCCAAGACCGCGCGCGATGCCGAGATGGCGCTGCTCGACCGCCGTTTCCCGGGTTACGGCTTCGCGCAGCACAAGGGCTATGGCACGCCCGAGCACCTCGCCGCGCTCAAGGCGCTCGGCCCGTGCGCGATCCATCGCCGCAGCTTCGAGCCGGTCCAGTTGCTGCTGCAGGCGGACCTGCCGTTCTGAGATGAAGAGCATCACCTCGCGCGACAACCCGGCGTACAAGGCGATGGCGAGGCTCGCGGCGAGCGCGGCCGAGCGCCGGCGGCGCGGCGCCTCGGTGATCGACGGCGCGCACCTGCTCGCCGCGTATCTCGACTCGGGCCGCGAGCCGGAGGCGGTCATCGTGAGCGCGGCGCGGCGCGACGACCCGGAGATCGCGCGCCTCGTCGCGCGCTGCCCGCCGGGCATCGTGACGCAGGTGAGCGAAAGCCTCTTCGATGCGCTCTCGACGGTGGAATCGCCCACGGGCGTCCTCGCCGCGGTGAAGACGCCGGGCGGGCGTCCCGCGCCGCGCGAGGCGTCGTTCGTGCTGCTGCTCGAGGACATCCAGGATCCGGGCAACGTCGGAACGTTGCTGCGAAGCGCGGCCGCGGCCGGAGTCGGGCACGTGCTGCTGTCCGGGCGCTGCGCGTTCGCGTGGTCGCCGAAGGTGCTGCGCGCGGGCATGGGCGCGCACTTCGCCGTGAACATCGTCGAGGACGTGGACCTCGGCGCGTTCCTCGCCACCTTCGCGGGCCGTTCGGTCGCGCTCGCCGGCGGCGGGGAACGTTCCCTCTACGAGCTCGATCTGATGGGCCCGCTGGCGATCGTCGTGGGCAACGAAGGCGCGGGCCTCAGTCCGGCCCTGCAGGCCGTGGCGAGCGTGCGCGCGCGCATTCCCATGCGACCGCCGGTCGAATCGCTGAACGCCGGCACCGCCGGATCCATCGCGCTCTTCGAGGCGGTGCGGCAGAGAATGAAAGCACCGAGTGACGCCAGCAAAAGGCTTGGGAACCACAGATGAACACAGATAAGGCCAGCTGGGTCTTGTCCGCGCTTCGCTGGAAATGCGTGAAGCGTTTAGACATTGCTACATGGAGGTCTGAATCGCTCTTGTCTTTATCCGTGTTCATCTGTGTTCATCTGTGGTTCCAAGGATTCTTGTCTGCATAGATCGATGCCTTCCTCCCATTCGCGCCAGTACAAGTACTACGAGTTCGTGATGGCGGCGTTCGTCGTCGTGCTGATCTGCTCGAACCTGATCGGTCCGGCGAAGATCGCGCACGTGGTGCTGCCGCTCTTCGGCGACGTCGCGTTCGGCGCGGGCGTGCTGTTCTTCCCGATCTCGTACGTGTTCGGCGACGTGCTCACCGAGGTCTACGGCTATGCGCGCAGCCGGCGGGTGATCTGGGCGGGATTCGGCGGGCTCGCGTTCGCCTCGCTCATGGCCTGGGTGGTCGTGGCGCTTCCGCCCGCGCCGTTCTGGACGCACCAGGCGGCCTACGAGATCGCGTTCGGCTCGACGTGGCGCATCGCGGCGGCCTCGATGATCGCCTACTTCTGCGGCGAGTTCGTGAACTCGTTCGTGCTGGCGAAGATGAAGATCCTCACCGAGGGCAGGTGGCTGTGGACGCGCACCATCGGCTCGACGATCTTCGGCGAGGGCGTGGATTCGCTCCTCTTCTACCCGCTCGCGTTCTACGGCACGGGCGTGCTGCCCAACGACAAGCTGCCCGTGGTCATGCTCGTGCAGTTCCTCGCGAAGGTCGGCGTCGAGGTGGTCTTCACGCCGGCGACCTACGCGATCGTGGGCTTCCTCAAGCGCGCGGAGCACGAGGACTACTACGATCGCCACACGCGCTTCACGCCGTTCTCGCTGCGGGTCTAGCCCGCGCGCGGACGGGCTAGACGGGCAGGGCGTGCTCGAGCCCGGTGCCGCAGTTCCAGCACAGCTCGAAGGCCGGGGGATTTTCCTCGCCGCAGGCCGCACACTTGAGGCCCGGTCCGGTGTGGGAAGAACGCAGGAACGCCTCGATGAGGGCGGCCGCGCGGCCCGCGTCGCGCGTATGCTCGACCCACACCTGCGGCAGGCTGGACTCGATGGGCAGCTCGCCCGCGAGGCTCGAGGCGTTCGCATTGAAGACGCGCGCGCGGATCCCGCGATGCGCGAGCAGGTGCAGCAGCAGGTGCGCTTCGGGAAGGTTGGCGGCGGTATGTACGCGTTTCATGGCGGCGTCTCCGAACCCATTATGGGGCCGGGAAGGCGCGCGGGGAATCGAGGGACGGCATGGTCGAGCGGGTGAACGTATGGCAATGCATCGGCTGCGGGCGCATCGAGGCGCCGCAGACCTGCGTGGGCGTGTGCCAGTACGGCAAGGTCGAGATGATCTACGCCGGCGAGCACGACGAGGCGCTCGCCAAGGTGCGCGATCGGTCCGCGCGCTTCGAGGCGCTCGCGCGGCGCATCGCCGGCATCACGCCGCGCGCCGGCGAATGCGAGCGCACCTACCGCGCGCTGCAGGAGGAGGCGCGCCGCCTGCTCGCCGAATACGAGCCACTTCCCTAGGCAAGATCTACCGCGACCGCAGGACCTTCAGGTAGACGGCGCTGGTCTCCGCCGAGGGCGCGACACCCAGCTCGGCGGAGATGATCTTGCGACAGCGCTCGTAGACCCACAGCGCTTCGGCGCGATTGCCGGCCGCGGCGTGGGCGCGCATGAGCATCTGGTAGCCGGTCTCGCGAAAGGGATGCGCGGCCACCAACTGGTGGGCGACGTCGACCGCGACGAGCGGCTCGCCGTTGCTCAGATAGACCTGCGCGAGGCATTCGCAGGCACGCGCGAAGATGGTCCGCAGCCGCTCTCGTTGTTCGTCGATCCACGGGCCGTCCTCGCCGGCGAGGAACGGTCGGCGCGAGACGTGATAGGCGATTTCCGCCGCGGGCCACGCTTCCCGCCACTTGTCCGCCTTGAGGAGTCCTTCGGCGCTGTGGATCGAATCCGTCGCGGCTTCGATATCGATCCAGGCGTTCGCGGGAACGTGCAACTGATAGCAACCGAGCGCGCCGGAAATCGACTCGGACTTCGGCAATCCGGCTTGCGCGAGGATCACCCGCAGCTTGCTCACGATCGCGTGCAGCGCCGTGTCCCAGGCGCGAGGCAGCCTGTCCGGCCACAGGACGGCGGCAAGCTCCTCGCGACTCACGGCGTGCGTGCGGTCGATCGCGAGTCGCGCGAAGGCGACCAGCCCCTGCTTGCCGGGGAAGGCGTCCTGGTCGACCGCGCGACCATCGCACTCGATCGTGACCCGGCCGGTAAGGTAGATTCGCAGCGCCATTCGCACGCGTTTTACAGGAATCCGCCAAGGTTTGTCCAAGCCCGCTCCAACGGGCCCGATCGACCATCGTTTCGCAAGGAGGCCAGCATGAAAAAGATCGTGAGGTGCGACTGCGGTTTCACGGTGAGCTCCGACGACGACGACCGGCTCGTCGCCGAGCTGCAGAAGCACGCGATAGAGCAGCACAACATGAACGTGAGCCGGGAGCAGGCGCTCGCCATGGCCCAGCCCGATCCGGGCGGGACGGCGAGCGGGAACCGGAAGACCTGACAAGGAGAGAGCGTCATGAGCGAGCTTGCGATCCAGGGATTTCGCGGGAAGCTGATCGGTCCGTCGGACGGCGACTATGACGACGCGCGCGCGCTTTACAACGGAATGATCGACAAGCGGCCCGGCGTGATCGCGCGCTGCACCGATGCCGCCGACGTCATGGCGGCGGTCAACCATGCGCGGGACAACAAGCTGCTGCTCGCGATTCGCGGCGGCGGGCACAACGGCCCGGGGCTCGGCAGCTGCGACGGCGGCCTGGTCATCGACCTGTCGCAGATGCGCGGCGTGCGGGTCGATCCGGCAAGCCGCACCGTGCGTGTCGATCCCGGATGCACCGCCGCCGATCTCGACCACGCGACCCACGCCTTCGGCCTGGCCGTCCCGCTCGGCATCGTCGGCAGCACGGGCGTGGCGGGTCTGACCCTCGGCGGAGGAACCGGCTATCTCACGCGCAAGCACGGGCTCACGATCGACAACCTGCTCGAGGTCGACATCGTGCTCGCCGACGGCTCGTTCGTGACCGCGAACGCGGACAGGCACACGGACCTGTTCTGGGCGGTGCGCGGCGGGGGCGGCAACTTCGGAGTGGTGACGAGCTTCCTGTTCCAGGCGCACCCGGCCAGGACCGTCTTCGCGGGGCCGATCTTCTGGGACGCCCGGCACGCGAAGCAGGTCATGGCGACTTACCGCGACTTCATCCCCGGCGCTCCCGAAGAGCTCGGGCTGTTCGTCGGCCTGAAGACCGTGCCTCCAACCGATCCGTTCCCGCGCGAGCATTGGGACAAGCGTGCCTGCGCGCTCGTCGGCGCCTTCAACGGACCGATCGCCGAGGGTCGCGAGCTGGTCGCCTCGCTGCTCGAGAAGCTGCCCGCGCCGCTCTTCAACTGGATGGGCGAGATGCCGTGGACCGCCATCAACGGCATGTTCGATCCGTTCTTTCCCAAGGGCCTGCAGTGGTACTGGAAGGGCGACTTCGTGAACGCGCTGCCCGACGCGGCGATCGACGTGCACATCGCCAATGCGCTCAAGGCGCCGACGCCCTTTTGCCTCATGCACCTCTACCCCATCGACGGCGCGGTCCGGCGCGTGGCGAAGGATGCCACGCCGTGGTGCGCGCGGGACGCGGCGTTCTCGATGGTGATCGCGGCGATCAGCCCCGATCCGAAGGACGCGGCGGCGCTCAAGGCGTGGGGCCGCGCCTACTGGGAGGCCATCCACCCGTTCAACCTGCAAGGCGCCTACGTCAACTTCATGGATGCGGACGAGGCCGCGGATCGCGTCGAGCTGAGCTACGGCGACAACTACGAGCGGCTTGCCTCGATCAAGGCGACGTACGACCGCGACAACCTGTTCCGGGTGAATCAGAACATCAAGCCGCGGCGCGTCGAGGGGCGCGCGATTGCCGGTCGCGAGCCGGAGCGCCTGGCGACCCGCTGAGCGACATCCGGCCCGGCTCGATGCTCTCGGATCAGAACCGGTACGAGAGCATGCCGCCCACGCCGTGCTCCTTGATGCCCGATCGGCCGGACACGTTGAAGTAGCTCGCGCTCAGGCCGATGTGCGCGCCCACCGCGCCGTTCACGCCGACCACCGTCGTCATGAAGCTGTCGTCGCCGTGGTAGGCCGGGATGTCGTAGCTGTTGCCGGTGGCGAGCGAGAGCGGCGTGGCGGTCACGAAGCGCCCGTCGTTGTGCCGCTCCTTGTCCGCGGTGACGCGCAGCCACGGCGTCCACGCGCCGAAGCGCGCCGAGGCTTGCGCGCCCACGCTCCACACTTGCGAGTGCCGGTTCTGCTCGGCGATGTGCAGGTTCGCGCTGCCCGCGCCCGATTCGTCGAACGCGTTCACGGTCACGTCCTGCGAGGTGACGGCGACGGTCGGGCCGACGCTGAAGCGCCCGAACGTCCAGTCGTAGCCCGCGGTCGCGTAGAGCGAGCCGTTCGACCCGCTCGGGTTGGAGGTGGCGACGCGCTCGGCCGGCCCGAGGAAGATCGTGCGGCGCACGTCGCCGTAGTCGACGTTCGAGATCGCGCCGACGACCGTGCCGTAGAGCCCGCCCCAGCGCGCCGAGCCGAAGAGCAGGACCGCGTGCTCGCGCGTGCGGAAACCGCCCGCTTCCTGCCCGAACGAGGCCGACGCGTGGCTGTCCGCATACGCCGCGCCGAGCACGACCGTGTCCGAGGCGCGCACGGCGAGGCCCACGCTCGCGGTTCCGATGCTGCTGTTCAGCCCCGGGTTGCCGATCCCCGAGTCGACGTCGAAGCTGCCGCCATCGCCGGTCACGAACACGTTCAATCCGCCCTGCGGCTGCGCGTGGGTCGCGAGCAGGCCGTCGCTGATCGTGCGCATCTGGCTCGCGTGCGTGCGCAGCGGCGTCTCGGCGAGCAGCGAGTACTCGAACGGCCCGGTGAGGAGCGCCTCGGCGAACTGCGCGAAGATCTGGTGCACGATCGTCGTCGGGTGCACGCTGTCGGCAAACGCATACGTGGTCGCCGCGTTCGGCGCGACGAGGTTGCCGGGATAGCAGAACTGCGAGCTGATCGAGGAGGCGGTGGTGATCGGCGGGAACGGCCCGCAGGCCATCCCGGTCATGTTCGTGATGCCGTAGGCCGCCGGGTTCGCCGCGATCTCAGCCTCAAGCGAAAATATGTCGACGGGAATGACGTGGATGCCCGCGCCGGCCAGTCCCGAGAAGAGCGTCGTGTTGTACCCTGCCGAGAGTTGCGTGACGGCGGCGGCGGTCGAAGCGCTACCCGCCAAGGCCGGAGTCGCTCCGACGTTCGGCATGCCGAACACGAGGATGTAGCGCGCGCCTGCCGCCTGCAGCCGGCCGATCTGATTGATCTCGGAAGTCGCCGCGCCGAGCACGTTCGCCTGCAGCTGCGTTGGAGTGATCGCGCCGGCCTGCAGCGCGCCGAGGTTCTGCAGGATGTCGTTCGCGCCGATCCACAGCGTGTAGAGCGTTTTCGGGTCGGCGTGCCCGCCGTTCGCCGCGAGATATTCGCCGATCTGCGTGCTCACCGGTCGTTGCGGGAAACCCGGCGCATTGGAGGCGGACGGGTCGCTCACGCGCGCGCCGGCTTGCGCGTAGATGGAGCCGCCCGCGTTGCTCGGCGCCGGCGTGATGCCGTAGTACTGCGAGACGAGCTCGGACCAGACCGGGCCGGGGTTCGTCGTGAAGCGGCCGAGCAGGGACACGAGCGAGGGCGGCAATCCGAGGCTCGAGAGGAACGGCCGGTAATAGCCCGCGTCGGAGAGGCTGTCGCCGAACACGACCACGTTGTCGAACTGCTGGGCTTGCGAGGGCGTGGCCGCGGCGGCGAAAAGGGAAAGCAGCAAGGCGGGAAGCAGGCGCTTCTTGGGCATCATTGTTCTCCTCCTCTGGGGCGGCGTGGGCGCCGCTCATGGGCGCTATGGTACCTCGCCCTCAATACACCCGCCGTACCAGGTGCGCCTCGTGCAGCATGTGGGTCGCGATCTCCTCGATCGACTTGGTGGTCGAGTCGAGGAACGGGATCTCGGCCTGGCGCATGAGGCGCTCGGCCGCGGCCACCTCGTAGCGGCAGTTCTCGAGCGAGGCGTAGCGCGAGTCGGGCCGGCGCTCGCTGCGGATCTGGTGCAGGCGCTCGGGCGCGATCGACAGTCCCCACACCTTGTGCTTGAGCGGCGGCAGCGACTGGGGCAGGCGGTTCGCCTCGAGGTCCTCGGGGATGAGCGGGTAGTTGGCCGCCTTGATGCCGAACTGCATCGCCATGTAGAGGCAGGTCGGCGTCTTGCCGCTGCGGGATACGCCGACCAGGATCACGTCGGCATCCTCGAGCCCGCGGTGCGTGATGCCGTCGTCGTGCGCGAGGGTGTAGTTGATCGCCTCGATGCGGTGGTTGTAATCCTTGGCGTTGCCCACACTGTGCGTGCGTCCGACCGCATGCATCGACTTCAGGCCCAGCTCGTTCTCGAGCGGCACGATGAAGCGCTCGAACACGTCGAGCACGACGGCGTCCGCCTTGCTGATCTCGGAACGCACCGCGTCGTCGACGATCGAAGAGAACACCAGCGGCTTCTGGCCCGAATCCCGATGCGCCTCGTCCACCCGCGCCACCGCCTCGCGCGCCTTGTCGATGCTGTCGATGAAGGGCACGGTCACGCGCACGAAGTCGACGTCGGCGAACTGGGAGAGCAGCGACGAGCCCAGGCCCTCGACCGTGATGCCGGTGCGATCCGAGACGAAGAAGACGCGCCTGCGTTGCGACATGGTCTGCCTGGAGGGAAACGCGCGGGGATGATGCGCCGCAACATTGTCAAATACCCTTGGCTATAATTGCAAGCTCGACCGGCCCCCACCACCGGACAAAGACATCCCCATGGCGAACGGCTACGTGCTCCCCCTCGAATCGCTGCGCATGACCGACGTCGCCCAGGTCGGCGGCAAGAACGCCTCGCTCGGCGAGCTGATCAGCCAGCTCGCGGCGAGCGGCGTGCGGGTGCCCGGTGGCTTCGCGACCACCGCGCGCGCCTTCAACGACTTCCTCGCGCACAACCAGCTCGGTCCGCGCATCGCCAAGGCGCTCGAGGGCCTCGACGTCGACGACGTGGAGAAGCTCGCGAAGGCCGGCGCCGCGATCCGCGGCTGGGTCGAGTCGGCCGCGCTGCCGCCCGAACTCGAGCGCGAGATCCGCGACGGCTACGAACGCGTCGCCAGGGACAGCCCGCAGGCGAGCTTCGCGGTGCGCTCGTCAGCCACCGCCGAGGACCTGCCCGACGCCTCGTTCGCGGGACAGCAGGAGACCTTCCTCAACATCCGCGGCATCGACAACGTGCTCGACGCGGTCAAGCGCGTCTTCGCCTCGCTCTACAACGATCGCGCCATCGCCTACCGCGTGCACAAGGGCTTCACCCATGCCGAGGTCGCCATCTCCGCGGGTGTGCAGCGCATGGTGAGGAGCGACCTCGGTGCGGCCGGCGTGATGTTCACGATGGACACCGAATCGGGATTCCGCGACGTGGTCTTCATCACGTCGAGCTACGGCCTGGGCGAGATGGTGGTGCAGGGCGCGGTCAACCCGGACGAGTTCTACGTCTCGAAGCTCTGCCTCGCCAACCGCAAGCCCGCGATCCTGCGCCGCAGCCTCGGCACGAAGGCGATCAAGATGGTCTTCGACGCCGAAGTGCGCGCGGGCCGCTCGGTGAAGCAGGTGGAAGTGGACGGCGCCGACCGCGACCGCTTCTCGCTCGGCGACGCCGACGTCGAGGAGCTGGCGCGCTACGCGATGGCCATCGAAAAGCACTACGGCCGCCCGATGGACATCGAGTGGGGCCGCGACGGCGCCGACGGCAAGCTCTACATCCTGCAGGCGCGCCCCGAGACCGTGAAGAGCCAGGACAAGCGCAAGGACACGCTCACCCGCTACCGCATCGGCAAGCGCGGCGAGGTGCTCGCGACCGGGCGCGCGATCGGCGCGAAGATCGGCCAGGGCAAGGTGCGCGTCATCATGAACGTGGGCGAGATCGGCCGCGTGCAGGACGGCGACGTGCTCGTCACCGACATGACCGATCCCAACTGGGAGCCGGTGATGAAGCGCGCCGCCGCGATCGTCACGAATCGCGGGGGCCGCACTTGCCATGCCGCGATCATCGCGCGCGAGCTCGGCGTCCCGGCCGTGGTCGGCTGCGAGAACGCGACCGACGTGCTCAAGGACGGAACCGAGGTCACCGTCTCGTGCGCCGAGGGCGACACCGGCTACATCTACGAGGGGCGCATGGACTACGAGGCGAACGACATCTCGCTCGATCGCATGCCCCCCATCCCGGTGAAGATCGCGATGAACGTGGGCAACCCGCAGCTCGCGTTCGATTTCTGCCAGCTCCCGAACGAGGGCGTGGGGCTCGCCCGACTCGAGTTCATCATCTCGAACACCATCGGCATCCACCCGAAGGCGTGCCTCGAGTACGACAAGCTCCCCGCAGACCTCAAGGCGCAGGTCGCGCGCCAGTCGCGCGGCTACGAGAACCCGGTGCGCTTCTACGTCGACAAGATCGCCGAGGGCGTGGCCACGATCGCCGCGGCATTCTGGCCGAAGAAGGTGATCGTGCGCCTGTCCGACTTCAAGTCGAACGAGTACCGCAACCTCATCGGCGGCGCGCGCTACGAGCCGAACGAGGAGAACCCGATGCTCGGGTTCCGCGGTGCCTCGCGCTACATCGCGGCCTCGTTCCGCGACTGCTTCCGGCTCGAGTGCGAGGCGATGCGCAAGGTGCGCGACGTGATGGGCCTCACCAACGTCGAGATCATGATCCCGTTCGTGCGCACGCTGAAGGAAGGCGAGCAGGTCCTGGCGATCCTCAAGGAGAACGGCCTCGAGCGCGGCAGGAACGGCCTGAAGATCGTGATGATGTGCGAGATCCCGTCCAACGCGATCCTCGCCGACGACTTCCTGCGCCACTTCGACGGCTTCTCCATCGGCTCGAACGACATGACGCAGATGACGCTCGCCGTCGACCGCGATTCGGGCCTGGTGATGGAATCGTTCGACGAGCGCGACGCCGCGGTGAAACGCATGCTGCACCTCGCGATCCAGGCGTGCCGCAAAGCCGGCAAGTACGTCGGCATCTGCGGCCAGGGTCCGAGCGACTACCCCGACCTCGCGGAGTGGCTGATGGCCGAGGGCATCGAGTCGATGTCGCTCAACCCGGACACCGTCGTCGAGACCTGGCTGCACCTCGCGAAGGCCAACACGCTCGCCGAACCTGCCGGGCAGTGACGAGTGCTCCCTCCCGCTTGCGTGAGGGTTGGGGAGGGGGTCGTCACCGGTGCTATCCTTTTTCCATGCGGACCTGGCGCCTGGCTCGATTCGACGACCTCAGCGTGCGCGAGGCGCACGACATCTTCCGCGCGCGCATCGAGGTGTTCGTGCTCGAGCAGGACTGTCCCTTCCAGGACCTCGACGGCCTCGACCCGCTCTCGTGGCACCTGGTCGGACGCACGTGCGGCGAGATCGAGGCGTATTGCCGCATCGTGCCGCCGGGCGCGAAGTTCGACGAGCCCTCGATCGGGCGGGTGATCACGACGAAGCTCGTGCGCGGCACGGGCGTCGGGCGCGAACTCATGCGCGAGGCGATCGCCCGCACGCGCGCGCTCTATCCCGGCCGGCCGATCCGCGTGGCTGCCCAGGCGCACCTCGAGCGCTTCTACGGCGAGTTCGGCTTCGTGCGCGCCTCGGAGCCGTATCTCGAGGACGACATTCCCCACATCGACATGTTGCGCGGCGCCGATCGCGACCGCGAGCAGGCCTAGATCCGGAGGAGCGATGGCAGGACAACTGGCCGGAAAGTCGGCCGTGGTGACGGGTTCGACGAGCGGCATCGGCCGCGGCATCGCGGAATGCTTCGCGCGCGCCGGCGCGAACGTGATGCTGAACGGGTTCGGCGACGCGGGCGAGATCGAGCGGCTGCGCGCCGGCCTCGAGCGCGACCACGGCGTGCGGGTGCTCCATCACGGCGCCGACATGACGCGCCCGGCGGACATCCGCGACATGGTCGCGACGGCGTCGAAGGCCTTCGGCCGCGTCGACATCCTCGTGAACAATGCCGGCATCCAGCACGTCGCGCCGGTCGACGAGTTCCCGCCGGAGAAGTGGGACGCGATCATCGCGATCAACCTCTCGTCGGCGTTCCACGCCACTCGCGCGGTGCTGCCCGGCATGAAGCAGGCGCGCTGGGGCCGCGTGATCAACATCGCCTCGGCGCACGGGCTCGTCGCCTCGCCGTACAAGAGCGCGTACGTCGCGGCCAAGCACGGCATCGTGGGATTCACGAAGTGCGTCGCGCTCGAGGTCGCGGAGCAGGGCATCACCGCGAATTCCATCTGCCCGGGCTTCGTGCACACGCCGCTCGTGGACAAGCAGATCGACGACCAGGCGCGCGTGCACGACATCCCGCGCGAGAACGTGATCCGCGACGTGGTGCTCGCGCCGCAGCCGACCAAGCAGTTCGTGAAGATCGAGGACGTGGCCGCGCTCGCGCTCTATCTCGCGGGCGAGGCGGCCGCACAGATCAACGGGGCGGCGCTGTCGATCGACGGCGGCTGGACCGCGCGCTGATGCCGCCGATGCTGCGCCGCCGCCGCAAGACGCCGAAGCCCGAGGCGCACGGTCCGCGTCCCGCCGGACGTTCGCGGCGGCGCGCGCGTCCCGAGGCGCCGGTGCCGAGCGAGCTCATCCTGCCGTCGCACGTCGAGGCGCAGGTCACCCAGCCGGCGACGCGCAAGCCCGCCTCCGAATCGAAGCCCCAGGGCACGCCCGCCCGCCATGGCGCGAATGCCAGGCCCGCCGTGCGACCGGAGCGGCCCGAGCTCGGCGAAAACCTCGCCGAAGCGCGCGGTGAGGTCGCGCCTCAGGCGCTCGACAAGACCGCGCATCGCGAGCCCCATGCCGCGAAGGCCCCGAAGGGACCGGTCGGACGGCCCCCGGCGCGGGGCGAGCACGGCAGGGGCGGGCGCGTCGTCCTCGTCACCGGGTTCGAGCCTTTCGCCGGCGAGACCTCCAATCCGTCGTGGGAGATCTGCGAGCGGTTGCCGCGCACGATCGCGGGCTTGCGCGTCGAGGTGCAGCGCGTGCCGTGCGAGTTCCGGCGCGCCATCGAGGTCGCCGCCGAGGCGGTCGAGCGCTGGCATCCCGACCTCGTGCTCGCGCTCGGCCAGGCGGGTGGGCGCACGCACCTGAGCGTGGAGCGCATCGCGATCAACGTGGACGACGCGCGCATCGCGGACAACGCGGGCGTGCAACCCGTCGACGAGGCGATCGCGGCGAACGGGCCGCCCGCGTATTTCTCGACCGTTCCGGTGAAGGCGATGGTCGCCGCGATGCGCGCGGCGGGCGCGCCGGCGGAGGTGTCGAACAGCGCCGGAACATACGTGTGCAACCACCTGATGTACGGCGTGCTGCACTACCTCGCGGCGAGCGGCCATCCGGCGCGCGCCGGCTTCATCCACGTGCCGTTCGCCGAGGAACAGGTCCTCGCGAAGCGCGACCAGCCGTCGATGGCGCTCGCGAGCATGGTGAAGGCGGTCGAGGCGGCGATCGCGGCCGCGGTGCGCCACGACCATGACCTGCGCATCGCCGAAGGAACGCTCGCATGAACGAGGGCCTCGTGACGCGGGACGTCCCGCTCTGGATTCCGTCGCCCGGGCGCGTGCGCGACGCCAACCTGTCGGCCTTCATGACGTTCGTGAACGGCCGGCACGGGCTCGCGCTCGCCGACTACGCCGCGCTGCAGCTGTGGTCCGTCGAGCACCTCGAGGATTTCTGGCTCGCGGTGTGGGACTTCTGCGGCGTGATCGCGCAGGCGCGCGGCGACCGCGTGCTCGTCGACGGCGACAAGATGCCGGGCGCGCGCTTCTTTCCCGACGCGCGCCTCAACTTCGCCGAGAACCTGCTCGAGCGCGGCCAGGGCGACGCGAGCGAGGCCGTGGTGTTCTGGGGCGAGGAGAAGGTGCGCCGGCGCATGACCTACGGCGAGCTGCGCGCGCAGGTGTCGCGCGTGCAGCAGGCGCTCGCCGACGCGGGCGTGGGCGAGGGCGACCGCGTCGCGGCGTTCATGCCCAACATGCCGGAGACGCTCGTGGCGATGCTCGCCGCGGCGAGCCTGGGCGCGGCGTTCACCTCGTGCTCGCCGGATTTCGGCGTGCAGGGCGTGCTCGACCGCTTCGGCCAGGTCGAGCCCAAGGTGCTCTTCGCGTGCGACGGCTACTTCTACAACGGCAAGTCGATCGATACGGTCGCGCGCATCGCCGAGATCGCGCGCCAGCTCCCGACGTTGAACCGGGTGGTGATGGTGCCCTACGCGATCGACGCGAAGGACGTCTCCAGCGTGCCGAAGGGCGTGCGCCTGGACGATTTCGTCGCGCCGTTCCCCGCGCGCCAGGTGCGCTACGCCTCGATGCCGTTCAACCATCCGCTCTACATCCTCTATTCGAGCGGCACGACGGGCGTGCCCAAGTGCATCGTGCACGGCGCGGGCGGGGTGCTCCTCATGCACCTCAAGGAGCACGTGCTGCACGGCGACGAGAAGCCGGGCGACCGCGTCTTCTATTTCACGACGTGCGGCTGGATGATGTGGAACTGGCTCGTCTCCGCGCTCGCGGCGCGCGCCACGCTCCTGCTCTACGACGGCTCGCCGTTCGTGAAGGGCGGCCACATCCTGTTCGATCTCGCGCAGGCCGAATCGATGACGCACTTCGGCACGTCCGCGAAGTTCATCGACGCGGCGGCGAAAGCGGGGCTGGATCCGGCGACGACCCATCGCTTGCCCGCGCTGCGCACCATCTTCTCGACCGGCTCGCCGCTCGCGCCCGAAGGCTTCGACTACGTCTACGCGCACTTGAAGCGCGACGTGTGCCTGTCGTCGATCAGCGGCGGCACCGACCTCGTCGCCTGCTTCGCGGGCGGCTGCCCGATCCGCCCGGTGTGGAGAGGCGAGATCCAGTGCCGCGTGCTCGGCATGAGGGTCGAGGTGTTCGACGACCAGGGCCGCCCGGTCGTGGGCCAGAAGGGCGAGCTCGTGTGCACCGCGCCGTTTCCCACGATGCCGCTGGGCTTCTGGAACGATCCCGACGGCGCGAAGTACCGCGCGGCCTACTACGAGCGCTACCCGAACGTGTGGCGCCACGGCGACTGGTGCGAGATCACGCCGCACGACGGCATGGTGATCTACGGGCGCTCGGACGCGGTGCTCAATCCCGGCGGCGTGCGCATCGGCACGGCCGAGATCTACCGCCAGGTGGAGAAGCTCGAAGAGGTGGTCGAGTCGATCGTGATCGGCCAGGACTGGGAGCGCGACGTGCGCGTCGTCCTCTTCGTGCGGCTGCGCGAGGGGCTTGCGCTCGACGAAGGGCTGAAGAAGAAGATCCGCGAGACCATTCGCAACAACACCACGCCGCGCCACGTGCCGGCGGTGATCGTGCAGGTTCCCGACATCCCGCGCACCAAGAGCAACAAGATCGTCGAGCTCGCCGTGCGCGCGGTGGTGCACGGCCAGCCGGTGAAGAACGTCGAGGCGCTCGCGAACCCGGAAGCGCTCGAGCACTTCCGCTCGCGGCCCGAGCTCGCCTAGCGGGGGCTCAGTTCGGCGCGTGCGCCTCGAGCGCGCACGACTCCGTGCCCGGATGCGCGAGGCGCTCGGCCACGAGTCCCGCGAGGAACTCGGTGTCGTAGACGCGCAGCAGGTGCGCCTGGTGGCGCGGCAGCCAGTACTCGAGCTGCGCCTTGAGGTCGGGCATCGCGCAGAGCACGGCCCAGTCGCGCTCGTCCCACTGGAAGCGCAGGCCGAGCTCGCGGAACGCGCGGTTGATGGAGGGGCGGTCGGCGGTCATGACTCCAGCCTAGGCCCGCGACTCGTTAAATGAAAGTAAAATCGAATTACCGAACCGTTTAGCGATCGCTTAATGAAGAACGCAACCCTGCGCCAGCTGCGGGTGTTCGAGAGCGCCGCCCGCCACCTCTCGCTCACCCGCGCCGCCGAGGAGCTGCACCTCACCCCGCCCGCGGTCTCGATCCAGATCCGCCAGCTCGAGGGGCACGCCCACGCGGAGCTCTTCGAGCGCGTGGGCCGGCGCCTCAAGCTCACCCAGGCCGGCGAGGCGGTGCTCGCGCACACGCGCGAGATCCTCGGCCAGATCCGCGGCGCCGAGGAGGCGATCGCCGGGCTCGGCTCGCTCGAGGAGGGGCGGCTCGACGTGGGCTCGATCAACGCGGGCGACTACTTCTTCCCGTGGCTGATCGCGGCATTCCGGGAACGCCATCCCCGGGTGAGGGTGCGCTTCGTCGTCGGCAACCGCGAGGAGCTCCTCGCGCGGCTCACCGCTCACGAGCTCGACCTCGCGGTCATGAGCCATCCGCCCACGGAGCACGCGTTCGTCGCCGAGCCGTTCGCGCCGCATCCGCACGTCCTGGTGGCGGCACCCAGCCATCCGCTCGCCGGCAAGCGCTCGCTGCCGCTCGAGACGGTCGCCCGCGAGCCGCTCGTCACGCGCGAGCCCGGGTCGGCCACCCGGCTCGCCATGGACCAGGCGTTCGCCGATTCGGGCGTCGTCCCGCACATCGAGATGGAGATCGCCAGCAACGAGACGATCAAGCAGGCCGTCGCGGCCGGGTTCGGCGTAGGATTCCTCTCGGCCCATGCGGTGCAGCAGGAGCTCGTGCTCGGTCGCCTCGTCGTCCTGTCCGTGAAAGGCTTTCCCTTCGTGCGCCAGTGGTACGTCGTGCACCGCCGCGACCGGCGGCTGCCGGGGATCACGCAAGCGTTCCGCAGCTTCGTGGTGAAGGAGGGTGCGCGCGTGATCCGCGCCGCAGGCGTGCCCGGCCGCAAGGCCGCGCGATGAGCGTGCGCGCCCCCGCCTTCTATGCGTGGCTGTCGCTCGCCACGTCGATCGTCACGATCGTCCTCAAGTTCGCGGCCTACCTGCTCACGGGCTCGGTGGGCCTGCTCTCCGACGCGGTCGAGGCGGTGGTGAACATCGTCGCCGCGCTCGTCGCCCTCGGCGTCATCACCTACTCGGAGGCCGCGCCCGACCGCGAGCACAACTTCGGGCACGAGAAGGCGCAGTACTTCTCGAGCGGGATCGAGGGCGCGCTCATCTTCGTCGCCTCCGCGGGCATCATCTGGAGCGCCGTGCCGCGGCTGCTCGCCCCGCGCGGGCTCGAGCAGGTGAGCGCCGGCCTCGCGCTTTCGGTGCTCGCCGCGGGCGCGAACGCGGCGTGCGCGTGGGTGATGCTGCGCGCGGCGCGCACCCACCGCTCGATCGTGCTCGAGGCCGACGCCAGGCACCTGCTCACCGATGTGTGGACGACCCTGGGCGTCTTCATCGGCATCGTGCTCGTGCAATGGACGGGGTGGCTGCGGCTCGACCCGCTCATCGCGCTCGCGGTGGCGATCCAGATCCTGTGGACCGGCTGGCACCTGATGGCGCGCTCGTTCGAGGGGCTCATGGACCGCGCGATCCCCGAGGCCGATCGCGCGGAGATCATCGAGGTGCTCGAGTCGCTGCGCAAGCAGGGCGCCGACTATCACGCGCTGCGCACGCGGATCGCGGGCGCGAAGAGCTTCGTCGACGTGCACATCCTGCTGCCCGGCAAGATGACGATCCAGGCGGGGCACGACCTCGTCGAGCATCTCGAGAACGAGATCCACGCGCGCCTGCCGCACGTCGAGGTGCTCACCCACCTCGAGCCGCTCGAGGACCCGAAGAGCTGGGACGACCCGCGCAATCCGCTCGCGGGCAACTGACGCACCCGTCCACGGTCGAACCGCGCATGCTGATCGAGGCGACCTCGCGCGGTCTGTACTGCGCCGCCGGCGGCTTCCACATCGATCCGTGGGAGCCCGTCGACCGCGCGGTGATCACCCATGCGCACGCGGACCATGCGCGACCGGGAAGCGCGAGTTACCTCGCGGCGGCGCCCGGTCTCGTGGTGCTGCGCGCACGGCTCGGGGCCGACGCCGCGATCGAGACCGTGGACTACGGCGAGGCGCGCCACCTCGGCGACGTGCGCGTGTCGCTGCATCCCGCGGGCCACGTCCTCGGCAGCTCCCAGGTGCGCATCGAGCACGGCGGCGAGGTGTGGGTCGTCTCGGGCGACTACAAGCTCGAATCCGATCCCACGTGCGCGCCGTTCGAGCCCGTTCGCTGCGACACGTTCGTCACCGAATCGACGTTCGGATTGCCGATCTATCGCTGGGCGCCGGCCACGCAGGCGATCGACGCGATCGAGCGCTGGTGGCGCTCGAACGCCGGCGAGCGGCGCGCGAGCGTGCTCTTCGCGTATGCGTTCGGCAAGGCGCAGCGGATCCTCGCCTCGATCGACGCCTCGATCGGGCCGATCCTCGTGCACGGCGCGGTCGATACGATGAATCGCGCGTATGCGCAGGCGGGCGTGGCACTCCCGCCCGCGCGCTACGTGACCGAGCTCGAGAAGGGATTCGATGCCGCGGGCGCGCTCGTGCTCGCGCCGCCTTCCGCGCAATCGACGCCGTGGCTCAAGCGCTTCGGCGACTACTCCGACGGCTTCGCATCGGGATGGATGGCGATCCGCGGCATGCGCCGGCGCCACGCGGTGGACCAGGGCTTCGTGCTTTCCGACCATGCCGACTGGCCCGCCTTGCTGAAGGCGATCGAGGCGACGAGCGCCACGCGCGTGTTCGTCACCCACGGATATGCCGAGCCGCTCGTGCGTTGGCTCGCGGAGCAGGGGCTCGAGGCGGCCGCGATGCGCACCGCGTGGGAGGGCGAGGAGGAGGATCTCGCGGCATGAAGCGCTTCGCCGCGCTCTTCGACGCGCTCGACGCGAGCACGCGCACGAGCGTGAAGACGGCGGCGCTCGCGGCCTACTTCAAGGATGCCCACGCGCGCGATGCCGCGTGGGCCGCGTGGTTCCTCACCGGCCACCGTCCGCGCCAGGCGGTGCCGACGCGGCGCATGGCCGAATGGGCCGCGCAGGCCGCCGGCATTCCCCCGTGGCTCTTCGGCGAGTGCCACGAGGTCGTGGGCGATTTCGCCGAGACGATCACGCTCGTGTTGCCGCCGCCCCGCGGAACGAGCGACCTGCCGCTGCACGTGTGGGTCGAGGAGCGGCTCCTGCAGCTGCGCGACCTGCCCGAGGCGGAGCAGCGCGCGCGTCTCGCCGGTTACTGGGACGAGCTGCACGGCACCGAGCGGTTCGTCTTCGACAAGCTCATCACCGGCGGCTTCCGCGTCGGCGTGTCCGCCCTGCTCGTCGTGCGCGCGATCGCGCAGTCGTTCGCGATCGATGCGAAGATCGTCGCGCACAAGCTCGCGGGCGAATGGTCGCCGAGCGAGGCGCTGTGGCGCGGGCTGGTCGACGCCGCATCGACCGAGACGCGGCGCAGCCACCCGTATCCGTTCTTCCTCGCGCATCCGCTCGATGGCGATCCCGCGCAGTTGGGCGAGCGCGACGCCTGGCTCGCGGAGTGGAAGTGGGACGGCATCCGCGCCCAATTGATCCGCCGCGGCGACACGACCGCCCTCTGGTCGCGCGGCGACGAGCCGATCGCCGGGCAATTCCCCGAGATCATGGCCGACGCGCAGCGCCTGCCTTCGTGCGTCCTCGACGGGGAGATCCTCGCGTGGAAGGGCGAGCGCGTGCTGCCCTTCGGAGCGCTGCAGAAGCGCCTCGGCCGCAAGAATCCCGGCAAGCGCATCCTCGAGGAGGCGCCCGTGGTCTTTCTCGCGTTCGACCTGCTCGAGTGGGACGGCGAGGACTGGCGATCGCGCCCGCTCGCCGAGCGCCGGCGGCGGCTGGCCGACGTGGTGCTGCCGATTCCCGGCGGCTCGCGTTTCCGCTATTCCTCGCCGGTGCGCGCGCCGTCGTGGGAGACGCTCGCCGTGGCGCGGTCGCACAGCCGCAGCCAGGGCACCGAGGGGCTGATGCTGAAGCGCCTCGATTCGGCCTACGGCGTGGGACGCCCGCGCGGCCTCTGGTGGAAGTGGAAGATCGAGCCGTACACGCTCGACGCCGTGCTGATCTACGCGCAGAAGGGCCACGGCAAGCGCGCGGACCTCTACACCGACTACACGTTCGGGCTCTGGCACGAGGGCGAGCTCGTGCCGTTCGCGAAGGCGTATTCGGGACTGACCGACGCCGAGATCCGCGAGGTGGACGGCTTCATCCGCCGCAACACGATCGAGCGTTTCGGGCCCGTGCGCGTGGTGAAGCCCGAGCTCGTCTTCGAGCTCGGCTTCGAGGCCATCCAGCGCTCGGCGCGGCACAAGTCGGGCATCGCGGTGCGCTTTCCCCGCATGCTGCGCATGCGCACCGACAAGGCGCCCTCCGCGGCCAACACCGTGGCCGATGCCCGCGAGCTCGCCGGCCTCTGAATGGGGACAGACCCCAATTATCGACATGCGGAATTTGGGGTCCGTCCCCAATTATCGGTATCCGGGCGATAATCTCGCGATGGCTACCGTGAGCCCCGCCGCCCGCGCCGAGCGCAAGCTGCAATTGCGCGAGGTCCTCGACTGGATGGTCGAGGACGGGCTGATCGCGCGCGAGGTGGGCGAGAAGCTGCTCAAGGAATCGCGCGTCGCGCGCGGCGGCAGCCGCCATCCCGCCATCGTGATCGGCGAGGCGCGCCTGCGCTCGCTCAAGCCGCCCCAGCCGGTGCTCACGGCGGAGGCCGTCACCGAGTGGCTCGCGGGGCGGCTGCGCATGCCGTTCTATCACATCGACCCGCTCAAGATCGACCTGAAGGCCGTCACGGAAGTGATGTCGTCGGAGTACGCGCAGCGCCGCGGCATCCTGCCCGTGGAGGTGAGCGGGCGCGACGTGACGATCGCGACCAGCGAGCCGCTCATCACGGGCTGGGAGGCGGAGCTGTCGGAGATGCTGCGGCTCACCATCCGGCGCGTGCTCGCGAGCCCGCTCGACATCGAGCGCTACCAGGGCGAGTTCTACAACCTGGCCAAGAGCGTCAAGCGCGCCGAGCAGCAGGGCGTGCCGACCCAGGGCATCTCGAGCTTCGAGCAGCTCGTGGAGCTGGGCAAGGCCGGGCGCCCGCTCGACGCGAACGACCACCACATCGTCCACCTCGTCGACTGGCTCTGGCAGTACGCCTTCGACCAGCGCGCGAGCGACATCCATCTCGAGCCGCGTCGCGACGTGGGCATCCTGCGCTTCCGCATCGACGGCGTCCTGCACGAGGTCTACCAGGTGCCGTACCCGGTGCTGATCGCGATGGTCTCGCGCATCAAGATCCTCGGGCGCATGGACGTGGTCGAGAAGCGCCGCCCGCAGGACGGGCGCATCAAGACGCGCATGCCCGACGGCGAGGAGATCGAGCTGCGCCTGTCGTCGCTGCCCACGGCGCACGGCGAGAAGCTCGTGATGCGCATCTTCGATCCCGAGGTCCTGATGCGCGACTTCAAGGACCTCGGCCTCACGGTCGACGAGAACGAGACCTGGCAGAGCCTGATGCGCCAGCCGGGCGGCATCCTGCTCGTGACCGGGCCGACCGGATCGGGCAAGACCACGACGCTCTACACGACGTTGAAGCAGCTCGCCACGCCTGAGGTGAACGTCTGCACCATCGAGGATCCGATCGAGATGATCGATCCGCGGCTGAACCAGATGCAGGTGCAGCCCGACATCGACGTCACCTTCGCGAACGGCGTGCGCGCGCTGATGCGCCAGGATCCCGACATCATCATGGTCGGCGAGATCCGCGATCACGAGACCGCCGACATGGCGATCCAGGCCGCGCTCACCGGCCACCTGGTGCTGTCGACCGTCCACACCAACGATGCGCCGAGCGCGATCACGCGCCTGCTCGACCTGGGAGCGCCCGCCTACCTGCTCAACTCCACGCTGGTCGGCGTGATGGCGCAGCGCCTCGTGCGCACGCTCTGCCCGCACTGCAAGGAGAAGACGCCGTTCCAGCGCGAGGAGGAGCACCGCGTCTGGAACGCGCTGTGCGCGCCGTTCAAGGCGCCGTCGCCCGAGCACGTGTGGCGTCCCGTGGGCTGCCTCGAGTGCCGCCACACGGGCTACCTCGGGCGCATCGGCATCTACGAGATCATGTCGGTCACCCGCGACATCAAGGCGCTCATCCGCGACGAGACCGACCTCATCGCCCTCACGCAGGCGGCGTACAAGGCCGGCATGCGGCCGCTGCGCGTGTCGGGAGCGGCGAAGATCGCGCAGGGCATGACCACGTTCGAGGAAGTCCTCAAGTCCGCGCCGCTGCCCTGAAGCTCGCCGCGAAGATCCTTGGCGGCTTGTTCGTTCTCGTCGTGCTCGCGCTGGGCGCCGGGTGGCTCTACTTGCGCGCCTCGCTTCCCCAGCTCGACGGCACCGCGTCGGTCGCCGGGCTCGTGCAGCCGCTGAAGATCGAGCGCGACGCCGAAGGCGTGCCGCACATCTTCGCGCGCAGCGAGCGCGACGGCTGGTTCGCGATGGGCTACGTGCACGCGCAGGACCGGCTGTGGCAGATGGAATTCCAGCGCCGCGTCGCGCAGGGACGGCTCTCGGAATTCCTGGGCGAGCAGGCCTACGGCTTCGACCGGCTCATGCGCACCCTCGGCCTCGACCGGATGGCGCAGCGCATCGTCGATCGAATGGACGCGGACACGCGCGCGAACCTCGAGGCCTATGCGGCCGGCGTGAACGCGTTCCTCGCCTCGAAGCCCGTGCTGCCCGTCGAGTTCCAGGTCTTCCGCTTCCGGCCCGAGGCGTGGAGACCCGCGGACACCATGGGATGGCTCCTCGTGATGGGGTGGGACCTGTCGGCCAACTGGAAGATCGAGCTCGCGCGCCTGCGCTTCGCGGCGCGCCTCGGCGCGCAGCGCGCGGCGGAATTCCTTCCGCCGTATCCGGGCGACCGCGAGCCGCCGTTGCCCGATTCCCACGAGCTCTACGGGAGCGCGCGCGCCGCGGTGGACCGGCTCGCCGAAGCGTTCCCGCTGCAGGACCACCCGATCGGATCGAACAGCTGGGTGGTCGACGCGGCGCACAGCGAGACCGGGCATCCGTTGCTCGCCAACGATCCGCACCTCGATTTGCAGACGCCCTCGCTATGGTACTTCGCGCACGTGTCCACACCCGCCGGCAACGTGGTCGGCGTGACGCTGCCGGGCGTCCCGTTCGTGGTGCTCGGCCACAACGACCATGTCGCGTGGACGATGACCACGACCAACAGCGATACGCAGGACCTCTTCATCGAGCGCGTCGTCGCCGCCGACCCCTCGCGCTACGTCACGCCGACGGGAACGGCGAAGTTCGAGACGCGCGACGAGGTGATCCGCGTCGGCAACGAGCAGCGCCGCGTGCGCGTGCGCAGCACCCGCCACGGCCCGGTGATCTCCGATGCGGTGGCGGCGGCGCGCGAGGCCGCTCCATCGGGCGACGTGATCGCGGTGGAATGGTCGGGCCTCACCGAGGACAACGCGGTCCTGCGGGCCGGTTTCCGCATGAACCGCGCGCGCAACCGGGACGAGTTCCTCGCGGCGTTGCGCGACTTCACCTCGCCGCAGCACAACGTGGTCTTCGCCGATACCGACGGGCATATCGGATTCATCGCGCCGGGGCGCGTCCCCATCCGCCGTCCCGACAACGAGGTGATGGGACGCGAGCCCGTTCCCGGCTGGGACGCGCGCTACGACTGGCAGGGCTTCCTGCCGTTCGAGGCGCTGCCGCAGGTGATGGATCCGCCCTCGGGCGAGATCGTCACGGCGAACCAGAAGATCACGCCGCCGGGCTACAAGCCGTTCATCTCCTTCGACTGGTTCCCGCCCTATCGCGCCGATCGCATCTCGGAGCTGCTTGCCAAGCGCGGCAGGCATTCGCTCGCGTCGTTCGCGGCGATCCAGGGCGACGACCTGTCGTACCTCGCGCGCCAGATGCTGCCGTTCGCGCGGGCGGCGAAGCCGGCCACCGAAGCGGGCAAACGGCTGCAGGAGCGGCTCGCGGGATGGTCGGGCGACGCAACGGTCGATTCCCCGGCGGCGCTCGCCTTCGCGGCCTGGTATCGCGAGCTCACGCGGCTCGTCTATGCCGACGAGCTGGGCGACATGTTCCCCTCGGTGTGGGACCTGCGCGCGACGTTCATGATCGCGGTGATGAACGACGAGAACGGCGAGTCTCGCTGGTGCGACGACGTGCGCACCGCGAGGCACGAGACCTGTGCGGAGCAGGCCGCGCGCGCTTTCGACGTGGCCGCGCCCGATCTCGAGAAGCGTTACGGCGGGCGCTGGACCTGGGGCGAGGCGCATTACGCCGAGAGCCTGCACCGGCCGTTCGGATTCGTGCCGATGCTCGCGCGCATCTTCGACGTGGATCCGCCGACGCCGGGCGACGGCTACAGCGTCAATGTCGGGCGCTACGAGATCCGCGACGAGCTGCATCCGTTCGCGAACACCCATGCCGCGACGATGCGCGCGATCTACGACCTGGCCGACCTCGACCGCTCGCTGTTCATGCAGTCGACCGGGCAGTCGGGGAACGTGATGTCGTCCTGGTATTCGAATTTCGCGCAGCGCTGGGCGCGGGGCGAGTACATCACGATCCCCACGCGGCCCGGCGCCATCGCCGCGGCGCACACGCTCACCCTCGAGCCGGCGGCGCGCTGACGCCCACGAGCGCGCGCATGAGCGAGGACTCGCGCGCGTAGAACCCCTCGGTGTGGAAGGTCTCCTCGAGCCCGTAGTGCTCGTAGTCGAGGTGATGGCACATCTCGTGGAGCAGCGTGCGCAGGAACGTGCGGAAGCGGACGACCTGCTCGCGCTGCGCCGTGCGCATCCATACGGTGATGCGCGCCTTGCCGCCCGTCACCTCATCCGGCTCGTACAGTCCCTGCAGCTCCGCGCGCGAATCGGCGGGCCTTCGGTCGAGCACGCGCACGTCGACTCCCGGCGTGCGCAGCTGCGCGTTGATCGCGTCGACGAGGGCCTGGCAGGCCGCGCGCACGCCCGCGCGATCGCCTTGCTCGAGGGCCGGCGCGATCGCGGCGGCGAAGGGCGCGAGGGCGGCCGCGTCGGGCAGCGCGACCCCGGTGATGCGATCGCTCTTGCGGTAGGTGCGGCGGCTGTCCGCGCTCAGACGGTCGTAGTACGAGAAACGCATCCGTCGGAGGTCAGCGCCCATTTCGCCATCAGTCGGTTGCGATGCGCGAGCGCTTGGTCGCGGTCGAGGTTCGGACCGGTGCCGGCACCCGACTGGCCGGCCGCCGCGTAATAGAGCGCCGTCGGCTCGCCCGTGAAGGCGAAGTCGGTGCGCGCCGCGAGCTGCAGCCAGAAATCCCAGTCCTCGAAGATCGCGTACGACTCGTCGAAGCGGCAACCGTCGTCCACGAAGGAGCGCCGGAAGACGACGGCGTTCATCTGCAGGTAGTTCGACTGCAGGAGCCGCGCGCGGTCGAACGGCCCGCCGAAGATGCGCTGCATCGTGCCCGAGGCATCGATCAGGCGTGTCTGGCTGTACGCCACCGGCAGCGCGGTCCGCTCGGCGGCTGCCAGCAGCGCGGCGAGATGGGAGGGCGCGATCTCGTCGTCCTCGTCGAGGAACGCGATCCAATCGCCGCGCGCCGCAGCCAGGCCCGCGTTGGCCGCCGCCGCGCGCGCGAACGGCCCGCCGCCCACGACGCGCACCGGAAGGTCCTGGTGCGATGCACGCGCGAGGCCCTTCGCGGCCGCGTCCACGAGCACGATCTCGAGGGGACGATGCGTCTGCGCGGCGATGGCCTCCAGCGCGCGCGGCAGCGCGGGCCGGTCCATCGTGCGCACGATCACCGAGACCAGGGATTGCGGGACAATGGAGGGCATGTCCCTATACTACAGTGGCGCCTTCGCCGCCCCGCTGCCCGCGCCGGCGCGCTTCCCGGCGGGCAAGTCGCTGCGACTGCGCGAGCGCCTGCTCGCCGGGGGCGTCTTCGATAGGCACGAGATCATCGCCGCGAGCGCCGCCGCCGATCGGGAGATCCTGCGCGTGCATTCGCCGGAGTACCTCGCGCGCGTGCGCGGCGGCACGCTCGGCGCGCGCGAGCTGCGGGCGATCGGCTTCCCCTGGTCCGAGGCGCTCGTCGAGCGGTCGTGCGGATCGATCGGCGCGACCCTGGCTGCCGCGCGTGAAGCGCTCGCGCGCGGCTGGTCCGCCAACCTCTCGGGCGGGACGCACCATGCCTTCGCGGAGCGCGGCGCCGGCTACTGCGTCTTCAACGACGTGGCGATCGCCTCGCGCGCCCTGCAGGCCGAGGCCGGCGTGAGCCGCATCCTGGTGATCGACTGCGACGTGCACCAGGGCAACGGCACCGCGGCGATCTTCCACGGCGACGATTCGGTCTTCACGTTCTCGATGCACGCCGCGCGCAACTATCCGTTCCACAAGGAGGCGAGCGATCTCGACGTCGAGCTCGCCGATCGCACCGCCGACGACGAATACCTGTGGCACCTCGAGCGCGGGCTCGACGAGGCGCTCGAGCGCGCGCGCCCGCAATTCGCGTTCTACCTCGCGGGCGCCGATCCCCACGAGGACGACCGGCTCGGGCGCCTCGCCCTCACCAAGCGCGGGCTCGGCCGGCGCGACGAGCACGTCCTGGCGCGCTTGCAGGCCGCCGGCATTCCGGTGGCCATCGCCATGGCGGGCGGTTATGCGCGCGACCTCGACGACTCGGTCGACATCCACGCCAACACGCTGCGGATCGCGAGGGACGTTTGGGAAACCTGAAGGAGCCGCCGGCGCGGTCGAGCGTGGCGCGGCTCGACGCGTGGTTCGCGGGCAACGGCTGGCGCGCGTTCGATTTCCAGCGCGAGGTGTGGAACGCGTACCTCGACGGCGCGTCCGGGCTCGTGCACTCGGCCACGGGCAGCGGCAAGACGCTCGCCGCATGGCTCGGCCCGCTCGCCGAGTGGCTCGACGAGGGCGCGACCGGCGATGCGCCCGACTTGCGCGTGCTGTGGATCACGCCGATGCGCGCGCTCGCCGCCGATACGGTGCTCTCGATGGAGCGCGCGGTGCACGGGCTCGCGCTGCCCTGGACGGTCGGCCTGCGCACGGGCGACACGTCGAGCGCCGAACGCGCGCGGCAGGCGCGGCGGCTTCCCTCGGCGCTCGTCACGACGCCCGAGAGCTTGTCGCTGATGCTCTCGAACGCCGATGCGCGCGAGCGGCTCTCGGACCTTCGCCTCGTCGTCGTGGACGAATGGCACGAGCTCCTCGGCAACAAGCGCGGCGTGCAGACCGAGCTCGCCCTCGCGCGCTTGCGGCGCTGGAACCCGCGGCTTCGCGTCTGGGGATTGTCCGCGACGCTCGGCAACCTCGACGAGGCGCTCGAACGACTCGCTCCCTCTGCCTCGGGAGAGGGCGCGGGTGAGGGTGCGCGTGCAAGGATCGTGAAAGGGGTGAGCGACAAGCAGGTGGTGATGGACACGCTCATCCCGCCCGGCGTCGAGAAGTTTCCGTGGGCCGGGCACCTCGGGCTCGCGATGCTCGACTCCGTCGTGGCCGCGATCGATTCCGCGCGCTCGACGCTCGTCTTCACGAACGTGCGATCCCAGGCCGAGGTGTGGTACCAGGCGCTGCTCGAGGCGCGGCCGGAATGGGCCGGGCTCATCGGGTTGCACCACGGCTCGCTCG
>CAYOGL010000015.1:0-97098 GCA_964403515.1 uncultured Burkholderiales bacterium | reverse complement strand
ACCAACCTCGACAGCGTCTTCAACGTGACGCGCCATGTGATCGACGGCATGATCGAGCGCGGCTGGGGCCGCATCATCAACATCTCGTCGGTGAACGCGGTGCGCGGCCAGTTCGGGCAGACGAACTATGCCGCGGCCAAGGCGGGCATCCTCGGCTTCACCAAGTCGCTCGCGCAGGAGGTGGTGAAGAAGGGCGTCACGGTGAACGCCATCTCGCCGGGCTACGTGCAGACCGACATGGTGATGGCGATCCGCGAGGACGTGCGGCAGAAGATCGTGGCTGAAATTCCCGCCGGGCGCCTCGCGATGCCCGAGGAAGTGGCCGACGCCGTGGCCTTCCTCGCCTCCGACAAGGCCTCCTACATCACCGGCACCAACCTCTCGGTGAACGGCGGCCTGCACATGTACGCCTGACATCGAGTACGGCGGGGAGTAATGCAGGCGAAAAGCAAGGAACGCAGATGAACGCAGATTCAGCGCAGATGAACGCAGAAAAACCAACGCGCTTCTGTGCGCTCTGCTGCAAGCGCCTCGAGGTGTTCCCAGGCCGCCGAACCAAGGGCTAATTGGCGTTGCTTATCTGCGTTTATCCGCGTTCGCCTTCATCCGCGTTCATCTGCGTTCAGGGCCTTTGGTTCGAGCAGCCTGTGCTCAATACATGTGCTGCCCGCCGTTGATGGCGATGTTCGCGCCGGTCACGAAGGCGGCTTCGTCCGAGGCGAGGTAGGCGCATAGCCCGGCGACCTCCTCGGGCTTGCCGAGCCGCCCGATGGGGATCTGCGGCAGGATCTTCGAGTCGAGCACGTCCTTGGGGATCGCGAGCACCATCTTCGTGCCGATGTACCCCGGAGAGATCGTGTTCACGGTCACGCCCTTGCGCGCGACCTCGAGGGCGAGCGCCTTGGTGAAGCCGTGCATGCCCGCCTTCGCGGCCGAGTAGTTGGTCTGGCCGAAGGCGCCCTTCTGCCCGTTCACGCTCGACACGTTGATCACGCGTCCCCAGCCGCGCTGCACCATGCCGTCGACGATCGGCTTGGTGACGTTGAAGACGCTGTCGAGGTTCGTGTGCATCACCGCGTCCCAGTCGGTCTTCGCCATCTTCTTGAACGTCATGTCGCGCGTGATGCCGGCGTTGTTGATGAGGATGTCGATCGGGCCGATCTCGCGCTGCACGGATTCGACCATCGCCTGGCACGAGTCGAAGTCCGCCACGTCGCATGGATATGCATGGAAGTGGTAGTCGCGCGCCTCCATCTCCTTCAGCCACTCCCCGTGGCGAACGTTGCCGGGCGAGTGCGTCACCACCACCTTCACGCCCATGCGCGCGAGCTTCATGCAGATGGCCTCGCCCAGGCCTCCCATGCCACCCGTCACCAGCGCGATCCGCTGCGTCATCGAAGCCTCCCTTGGATTCGCTCTCGAGAAACGCCTACGCCCGTTCCTTCACGAAGCGCCCGGGCGCGGGCTCGATCGGTTTCGCCTTTCCGCCGCCCGGCCGGCGCGGCGCGGCGACGCGCTTGCCCGCGTAGGGCGCGAGCCACTTGGACCATTCCGGCCACCAGCTGCCCGGCCGCTCCGCCGCCGCGGAGAACCAGCCGTCCGCGTCGTCCTCGAGCCGGTCGTGCACCCAGTAGCTGCGCTTGTTCTTGCCCGCGGGATTGATCGTGCCGGCGATGTGGCCGCTCGCGCCGAGCACGAACTTCACCTTGCCGCCCAGGGTGCGCGCGCTCTTGTAGCCGCCGCGCCACGGCACGATGTGGTCCTCGCGCGCGGCGAAGACGAAGGTCGGCAGCTTCACGCGCTTCAGGCTCACCGGCACGCCGCACATCGTGAGCGCGTCCGGCTGCGCGAGCTTGTTGTCCTGATAGGTGTTGCGCAGGTAGTACGCGTACATCGGTCCCGGCAGGTTGGTCGCGTCGGAATTCCAGAACAGCAGGTCGAACGCGGGCGGCTGCCGGCCCTTCAGGTAGTTGTTCACCACGTACGGCCAGACGAGGTCGTTCGCCCGCAGGCTCGAGAACGCGCTCGCCAGCTCGGCGCCGGGCACGATGCCGCCCTTCTGCAGCTGCTTCTCGCGGCTGCCCACGAACTTCTCGTCGATGTAGACGCGGATCTCGCCCACGTCGGTGAAGTCGAGGAGCGAGGTGAGCAGCGTGAGACTCGCCACCGGGCTCTTGCGCTGCTTCGCGAGGATCGCGAGCGCCGCGCCGACGAGGGTGCCGCCGATGCAGAAGCCGAGCAGGTTGATCTTGTCCTGCTTCGTGATGCGCCGCACCTGCTCGATCGGCGCGAGCACGCCCTCGCGCAGGTAGTCGTCCCACGTGAGCACGTCGAGCGGCGGCTTCACGTTGCGCCACGAGACCATGAACACGGTATGGCCCTGCTCCACCGCGTAGCGCACGAACGAGTTCTCGGGCTGCAGGTCGAGGATGTAGAACTTGTTGATGCACGGCGGCACCATCAGCAGCGGGCGCTCGTGCACGGTCTTCGTGCGGGGCGCGTACTGGATGAGCTGCACGAGCAGGTTCTCCCACACCACCGCGCCCTTGGTCACGGCGATGTTGTGGCCCACCTCGAAGGCCGACTCGTCGGTCATCGAGATGCGGCCCTTCTCCAGGTCCGCGAGCAGGTTCTTCAGGCCCTCCTGCAGCGTCTCGCCGCGGCTCTCGAGCGCGGCCCGCAGCGCCTCGGGATTCGTGAGCAGGTAGTTCGACGGCGCGGCCGCGTCGAGGTACTGGCGCATGAAGAAGCGCATGCGCTGCTTGGTCGCGGCGTCGAGGCTCGATTCCTCGACCGCCTGCATCATCATGCGGTAGGTGAGCAGGTACGAGTCGCGGAAGTAGCGGAACGCGGGTAATTCGTTCCACTCCGGCGCGGCGAAGCGCTTGTCGCCCGGCGCCTCGGCGGCCGGCTCGCGCCGCGCGAGCGCCTGCGACCAGAGCCGGAACTGCTCCTGCATGTAGCGGTTCTGCAGGTCGAGCATCGTCTCGGGCTTGGCGGCCATCGACTCCAGCCAGGCGCGGTAGGCCTCGGCGAAGCCGGCCAGCACCTGCTGCGTGGCGCCGCCACCGGCGAGCGCTTCGGCGATCTTCTCGTTCGATTGGCGCAGGCGCTTCGCGAGCTCGTCGGCGTTCGGCGCGGGACCGGGACTGGGCATGGCGTGGGGAGCGGAAAGGCGTGTCTCAATTATGCTTCACGCACCGGGGAACAGCACGACCTGGATCAACCAGATGCAGCCGATGCCCAGCGCGATGAAGACCACCTGCACGAACGATTCGGACAGCGCGCTGCGCCGGTGCAGCCCGGGGATGAGGTCCGCGACGGCGATGTAGATCATGCTCGCCGCGGCGAACGCGAGGATCTCGGGGATCCAGCCCGATACGGCGGAGAGCGCGAAGTAGGCGATGACCGCGCCGAGCACGGCCGCGAGCCCCGAGAGCGCGTTCAACGCGAGCGCCTTGCGGCGCGGGAACCCGGAATGCAGCAGCACGAGAAAGTCGCCGATCTCCTGCGGGATCTCGTGCGCGATGATGGCGAGCGCGGTCACGATGCCGATCTTCACGTCGGCGAGGAACGCGCCCGCGATGATCACGCCGTCGGTGAAGTTGTGGAACGCGTCGCCGAACACGATCATCCACCCGGTGCGTCCCTCGTCGCCATGATCGTGCACGGGACCGACCGCGGCCTCGCCTTCCTCGCCGTGCGTGTGGTGGTGGCGCCACAGCAGCAGCTTCTCGAGCACGAAGAACGCGAGCAGCCCGAGCAGGATGAAGATCGCGCTGTGCGCCGTGTCCTTCGAGTGCTCGAAGATGTGCGGCAGCAGGTCGAGGAATGCGGCGCCGAGGAGCGCGCCCACCGCGAAGCTCACGAGCGTGGGCACCCAGCGCGCCTGCACCCGGAACGCGACCGCGGCCGCGATCGCGAGCGACAGCAGTGTTCCGAGGAGGCACGCGGCGACGCTGTATGCGAGCACCATCATGCGATCCAGATGAAGGCGCCCATGCGCCCGCTGCGCTTCTCGCGGCGGTACGAGAAGAAACGCTCGGCGTCGCGATAGGTGCAGAAGCCGCCGCCGTGGATGCGCTCCACGCCCGCGCGCTCGAGGCGGCGCCGCGCGAGCGCGTACAGGTCGGCCATGAACTTGCCCGGGCGATGCGCGCGGAAGGCGATGCCCGCGCCCGCGTCGCTCGCGACGAACGCCTCGCGCACCTCGGGCCCGACCTCGAAGGCCTCGGGCCCGATCGCCGGTCCCATCCACGCCATCGCGCGCGCGGGCGTCACGCCGAGCGCGGCGAGCGCGTTCTCGATGACGCCCGCGGCCATGCCGCGCCAGCCCGCGTGGGCGACCGCGACCGCCTCCCCGCGATCGTCGCAGAGGAACACCGGCATGCAGTCGGCGGTGAGCACTACCGCGACGTTGCGTGGCGCATGCGCGACCGCCGCATCGGCCTCGGGCGCGACGCCGGAGGCGAGCGCGTCGATGCGCGCCACATCGGGCCCGTGCACCTGGCGCAGCCAGCGTGGCGCCGCCGGCATCAGCTCGCGCACGATCGCGCGGTTGTGCGCGACGCGCCCGGCATCGTCGCCGCCGCCCGTGCCGAGGTTGAGCGTGCCGTACTCGCCCTCGCTCACGCCGCCCGCGCGCGTCGTCACGAAGGCGCGCACCGCGGCAGGCGCCGGCCAGTCGGGAACCAGCCAATGCCGGCCGTGCGCTCCGAGCTGCGCGCGCATCGCCTCGGCCCAGCTCATGACTCGCGCAGGCGCCCGAGCAGCGCGCGCAGGTCTTGCGGCAACGGCGATTCGAAGCGCGCGGGCTTGCCGCTGCGCGGGTGCACGAACGCGAGCTTCCACGCGTGCAACGCCTGGCGCGGCAACAGGCGCTCGCCGCGGCCCGCATACACCGGGTCGCCCTCGAGCGGATGGCCGATGGACGCGAGGTGCACCCGGATCTGGTGCGTGCGCCCCGTCTCGAGATCGCATTCGAGCAGCGTATGGGCCGTGAACGTCTCGCGCACACGGTAGCGGGTGACCGCGGGCTTGCCGGACGCCACGACCGCCATGCGCGTGCGTCGAACGGGATGCCGGCCGATGGGCGCATCGACCGTGCCGCCGCCCGGGAGGCGGCCGCGCACGAGCGCGAGATACGTCCGCTTCACGGTTCGCGCCTGCAGCTGGCGCACGAGGGCGAGCTGCGTCGCCTCGTTCTTCGCGACCACCAGCAGGCCGCTCGTATCCTTGTCCAGGCGATGCACGATGCCGGCGCGGGCCAGCCGCTCGTTGCCGGGGACATGGTGCAGCAGCGCGTTGAGCATCGTGCCCGCCCAGTTGCCGCTGCCCGGGTGCACGACGAGGCCCGGCGGCTTGTCGACCACGAGCAGGTCCTCGTCCTCGTGCACGATCGCGAGCGCGATGGCCTCGGGACGGAATGCCGTGTCGGCCGGGCGCGGCGCGAGCGTCACCTCGACCGCCTCGCCGCTCCTCACCTTGTGGCGCGCCGCGACCGCCTCGCCCTCGAGGCGCACGTGGCCCTCCTCGATCAGGCGCGCGAGGCGGCTGCGCGACTCCTCGGGCAGCAGCCGCGCGAGCGCCTGGTCGAGCCGCAGGCCCGCCATCTCGAGCGGAATCGTGAGGCGCAGCGCCCCGGGCGCCGCGACGCGCGCGGTATAATCCGCGCTCCTCGATCCGGGATTCGTCATGACGCGCAGTGTAACGGCATTGGCCGTGCTCCTCCTCGCCGCGGCGCTCGCGAGCTGCAGCTGGCTCAAGAGCAAGGAAGACGAGCACAAGGACTGGACGGCCGAGCAGTTCTACAAGGCCGCGAAGGAAGAGCTCGACAACCACAACTGGGAATCGGCGGCGAAGCTCTACGAGCAGCTCGAGTCCAAGTTCCCGTACGGGCGCTTCGCGCAGCAGGCGCAGATCGAGATCGCCTACGCCTACTACAAGCAGGGCGAGACCGCGCAGGCGATCGCCGCCACGGACAAGTTCATCAAGCTGCACCCGAACCATCCGCACGTCGACTACGCGCTCTACCTGAAGGGCCTCGCGAACTTCAAGGAGGACCTCGGTCCGCTCGGGCGCCTGGCGAGGCAGGACCTGGCCGACCGCGACCCGAAATCCGCGCGCGAATCCTTCGACACGTTCAAGGAGCTGGTCGCGCGCTTCCCCGCGAGCCGCTACGCCGACGACGCGCGCGAGCGCATGGCCTACCTCGTCGAGGCGCTCGCGCGCCACGAGGTCAAGGTGGCGCGCTACTACATGTCGCGCGGGGCCTACCTCGCGGCCGCCAACCGCGCGCAGGACATGATCGTGCGCTTCCCGCGCTCGCCCTCGAAGCGCGACGCCCTCGAGATCATGATCGAGAGCTACGACCGGATGGGCATGAAGCCGCTGCGCGACGACGCGAAGAAGGTGCTCGCGGCGAACTATCCCGACGACCGCCTGGCGCGCCAGGGCGAGAACGTCGCCGGCAAGCCGTGGTGGAAGTTCTGGTAGCGGGCTGATCAGGGCTTCTTCGTCCGCGACTTGCGCGGCTTGCGCGGCGCCGCGCGCGTGACGCCGACGGGCTTCGCGAGGGTGCGCAGCAACAGGGTCTGGGCGCAGTGCGGCTTCGCGCCGCGGCTGCGCTTCGCGCGCCGGAAGCTGCCGTCCGCCTCCATGTCCCAGGCCTGGACGTTGTCCTCGAGATAGGGCTTGAGCCCCTCGCGGATCACGCGCCGCTTGAGCTTGCCGTCGAGCACCGGGAAGCACAGCTCGATGCGGCGGAAGAAGTTGCGGTCCATCCAGTCGGCGCTCGACAGGTACACCTGGCACGGGCCGTTGCGGAAATGGAAGATGCGCGTGTGCTCGAGGAAGCGCCCGACGATCGAGCGCACGCGGATGTTGTTCGAAAGCCGCGCCACGCCCGGGCGCAGCGCGCACACGCCGCGCACGATGAGGTCCACCTTCACGCCGGCCTGCGAGGCGCGGTAGAGCGCCTCGATCACCTCCGGCTCGAGGAGCGCGTTCATCTTCGCGATGATGCGCGCCGGCTTCTTCGATCGCGCCGCGCGGATCTCGCGCTCGATCGCCTCGAGGATGCGCGCGTGCAGCGTGAAGGGCGAGTTCCACACGTGCTTGAGCTTCGTCGCCTTGCCGAGACCGGTGAGCTGCTGGAACACCTCGTTCACGTCGGCGCCCACCTCCTCGCGGCAGGTGAGCAGGTCGAAGTCCGTGTACACGCGGGCCGTGCGCGCGTGGTAGTTGCCGGTGCCGAGGTGGCAGTAACGCACGAGCTTGCCCTGCTCGCGGCGCACCACCATCGACATCTTCGCGTGGGTCTTGTGGCCGACCACCCCGTAGACCACGTGCGCGCCCACCTCCTCCAGCCGCGCCGACCAGTTGATGTTCGCCTCCTCGTCGAAGCGCGCCATCAGCTCGACCACGACGGTGACTTCCTTGCCCGCGCTCGCCGCGTCGATGAGCGTCTGCATGATCACCGAGTCGGTGCCGGTCCGGTAGACCGTCTGCTTGATCGCGACCACGTCCGGATCCATCGCGGCCTGGCGGATGAACTCGATCACCGGCGCGAACGACTGGAACGGACGGTGCAGCAGCACGTCGCCGCGGCGCACGACGTCGAAGATGTTGCGTCCCTTCGCGAGCGCGTTCGGCACGCCGGGCACGAAGGGCGCGTATTCGAGGTCCGGCCGGTTCACCATCTCCGGGATGTTGATGAGGCGCACCAGGTTCACGGGACCGTTCACGGCGTAGAGGTCGTCGCCCTCGAGCCCGAACTGCGACAGGAGGAAGCGCGTCATCGATTCCGACATGTTGTCCGAGACCTCGAGGCGCACGGCGTCGCCGAAGTGGCGCTGCGGCAGCTCGCCCTGCAGCGCCTGGCGCAGGTCCTTCACCTCCTCCTCCTCGACGAACAGGTCGGAGTTGCGCGTGACGCGGAACTGGTAGCAGCCGAGCACGTTCATGCCCGCGAAGAGCTCGGCCACGTGCGCGTGCAGCACCGACGTGAGGAAGATGAAGTCGTTGGCCCCGGCCGCGACCTGCCGCGGCAGGCGGATCACCCGCGGCAGCACGCGCGGGGCCTGCACGATCGCCGCGCGCGAGTCGCGCCCGAACGCGTCGCGCCCCTCGAGCTCCACCGCGAAGTTCAGGCTCTTGTTGAACACCCGCGGGAACGGGTGCGCGGGATCGAGCCCGATCGGCGTGAGCACCGGCATCATCTCGCGGAAAAAATACTCGCGGATCCACTCCTGCTGCGCGGCGTTCCACACCGAGCGGCGCAGGAAGTGGATGCCCTCCTTCGCGAGCCCGGGCAGGATCTCCTCGTTCAGCAGCCGGTACTGGCGCTCGACGATGCCCTGCGCGCGGGCGGCGACCTGGCGGAAGACCGCGAGCGGCGACAGGCCGTCCGGCCCGGCGGCCGAGGCGCCCATCTTGATCTGCTCCTTCACGCCCGAGAGCCGGATCTCGAAGAACTCGTCGAGGTTGGAGGAGACGATGCACAGGAAGCGCAGGCGCTCCAGGATCGGCACCGAGGGATCCTCGGCCTGCGCGAGCACCCGGCGGTTGAACTCGAGCGCCTGCAATTCCCGGTTCAGGAAGTGCTCGGGCTTGAAGCGAGCGGCTTTGTTGGAGGCAGCTTTGGGCTTCTTCGCCATGTTCTCCTCCCCCGTCGGAGGAGGGCCGGAGACGGAGTCGGTCGCGGGTCGCGCGATGTGAGATACTTTCGCGCCGGGATCGTTCGCGGCGCCCCGCTTCACCCGCAATGGAATATACCACCCTCGGCGCGGTCGACCTCGGCAGCAATAGCTTCCACCTGGCGATCGCGCGCGTCGTCGACGACCAGCTCTACCCCCTCGACTCGCTCAAGGAAACGGTGCGCCTCGCCACCGGGCTCACGAGCGACAAGCAGCTCGACAATTCCGCCCAGGAACGCGCGATCGCGGCCTTGAAGCGCTTCTCGGAGCGCCTTGCCGGCATGCCGCGCGAGGCCGTGCGCGTGGTCGGGACGAACGCGCTGCGCGTGGCCAAGAACGCGGCGCCGTTCCTGCGGCGCGCCGAGGCGGCGCTGGGGTTCCCGATCGAGGTGATCCCCGGGCGCGAGGAAGCGCGCCTCATCTACCTCGGCGTGGTGCACTCGCTGCCGCTGTCGAGCCACAACCGGCTCGTGGTCGACATCGGCGGCGGCTCGACGGAATTCATCATCGGCAACAAGCTCAAGCCGAAGGCGACCGAGAGCCTGTACATGGGGTGCGTGAGCTACACCGCGCGCTTCTTCGGCGAGGGGCGCGTCGACAAGAAATCGCTCAAGCAGGCGGAGTTCGCCGCGCGCGAGCAGATCCAGACCATCGCCGCGCGTTTCGAGAAGACCGGTTGGCGCGAGGCGGTGGGCTCCTCCGGCACGGCGCGCTCGATCGCCGAGGTGCTGGTGAAGAACGGCCAGGCCGCGCGCGGGATCACGGCGGGCGGGCTCGAGTGGCTGCGCGAGCAGCTCCTCGCCGCGGGCGAATTCCGCAAGCTCTCGCTCGCCGGCCTGCGCGAGGACCGCGTCCCGGTGGTCGCGGGCGGCGCGGCGATCATGTCGGCCGTGTTCCGCGAGCTCGGCCTGCACGAGATGACGGTCGCCGAAGGGGCGCTGCGCGACGGCGTGCTGTGGGACCTGCTCGGCCGCGTGCACCATCGCGACATCCGCGAGGTGACCGTCGACCAGTTCGTGCATCGCTACCACGTCGACATCGTGCAATCGCAGCGCGTGAACGCCACGGCGCGCGAGCTGCTGCGCCAGCTCGACGACCGCACCGGCGACCTGATCGATCTCGACTGCTTCCTCGACTGGGCCGCGCGCCTGCACGAGATCGGCATCTCGATCGCGCAGGGCGCCTATCACAAGCACTCCGCCTACATCCTGGCGAACGCGGACATGCCCGGCTTCTCCCGCCAGGAGCAGGGGTGGCTGTCGAACCTCGTGCTCGCGCAGCGCGGCAAGCTCCTCAAGATGCGCGCGGCCTTCGACGACGATCCGCGGCTGGCGGCGCTCGCGTTCTGCCTGCGCGTGGCGGTGATCCTGCATCGCAGCCGGCGCACCGTGAAGGCGCCGAAGATCAAGGCCGCGTTGCGCGGCCGTACGTTGCGTCTCGAGATGGACGCCGCGTGGCTCGAGGACCAGAGCCTCGTCGACCTCGCCCTCGACCACGAACGCGATCAATGGAGCTCGGTCGGCTACCTCCTCGAATTGGGGACGCACCCCACTTAGCACCAATTGGCAACTAGGCGGCGACGCGGTAGGCCGACTCGGGCGTGCCGTCCTTCCAGGGCAACGCGACCTCGTACGGGCGCAGCAGGCAGTCGTCGGGAAGGCATGCGATCGGCGCGAAGTCGCGATGCGCGATGTATTCCGGACGCTTGAACCGGCGGATGTGGTTCGAGACCGCGCACAGGCTCAGGTACACCGAGACGCGGTTCCACGGCGAGAGGTTCGAGGTCGACGCGTGCACGAGGCACGAGTGGAAGAGGATCATCGATCCCGCCGGCCCCTTCGGCGCCACGATGCCGCCGCGCCCGACGAGCTTCGCGATCGTGTCGTGGTTGATGGTCCACAACGGGTAGCTCGTGGTCGACGTGTCGTGCTCGGCATCGAGCACGCCGAGCCGATGGCTGCCCGGGATGAACATGAGCGGCCCGTTGAACTCGTTCACCTCGTCGAGGAAGATCGCCACGTTCATCGCGCGCGCTTCGGGCATGAGGTCGTCGTTCTTCCAGGTGCCGTAGTCCTGGTGCCATTGCCACACGTCGCCGTCGAACGCCATCTTCCCGTTGATCTTGAACTGGTGCATGTACACCGGCTCGCCGAAGATCTGCACGACGGGCGCGACCATCCGCGGATGGCGCGCGAGCTTCGCGAACGGCTCGCTGTAGAGATGGGCCGCGAAATTCGTGCGCACCGCCTCGCTGCCCTTCTCGCGCACGTTCTCCGGACGTCGTTGCGCGTAGAGCCGGGGCACCTCCTCGCTCAATGCGCGCACCTCGTCCGGGGAAAACAGCGCGGGGAAGAAAAGGTATCCGTCGCGCTCGAAGGCGGCGAGCTGCTCGGCGCTGAGATTCATCGGCGATCTCCTCCACGTGCGGGGCGGCGCCCCTATTGTGCCGGGAAGTCTAGCGCCCGAGGCGGTCGGGATCGAGCACCGCGAGCAGCACGGTCTCGCCGCCGCGATCGGCGAACCACCACATCGCCGCCTTGCGGATCGCGAGGTCGTGGCGCGCGCCGAGGAGCTTCGCCGCGACCTGCCCGAGCGTCGGCTGGTGCCCCACGACGACGACCGGACGTTCGTCGTCCGGCCAACCCGCTTCCTCGAGGATCTCGCGCACGCTCGCGCCCGGCGCGAGGCCGCTACGCTCCTCGGGCCTTTCCGTGAGCTCGCGCGCCGTCTCCAGCGCCCGCCGGGCCGGACTCGCGAGGACCCGCCAGTCGGGGGAAAGTTGCGGGCGCAGCCACGCGGCCATGCGCTCGGCCTGCTTGCGACCCTTCTTCGTGAGCGCGCGCGCGAGGTCGTCGCCCCCCACGGCGTCTTCCGCGTCCGCATGCCTCCACAGAATCAGCTCCATGCCTGCCCTCCCCGCGACGAGCGCTCCATTATCCTCCGCGCCGCGCTCATTCCGGGGCCGCCGCGGGTACGGCGCGCTCGCCGCGTGCCGAGAGCGCGATGCCGGCGAGGACGAGTCCGATGCCCGCGATGTGATAGGCGTGGATGCGCTCGTCGAGGAAGAGCCATGCGAGCAACGCGCCGAACGCCGGCATGAGGTGCAGGAAGATGCCCGCCACGTTCGCTCCCACCTCCGCCACGCCGCGATTCCAGGAGATGTAGCCGACGAACGAGGGAAACACGCCGATGTAGAGGATCGCCGCGACGGTCGCCGGCGCCACCTCGATGTGCCCGCCGAGGAAGAGCGCCTCGAACGCCGCGAGCGGCGCGAGGAACAGCACGCCGAAGCCGCTGCATGCCGCGAGCAGGGCGAGCCCGGGCAGCCCGGGCGGCTTGGTGCGCAGGATCACCGAGTAGACGGCCCAGAACACGAGGCCGCCCAGCACGATGAGATCGCCGCGATTGAGCGAGAGCGAAAGCAGCACCTCGACGTCGCCGCGCGTGAGGATCGCCAGCACGCCGGCCAGCGAGACCGCCACCCCGACCGATTGCAGCCGGGTGATCGTGTCGCCATAGACCAGCCAGCCGGTCACGATGATCATCACCGGGATCGCGCTGTTCAGCATCACGCCGTTGGTGGCGGTGGTGTATTGCAGGCCCACGTAGCCGAACACGTTCTGGATGCCGGTGCCCCAGAACGCGAGCCACGCGATCCGCCTCCAGTGCTTGCGCAAAGTGCCCGCGTGCGCGCGCAACTGCGGCCATGCGAAGGGCAGCATCGCCGCGAACGCGACCGTCCACCGCGCAAACGTGAGCGCGACCGGCGTCACGTGGCCGACCATCGCGCGGCCGATGATCCAGTTGAAGGCCCACAGGAACGAGGTGAGGCTCAGCAGCAGGTAGGGCGAGGCGTAATGCGGGGCGGTACTGCGCGGCATCGAGGGCGGGGCGGCGCCGGGGGAACGCGTGATTATACGCATCGCGGCGCGATGGCCCGCGCATTAAAGTAGCGCCATGGCGACCGAACAGATCCTGCCGCAATCCGAATCGAAATGGCCGAGGCCGAGCGCCTGGGCCCCGCTGCGCGATTCCACCTTCCGCATGCTGTGGCTCGTGTGGCTCACCGCGAACGTCTGCCTGTGGATGAACGACGTGGCCGCCGCGTGGGTGATGACCACGCTCACCAGCTCGCCCACGCTGGTCGCGCTCGTGCAGACCGCCTCCGCTTCGCCGGTCTTCCTCCTCGGCCTGCCCAGCGGCGCGCTCGCGGACATCGTCGACCGCCGCAAGTACTTCATCGTCACGCAGTTCTGGGTCGCGACCAACGCGGCGATTCTCGCCGCCGTGTTCGCGCTCGGGCTGCTCACGCCGCACGTGCTGCTCCTGCTCGTGTTCACCAACGGCATCGGGCTCGCCATGCGCTGGCCGGTCTTCGCGGCGATCGTGCCCGAGATGACGCCGCGCATGCTGCTGCCCCAGGCGCTCGCGCTGAACGGCGTTGCGATGAACACCTCGCGCGTCGTGGGCCCGCTGCTCGCGGGCACGATCATCGCCTCGATCGGGAGCGAATACGTGTTCGCGCTCAACATGGTGCTGTCGCTCGCGGCCGGCATCGCCCTCTTCGGCTGGCGGCGCGAGAGCGCGCCGTCGGTGCTGCCCGGCGAGCGCTTCCTCGGCGCGATGCGCCTGGGGCTGCAGCACGTGCGCGAATCGCAGCGCATGCGCGACGCGATCGTGCGCACGAGCGCGTTCTTCCTCAATTCCACCGCGCTGCTCGCGCTGCTGCCCCTCGTCGCGAAGCATCTCCACGGCGGCGGCGCGCGCACCTACACCGTGCTCCTCGCGTGCCTCGGCGTCGGCGCCGTGATCGCGGCGACGAACCTGCCGCGCCTTCGCGCGCGCTGGACGAGCGACCAGCTGATCGTCGGCGGCTCGATCATCCAGGCGCTCGCCACGCTCGTCGTGGCGTTCTCGCCCAACGCGTGGATCGCCGCCCCGGCGATGTTCCTCGGCGGGATGGTCTGGATCACGGTCGCCAACTCGGTGACCGTCGCCGCCCAGCTCGCGTTGCCCGACTGGGTGCGGGCGCGCGGCATGTCGATCTACCAGATGGCGATCATGGGCAGCTCCGCGCTCGGCGCCGTGATCTGGGGCCGCATCTCCGAATGGACCGACATCTCGATCGGGCTGGCCTGTGCCGCGGGAAGCATGATCGTGTGTCTCGTGCTCACGCGCGGGCGCCCGCTGCACGGCGTGGAGTCGATCGATCACACGCCCATCCACCCGTGGGAGGAGCCGGTTCCGATCCGCGCGGTCGACCCCGGCGAGGGACCGGTGATGGTGACGATCGAGTACCTCATCGAGCCGGGTCGCAAGCAGGAATTCGAGGCGGTGATGGCGCGCAGCCGCGGTGCGCGGCTACGCGGCGGCGCGGTCTCGTGGGCGCTGTTCGAGGACGTGCACGTGAACGGGCGCTACGTCGAGTACTTCGCGTGCGACACCTGGGCCGATTACCTGCGCCGCTTCGACCGCTTCACGGCGCAGGACGTGAAGAACCAGGAGGAGCGCTTCGCCTTCCACGTCGGCTCCGAGCCCCCGAGGATCACGCGCTACATCGCCCGCCATCCCGCGTAGAGCCGTCCCCTTGCGCGAGGGCCACGGAGGGGTCATTCGGCGGCCCGATTCCCCATCACGCGAGGTCCCGCAGCGTCTGCATCGGAGGCGCGGCGACGGCGCGGCGCGTGCCGATGAGGCCCGCGAGCGCGACTCCCGCGCCGCCGGCGAGGAGGCCCGCGGCCGGCAGCAGCCAGTGGAACTCGTACGGCACGTCGAGCACGCGATCGGAGAGCACGACCGCGAGCGCGACCGCGCCCGTCGAGGCGATGGCGCCCGCGAGCAGGCCGATGGTAACGAACTCGGCGAGCTGCAGCGTGGCGAGCTGCCGGCGGCTCGCGCCGAGCGTGCGCAGGATCGCGCCCTCGAACAGGCGCTCGTCCTGCGTCGTCGTGATGGCCGCGAAGAGCACCACGATGCCCGCGGCGATCGCGAACAGGAAGACGAACTCGACCGCGCGCGAGACTTCGTCGGTGATGCGGCGGAACTGATCCATCATCGCGGTGAGATCGATCACGCTCACGTTGGGGAAGCGCTGCACGAGCCCGGCGACGGCGTCCTCGCGGGCGGGATCGAGGTGGAAGCTCGTGATCCAGCTCGCGGGATAGGCCTTCAGCAGGGGCGGGCTCGCGAGCACGAAGAAGTTCGGCTTGAACGAATCCCACGCCACCTTGCGCAGGCTCGTCACCGGCGCGGTGAAGCTCGATCCCGCGACGTCGAAGGTGAGCGTGTCGCCCACGCGGATGCCGAGCGTCTTCGCGATCCCCTCCTCGACCGAGAACTGCGGCCCGGTGTCGCCGGGCGCCCAGAAGCGTCCCGCGACCACCTTGTTGTCCTCGCGCAGGCCATCGGCCCACGACAGGTTGAACTCGCGCTCGACCAGGCGCTTCGCGCGGTCCTCGGCATATTTCGCCGCGGACACCTCGCGCCCGGAGATCGCCGTGAGCCGCCCGCGCACCATCGGGTAGAGCCCGGCCGTGTCGATGCGCTGCGCGGCGAAGTAGTCGCGCACCGCCGCGAGCTGGTCGGCCTGCACGTTGATCGCGAAGCGGTTCGGCATGTCGGGCGGCATCGATTCCTGCCATTGCGCGAGCAGGTCGGTGCGCACGATGGTGAGCATGAGCATCGCCATGAGACCGAGGCCGAGGGCGATGATCTGCACGATGCTTCCCGCCATGCGCCGGCGCAGGTTCGCGAGCCCGTAGCGCCACGGCCCGCGGGCGGCCGAGCGCGCGCCGGACACGAGCCGGATGAGCAGATATCCGCACAGCGTCGCGACGGCGAGTGCGGCGAGGAAGCCGCCGAGCGCGATCGCGCCCAGCTTCACGTCGCCCGCCTGCCACACGATGAGCGCGCCGAGCACCGCGAGCCCCAACGCGAAGGCCGCGCTCGTGACCGGCTCGGCCACCGCCATCTCGCGGCGCAGCACGCGCAGCGTCGACACGTTGCGCAGCCGCAGCAGCGGCGGCAGCGTGAAACCCAGCAGGAGCACGAAGCCGATCGCGCCCCCGCGGAGCGCCGGACCCGCGCCCGGCAGCGGCAGCTCGACGGTGAAGTAGCGCGTGAGCCAATGGGCGAGCAATGCCTGCGCCGCGAAGCCCGACGCGCAGCCGAGCGCGCTCGCGGCCACGCCGAGGAACGCGAACTGCCACGCGTGCAGCGCGAAGAGATCGGCCTGGGTGGCGCCGAGGCAGCGCATCATCGCGGCCGCGTCGGTCTGGCGCTGCGTGAAGCGGCGCGCGGCCAGCGCGACGGCGACGGCGGCGAGGATCACCGAGAGCAGCGCCGCCAGGCCGAGAAAGCGCTGGGCGCGCTCGAGCGCCACGCGCACCTCGCTTCGCGCATCGCGCACGCCTTCCATGCGCTCGCCGCGCCCGATCCCCGGCGCCATCTCGCGGCGGAAGCGCTCGACCGCCTTCGCATCTCCCGCGGCGAGCACCCGGTACGTCACGCGGCTTCCGACCTGGATCAGCCCGGTCGCCCCGAGATCCGCCTCGTTCATGAGCACGCGCGGGGCGATGCCGAAATAGTCGAGCACGCTGTCGGGCTCGCGCGCGATGATCGCGGCGATGCGCAGCGACGTGCGTCCGACGCGCAGCATGTCGCCCACCTTCGCGCCGATGCGGCCGACCAGCGGCACGCCGATCCAAACCGTGCCGGGCGCCGGCCCGCCTTCGACCTCGCGATCGGGCGCGCCGGGCGCGTCGGCGATACGGATATGGCCGCGCAACGGGTAGCCGGCGGACACCGCCTTGATCTCGGCGAGGTTCACGCCGCCCGCCGTCGAGACCATGCTCGGGAAGGTGCGCGTCTGCGCCGTGCGCAGCCCTTCGCGCCGCGCGCCGGCGGCGAACGCCGCCGGCACCGGGTGGTCGGCGATCACCACGACGTCGCCGCCCATGAGCTCGTTCGCCTGCCGGTCGAGCGCGCCCTGCACCCGGTCCGCGAAGAAGCCCACGGTCGTCACGCTCGCCACGGCGATGAGCAACGCGGCGAAAAGCACGCGCAACTCCGCCGCCGACGCGTTGCGCCGGAGCATCTTCATCGCCATCCGGATTCGATTCATTTGCAGCGCATCAAGACAGGAGCCGCAGATCTGCAACGGTGGCCATGGGCACGATGCAGATCCACAGCGGAAAGCCGTCTGTGTTCATCTGTGTTCATCTGTGGTTTCAAACGCTCTTGCCTTAATCCTGGTGCGTGATCTCGCCGGCGGCGATGTGCAGGCGCCGGTCGCAGCGCCTCGCGAGCTCGGGATCGTGGGTGACCAGCACGAGCGTGGTGTGGCGCTCGCGGTTCATCTCGAAGAGCAGGTCGATCACGTGCTCGCCCGTGTCGGAGTCGAGGTTGCCGGTGGGCTCGTCGGCGAAGAGCAGCTTCGGCTCGGTCACGAAGGCGCGGGCGACCGCGACCCGCTGCTGCTCGCCGCCGGAGAGCTGGCGCGGATAGTGGCCGAGCCGCGCGCCGAGCCCCACGCGCTCGAGCACGGAGCGCGCGCGTGCCGCGGCATCGGTGCCGCCGGCGAGCTCGAGCGGCAGCATCACGTTCTCGAGCGCGGTGAGCGAGGGAAGCAGCTGGAACGACTGGAACACGAAGCCCACCATGCGCCCGCGCAGCTGCGCGCGGCCGTCCTCCGAGAGCGCGAAGAGGTCGTGGCCGTCGATGCGCACGCGCCCCGCGCTCGGAACGTCGAGCCCGGCGAGCAATCCCAGCAGGGTCGACTTGCCCGAGCCCGACGCGCCGAGGATCGCCACCGCCTCGCCGGCGCCGATCGCGAAGCTCGCGTGCTTCACGATGGTGAGGACGTGCTCGGGGGTCGCGACTTGTTTGGTCACGCCCTCTGCCGTCACAATGTTCGTTTGCCCGTGCCCGCCCGATTCCAAGTGCGCCGTTCCGTCCTGATGGGCCGCGCGTTCGTCGCCGCCGCCCTGTTGCTGCTCGCCGTGCCCACGCTCGCCGCGCGCACGGTCATGGTGTTCGGCGACAGCCTGTCCGCCGCCTATGGCCTCGCTGCCGACCAGGGATGGGTCCATCTGCTGGAGTTGCGGATCGCCCGGGCGGGCCTGCCTTGGCGCGTCGCGAACGCGAGCGTTTCGGGCGAGACCACCGCGGGCGCGCTGCGCCGCCTGCCCGCGGACCTGCGCCGGCACGCGCCCGCGATCGTCGTGATCGAGCTCGGCGCCAACGACGCGCTGCGCGGACAGCCGGTCGCGGAGATCCGCGGCAACCTCGAGCGCATGATCCGCCTCGTGCGCGCGGCGCATGCGCAACCCGTGCTGGTGGGGATCATGATTCCGCCGAATTATGGCATCGATTACGCCACCGAGTTCCGGCAGCTCTATCCCGCGCTCGCCGCGCGCGAGCACGTGCCGCTCGTGCCCTTCCTGCTCGCGGGGGTGGCCGAGCATCCCGAGCTCTTCCAGGCCGACCAGATGCATCCGGTCGCGGGCGCAGAGCCGCGCGTGCTCGACAACGTGTGGCCCGTGCTCGAGCCGCTGCTCGCCAGGGGCGCGAAGTGAACGACCTGCCGTTCCATCGCGAGCGTCCCGAGGCGAGCGTCGCCACACCGCTCACGCTCGCCGAGCTCGCGACGTTCGACGCGATCCTCGATGCGCGCAGCCCCGCGGAATACGCCGAGGACCATCTGCCGGGCGCGATCAACGTGCCGGTCCTCGACGACGCGGAGCGCGCGCTCGTCGGCACCGTATACAAGCAGCGCTCGGCCTTCGAGGCGAAGCGTGCCGGCGCGCCGATCGCCGCACGCAACATCGCCCGCCACCTCGAGGAGCGCTTCGCGCACATGCCGAGGTCGTGGCGGCCGCTCGTGTACTGCTGGCGCGGAGGCGGCCGCTCGGGCTCGCTCGCGCACGTCCTGCGGCAGGTCGGATGGGATGCGATGCGCCTGGATGGCGGCTACAAGGCGTTCCGCCGCCAGGTCGTGGCCGATCTCGAGGCGATGCCGGAGCGTTTGCGCTTCCACGTGATCTGCGGGGCGACCGGCTCCGGCAAGAGCCGCCTGCTCGAGGCGCTCGCGCAGGCGGGCGCCCAGGTGCTCGACCTGGAGGCGCTCGCCGCGCATCGCGGCTCGGTGCTGGGCGAGCTGCCGGACGCGCCGCAGCCCTCGCAGAAATCGTTCGAGACGGCGATCTGGGCGGCGCTCTCGCGCTTCGACCCGCAGCGCCCGGTGTACGTCGAGTCCGAGAGCAAGAAGGTGGGCAACCGGCGCGTGCCCGAGGCGCTCATCGAACGCATGCGCGCCGCGCGCTGCTTCCGCCTCGAGGCCGACGAGGGCACGCGCGTGGCGCTGCTGCGCGAGGACTATGCGCACTTCGTCGCCGCGCCCGCGGCGCTCGCGGCGAAGCTCGCCTGCCTCGAGCCGTTGCACGGGCGCGCGCGCATCGAGGCGTGGAACGAGCGCCTCGCGCTCGGCGACTGGGACGGCCTGGTGCGCGAGCTGCTCGCGAGCCATTACGATCCGGCCTACCGGCGCTCGCTCCTGCGCAACTACCGCGACGCGGGCAGCGCCGCGCCGGTGCCCGTGACCGACATCCGCCCCGAGGGGTTCCTCGCCATCGCGCGCGCGCTCGTGGCGGCGAACGGTTGAATCCGTCACAGCGCGGCCGTCGCGCAATCGGTTAAACTGCGCCCGGAAGCGCGGCCTCCCGCGCGCAACAACGACCGGCCTTCCCAACGTGTCCTCGCGGCCGCACAAGATCGGCAAGTACACCATCCTTTCGGAGCTCGGCCAGGGCGCCTCGGCCGTGGTCTATCTCGCCGAGGACCCGTTCAACGACCGCAAGGTCGCCGTCAAGGTCGCCAAGACCGACAGCGACATGGGCGAGGAAGAGGCCAAGCGCTTCGAGAAGCTGTTCCTGAACGAGGCCTCGCTCGCCGGCAAGCTGAACCACCCGAACATCGTCGGCGTGTACGACGCCGTGGTCGAGGGCGACCAGCGCTACATCGTGATGGAGTACGTCCAGGGCGGGTCGCTCAAGAAGTTCTGCACCGAGACCAACCTCCTGCCCGTGCGCCAGGCGGTGCTCGTCGTGTTCAAGATGTGCCGCGCGCTCGACTACGCCTTCCAGAACGGCGTCATCCACCGCGACATCAAGCCGGCGAACGTGCTCCTGTCCGAGCGCGACGACATCAAGATCAGCGACTTCGGCACCGCGACCGTCTCGCACGCCACGCACACCCAGATCGACGGCTTCCTCGGCTCGCCGGCCTACATGTCGCCGGAGCAGATCAACGAGGAAGGGCCGAGCGTGCAGGCGGACATCTACTCGCTCGGCGTCGTCATGTACGAGCTGCTCACCGGCAAGCTTCCCTTCCGCGCCGAGAACGCGGTGTCGATGATCCACAAGATCCTCAACGAGGAGCCCGTGCCGATCGAGACGTTGCGCCCGGACCTCCCGCCCAAGCTCGCCGACATCGTGAAGAAGGCGATGCACAAGGACCCGAAGAAGCGCTACGCGTCCTGGTTCGAGATGGCGAGCGAGCTCGCGAACACGTTCCCCCAGCTCGAGCGCTACTCCCACGAGATAAGCTCGACCGAGAAGTTCAACAAGCTGCGCTCGCTGCCGTTCTTCCGCGAGTTCCGCGACGCCGAGCTCTGGGAGGTGCTGCGCGGGGCGGTGTGGGAGAGCCACGCCCGCGACGAGAACCTGCTGCTCGAGGGCGAGATCGGCCAGGCGTTCTTCATCATCGTGGCCGGCCAGGTGAAGGTGGTGAAGGACGGCAAGCTGCTGAACGTCCTCAAGGAAGGCGACTGCTTCGGCGAGATGGCCTACCTGTCGGGCGACCGCGCGCGCCGCTCGGCCTCGATCGTCTCCGTCTCCGAGGTGCAGCTGCTCAAGATCGCCTCGGCGCACCTGGAATCGCTCTCCGAGGGATGCCAGCTGCGCTTCAACCGCGAGTTCCTGCGCACGCTGATCGACCGCCTCACGTGGACGTCGAGCGCGCTCGCGCAATTCCGGCGCTGAGCCGCCGTCAGTACGTGACCGTGAGCGTGCGCGCCTGCGAGCCGGTGCACGAGCCGGTCGCGCACGTGCCCGCCTGCCCGGCCGCGATCGTCCCGTTGATCGAATAGAGCTGCTGCACGCCGCTGCCGGTCGCGCTCGATGCGCTCAGGGCGAGCGTGTAGTTGATCCCGAGGATCGTCCCGCTCGTGGCGTCGAGCGCCATCGTGTACGGCAGGTAGCTGGTGCAGGTCACGCCGAACGAGGTGCTCGCGGTGGCCGCCGACCCGAAGCTCGTGTAGTTGAAGATGATGTCGGTCGGCGGGGTCGTCACGTTGCACGTGGCCGGTGTGGCGATGTTCACGCCGAAGGTGCCGGTAGTGGTCGTCCCGCTGCCGGGGCCGTACGTCAGGGTCATCGTGACGGTGTCGGTATAGGTGCCGGCGGCGAGTCCGGTCTGGCCCGAGGGAATGCAGCCCCAGTACGAGACGTTGATCGACGCCGTCGTGCTGCCGCTGAAGTTGAGCGTTCCGGTGATCCCCGTGCTCTTGGTATTGCGCCACGCGATGGAGCAGCCGGAGTCCTGGAAGAGATCGTAGTTCATCAATCCGGTCGAGAAGCTCGCGCGGTTGTGGATGCCGTTGCTGTTGAGCCCGTTGTTGTTCGTGACGGTGTAGCTCATCGTGGCCGCGTCGCTCAGGGCGCGCGTGCAGGTGATGGTGAGATAGGTCTGGATCGACGTGGTCGTCGGCGTGCCCGACGAATAAGCCGTCGAGAAACCGGGCGAGGACACGGTGCAGCTGTACGCGGCGTGCGCCCATGCGGGCAGCAGCAAGGCGAGCGCGACGAGCGTGCGGACGAGATGTTTCACGGGGGGGCTCCGTGGACGAAGGCGCCCGGCCCCGCGTGAGGCGAGCAGGTTGTGGTCGGAAGGTCGCGCCGGGAATCGCTGCCCGGGGCAATCAGTAGGTCACCGTGAGCGTGCGCAGGGCCGATGCGGAGCAGGTGCCCACGGCGCACGTGCCGGCCTGTCCCCCGGCGATGCTGCCGTTGATCGAGTAGAGCTGCTGCGCGCCGGTGCCGGTGGCGCTCGCCGCGCTCGTCGCGAGCGTGTAGGTCAGGCCCAGCAACGCGCCCGAGGTCGCATCGAGCGCCATGGTGTACGGCAAGTAGGTCGTGCACGTCACGCCGAATGCCGTGCTCGCATTCACCGCCGCTCCGAGACTCGTGTAGTTGAAGATGATGTCGCCGGGCGGCGTGGTGACGTTGCACGTGGGCGGCGTGCCGATGCCGACCGGGAACGTTCCGGTGGCGGTCGATTGCGGGTTGGGACCGTAGCTCAAGGTCATCGTGACCGTGTCCGCGTACGTGCCCGCGGGCACGCCCGTCTGCCCTGCGCCGATGCATCCCCAATACGACACGGTCGTGCTCGCCGACGTGGCGCCGCCGAAGGCGAGCGTTCCCGAGAACGCGGCGCTGCCCTTCCACTGCGTCCCGCACGCCGAATCCTTGAATACGTCGTAGCGGATGTACGAGCCGCCCGAAGCGGCGCGGTTGTTCGCACCGACCGGATACAGGCCGTTGTTGGCCGCGTTCGACCAGCTCATCGTCGACGCGTCGCTCAGGGCGCGCGTGCAGGAGACCGTGAAGCTCGTCTGCACGATCGTGGTGGTCGGGCTGCTCGGCGAGTACGTGGTCGTGAAGCCCGGCGAGGACACCGTGCAGTTGTAGGCGGCGAGGACCAGCCCCGGCGCGAGCACGAGGCCGGCGAAGCAGCTGCGGATGAGCGATTTCATCACACACCTCCTTCATCGCGAGACTCCCCGGCATGCGAAGGGGCCGAGACGCGGGATCGTGTCCTTGTCCGGCGGGGGCAGCTTCACCTCGAAGCGGCATTCCTGGCCGTTCCAGTTGAGGACCAGCCGGTTGTCGGGCTCGAGCCCGGTCACGTACGCGGCGCCGCGCCGGGCCACGTAGAACTCCTCCTTGTCGCCGTCGATGCGCACGGTCGCGCCGGCCGGGGCCGGCTGGCCGTCGTCGAGATCGATCGTGAGCAGCGCGCCACGACCCGAGCGCACCGGGAACTTCACCTTCACCGCGCTGCGCCACGCCGGAACCGCGTTGATCTCGATGGTGTCGAGCTCGGCGTTGACCGGCAGCTCCTTCGGATCGAGGCGGATCGCGTTGTTCTGGTACGGCTGCAGGCGCGGCACCAGCGCGATGCCCGATTCGTCCGTGTGCGCGAGCACGTTGCTGCCCAGCCCGATCCCGATGTCCGCATAGCCGGGCACCTCGGCGAGCGCGAAGCTCTCCTCGAGGCGGCGCGTCGCGAACACCTTGCCGTCGGCGAACACGACGCCGCCGTTCGCGCCGACGCGCACGGTGTTCTGCAGCGACGAGAGCGCGACGTCGATGGTGCGGTTGCCCGAGGGGCCGAAGTAGTAGTACCCGCCCTCGGCGCGGTTGTGGTTCTGCAGCTCGCCCGCGAGCAGGCGCCAGCCGATGTCGCCGTTGGGCCCGGGGTTGCTCGACATGCTCGCGTAGAGGTCCTGCTGGCCGCCGCGCGCGTTCGCGGTGACGCTCGCCACGTGCGCGGCATCGAGCGGCATCACGAAGTTCATGCCCATCGCGGTGCCGCCGCCGCCCTGGATCGCGCGGCTCAGCGTGGCCGAGAGCGTGCTCGACTTGCCGAGCCTCACGCCGTAGTTCGCGGTGAGCGTCGTGATCTTGTCCGCGTCCCAGCGGTGCAGGGTCGCGAAACCGAGGCCGAAGGTGCCGCCGCTCTCGGTGTAGTACGTGACGTTGCCGGCGAACTGCAGCTTGATGGACGGCACCGTCGGGTCCTGTCCGAGCTGGCGGAAGCGGCGCGACATGCCCTGCGCCTGGATCGACGCGCTCAGGCGCTGGCCCGCGTGCTCGAGGCCGAGGAGCCACAGGCCGCCGTCGTTGCCCTGGTAATGGCTGCCCGCGAGCGACATCTTGAGCAGGACCGGAACCGGCAGCGCGACGAGCAGGCCGCTGCCCAGCAGGCCGAAGTCGCGCCCGAGCTCGCCGCGGCTCTCGAGCGTCACGCTGTCGGTGAATCCATGGCGCCAGGTCCCTGACGCGAAGCGCTCGCCGTAGTCGTTGCTCTCGGTGCCGAGGTTGTTGCGCACCGCGCCGGCCTCGACGCTCCAGTCGCTCAACCCCTTCGACAGCAGCTCGCTGCTGGTGAAGAACGACTGCACGAGCACGGTCTCGCGGCCGAGCAGGTCGTGCACGACGATGCGCGCCTCGCCGTTGCCGGTGAGCACCGGAAGGTTGTCGATGGCGAAGGGCCCCGTGGGCACCTTCGAGACCTGGCGCAGCACGTCGTTCACGTAGAGCTCGACCGTGGACGGGGCCGCCGAAAGCCCCTGGATCACCGGCAGCGGCTGGCTCACGAAGCCCGGCGTGAGCGCGAAGTTGGTGCCGAAGCGCAGGCCGCCGAAGTAGACGTCGCGTCCCCACATCGCGGCGCGCGTGGTGGTGTCGCCGAGGCGCAGCGTGCGGTTCTGCTCGGGGAAGTCGCGCGTGAACGTGGTCTCGAGGCGCAGGTCGTGGCGCGCGGGCAGCTTCGGATCCTCGGCGAGGTTGCGCGCGAGGCCGCTCGAGGTCAGCACGCCGAGCGAGGTCGACAGCCCCACCTCGTGCAGCACGCCGAAGTCGCGCACCTCGGAGCCGCCGCGCGGCGCGGTGTCGGTCACGTTCGCCTCGTAGTTCACGAAGAACGTGGGCAGGACCGGCCCGGGCTTCGGGCGCTCGGCGAGCTGGTGCGACAGGCGCAGCGCCGCGAACGCCTGGGGCGCGAACGCGAGCTCGACCTTCTGCTGCGCGTAGTCGATGCGCGAGCGGAACCCGGGAATCGTCGACAGGGGCCAGTAGCGTTGGCCGCGGAATTCGAGCGTGTCGCTGCCCGTCGGGCGCTGCAGGCGCCATTCCTCGAACGCCTGCTGCGGCGCGTAGAGCGCGCCCTCGCTCTCGAGCAGCAGCCACGTGCCGCTATCGGCGCCGTTCACCACCACCTCGAGCGGGATGAGGTGGGGCGGCTTTGCGGGAGGAGTGGGGACCTGCGCGAACACGGCAGGAAGGAGAAGGGCGAGGGCCGCTGCCACCAGGGCCTGGCCGAGGCGGCGGCCCATGGCCGGTCAGTTGCCCACGGTCACATCGTAGGCCTGCGACGTGCCGTCGTCGAAGTTCACCGCGAGCTTCGCGGGGCCTGCGGGAATCGCGCCCTCCTTGCGCTTGATCTCGAAGGTGCGCGTGATCCCGGGAAGTATGTAGGCGGGCACGTTCTCCTCGGCCAGCTTCTCGCCGTTCGCGCCGGTGAGCGTCATGTCGCGCGGCTGCGCGTAGGCGTTGCCGCGGTTGCTGCACGATGCGGTGACCGCATCGGGCGCCGAGCGCGCGAGCGTGCACGAGACGTCGCGCTTGGCGCCGGGCGGCGTGATGAAGACGGGCATCGAGAACGCGAGCGCCACCTGCAGCTGCACCTTCTTGTCCGCGGCGTGCGCCTCCGGAATCTCGCGCACGATCAGGCGATAGGTGAGTTGCTGGGCGACGTCCGGCGGGGAAACCATGGCGAGCCGCACGACCTGCTTCGCATGGCCGGGGATCTTGAGGATCGGCGGCGACAGGATCAGGTCGTCGGAGAGCGCGAGGTCGTCGGTGCCGGCGGCCTTCTGCTTCCAGGTGTAGATGTCGGCCTGCATCACGAGCTCGTCGTCGCCCTCGTTGGTGACGGTGACCGCGACCGCCCGGTCGCGTGGTGACATGAAGATGCGCACCGGCGTCACCGAGAAGGTGCCGGCGAACGACGACAAGACGGTGCATCCGGCCGCGACGAGCGCGGTGGCAAGGTATCGGTTGTCCAGGGTCAGCCTCCCGCTGTAGTGCGGCAACGTCACCAGCCGACAGTCATCTCCAGGTAATCCCAGTCGGCGAGATGGACGATGCGCCACGAGGTGATGGTGCCCGCCCCGGCGAACAGGTCGACCGCGCCGTAGCGCGACTCCCCGTTGCTGGACGGGATGTGGAAGCGGAGGGCTTGGCCTTGCGAGCTCTGCGTGCTGGCCGATGGTGCGGGCCCGATGGGCTTCGCGCGGCAATCGATGAGCAGCGTCGACGTCTGCGCGGAGGACTGCGGAGCGGTGAAGCAAGAGGCCGAGCCGAAGAGCTGCGCACGCACGGCGAACGCTCCGGTCACCTGGCCTGCCCAGGCGGCCGGCATCATCGCCAGCGCGAGCGCGGCTGCGCCCGCCTGCCGCATGACGCTCCGGGGCGTGTTGCCACGCCCTCGGAGCTGTGAACCCCGCATTCAAGAACCTCCCTGGCCCAATGGTCCCGGAATCAGTACGAAACCGTCAAGGTCTTGGTGTTGTCGGTTCCCGAGCACGCGCCGCCCGCGGTCGCGCAGTTGCCCGATTGGCCGGCGGCCATGTTGCCGTTGATCGTATAGGCCTGCGCAAGGCCGTTACCCGTGCCGCCCGCGGCGGACAGCGCCAGCGTGTAGTTGAGGCCGATCACGGTGCCCGACGCGGCGCTGAGCGCCATCGTGTACGGCAACGTGTTCGTGCAGGTCACCGTGAATCCACCCCCGGTCGAGGCCTGCGCGGCGGCCTGGAACGACGTGTACGCGAACTGGACGTCGGCGATCGCGCTGACCGTGCAGTCCGAGGTGAGGTTGACCTTCACGTTGAAGCCCTGGGGGGCCGTCGAGGTGGCGTTCGCGGCCGAAGCGGCGAAGATCGAAGCGACTGCGACTGCGGTGGCGAGGCGTTTCATGTGGGGCTCCTGTTTGGTTGGATGAATGCGTTCGGTACGGCTCGAATCATCCGCAGGAAGCCCACGTAAGCGTATGCGATCGTTCACATTTCCCGGGATCGCCCGATTACAGGCGCAAGCGCCCGGACGACGGCTGCAATAGCCGGCGTGATCCGCATCACATTCGTGTGCCGACAGGCGCCCGATGTGTGCGATGCGTCACGTTTCCGCGCTCGAGGCCAGCGTTTGCACGAAGAAGACGGGTATGCGCCTACTCGACGAGGCAAACGGCCTGCGCCGCGATGCCCTCGCCGCGCCCGGTGAAGCCGAGCTGCTCGGTCGTGGTGGCCTTCACGTTCACGTAGTGCAGCTGGAGCCCGAGATCGGCGGCGATGTTCGCCACCATCCTCGGGATATGCGGCGCCATGCGCGGCGCCTCGGCGATGATGGTCGCATCCACGTTCACGACGCGCCGGCCGCGATCGGCGAGCAGCGCCGCCACCTGGCGCAGCAGCTCGCGGCTGTCGATGCCTTTGTAGCGCGCGTCGGTGTCGGGAAAGTGCTTGCCGATGTCGCCGAGCGCGGCCGCGCCGAGCAGCGCGTCGCAGATCGCGTGCAGCAGGACGTCGGCATCGCTGTGCCCGAGGAGCCCCTTGTCGTGGTCGATGGTCACGCCGCCGATCACGAGGCGGCGGCCGGCGACCAGCCGATGCACGTCGAATCCCTGGCCGATGCGCATGCTCATGCCCTTCCCTGGCGTTGCAGGATCATCGCGGCGAGATCGAGGTCTTCCGCGAAGGTGACCTTGAGGTTGCCGTTCTCGCCCTCGACCAGCCGCGGCGCATAGTTGAGCGCTTCGACCGCCTGCGACTCGTCGGTGGCATCGGGACGCAGCTCGAGCCCGCGACGCAGCAGCTCGAAGCGGAACATCTGCGGGGTCTGCGCGCGCCACAGGTTCAGGCGCGGGATCGTCGCGGCCACGCGCTGCCCCTCCTCCGCGCTCTTCAGCGTGTCCGCGACCGGCATCGCGAGCAGGCCGCCGATGGGATCGTTCGCGATCTCGTCGAGGAACTGCTCGACGAGCTCGGTGCGGATGCACGGGCGCGCCGCGTCGTGCACGAGCACCCAGTCGTCGTGCGCGCAGCGCTCCTCGATCCGCGCGAGGGCGTTGGCGACGGACTCGGGGCGGTGCGCGCCGCCCGCATAGAGCGGCTCGACCTTGCCGGCGAGCGCGCTCCAGTCGTGCTCGCGCCAGTGGCGGTCGTGCGGCGAGAGCACCACGAAGACGCGCTCGATGCGCGCCACGGCGGCGAGCGCCTGCAGCGAATGGAACATCAGCGGCCGTCCCGCCAGCGGGATGTACTGCTTGGGCACCGGATCGCCGATGCGCGTCCCCTGGCCCGCGGCGGGCACGATGGCGAAGACTTTGGGCATGCGCGGCTAGTCGAGGGCGACGGAAACGGCGAGGAGCGCCACCGGCGCGCGGCCATTATCGCCGATTTCGGAACGCCTCCCTCGATCGATTACACTGTCGCCCATGACGGCGCGTCATTTCCTGGCGTTGCTCGCGTGCCTGGCCGTCGGCTGCGAGGAGGCGCCGAAGCCCGTGCCTCCCATCGAGCAGTCCGGCGAGCTCGTCGTTCTCACGGTGAACGGTCCCGCGACCTACTTCGAGGATGCGCAGGGCCTCGCCTCGGGTCTGGAATACGACCTCGTGACGATGTTCGCGCACGAGCTCGGCGTGAAGCCCGTGTTCGTCTTCACGAAGAACCCCGCGAAGATCGACGGGTTGCTGCGCGCGGGCGAGGCGCACCTCGCGGCGGCGGCATTGCCACGGCACTTCGATTTCCCGGGCGGGCTCGCGTGGGGTCCCTCGTACTTCACCACGCAGCACGAGATCGTCGGGCGCGCCGACGGGCCGAAGGCGCGCTCGCTGAAGGAGATCGCCGACAAGCGCATCGGCGTGATCGAGGAATCGGTGGCCGACGACCTGCTCGCCACCGAGAAGCTCGACCTGCCCTTCATCGAGCGGCTGCCGCCCGGGGCCTCGACGGCGGACCTGCTGCAGGAAGTGGCCGACGGGCACGTCGACTACGCGCTCGTGGAGTCGACGCGCTTCACGCTCGCGCGCCGCTTCTTCCCGCAGATCGAGGTCGCGTTCAACGTCGGCAAGCCGCTCGACTACGCGTGGCTCATCTCGACCGTCGACAAGAAGCGCATCCTCGAGGCCGCGAAGCCGTTCTTCGAGCGCATCGAGAAGGACGGCACGTTGAAGCGCCTCGTCGACCGCTACTACGGCCACGCGGCCAAGTTCACCGCGGTCGATGCGACGGCGTTGCTCGCCAAGATCGCGACCGACCTGCCGAAGCTGCGCCCGTACTTCGAGGAGGCCGAGCGCGTGAGCGGCATCGACTGGCGCCTCATCGCCGCGATCGGCTACCAGGAATCCCACTGGGACGCCTCCGCCACGTCGCCCACCGGCGTGCGCGGCCTGATGATGCTCACCGAGGAGACCGCCGACCGGTTGCAGATCAAGAACCGGCTCGACGCGCGCGAGAGCATCCTCGGCGGCGCGCGCTACTTCGCGCTGCTCAAGGAAGGCATCTCCCCGCGCATCCCCGAGCCGGACCGCTCGTTCCTCGCGCTCGGCGCGTACAACCAGGGGCTCGGCCACCTCGAGGACGCGCGCATCGTCGCGCAACGGGCGAAGCTGGATCCCGACAAGTGGCAGGACGTGCGGCAGGTGCTGCTGCGCCTCGAGGATCCGGACACCTTCCAGAACCTGAAGCACGGCTACGCGCGCGGCTCGGAAGCGCTGCAGTTCGTCGACAGCGTGCGCAACTACTACGACATCATCGCGCGCATGGCCCCGCGCGTCGTGCCGACCCTCGACGGCCACCCGATTCAGCTCTCCTCGGCCGAGGCGTCGCGCGGCAGGTGATCGGTGTCCGCCCAGGTGTGGATCGTCCAGGCGGACGCATCGAACGAAAGCACGTTGTACGAGGCGTTGGTGATCGGCACGCGATGCCCCGCGTCGATGGGAATGTCGTTCGCGTGGCGGTAGATCGCGCCGAGCACCCCGCCGTGCGTCACGACCACGACGCGCGAGTCGGGCAACTCGAGCGCGACGGACTCGAACGCGTCGGTGATGCGTCGGTGGAACGTGCGCCGGCTCTCGCCGCCGGGGATGGCGTAGTCGGGGTCGATGCCGCGATCGGCGCGGAACGCGCCCGGGTAGCGCTGCTCGACCTCCGCATAGGACAGGCCCTCGCCCTCGCCGAAGCTGCGTTCGCGGAAGCGCGCATCGAGGCGGATCGGGTGCCCGGTGACCGCGGCGATGCGCTGGGCGGTCTCCAGCGTGCGCCCGAGATCGCTCGACATGAGCACGTCGAAGGGCTCGGCCGCGAGCCGTCGCGCGAGCGCGTCGGCCTGCGCGCGGCCGGCGTCGGTGAGCCCGCTGTCGCGCTGGCCCTGGATGCGCGAGGCGAGGTTCCAGTGCGTCTCGCCGTGACGCACGACGACGAAGTGCGTCAGGAGGCCGCCTTCTCGATGCGCGTGGCACCGCCCATGAACGGCACGAGCGCCTTCGGCACGGTGACGCTTCCGTCCGCGTTCTGGTAGTTCTCGAGCACGGCGACCAGCGTGCGCCCGACGGCGAGCCCGGATCCGTTGAGGGTGTGCACCGGCTCGACCTTGCCCTTGTCGTTGCGCCAGCGCGCCTGCATGCGCCGCGCCTGGAAGGCCTCGAAATTCGAGCATGACGAGATCTCGCGGTACGCGTTCTGCCCCGGCAGCCACACCTCGAGATCGTAGGTCTTCGCGCTCGAAAAGCCGGTGTCCCCGGTGCAGAGCAGCATCACCCGGTAAGGCAGCTCGAGCTTCCTGAGGATCGCTTCGGCGTGCGCGGTCAGCTGCTCGTGCGCCTCGGCCGACTGCTCGGGCCGCACGACCTGCACGATCTCGACCTTGTCGAACTGGTGGACGCGGATGATGCCGCGCGTGTCCTTGCCGTAGCTGCCCGCCTCCGAGCGGAAGCACGGGCTGTAGCAGGCGAACTTGAGCGGCAGGCTCTTCGCCTCGACGATCGCGTCGCGCACGAAGTTGGTGACCGGGTATTCGGCCGTCGGGATGAGGTAGAGGTCGCGACCCTCGACCTTGAAGAGGTCGTCCTTGAACTTGGCGAGGCTCGAGACGCCGTCGGCCGACGCGGCGTTCACCATGTAGGGAACGTACACCTCGGTGTACCCGTGCTGCTGCGTGTGCACGTCGAGCATGAGCTGGGCGAGCGCCCGATGCAGGCGTGCCACGGCCCCCTTGAGCACGTAGAAGCGCGCCCCCGCGATCTTCGCCGCGGTCTCGAAGTCGAGTCCCGCGAGGCCGGCGCCCACGTCGACGTGGTCCTTCACGGGGAAGTCGAACTGCCGCGGCTCGCCCCAGCGGCGCACCTCCACGTTGTCGTCGCCCGTCTTGCCTTCGGGCACCTCGGCGCGCGGGATGTTGGGAATGACGCGCAGGAACGAAGCGAGCTTGTCCTGGAGCGCGGCGAGCGCGCCTTCGTTCGCCTTCAACTCGTCGCCGATGCCCGCGACTTCCTTCAGCACCGCGGACGCGTCCTCGCCCTTGCCCTTGAGCATGCCGACCTGCCTGGACAGCGCGTTGCGCTTGCCCTGCAGCTCCTCCGTGCGCAGCTGCAGCTTGCGCCGCTCGTCCTCGAGCTTCTGGAACGCGGCGGTGTCGAACTCGAACCCGCGGCGCTTCAGGCCCGCGACCACCGCGGGCAGGTCCTTCCTCAAGAGCTGGATGTCGAGCATGATCTTTCCGGGTCGTGGCGATCGGTGTTTTGTCCGGCGGGGGCGCTCGCGGTTCAGCGCGAGCCCGTCATTTTAGCTTTTTCGCCTCGGCATCCAGCGCGCGCAGGTGCTCGAGCTTCTCGCGGATCTTCGCCTCGAGCCCGCGTTCGGTCGGCCGGTACCAGCCGGGCCGCGCCATGCCATCGGGCAGGTAATTCTCGCCGGCGGCGTAGCCCTCGTCCTCGTCGTGCGCGTAGCGGTAGTCCTTGCCGTAGCCGAGGTTCTTCATCAGCTTCGTCGGCGCGTTGCGGATGTGCAGCGGCACCGGGCGCGTGCCGTCCTCCGCGATGAAGGCGCGCGCCGCGTTGTACGCGGCGTACACCGCGTTCGACTTCGCGGCGACCGCGAGGTAGATCACGCACTCGGCGAGCGCGAGCTCGCCCTCGGGCGTGCCGAGGCGCTCGTAGACCTCGGCCGCGTTCACCGCGACCTCCAGCGCGCGCGGGTCCGCCAGCCCGATGTCCTCCGTGGCCATGCGGATCATGCGGCGCGCGAGATAGCGCGGGTCGACGCCGCCGTCGAGCATGCGCACGAGCCAGTAGAGCGCCGCGTCGGGATCGCTGCCGCGCACGCTCTTGTGCAGGGCCGAGATCTGGTCGTAGAAATTCTCGCCGCCCTTGTCGAAGCGCCGCCCCGCGCGCTGCGCCACCGCGTTCACGAAATCGACGTCGGCGCCGCGGCGGCCCTCGACGCGCGCGGCCTGCGCCACCTGCTCGACGAGGTTCAACGCCCGGCGGCCGTCGCCATCGGCGAACTCGGCGATGCGCTTGCGCGCGTCGCTGGTCGCATCGACCTTCTCCGCCTCGAAGCCGCGCGCCACGAGCTGGTCGAGATCTTCCGGGGACAGGCTCTCGAGCACGTACACCTGCGCGCGCGACAGCAACGCGCCGATCACCTCGAAGGACGGGTTCTCGGTGGTCGCGCCGATGAAGGTGAAGAGCCCGGACTCGACATGGGGCAGGAAGGCGTCCTGCTGCGCCTTGTTGAAGCGGTGCACCTCGTCGACGAACACGATGGTGGCGCGGCCGAACTGGTCGCGGGCCATCTTCGCGCGCTCGACCGCTTCGCGGATCTCCTTCACGCCCGCGAGCACCGCGCTGATCGCGATGAATTCCGCGTTGAACGCCCTGGCCATGAGCCGCGCGAGCGTCGTCTTGCCGACGCCCGGCGGTCCCCACAGGATCATCGAGTGCGGCCGCCCCGAACGCAGCGCCACCTGGATCGGCCGGCCCTCGCCGAGCAGGTGCCTCTGCCCGACCACCTCCTCGACCGCCTGCGGACGCAGGCGCTCGGCGAGCGGCACGTGCACTTCGCCGGTGGCAGTGAATAGGTCGCGCGGCTCGTTCACGACGCGATTATCCGCCCGGGCGCGTCAGGCGGCGGTAATGGGACATGTGCCGGATCGCGTCGCGCGACTTGCCGCGGCGTCCGCACAGCAACGCGAGGTTGTAGTGCGCGTCGGCGAGCTCGGGATCGGTGAGCACGGCCGCGCGATAGGCGCGCTCCGCCTCCTCGGGGCTCGCGAGGTCCTCGAGCAGCACGCCGAGATTGAAGAGCAGCGTCGCATCGGGCCCGCACGCCTGCAGCGCGTCCGAATACACGCGGCCCGCTTCGGCCAGCCGCCTCGCGCCATGCAGCAGCAGGCCGAGGTTGATGCGCGCGTCGAGGTTTCGCGGGTCCTCCGCGATCGCCTCGCGATAGGCGCGCATCGCGCCCTCGGGATCGCGCGGCTCGAGCGCGAGGGCCGCCTCGAAATGCGCGCGACGCGGCGAAGCCCTCGGCGGCGCGGTGGGCGCCCGCTCGATGACCTTCAGCGCGCCGTCGCCCGGATCGCCTTCGAAGGCGAGCAGGTATTGCCCCGAGTCGGCCTGCCAGCGCGTGCGGCCCTCGCGCACCACGACGCGCTCGCCCTCGGCGCCGATCGCGAGTCCCGAGAGCGGCATCGAAGCGGGCAGGTGGCGGCGCAGCTCGCGCAGCGCCCGGTTGATGCGCCGCTGCGGCACCTTCGCGTCGACGAGCGCCTTCGCGGTGCGCAGCACGATGAGGTCCTGGAACGAGAAGCGCCACGCGTTGCGCGCGCCGTGAGTGGGCGTGACGAACCCGGCGCCGACCAGCGCGCGCAGCGTGGCGCGCGATAGGCCGAGCAGCCGCTCGACGTCGCGGACGCCGTACCCTTGCATGATGCCCGCAGTCTAGGCCCTGGTCTTCTTGCGGGCCGGAGCGGCCACGGGCTCCGCCGGCGCGACGCGCTGCTTGGGCGGCTTGCGCGCGGGCTCCGCGGCGGCGGGCTTCTCCGCGGCCTCGGCGCGCGCCGGCTTCGCGGGCTTGCGTTCGAGGCTCGCGCGCAACGCTTCCATCAGGTCGATCACCTGCGCGCCGCCCTCGGGCGCCTCGGACATGGCGATTTCCTGGCCCTCGATCTTCTTCTGGATCGCGGCCTCGATGCGCTTGGCGACCTCGTCGGCATACGCGCTCGGGTCGAAGGTCTCGGCCGCCTGCGCGTCGATGAGCTGCTTGGCGAGCTTGAGCTCGGCGTCCTTCACCTCGGTGGGCGGGATCTCGATCTCCCTGATGGAGCGGACCTCGCCGGCGTAGAGCAGCTGCTGCATCACGAGCCCGACCTGTTCAATCCCGTCCCCATTGAATGGGGTCCCCAGAACGGGACGGATGATCACGATGTACTGCTTGCCGCGCGCCGCCCAGCGGCCGAGCGCGCAGCGCTCGGTCTCGCGCAGCGCCTTCGCGAGCAGCGCGTACGGCTTCGCCCCGCCCTTGTCCGGCGCGAGGTAGTAGGCCTTGTCGAAGTACACCGGGTCGATCGACTCGATCGGCACGAACTCGGTGATCTCGGCCATGTGCGTGCCGGCCTCCTCGAGCGCCTTGAGCTCCTCGGCGCTGAAGAGCACGTACTGGTCCTTCGCGAACTCGTAGCCCTTCACCATGTCCTCGCGCGGCACCACGACCTCTTCCTTGATGCACACGTACTGCTGCTTCAGGCGCGAGCCGCAACCCTTGTGCAGCAGGTTGAACGAGATCGACCTGGAGGCCTCGGTGGCCGAATAGAGCTTCACCGGAATGGACACCAATCCGAACGAGACCGTGAGCGATGCGATCGATCGAGCCGCCATGGCTGCCTCTCCCGCGTGCGCCGGCGCACGCTTTTTCAGACACGAATTTTCCATTGTAGTCAACAACCTAGCGGCTGTCACCGGGGGCCTTCGCAGCGCCCAGGGCGGCCTCGAGGTCCTGCTTGCGCTCGAGCGCCGCGCTCCAGCGGTCCCCGGTGCGCGCGAGGCGCTCGATCGCATTCGCGATGCGGAAGTCGAGCGGATGAGCGGCCGCGAGCTCGTCCCACTCGAGCGGCATCGACACCGGCGCGCCCGGCACGCCGCGCGGCGAGTAGGCGACGTTCAGCGTCTTGCCGCGCACGTTCATGTTGTAGTCCATGAAGATGCGGCCGGTGCGCTTCGGGATGCTCCAGTCGAGCGTGATGTCCCTCGGATGGCGCTGCATCAAGTGGCGTCCCACGAGCTCGGAGACATGGCGGGCCTGGTCGAAATCGAGCGTGCGCCGGATCGGCACGAACACGTGCAGCCCGGTCTTGCCCGAGGTCTTCACGATCGCCTCGAGCCCCATCGAAGCGAGCAGCTCGCGCAGGTGGAACGCGACCTCCTTGCCCTTCTCGAATGCCTTCGTGTTGAGCTCCGGCTCGTCGCCGGGCTTTTCCTTCCCCGAGTAGATGTACGGATCGAGATCGAACAGGACGTAGTCGGGATGATTGAGGATCGAGGATTCGAGCGACGCGAGCGACGAGGCATAGTCGGTCCCGTGCGTGGCCGCATCCGCACCCGGGCGCGCGCGCGAGTGCCACACGTGCAGCTCGAGCGTGCCGGATTGCGCGAGCCACAGGAGCGTCGGCAGGTTGTTGCACAGCAGGTATTCGTGCTCCTCGTCCTTGTGCCCGGAGAACACGGTGATCGCCTCGACGAAGCCGGGGCGCGGCTGGGTCCAGTGCTTCTGGAAGAAGCGCTGGCCACCGATGCCGTCGGGCATGCGGATCATCGTGAGGGGGCGGTCCGCGAGGTGCGGCAGCATGTACGGCGAGACCTGCGCGTAATAGCGCAGCAGGTCGCGCTTTCTCACCGCGGGCTGCCGCAGCGTCGCGTTCTCCGGCCAGTAGACGCGATCGAGGCTCGTGATGCGGATGCGATGGCCGCCGGCCTGGAGCGAGAAATCGCCCTTCGCGCGATCGATCTGGGCCACCACTTCCTCGATCTCGGTGCGCGGCGTGGCGGGAGCGGCGGCGTGCACGGCGGGCGCGGGACGGCGTACCTTCTTCGCGTCCACGTCGTCGCGCAGCCGCAGGAAGACCGGCGCGCGCAGGTGCGCATCGGCGGTCCAGCCCTGGTACGCCACTTCCGCCACCACCCGAGGCGCGACCCACGTGGTCGGTCCGTTCAGCTCCGGCACCGCGTCGAAGGGACAGGCCGCCTGCGCGAGCGGCGCCAGCCGCGCCTTCGCCGCGGCCAGGCTGCGGCCATCGAAGCCCGAGCCCACGTGCGCGGCGTACTCGAGCCGCCCGCGCTCCCAGTAGCCGACCAGCAACGCGCCGAGCGCCGCGCGCGAGCCCTTGCCCCGGGTGAAGCCGCCGACGACGAAATCCGCGCCGTGCACGGGCTTCACCTTGATCCACGCGGACGAACGACGCCCCGCCTCGTAGCGACCGTCCTCGCGCTTGCCGATCACGCCCTCGAAGCCCATGGCGAGCGCGGCCGCCTCGAGCTTCGGCCCATCGTCGATCGCATGCACGACCTGCACCAGCGGCGAAGGCAGCACGCATTGCGCCAGGTAGCGCCGGCGGTCGCGATACGGCGCATCGCGCAGGTCGATGCCGGCGAAGTGCAGCAGGTCGAACGCGAAGAACGCGACCGGCGCCTCGCGATCGGCGGCCGCGCGCTCGCGCTCCGTCTTGAGCTGCGCCCGCGCCTGCAGCGCCGCGAAGGAAGGCTTGCCCACGCCATCGAAGGCGACGATCTCGCCGTCGAGCAGCAGCGCCTCGCCCTGTTGCGCGAGCTCGGCCGCGAGGCTCGGGAAATCGCGCGTGAGGTCGAGGCCGCGGCGCGAGCGCAGGCGCGCTTCGCCGCCCGAAATGAACGCGAGCACGCGGTAGCCGTCGAGCTTCGGTTCCCACATCCAGCCTTCGCGACGGAATGCCTGCTCGCCCGACTCGGCGAGCATCGGCGCGAGCTTCGCGGGCATCGGCATGCGAGGCCCGGAGGGAACGAGGCGCGCCGCGGGAATGCGGTGCGCCGGCACCACCTTGAGGTCCTCGACCTCGAGGCCGGAGAGCACCGAGCGGCTGCGGACGGTCACCTCTTCGGCGCTCGTGAAGCGGTCCTTGTGCTTGATGAGGAGCCACTGCTTCGGATCCTTGGTCCGCACGAGCGCGAACGAGCCCTTGAGCTTCTCGCCGCGCAGCTCGAAGGCGAGCTTGCCTCGGGCGAGCCCGTCGCGCACGCGCCGCTCGGCCGCCGCCCGGTCGGTGAACGCGGTGCCGCCCTCGTCGGGGGAATACACGCCGCAGTCCCACACGATGACCTCGCCCGCGCCGTAGTGCCCCTCGGGGATGACGCCCTCGAAGGAGGCGTAGTCGTACGGATGGTCCTCGGTCTGCACCGCGAGGCGCTTTTCGCTAGGATCGAGCGCGGGCCCCTTCGGCACGGCCCACGACTTGAGCACGCCGTCGCACTCGAGGCGCAGGTCGTAGTGCAGGCGCCGCGCCGAGTGGCGCTGCACCACGAACAGCAGCGGGCCGCCGAGCGCCGGCGCCGGCGCGGGGGCCGGCTCGGGCGTCACCTCGAAGGCGCGCTTCGCCGCATATTCACGCAGGAGGTTGCTGGCCATGCCGGATTCTAAGAGCCGCGAGCCCGGGCGCAAGCTCTACGCCGGCGCGAGCGGCTACTCGTTCAAGGAGTGGTGCGGCCCGTTCTATCCCGAAAAGACCAAGGCGCAGGACATGCTGCCGTACTACTCGGCGCGACTGCCCACCGTCGAGATCAACAACACCTTCTACCGCATGCCGCAGCCGGCGATGCTCGAGAACTGGGTAGGCTGCACGCCGGACGTCTTCCGCTTCGCGATCAAGGCGTCGCGGCGCATCACGCACATCTCGCGCCTGAAGGAGAGCGCGGCCGACTCGGTCGACTATCTCTACAAGGTCCTCGCGTCGCTCGGCACGAAGCGCGGGCCGGTCCTGTTCCAGCTGCCGCCGATGCTCAAGAAGGACGTGCCGCGGCTGCAGGCGTTCCTCGCGATGTTGCCGCGGGATCATCGCGCGGCCTTCGAGTTCCGCAACGAGACGTGGTTCGACGACGCGGTCTACGACGCGCTGCGCGGGGCGGGCGCGGCGCTCGTGCTCTCGGAGCGCGAGGACAACGCGCCGCCTCCGCTCGTGGAGACGGCGCCGTTCGGCTACGTGCGCCTGCGCCTCGAGCAATATGCCGAGGAGGACCTGCGCCGCTGGGCCGAACGGCTCGCGGCGACCTCGTGGCGCGAGGTCTACGCCTACTTCATGCACGAACCGACCGCCCCCGCGTACGCCCAGGCGTTGATGCGCTTCGACTCGCCATGAGCACGGTGCCGGCGCGGCCGGTCGTGGTCGCGCTCGAAGGCGGCACGAACGTTTCGGGCCTGGTGCTCGCGCCCGTGAACGCGCGTGCGGCCCTCGTGCTCGCCCATGGCGCGGGCGCCGGCATGGAGCACCCGTTCATGGCGGCGACCGCGCGGGCGCTGTGCGCGCGCGGCATCGCGACACTTCGCTTCCAGTTCCCCTCCATGGAGCGCGGCTCGAAGCGCGTGGACCCGCCGGCGGTCGCGCAGGCGGCGGTGCGCGCGGCGGTCGCTGCCGCTGCACGGCAATGGCCGCAATTGCCGCTCTTTGCCGGCGGCAAGTCCTTCGGCGGCCGGATGACGTCGCTCGCGCAGGCGAAAGCGCCCCTGCCCGGCGTGCGCGGCCTCGCATTCCTCGGGTTCCCGCTGCATCCGGCGGGGCAACCCGCCACCGATCGCGGCGCGCACCTCGCCGAGGTCCGCGTGCCCATGCTGTTCCTGCAGGGCAGCCGCGATGCCCTCGCGAGCCTCGACCTGCTGAGGCCGGTCGTCATGGCACTCGGCGAGCGCGCCCGCCTTGCCGTGTTCGACGATGCCGATCACTCGTTCCACGTGCCGGCGCGCAGCGGCCGCAAGGATGCGCAGGTGCTGTCGGAGATGGCCGATACGCTCGCCGCGTGGATCGACGCTCACCGCTGAGGGGCGGCGCGCTCCTGGAAGTTATTTGCGCGCGGGTGCCGTCGTCTCGTCGATCACGTCAGCGCCCTTCGGCGGGCTGAAGCGGAAGGTATCGGGGGCGAGCGCGACGTTGGTCTTCATGTCCGAGAAATGCAGCAGCGTGCGTCCGCCGAGCTGGTCGAAGAGCTCCATCGCGGCGAGCACGCGGCCGCGCATGCCGAGCCGCACCTTCTCGAAGCCGGTGTCCTTCGCCTTCGGCGCCGCCTCGACCCACTCGAGCCCGTCGGCCGTGCCCGCATCGCGCAACGTGAAGAGCGCGGTGATGTCGTCCTTGCCCGCGAGCAGCGCGGCCGGCGTCGACGAGATCGCCGCGCCGATCGGCTTCACGGTCACCTGCGACAGGTCCGGATCGTAGATCCAGAGCTTGCGCCCGTCGGCCACGAGCAGCTCCTCGTGCGGCTTGCCGTAGCTCCAGCGGAACTTGCCCGGGCGCGCGAAGGCGAAGCTCCCCGAGGACTTGTCGCGCGGCTTGCCCGCCTTGTCGAACGCTTCCTGGTCGAAGCGCGCGGTCGCGGTCTTCGCGCCGGAGTTGAAGGCGAGGAAGTCGTCGAGGCCGGAGGCGAGAGCGGCAACGGGAGCGGCAAGGGCGAGCGTCAGCACGACCCTCAGCCCGGCCCTCTCCCAGGGCAGAGGGAGAACATCGGAGAAGCGCATGGCTATTTTTCTCGGCTGGGAACGAGGATCTCGCGATTCCCGTTCGACGCCATGGGCGAGACGAGCCCCGCGCGCTCCATGTCCTCGATCAGGCGCGCCGCGCGGTTGTAGCCGATGCGCAGGTGGCGCTGCACGAGCGAGATGGACGCACGCTTGTTCTGGAGCACGATCTGCACGGCCTGGTCGTAGAGGGGATCGGCTTCTCCTGAGACCGCGCCATCGGCCGAGGTTCCGTTGGCGTCGCCCTCTTCCGGGCCGTCGAGGATGCCTTCGATGTACTGCGCCTCGCCCTGCTTCTTCAGCGCCTCGACGACGCGGTGCACCTCGGCGTCGGCGACGTAGGCGCCGTGCACCCGGGTCGGATGGCCCGAGCCCGGCGTGAGGTAGAGCATGTCGCCCTGCCCGAGCAGGCTTTCGGCGCCCTGCTGGTCGAGAATCGTGCGCGAATCGACCTTCGACGACACCTGGAACGCGACGCGCGTCGGCACGTTCGCCTTGATCAGACCGGTGATCACGTCGACCGACGGGCGCTGCGTGGCGAGGATCAGGTGGATGCCGGAGGCGCGCGATTTCTGCGCGAGGCGCGCGATCAGCTCCTCGACCTTCTTGCCGGCCACCATCATGAGGTCGGCGAGCTCGTCGATCACGACCACGACGTGCGGCAGCGCCTCGAGCGGCTCCGGGCTCTCCGGTGTGAGAGTGAACGGATGCGGGATCGGCTTCTTCGCCTCGATCGCCTCGCGCACCTTCTGGTTGTATCCCGCGAGGTTGCGCACCGAGATCGCGGACATGAGCTTGTAGCGCCGGTCCATCTCGGCCACGCACCAGTTGAGCGCCGCGGCCGCCTGGCGCATGTCGGTGACGACCGGCGCGAGCAGGTGCGGGATGCCTTCGTAGACCGAGAGCTCGAGCATCTTCGGGTCGACGAGGATCAGCCGCACCTCGTGCGCCGTCGACTTGTAGACCAGCGACAGGATCATCGCGTTGATCGCGACCGACTTGCCCGAGCCCGTGGTGCCGGCCACGAGGAGGTGCGGCATCTTCGCCAGATCGGCGACCACGGGCTTGCCGGTGATGTCCTTGCCGAGGGCGAGCGTGAGCCGCGCGTGCATGTCGGCGTAGGCCTGCGAGCCCACGATCTCCGACAGGCGCACGATCTCGCGCTTGGGGTTCGGGATCTCGAGCCCCATGCACGAGGTCCCCGGGATCGTCTCCACCACGCGGATCGCGGTCACCGACAGCGCCCGCGCGAGGTCGCGCGCGAGGTTCACCACCTGCGCGCCCTTCACGCCGACCGCGGGCTCGATCTCGTAGCGCGTGATCACCGGGCCGGGATAAGCGGCGACGACCTTCACCGGCACGTTGAAGTCGAGGAGCTTGCGCTCGATGAGGCGCGAGGTGTACTCGAGCGTCTCCGGCGTCGGGCGCTCGACGTGCGAGTCGGGCGCGTCGAGCAGCGCGAGCGTGGGCAGCGGCGAGTCGGGCAGGTCGGCGAAGAGCGGCACCTGCTTCTCGCGCACCACACGCTCGCTCTTCGGCACCTCGACGACCGGCATCTCGATGCGGATCGGCTCGTGCTCCTCGAAGGCCTTCTTCGCCTCCTCGACCTTCTCCTCGCGCTCCTGCGCCTTGAGGCGGCCCTGCTCGCGGTCCTGGCGCGCCTCGATGCGCGCGCGCACCGCGCCGAACGCCCATTCGAGCCCCGCGCCGACGAGCTCCGCGAGCCGCAGCCACGACAGGCCCGTGAAGACGCTGAGCGCCCCGGCGACGACGGCGAGCAGCAGCAGCGTCGCGCCGGTGAAGCCGAGCGCGGGCTGCAAGAACGACGCGAGCACGAGGCCGAGCACGCCGCCGGGCGCGAAGGCGCGCGGCGCGAGCCCGTGCATGCGCATCGCCTCGAGCGTGCAGCTCGCCATCAGCACGATGGCGAAGCCGGCGAGGTGCGCGGCGGCCGAGCGGCGATTGAGGAGCTGCCATTCCTCGACGCGCCCGTAGAGCTTCAGCACGCCCAACGCGCCGAGCACGACCCACCACCACGCCGAGGCGCCGAAGACGAAGTAGAGCGCGCCCGCGGTCCACGCGCCCACCACGCCGCCCTTGTTCAGGACCGGACCGTCGGGACCGCTGAAGTGCGGCCCCGGGTCGCTGCCGTGATAGGTCGCGAGCACCAGCGCGAGCCACACGCCCGCGGCGACGAGGACCAGCCAGCCGGCTTCCCGCAGTGCGCGCCCGAGGCGCGGATGCGGATGCGGCGCGCTCGCTACAGCGATGGCGGAAGCTCCCGGTTGATGATGGTGATCGACTTCGATTCGATCGAGATGAAGCCGCGCTCCGAGAGGTCCTTGAGGATGCGGTTCACCATCTCGCGCGAGGCGCCGACCATGTTCGCCAGGTCCTGCTGCGAGAGCTTCTCGCCGACCATGAGCTTGCCGTTGTTGTAGACCGACAGCTCGAGCAGCGTGCTCGCCACGCGCCCGTACACGTCCATCAACGCGAGCGTGCCGATCTTGCGGTCGGCCTCGCGCACGCGCTGCGCGAGGACCTGCATCACCATGTTGCCGATGCGCGGCGCCTGCTCGACGCAGCGCTCGAACGCGGCGTGCGAGAGCACGAGGAAGGTCGAGGCCTCGAGCGTCGTGACCGAGGCCGAGCGCGGCTGCTTGTCGATCATCGACATCTCGCCGAAGAAGTCGCCGGGCCCGAGGATCTTGAGGATGATCTCGCGACCGTCCTCGTCGCCGATGAACACCTTCACCTTGCCCGACTGGATCATGTAGAGCGAGTCGCCCATCTCGCCCTCGGTGAGCACCACGGCGTTCTTCGGATAGCTCTTCTCGGTCGACACGGCGCGCACGACGTCGAGCTCGTGATCGTTGAGCCGCGTGAAAAAAGGCACCGCCTTGAGGGTCTGCGTGCGTTCGCCCACGGCGGGGCGCTTGATCGGCGCGTTCATGGCCGGTTTAATACCCGGAATGCCCTTATTTGTCAAACGGTTAGGCGGTCAAGCTCATATAACCCGTTAATTTCACGCGAATAGGCGCGCCGCCGGGATGCGATAATCGCCGATTCCGCCGCCATTTTCCGGCAATTCCTACCTCCCATGAGCACCGAACACGCCCGCCTTCTCATCCTCGGCTCCGGGCCCGCCGGCTACACGGCCGCCATCTACGCCGCGCGCGCGAACCTGAAGCCGGTCCTCGTCACGGGGCTCGCCCAGGGCGGCCAGCTGATGACCACGACCGACGTCGACAACTGGCCCGCCGACGTGATGGGCGTGCAGGGGCCGGAGCTCATGGACCGGTTCCTCAAGCACGCCGAGCGCTTCGAGACGAGGATCGTGTTCGATCACGTCCACACCGCGAAGCTGGGCGAGAGGCCGTTCACGCTGGTGGGCGACGCGGGAACGTACACGTGCGATGCGCTCATCATCGCCACCGGCGCCTCGGCGCAGTACCTCGGGCTGCCGTCGGAGCAATCGTTCATGGGCAAGGGCGTGTCGGGCTGCGCCACGTGCGACGGCTTCTTCTACAAGGGCCAGGACGTGTGCGTCGTGGGCGGGGGCAACACCGCGGTCGAGGAGGCGCTCTATCTCGCGAACATCGCGCGCCACGTGACGCTGATCCATCGCCGCGACAAGTTCCGCGCCGAGAAGATCATGCAGGACAAGCTCATGGAACGCGTGGCCGACGGCCGCATCACGCTCGCGCTCAACCACGTGCTCGACGAGGTGCTCGGCGACAAGTCCGGCGTGACGGGCGTGCGCATCAAGAGCACGGTCGACGCGAGCACGAGGCAACTGCCGCTCACCGGCTGCTTCATCGCGATCGGCCACAAGCCGAACACCGACATCTTCGCCGGCCAGCTCGAGATGAGGAACGGCTACATCACCACGAAGAGCGGCAACGAGGGCGGCGCGACCGCGACGAGCGTGGCCGGCGTGTTCGCCGCGGGCGACGTCCAGGACCACGTCTATCGCCAGGCGGTGACGAGCGCGGCCACCGGCTGCATGGCGGCGCTCGACGCCGACCGCTATCTGGAAACCGTCGGGTGAAGAGGACCCCGCGCGGGACGCCGCGCGAGGAAGCGCCCGATCCCGACGACGTCGCGCTCTTCCGCGCGCACATGCACGACGTGGCGCCGGTGCGGCCGAGCAATCGCGTCGAGCCCTGGCGTCCGCGCCCGTCGCCGGTGCCGACGCAACGCATCAAGGACGAGCGCGCGGTGCTCGAAGAGCTCGCGCGCCTCGGCCCCGACGGCGACGAGGTCGAGCTCGAGGACGACACCGCGTACCTGCGCCCGGGGCTGCCGCCGGACATCCTGAGGAAGCTGCGGCGCACCCACTGGGTGATCCAGGACCAGGTCGATCTGCACGGCCTCGGCGCCGACGAAGCGGCGCTGACGACCGCGGAGTTCCTCGCCGATTGCCGGCGGCGCGGCGTGCGCTGCGTGCGCATCATCCATGGCAAGGGGCTGCGCTCGCGCGGCCGCGAGCCGGTCTTGAAGCGCCGCATCCGGCGGCTCCTCACGCGCCGCGACGAGGTGCTCGCGTTCGTCGAGCCGCGCGCGATCCACGGCGGGGGCGGCGCGGTCGTCGTGCTCCTCGAAGCGTGAGGCGCCCATGAGCCTCGCCTCGGAGCGCTTCGCACGCGTCGCCCTGCTCGTGCTGGTCGCCGTCGCGCTCGCGGTCGGCCTGCAGGGTCTGCGCCGCCCGCTCGCCAATCCCGACGAGGGCCGCTACTCGGAGATCTCGCGCGAGATGGCGCTCACGGGCGACTGGGTGACGCCACGCCTGGACGGCATCAAGTACTTCGAGAAGCCGCCGCTGCAGTACTGGGCGACCGCCGCCGTGTTCGAAGCGTTCGGCGAGAGCGAGGTCACGGCGCGCCTGTACGTCGCGTTCTGCGGCCTGCTCACGATCCTCGCGGCCGCGTACACGAGCCGCCGGCTCGGCTCGACCGAGACGGCCGCGGCGACGATGCTCGCGCTTTTCGCGAGCCCGTACTTCATGGCGCTCGGCACCATCATCACGCTCGACATGGGGCTCACGCTGTGGACGACGGTCACGTTCTGCGCGTTCATCCTCGCGGAGCACGCGGCGCAGCACCGGGCGAGGGGCGCGCGCGCATGGATGGCGGTGGCGTGGGTCGCGATGGCGCTCGGGATGCTTTCGAAGGGTCTGGTCGCGGTCGTGTTCGCGGGCGCCGCGGTGTTCTTCCAAATGGTGCTGCAACGCAACGGCTCCGTGCTGAAGCGCCTCGGCTGGAGCTACGGCATCCCGCTCTTCCTCCTCGTCGCCGCGCCGTGGTTCGTGATGGTGTCGATGCGCAACCCGGAGTTCGCCCGGTTCTTCTTCGTCCACGAGCACTTCCAGCGCTTCCTCACCCACGAGGCGCGGCGCGTGCAGCCGTGGTGGTTCTTCCTGCCGATCGTGCTCGCCGGGTTCCTGCCGTGGGCGTTCGCGCTGCCGTCCGCGATCGCGCACGCGTGGCGCCGGGAGCGCGGCGAGCGCTTCCAGCCGCTGCGCGTGGCGATCCTGTGGTGCGCCTTCGTGGTCGTCTTCTTCAGCGCCTCCGGCTCGAAGCTGCCGGCGTACGTCCTGCCCGCCTTTCCCCTGCTCGCGATCGTGCTCGGACGCCATCTCGTCGAGGCGCCGCTGCGCAGCCTCGCGCGCCAGGCGTTCCTCGGGGCGCTCCTCGCGATCCCGCTCGCCATCGCCGCATGGCGCATGGACCAGGGCACGCAGGACGCGTGGACGCGCTCGCTCTACCACGCGGCGCAGCCGGCGGCGTTCGCCACGGTGGCCGCGCTCTTCGTCGCCGGCATGGCGGGCGCGGCGCTGCTGCGTGCCGGACGCCGCTGGCTCGGCGTGGCGAGCGTCGCGGCTGCCTCGCTCCTCGCGATCGGCGGCCTGCTCGCCGGCTACGACCAGCTCTCGCCGCGCCAGTCGGGACTGGGCGTCGCACAGGCGATGAAGCCGTACCTGCATCCCGGCACGCGCCTGTACAGCGTGAACCATTACGAGCAGACGCTGCCTTTCTACCTCGGGCGCCTGGTGACGCTCGTGCACTACTACGACGAGTTCGAGACGGGCCTGAAGGCCGAGCCGCAGCTTGCGATTCCCGACACCGACGCCTTCACGCGCGACTGGCTGCGGCCCGGCGATGCGATGGCTATAATGCAGCCCGGCACATTCGAAAAGCTCCGGCGCGAGGGGCTGCCCATGCAGGTCCTGCTCGAAGACCCGCGCCGCGTCCTCGTCCGCAAGCCGTGACCCCGCTCACCTTCTCGTTCCTGATGGCCGGCGTGTTGCTGAACGCCTGCGCGCAGCTGCTGCTCAAGGCGGGCACCAACCGCGTGGGCGAGTTCGCCTTCAGTCTCGCGAACGTCGTGCCGATCGGTACCAAGCTCGCGCTCAACCCCTACATCCTCGGCGGGCTCGGCTGCTACGTGGTGAGCGTCGTGGTGTGGATCCTGGGGCTCTCGCGCGTGCCCGTGAGCGTGGCCTACCCGATGCTCTCCGTCGGCTACATCCTGAACGCGCTCGCGGCTTGGGCGCTGTTCGGCGAGTCGCTCGCGGTGCAGAAGCTGGTCGGCATCGGATTCATCGTGGTCGGCGTCTTCCTCGTGGCGCGCTCGTGACCGCGCCCTTCCTTCCGTTCGCGCGGCCGATGATCGACGAGGCGATGGTCGCCGCGGTCGCCGACACGCTGCGCAGCCGCTGGATCACCACCGGCCCGCAGGTCGCGGCCTTCGAGCGCGCGCTTTCCGAGTACGTGGGCGGGCGTCCCGTGCGCACGATGACCTCGGCCACCGCGGCGATGCATATCGCCCTCGAGATGCTCGGCATCGGGCGCGGTGACGAGGTGATCACGCCGGCACAGAGCTTCTTCGCCACCGCCAACATGATCGAGCGCGTGGGCGCGACCACCGTCTTCGTCGACGTGGAGCTCGCCACCCGCAACATCGACATGGCGGCCGCGGCCGCCGCGGTCACGCCGCGAACGCGCGCGCTGTTGCCGACCCATTACAACGCGCCGCTCGATCCCGAGGCGCTGGCCGCGTTCGCGCGCCGCCACAACGTGCGCGTGATCGAGGATGCGGCGCTCGCGATCGGCTCGCGGGTGAACGGCCGGCCGGTGGGCGCCACGGGCGACATCGTGTCGTTCAGCTTCCACCCGAACAAGAACATGACGACGATCGAGGGCGGCGCGCTGGTCGTGAACACGGGGGAGGAAGCCGCCCATGCCGAGCGCCTTCGCTTCCACGGCATCAAGCGCCTGCCCGACGGCACGCGCGACGTCGAGGAGCCGGGCCTCAAGTCGAACCTCTCCGACGTCTGCGCGCGCCTCGGCCTCGAGCAGCTGCGCCACCTCGACGCGTGGTGCCGCCGCCGCGGGGCGCTCGCGATGCGCTACTTCGAGTGCCTCGCCGGCGACGACCTGCTCACGCCGGAGCGCCTGCCGCCGCGCGACAACCCGGGCCACAGCTGGAACATGTTCACCGTGCTGCTGCCGCTCGAGGCGACCGGTATCACGCGCAAGGGCTTCATCGACGCCATGCAGCGCGAGGCGATCGGCATCGGCGTCTCCTACGAGGCGATCCACCTCGCCACGCTCTACCGCCGCAAGGGCTTCCGCGAGGGCCAGTTCCCGGTCTCCGAGCGCATCGCGCGCGAGACGGTGACCCTGCCGCTCTTCCCCGAGATGCGCGATGCCGACGTCGAGCGCGTGTGCGCGGCCATGCGGCGCACCCTGCGACGCGAGGCGGCCTGAATGGCCACGACGCCCGAGCTCTCCGTCGTCATCCCGGTCTACAACGAGGAGGCCGTGCTGCCGGCGCTCTTCGCACGGCTGTATCCCGCGCTCGACGCGCTCGGCGTGGCCTACGAGATCATCTTCGTGAACGACGGCAGCCGCGACCGGTCCGCGGCGCTCCTGCGCGAGCAGTTCCAGCGCCGCCCGGACGTCACGCGCGTGGTCCTCTTCAACGGCAACTTCGGCCAGCACATGGCGATCATGGCGGGCTTCGAGCACGTGCGCGGCACGCGCATCGTCACGCTCGACGCCGACCTGCAGAACCCGCCCGAGGAGATCGGGAAGCTGCTGGCCAAGATGGACGAGGGCCACGACTACGTGGGCTCCATCCGGCGGCTGCGGCAGGACGTGGCGTGGCGGCGCTGGGCCTCGAAGGCGATGAACCGGCTGCGCGAGCGGCTCACGCACATCCGCATGACCGACCAGGGCTGCATGCTGCGCGCCTACGACCGCCCGATCATCGACGCGATCCGCGCCTCGCGCGAGGTGAGCACGTATATCCCGGCACTCGCGTACTCGTTCGCGCACAACCCGACGGAGGTCGAGGTCGAGCACGAGGAGCGCCACGCGGGCGCATCGAAGTACTCGCTGTACAAGCTGGTGCGCCTGAACTTCGACCTCATCACCGGCTTCTCGCTGCTGCCGCTGCAGCTCTTCTCGCTGCTCGGCATCTTCGTGTCGGTCGCCTCGATCGTGGTGTACGTCGCGGTGATCGTGGACCGCGTCTTCCGCGGCGAGGGCGACTCGATGTGGGTCGTCTGGGACCGCGACATCCTGCAGTTCTTCCTCACCGGCATGGTGCTGTTCGGCCTCGGGCTCGTGGGCGAGTACGTCGGGCGCATCTACCAGCAGGTGCGCGAGCGGCCGCGCTACGTGATCCAGGCGATCCTGGAGTCGCGCGAGTGAGCTCGCGGCACTCGGCCGTCGTGTTCGCCTACCACGACGTGGGCGTGCGTTGCCTCGCGGTGCTGCTCGCGCACCGGGTCCGAGTCCCGCTCGTGGTCACGCACTGCGACAACCCGGACGAGAACATCTGGTTCGAGAGCGTCGAGAAGCTCGCGCGCGCGCACGATCTCGAGGTCGCCGTGCCGGACGATCCGAACGCGGAGGAGTTCGTCGCGCGGCTGCGCGCGCTCGCCCCCGGCTTCCTCTTCTCGTTCTATTACCGCCACATGCTCGCCCCCGCGGTGCTCGCCACCGCCGCGCGCGGCGCCTACAACATGCACGGCTCGCTGCTGCCGAAATACCGCGGGCGCGTCCCGGTGAACTGGGCGATCATCCACGGCGAGGACGCGACCGGCGCCACGCTGCACGAGATGGTGGACAAGCCCGACGCCGGCCGCATCGTCGACCAGCTCGCGGTGCCGATCCTGCCCGACGACCGCGCGCTCGACGTCTTCCGCAAGGTGACGTTCGCCGCCGAGCTCGTGCTCGACCGCTCGCTCGAGGCGCTGCTCGACGGGAGCGCGAAGCCGGTCGAGCAGGATCTCGCGCGCGGCTCGTACTACGGCGGGCGCCGCGCCGAGGACGGCCGCATCGACTGGACGAAGGGGGCGCGCGCCATCCACAACCTGGTGCGGGCCGTCGCCCCGCCCTACCCGGGCGCGTTCACCGACCTCGGCTCCGGGAAGCTGCGGCTGTTGCGCACCCGCGTCGTGCGCGAGAACGGAAAGCCGCGCCACCCGACGCTGCGCTTCGACGGCGAGCATCTCGTCGCCGAATGCGCCGACGGCGGGGCGCTGCGGATCATCGAATGCGACCTCGACGGCGTCGCGCTCGACGCACGCGGCCTGGCCGCGCGCTTCGGCCGCGAGCCGGTCGCGCTTGGAGAACACTGAATGAAGAAACTCTGCATCCTCGGCGTCAACGGCTTCATCGGCCACCACCTGTCGCAGCGCATCCTCGCCGACACCGGCTGGGAAGTGTTCGGCATGGACATGAGCTCCGACCGCATCGCCGACCTCATGGACCACCCGCGCTTCCACTTCTTCGAAGGCGACATCACGATCAACAAGGAGTGGATCGAGTACCACATCCGCAAGTGCGACGTGATCCTGCCGCTGGTGGCGATCGCCACGCCCGCGACCTACGTGCGCGAGCCGCTCAAGGTCTTCGAGCTCGATTTCGAGGCGAACCTGCCGATCATCCGCAGCTGCGTGAAGCACGGCAAGCGCGTGCTCTTCCCGTCGACCTCCGAGGTCTACGGCATGTGCCACGACGCGGAGTTCGATCCGTACGCCTCGGAGCTCGTGCTGGGGCCGATCGACAAGCAACGCTGGATCTACTCGTGCTCGAAGCAGCTGATGGACCGCGTGATCTACGCGTACGGCTCGATGGGCCAGCTCGACTTCACCCTCTTCCGGCCGTTCAACTGGGTCGGCGCGGGCCTCGACTCGATCCACACCGCGAAGGAAGGCAGCTCGCGGGTGATCACCCAGTTCCTCGGCCACATCGTGCGCGGCGAGCCGATCAAGCTGGTCGACGGCGGCGCGCAGAAGCGCGCGTTCACGTATATCGACGACGGCATCGACGCGCTCATGCGGATCATCGAGAACAAGGACGGCGTGGCGAGCGGACGCATCTACAATATCGGCAACCCGCGCAACAACTACTCGGTGCGCGAGCTCGCGCAGATGATGCTCGACGTGGCCCGGGCATACCCCGAGTACCGCGAGACGGCCGCGCGTGTGAAGCTGGTCGAGGTGAGCTCCGGCGAGTACTACGGCAAGGGCTACCAGGACGTGCAGAACCGCGTCCCCGCGATCGAGAACACGATGCGCGAGCTCGGATGGGCACCGAAGGTCGACATGGACACCACCCTGCGCCGCATCTTCGAGGCGTACCGCGGCCAGCTCGAGGACGCGCGCGCGCTGGCGAGCTGAGCGGCGCCCGCGCGAGCCGGAGGAGAAGACATGGAGCAGCCCCCGAAGATCGGCGTCGTGATGGGCTCCCAGAGCGACTGGGACGTGATGCAGCACGCCGCGCGCATCCTCAAGGAATTCGGCGTGCCGTTCGAGGCGCAGGTGGTCTCGGCGCACCGCACGCCCGACGCGATGTTCGAATACGCCGAGCGGGCGCGCGGCCGCGGGCTCGCGTGCATCATCGCGGGCGCGGGCGGCGCGGCGCACCTGCCCGGCATGCTCGCGTCGAAGACGACGGTTCCCGTCCTCGGCGTTCCCGTGCCCACGCGCCATCTCGCCGGCCAGGACTCGCTCTACTCGATCGTGCAGATGCCCAAGGGCATCCCGGTGGCGACCTTCGCCATCGGCGAGGCGGGCGCGGCCAACGCAGCGCTCTTCGCCGTGAGCCTGCTCGCCGTGAGCGACGACTCGCTCGTGCGCAAGCTCGGCGACTACCGCGACCAGCTGCGCCGGCAGGTGGCCGCCATGCACCTGCCCGATCCGACGTGATCCTCCCCGGCTCCGCGCTCGGCCTGCTCGGCGGCGGCCAGCTGGGCCGCATGTTCACGGTGGCCGCGCGCACGCTCGGTTACCCGGTGACCGTGCTCGACCCCGACCCCTACGCGCCCGCGGCCGAGTTCGCCACCGCGCACCTGCGCGCGCCCTACACCGACCAGCCCGCGCTCGACGAGATCACGCGCACGTGCGTGGCCGTGACGACGGAATTCGAGAACGCGCCGGCCGAAGCGCTCGACGCGATCGGCCGGCACATCGTCGTGCGCCCGAGCGGCTCGTCGGTGGCGGTGGCGCAGGACCGGCGGCGCGAGAAGGGTTTTTTCGCCGAGCGCGGTTTCCCCGTCGGCCGCCATGCGGTGATCGACAATGCCGGCGACGTGGAGCGCGCGCTGGCGACGGTGAGGCTGCCCGCGCTGCTGAAGACGGCGCGCTTCGGCTACGACGGCAAGGGCCAGGCGCTCATCGAGCGGCCGGCGGAGCTCGAGTCCACGTGGGCGGCGTGGAAGCGCGTCCCGTGCGTGCTCGAGGAGCGGCTCGTGCTCGAGCGCGAGATCTCGGTCGTGCTCGCCCGCGCGGCGGACGCGGCGTGCGCGGTCTTTCCCGTGGCCGAGAATCGCCATGCGCGCGGGATCCTCGATGTCACGATCGCGCCCGCCCGCATTTCCGATGCGCTCGCCGCCGAGGCCACCGCGCTCGCCACGCGGCTGGCCGAAGAGCTGCAATACGTCGGCGTGCTCGCGGTCGAGATGTTCGTGGTCGGCGGCGGGCTGCTGCTGAACGAGATCGCGCCGCGCCCGCACAACAGCGGCCATTACACGATCGACGCGTGCCGCACCTCGCAGTTCGAGCAGCAGGTGCGCGTGCTCTGCGGCCTGCCGCTCGGCGATCCCTCGCAGCACAGCCCCGCGGTGATGGTGAACCTGCTCGGCGACATCTGGGCCGGCGGCCTCCCGCGCTGGGAATCGGTGCTGAAGCACGCGGGCGCGCACCTGCACCTGTACGGCAAGCGCGAGGCGCGCCCGGGCCGCAAGATGGGCCACGTGACCGTCTGCGAGCCCACGCTCGATCGCGCCCTCGCGGTGGCCCTCGAGATCCGGCGCGATCTCGGCATCGCGGAGACGGACTGAGGCGATGCGCATCGGCGCGGCGATGATTGCGGTGCTCGCGCTCCTCGCCGCAGCGGCGAGCGGGGCCGAGACGCTCGAGGGATCGGGCCATGGCGCCACCGTGCGCCGCGACGCCACCGGCTTCCACGCGCTCGCGGTCTCGGTTCCCGCGCAGGTCGAGCTGGTCCAGGGCACGGAGGAAGGCGCGCGCCTCACGGCCGACGACAACGTGCTCCCGGCGCTGTCGACCGTGGTCGAGGACGGCGTGCTGCGCATCCGCTTCCCGCGCCATCTGCGCGTGCGGCCGCGCACGCCGATCGTGATCCGGGTCGAGACGCCGCGCATGGATCGCATCGTGCTCGTCGGCCGCGTGCGCCTCACGGCGGCGAAGCTCGAGGCCGATCGCCTCGCCGCCGATCTCGACGGCTCCGCGATGATCACGTTGCCCGACGTGCGGGCGCGAACGCTCTTGATGCGCGCGAGCGGCCACTGCCATGGGATGGCGGCCGGCCGGGTCGAGCGCTTCGAGCTGAACCTGGCGGGCGAGGGCGAGATCAACGCCGCCCGCCTGCAGGCGGCCGAGGCGAGCATCGGCATCACCGGCGCGGCTCAGGTGGCGACGTGGGTCCACGATCGCCTGCAGGCGCGCATCACCGGGACCGGCGCGGTGCGCTATTTCGGCGACCCGGTGGTGGAGAAGAGCGTCATCGGCCGCGGCGTCGTCGAGCGCCTCGGCGCCGCGCCGCCCTGATGTTCGCGTGGCTGCGCCGGCGGCGCCCGGCGGCGAGCGTTCCCGTCGACGACGCGTTGTGGCACCGCGCCACCGCGAGCTGGCTCTTCATGCGCGGCATCGATCGCGACGAGGACGCGCGGCTGCACGCCTCGTGCGAACGCTTCCTCGCGATCAAGCACTTCTCCGGCACGCATGGGCTGGAGGTCACGCGCGCGATGCAGATCGCGATCGCCGCGCAGGCGTGCATCCTGGTGCTCGAGCTCGGCATCGACTGGTACGAGGGCTGGTCGGAGATCATCGTGTACCCGAGCCAGTTCGCGCCCGAGCGCGAGATCGTCGACGAGGACGGCATCGTGCACCTCACGAGCGATCCCATGGCGGGCGAGGCGTGGCTCGGCGGGCCGGTGATCCTCTCGTACGAGGACGTCGCGATGGCGGGCGACGAGCGCGCGCGCGTGGCCGGCTACAACGTGGTGATCCACGAGTTCGCGCACAAGCTCGACATGCGCAACGGCGATCCCAACGGTTTCCCGCCGCTGCATGCCGGCATGCGCGTGGCCGACTGGAAGGCCGCGTTCAGCGAGGCGTATGCGGATTTCACCGCGAAGGTCGAAGCGGCCGAGCGGCTGCCGCGCCGGCGCAGCGAGAAGGCGCTCGACGCGCTGCCGATCGACCCGTACGCGGTCGAAAGCCCGGGCGAGTTCTTCGCGGTGGTGTCGGAGGCGTTCTTCGAGACGCCGGAGCGGCTGCAGCCCGCCTATCCGCGGGTCTACGAGCAGCTGCGCCTCTTCTACCGACAGGATCCGGGCGCGCGGCTCGCGCGCGCCCGGCGTGGCCGCTGATCAGCGGCCCTTCATGTCGTCCTTCGGGTCGCGCATGCCCTTTGCCTTGTTCTTGCCCTGCTGCTCGGCCTGCTCGATGTCGCGCTTCTCCTGCTCGTCGCGGGGAGCCGCGTCGCGCGCCTCGCGCTCGACGTCATGCGTCTCCATGTGGTGCTTGACGCCCTCGTTGTAGTCGCGCGTGGCCTTGTAGTTGCCCTCGCCGTACTGGCCGCCGCCGCTCGCGCTGCCCGATTGCTGTTGTTGCTGCGGCTGACTGTCCGGCTGTCCCTGCTGCTGTTGCCGCCCGCGCTGCTCGCCCTGCTGCTGCTGCGGCTGCGGCTCGCTCATGCGGTCCTGCCGCGTCTCCTGCGACATGCCGGGGTTGCGTTGCTGCGAATCCTTGCGTCCGCTCGAGCTCATTGTCGGGTCCTTTCCTGGGTCTGTTGCGCGTCGACCGCGCCCGGTTTCTGCGGGTTGTCCGTCGCCACGGACGAGTAGGAGTGGTTGTCCCCCTCGTGCGGCATGTTCGTCGTCTCCGATCCCTTCGAGATGGTGGTCGTGCCCTTGTCCACCGGGGTCGTGCCGGGCGGATCGCCCGTCGGCGCGGCCGCGGGCTTGTTCACCGTCACGGCCGAGGCGTCGGGGGCGTTCGCCTGGCCCAGGCGTTCGCCGCGATCGCACGCGGCGAGGCCCGCCATGGCGAAGGCGGCGGCGACCGCGGCAAGCACGCGCGGCGCGTTCACGCTTTTCATGGTCGATCTCCGTCCTGTCGCCCGAAGGGCGACCCAGCTTCCAAGTTAGAACGACGGGGACGGGGCGGTTATCGGAAAACCGCGTGGCGGGGTGTAGGAGCTTGCCGGGGCGGCGCGGGGCCGCGCAAGCTCAGAGGAACAGGACGGCCGGGAACACCGCGATCGCGAGCACGATCAGCACCCACTCGCAGTTCCAGCGCTTCAGGTGGCCGGTGTAGTGCAGGATGATCGCGGCGATCGCGAACACGTAGAAAGCGGCGAGAAGCATTGTTGTTCGTCTCCCCTGTTGCCGCAAGGATACAGGAAAGAAGTGCCGTTGGCCTAGACCGCGTCCTCCCCCGTCTCGCCGGTGCGGATGCGCACCACCTGCCCGACGTCGAACACGAAGATCTTGCCGTCGCCGATCTTGCCGGTGCGCGCGGCCTTCACGATCGCGTCCATCGCCTTCTCGACCAGCCCGTCGGGCACCACGACCTCGATCTTCACCTTGGGCAGGAAGTCGACCACATACTCGGCGCCGCGATAGAGCTCCGTGTGCCCCTTCTGGCGGCCGAAGCCCTTGACCTCGGTGACGGTGAGCCCGGACACGCCGATCTCGGAGAGCGCTTCGCGCACCTCGTCGAGCTTGAACGGCTTCACGATCGCTTCGATCTTCTTCATGGCGCGTCAGGCCTTCGGGCGAAACTGCGATGTTATCGGATAGCGCCAATCCTTGCCAAACGCGCGCGGCGTGATGCGGATGCCCGGCGGCGCCTGGCGGCGCTTGTACTCGTTCACGCGGATCAGGCGCACCACCTGGCGCACCGCTTCCATGTCGTAGCCGAGCGCCGCGATCTGCTCCGGGGCCATGTCGCGCTCCATGTAGCGCTCGACCACGGCATCGAGCACCTCGTAGGGCGGCAGCGTGTCCTGGTCGACCTGGTCCGGCTTGAGCTCCGCGCTCGGCGGCCGGTCGATCACGCGCTGCGGGATCACGCGGCCCTTCGAGTTGCGCCAGTTGCACAGGCGATAGACCACCGTCTTCAGGATGTCCTTGATCACGGCGAACCCGCCCGCCATGTCGCCGTAGAGCGTGCAGTAGCCGGTCGCCATCTCGCTCTTGTTGCCGGTGGTCACGACGATCGAGCCGAACTTGTTCGACAACGCCATGAGGAGCGTGCCGCGGATGCGCGACTGCAGGTTCTCCTCGGTGGCGTCCTCGGGCCGTCCCTCGAACGACGCCGCGAGCTGTCCCCGGAACGCCTCGAAGATCGGGCGGATCGCGATCTCGGTGTAGCGCACGCCCTGGATGCGCGCCATCTCGCGCGCGTCCTCGACGCTCATCGACGCGGTGTAATCCGAGGGCATCATCACGGCATGCACGCGCTCGGCCCCGAGCGCGTCCACGCATACCGCGAGCACGAGCGCCGAATCGATGCCGCCGGAGAGCCCCAGCAGCACGCCGGGGAAGCCGTTCTTGTCGACGTAGTCGCGCACGCCGGTCATGAGCGCGCGGTAGATGGTCTCCTCCTCGGTGAGCGGCGGGGCGATCGGCCCGCGCACCGCGTCCGCTTCGAAGGTGACGATGTCCACGGCGTCGCGGAACGTCTCGGCCTGGTACGTCAACGCGCCACCCGCGTCGAGCGCGAACGACGCGCCGTCGAACACGAGCTCGTCCTGCCCGCCGCTCCAGTGCACGTAGAGCAGCGGCAGGCCCGTCTCCTTCACCCGCGCGCCCATGTGCTGGTAGCGCTCGGCGAGCTTCGCGCGATGGAAGGGCGAGGCGTTGATCGTGAGCAGCAGCTCGGCGCCGGCGGCCTTCGCCTGCGCGGCGGGCTCCGGGAACCAGAGGTCCTCGCAGATCACCAGCCCGATGCGCCGGCCGCCGGCCTCGAAGATGCACGGCCGGTCGCCGACCTCGAAGTAGCGCTTCTCGTCGAACACCTGGTAGTTGGGCAGGCGCTGCTTGAAATAGACCTTCTCGACGCGCCCGCCGCGCAGCAGCGCCGCCGCGTTGTAGCGCACGCGTCCCTCGCGATGCGGGTAGCCGACGACCACGCCCACGTCGAGGCAATAGCTGGCGAGCTTCATCAGCTCGGCCATGCACTGGTCGCAGAAATCGTCGCGGAACAGCAGGTCCTCGGGCGGGTAGCCGGACAGCGCGAGCTCGGGCGCGACGACCAGCTGCACGCCGCCGGCGCGCGCGGCGTCCACCGCCCGGCGGATGCGATCGGCGTTGCCGGCGAAGTCGCCGACGGTCGTGTTGATCTGCGCGACGGCGATCTTCATGGCACGGAGGGGGACGGCGGACGATAGAATCGGAAGGAAGGTCGATTATAGCGACGTGCCCGAATCCCTCCGCATCCTCGAAGACCTCGCCGGCGTGGATCCCGCCCAGTGGGACGCCCTCGCCGGCGGCAACCCGACGCTCGCCCACGCCTTCCTCGATACCCTGCACCGCACCGGCTGCGCGTCGAAGGCGAGCGGATGGTCGCCGCAGTTCCCGACGCTGTGGCGCGGCGGCCGACTCGTGGGCGCGTGCCCGCTCTACGTGAAATCCCATTCGTTCGGCGAGTACGTGTTCGACTGGGCGTGGGCCGACGCGTACGAGCGCCACGGGCTCGCTTACTATCCGAAGCTTCTCGCCGCGGTTCCCTTCACGCCGGCGACCGGGCCGCGGCTGCTCGCGGCCGATGCGGCCGCGCGCGCGAGGCTCGCGCGCGTGCTCCTCGAGTCCGCGCGCGATGCCGGCGTGTCGTCGCTGCACGTGCTCTTTCCCGACGAGGCCGACGCGGCGGCGCTGCGCGCGCAGGGACTGCTCGAGCGCACCGGCGTGCAGTTCCACTGGAGCAATCCGGGTTACGCATCGTTCGACGCGTTCCTCGCGCAGCTCTCGCACGACAAGCGCAAGAAGCTGAAGCAGGAGCGCCGGCGCGTGGCCGAGGCGGGCGTGCGTTTGCGGCGCCTCACGGGGCGCGAGGCGAGCGCGCGCGACTGGGACTTCTTCAACACCTGCTACCGGCGCACCTACCGCGAGCATCGGTCCACTCCCTACCTGTCGCGCGCCTTCTTCGGCATGCTCGCCGAGCGCATGCCCGACAACGTGCTGCTCGTCCTCGCGGAGCGCGCGGGCCGGCCCGTCGCCGCGGCGCTCGACCTCTTCGGCGGCGGCGCGCTCTACGGACGCTACTGGGGCAGCCTCGAGTACGTCCCGGGCCTGCACTTCGAGGCGTGCTACTACCAGGCGATGGAGTTCTGCATCGAGCGCGGCATCGCGCTCTTCGAGGGCGGGGCGCAGGGCGAGCACAAGCATGCGCGCGGGTTCCTGCCGCAGACGACGCGTTCCTTCCACTGGCTCGCGCACCCGGCGTTCGAGCGCGCCATCGACGACTATCTCGCGCGCGAGGGCCAGGGCATCGCCGCGTACGTCGACGAGCTGAACGAGCGCACGCCGTTCCGCAAGGAAGCGAAGTAGCGGCTGCGGCGGCCGCGCTCTCGGTCCGCGTCCTACCGCGGGGCGGGGGCCGCTGCGCCCCACGCCGCCGCGAATTCCTGCCAATGGGGCGACGGCTGGGTGGTGACGAACTCGCGCAGCATCTGCACTTCCTTCTCGTAAGCCTCTGCGGTCAGCATGCCGCGCATCAGCTGGAAGCGCAGGAAGACCGCGTACGTGTTCGCCACGTCCGTCTCGCAGTAGTTGCGGATCTTCTCGATCTCGCCGCGCTTGAACGCGGGCCACACCTGCGAGCCGTCCATGCCGAGCTTGCCGGGCAGGCCGCAAAGCTGCGCGATCTCGTCCAACGGTGCCCACGCGCGGTTCACGTACCCGGCGAGCAGGTCCATGAGGTCGATGTGGCGCGTGTGGAAGCGGCCGAGATAGTTGTTGTACTTGAAGTCGCGATTGCCGTCGCCGAGGTCCCAGTAGCAGCAGCCGGCGATGCCGTGCACGAGCGCGCGGTAATGCAGCACCGGCAGGTCGAAGGAGCCGCCGTTCCACGACACCAGCTGCGGCGTGTACTTCTCGATGCCGTCGAAGAAGCGCTGCACGATCTCGCGCTCGGGATCGTTCGGCGCGCCGAGCGACCAGATGCGCAGGCCGTCGCGCTCGCGCAGGACGCACGAGATCGCCACCACGCGCTGCAGGTGCATCGGCAGGAAATCGCTGCCCGTGGCCTGGCGCCGGCGCTGCGTGGCGAGCTCGACCACGGCGTCGTCGCTCACCTCCGGGGCGAGCGCCCACACCTTGCGCAGCCCGGCCGCGTCGGGGACGGTCTCGATGTCGAAGACGAGGACCGGCGTCATCTCACGCGGGGAAGACGCCCGTCGAGAGGTAGCGGTCGCCGCGGTCGGGCACGATGTGCACGATCACCGCGTCCCTGGCCTCGCGGCACACCTTCATCGCCGCCGCGAGCCCGCCGCCCGCGGAAATGCCCGCGAAGATGCCTTCCTCGCGCGCGAGGCGGCGCGCCATCTCCTCGCTTTCGTGCTGGGTCACCTCGACGATGCGGTCGACGCGCGAGCGCTCGTAGATCTTCGGCAGGTAGGCCTCGGGCCACTTGCGGATGCCCGGCACGCTCTGGCCCTCCGCGGGCTGCACGCCGATGATCTCGATCTTCGGGTTCTGCTCCTTGAGGTAGCGCGAGCAACCCATCAGCGTGCCGGTCGTGCCCATCGTCGCGATGAAGTGCGTGACCTTGCCGTGCGTATCGCGCCAGATCTCCGGTCCCGTGCCCGTGTAGTGCGCGAGCGGATTGTCCGGATTGGAGAACTGGTCGAGGATGATGCCCTCGCCCGCGTCGCGCATGCGCTCGGCCGTGTCGCGCGCGAGCTCCATGCCGCCCTTCTGCGGCGTGAGCACGAATTGCGCGCCGTACGCGGCCATCGTCTGGCGCCGCTCGAGCGAGAGGTGCTCGGGCATCACGAGGATCATCTTGTAGCCGCGCATCGCGGCGACCATCGCCAGCGCGATGCCGGTGTTGCCGCTGGTGGCCTCGATCAGCGTGGTGCCGGGCTTGAGCAGGCCGCGCCGCTCGGCGCCGAGGATCATCGCGAGCGCCGGGCGGTCCTTCACCGAGCCGGCGGGGTTGTTGCCCTCGAGCTTCGCGAGGACGACGTTGGGGGACCGGGCGGGGATGCGCTGCAGGCGTACCAGCGGCGTGTTGCCGACGAAGTTTTCGAGGGTGGCGTCCATGGCGATGCGGCTTGGGAATGGAACGCCGCGACGGGGCGAAACGCGCAATCGCACCGGCGCGGCGAACAGAGTTTACTTCTTCTCGAGCGCCTCCAGCGCGGTCACTCCGCCGCGCTCTTCAATCGCGCCGCGACATATCGGCCCACGCCCTCCTCGACGGTGAGGAACGGCGCGCGGTAACCCGCTTCGCGCAGGGCCGTCGTGTCGGCCTGCGTGTAGCTCTGGTACTTGCCGATGAGCTGTGCCGGGAAGGGGATGTACTCGATGGCCCCGGCCGCGCGCATCGCCTCGAGCGTGAGCGGGGCTTCGCCGCGTCCCTGGCGAACCGCGTTGATGGTGGCGCGCGCGACCTCGTTGAAGCTCTCGCCGCGCCCGGTGCCGACGTTGAAGATGCCGGAGCTCGCGCCGTGGTCGAGGAAGTGCAGGTTCACCCGCACCACGTCCTCGACCGAGACGAAATCGCGCACCTGCTCGCCGGCCCCGTAGCCACCGCTGCCCTCGAAGAGCTTCACGCGGCCCTCGGCGCGGTACTGGTCGAAGAAATGGAACGCGACGGAGGCCATGCGCCCCTTGTGGGCCTCGCGCGGCCCGTAGACGTTGAAATAGCGGAAGCCGGCGATCTGCGCATTCTTGCCCGCGCCGGCGGCGATCGCGCGGCGCACGCGCTGGTCGAACAGGAACTTCGAGTAGCCGTAGACGTTGAGCGGGCGCTCGTTCTCGCGCGCCTCGCGGAACACGCGCCCGGCGCCATACACCGAGGCGGACGATGCGTAGATGAACGGCACGCGCTTCGCCTGGCACCAGTCGAGCAGCGCCGCGGAATAGCGGTAGTTGTTCTCCATCATGTAGCGGCCGTCGGTCTCCATCGTGTCGGAGCACGCGCCCTGGTGCAGGACCGCGTCGACACGGAAGCCGAGGTCGCCGCGCAGCAGGCGCTCCAGGAACTCGCGCTTGTCGAGGTAGTCGGCGATGTCGAGGTCCGCGAGGTTGGCCACCTTCTGCGCGCGCTCGAGGTTGTCGACGGCGACGATACCGCTCTCGCCGCGCGCGTTCAGCGCCTTCACGATGTTCGAGCCGATAAAACCGGCGGCCCCGGTGACTATCAGTGCCATGATTCTTCTCCGCCGGTTTCGGCGCAGACTAACTTCGCTTGCGAAGTTGCGTCGGAGCCAAAACCGGCGGCCCCGGTGACTATCAGTGCCATCGCCCCGCTTCTCCTCTCACACCCACTCCGCGAAGCTCTGCTCGAGCTCCTCGCGGTGCACCACGGCCGTGCCGAGCTTGCCCACCACGATGCCGGCCGCATGATTGGCCACGCGCATCGCCGAGGGCAGGTCGCTGCCAGCCGCGACCATGAGGGCGAGCGTGCCGATGACCGTGTCGCCGGCGCCGCTCACGTCGAACACCTCGCGTGCGCGCGTGGGCTCGTGGTGGCTCTCGGCGGCGGTGAAAAGCGTCATGCCCTCCTCGCTGCGCGTGACGATGAGCGCCTCGAGATCGAGCTCCTTGCGCAGCTTCTGCGCGCGGCGCGCGAGATCCGCCTCGTCGCTCCAGCGCCCGGCGATCTCGCGGAACTCGGTGCGGTTCGGCGTGAGCAGCGTCGCGCCCCGGTAGCGCTCGTACTCCCAGCCCTTCGGATCGACGAGCACCGGCTTGCGATGCTCGCGCGCGAGCCGGATCATGTCCTGCACGCGCTCGAGCCCACCCTTGCCGTAATCGGACAGCACCACCGCATCGGCGCCATCGACGAGGCGCTCGTACTCGTCGAGCTTCGCCTCGAGCGCCTCGTGGCTCGGCGCGCGCTCGAAGTCGATGCGCAGCAGCTGCTGCTGCTGGCCGATCACGCGCAGCTTCACCGTCGTCGACAGCCCCGGATCGCGATGCAGCGAGGCGCAGACGCGGTCGGCGGCCAGCAGCTTCTCGAGCGAGGCCGCGGCCTCGTCGTTGCCCGCGACCGCGAGCAGCGTGCAGGCGCCGCCGAGGGCGGTGATGTTGCGCGCGACGTTCGCCGCTCCGCCGGGACGCTCCTCGGTGCGCTTCACGTGCACCACCGGCACCGGCGCCTCGGGCGAGATGCGGCTCACGTCGCCGAACCAGTAGCGGTCGAGCATGACGTCGCCCGCCACGAGCACGCGCTTCGAGGCGAACTGCGGAAGCTTCGTCATGGAGCGGCCGTCGGCGCGGCCGCCTTCGCCGCCTGCGCGACCGGCGCACGCCCGCGGCCGATCGGGTAGTACTCGAAGCCCTGGCCCGCGACGATCGAAGGCTCGTAGAGGTTGCGCCCGTCGAAGATCACCGGGTGCTTCAACGCGCGCTTGAGCTCCTCGAAGTCGGGGCTGCGGAAGGCCTTCCACTCGGTCATGATCACGAGCGCATCCGCACCCTTCGCCGCCTCCATCGCCGTCGTCGCGAACTCCACGTTCGCCACACCGGTGTAGATCTTGCGCGCCTCTTCCATCGCCACCGGGTCGTAAGCGCAAACGGTCGCGCCGCGACGCATCAAGGCGTCGACCACGACGCGGCTCGGCGCCTCCCGCATGTCGTCGGTGTTGGGCTTGAACGCGAGGCCCCAGAGCGCGAAGCGGCGCCCGGCCAGGCCGTCGCCGAAGCGGTGCACGATCTTCTCGGCGAGCACGCCCTTCTGGCGCTCGTTCGCCTCCTGGACCGCACGCACCACCTTCAGGTCGACGCCGCATTCGTGGCCCGTGCGCAGCAGGGCCGAGACGTCCTTGGGAAAACAGGAGCCGCCGAAGCCCGCCCCGGGATACAAGAAGTGATAGCCGATGCGCGGGTCGGAGCCGATGCCGATGCGCACGTGCTCGATGTCCGCGCCCAGCTTCTCGGCGAGCAGCGCGAGCTCGTTCATGAACGAGATGCGCGTGGCGAGCATCGCGTTGGCCGCGTACTTGGTGAGCTCCGCGGAGCGGATGTCCATCATCTGGATGCGCTCGTGGTTGCGCTGGAACGGCGCGTAGAGCTCGCGCATCGCGGTGATGGCTTCCGGGTCCTCGGCACCGATAACGATCCGGTCGGGCCGCATGAAGTCCTCGACCGCCGCGCCCTCCTTGAGGAACTCCGGGTTCGAGACGACGCAGAACGCATGGCGTGCGCCGCGCGCGGCGAGCGTGTCGGCGATGGCCGCGCGCACCTTGTCCGCGGTGCCCACCGGGACCGTAGACTTGTCGACCACGATGCGCGGTCCGTCCATGTGCTGCGCGATCGAGCGCGCGGCGGCGAGCACGTACGAGAGGTCGGCCGAGCCGTCTTCGCCCGGCGGCGTGCCCACGGCGATCATCTGCACGCGCGCGAACCGCGCGCCCTCGCGCGGATCGGTGCTGAACGCGAGGCGCCCGCTCGCCATGTTGGCGCGCACGATCTCCTTCAGGCCCGGCTCGTAGATCGGGATGTCGCCGCGCTTGAGCATGGCGATCTTGCGCTCGTCGACGTCGAGGCCGAGCACGTGGTTGCCCACTTCGGCAAGGCATGCGCCGGTCACGAGGCCCACGTAGCCGGTGCCGATGATGCTGACCTTCATTCCGGGATTCCTTCCTGCAAAGATTGGAGAATTTCATGGAGCGCCGCGGTCGGATCGGCCGCGCCCGTGATCGGCCGCCCGATCACGAGATAGCTCGCGCCGCGGCGGATGGCATCGCGCGGCGTGACCACGCGCGCCTGGTCGTCCTGCGCGGACGAGACCAGCCGGATGCCGGGTGTGACCAGCACGAAGTCCTCGCCCGCCGCGCCGCGGATCGCGCGCGCTTCCTGCGCGGAGCAGACGACGCCGTCGAGCCCGCATTCGCGCGCGAGGCGCGCGAGGCGCACCGCGTTGTCGAGCGCGCTGCCCGACCAGCCGATCGCGGCGAGGTCCGCGTCGCCCAGGCTGGTGAGCACGGTCACGCCGATCAACAACGGCGGGCGGACGACTCCGGCCACCGCGTCGCGCGCCGCGCGCATCATCGCGGCGCCGCCGCTCGCGTGCACGTTCATCATCCACACGCCGAGGCGCGCGGCCGCGCGGCACGCGCCGGCCACCGTGTTCGGGATGTCGTGGAACTTGAGGTCGAGGAAGACCTCGAAGCCGCGCTCCTGAAGCCGCCCGACGATCGCGGGACCGGCGCAGACGAAGAGCTCCTTGCCGACCTTCACGCGGCAGAGCTTCGGATCGAGGCGCGCGGCGAGCGCGAGCGCCTCCTCGGCGCCCGGCACGTCGAGGGGCACGATGATCGGCTTCGGGGCGAGGGTCCTATCCACCGAGCTGCATCCGCGCGAGGTGACGCCCGGCCGTCTCGAGCTCCGCGGTACGCCGGGGCGCATATGTTTCCCAGCCGCCGCAGGCCGGACATTGCCAGAAGAATTGCCGCGCCTTGAAGCCGCAGTTGCCGCAGAGGTAGACCGCGAGCGCCTGCGCATGGGAATGCACCAGGCTCTTCATCAGCTGCAGGTCCTGCCGGCGCTCGGGCGGCGCGCGCACGATCTCCGCGTCGAGCAGGCGGTCGAGGCCGACCAATGTCGGATTGCGCCGCACCTCGTCGCGCACCAGACGCCACGCCGCGTCGTCGCCCTCGTGCTCGGCGCTCGCCTGGTAGACGACGTTCAGCAGGTCGAGCGCGGGATAGCGGTGCTGCAGGCCGCGCAGCAGCGTGAGGCCCTCGCCCAGCTTGCCCAGCGCGCGATAGCTCTCGACCATGCCCTCGGCGGCGAGCCCGAAGTACGCGGGATCCTGCGACTCGATCGCTTTCCACGCCTCGATCGCTTCCGCGTGCCGGCCCTCGCGCGCCAGCCACTCGCCGCGCAGCAGGTTCGCGCGTACGCACTTGCGGTTGGCCTCGAGCGCGTTGCGCAGGAATCCCTCGGCCTCGTCGGGGCGGCCGTGCACGTGCGCGGTGATGGCGAGCTCGCAGTAGTAGTTGGCGATTTCGCGCTGGTAGTTGCGCTTGGCGCTCACCTCGAGGCGCTTCGCGGCATCGACCGCCTTCTCCCAGTCCTTCTCCTGGATGTAGATGTCGAGGAGCTGGCGGTGGACGTCGGGCGAAGGATCGGCCTCGGCCATGCGCGTGAGCACGTCCTCGGCATGCTCGAGCAGTCCCGCCTTGAAGTAGTCCTGCGCCAGCTCGAGCGAGGCGGCGCGCCGCTCCTCGGGCGGCAGGTCCTCGCGGTTCACGAGGTCCTGATGCATGCGGATGGCGCGGTCGACCTCGCCGCGACGGCGGAAGAGGCTGCCCAACGCGAATTGCAACTCCACGGTCTGCGGGTTCTCCTTCGCCACCTGCAGGAACGACTCGATGGCCTTGTCGGGCTGCTCGTTCAGCAGGAAGTTCAACCCGCGGAAGTACGACGAGGGCAGCGCGCGCGATTCGGACAACAGCGACTTGAGATCGACGCGCGCGGCGACCCAGCCCATGCCGAAGAACACCGGCAGGGCGAGCAGCCACCAGAACTCAAACTCCATGGACGTCCGTCCCGGCGGCCGGCTCGCCCGGCGTGGTCGGGGGAGCGGGCATCGCGGCCACGACGGCGGCGTTACGCCGCAGGCGCGCGATCTCGCGCCGCTGGCGCACGACGGTCGGCACCCACGCGAGCAGCCCGATCACCATTCCGGCGGCGAACACGACGAACAGCACGAAGACGAGCGGCGACTGCCACACCTGGTCGCCGATGCCATGGATCTCGACCGGCTTCGCGTTCTTGACCGCGAACCAGACGAGGAACAGCACGATGAGGAAGCGCAGGATCCAGACGAGTGCTTGCATGGCGTGGGCTCGGTGAGCAAACGTCATTCGACCCGGGCCGGGAAGGTGCCCGTTATTCTACCTTGCGAGGCGCGCGACCACCCGCCTCGCGGTCGGCCCAAAAAAAAACGGGCCGATGAAACGATCGGCCCGTTCGGGAAGGTCCGGCGGGGGTCAGCCTTCGTGATAGTCGACCCGCTCACGCAACTCCTTGCCCGCCTTGAAGTGCGGGACGTACTTACGCGGTACCTGCACCTTCTCGCCAGTCTTCGGGTTGCGGCCCGTTCGCGGCGGCCGGTAGTTCAGGCCGAAGCTCCCGAACCCGCGAATCTCGATCCGGTTGCCCGACGCGAGGGTCTGCGCCATCGCGTCGAGCATCGTCTTCACCGCGAGCTCGGCATCTTTCGGGGCCAGCTGGCTATGGCGCGCGCTCAGCAGCTCGATGAGCTGTGACTTCGTCATGGCGCGTCTCTCCCCGTTCATGGTTTTGGCCTCTTACTCCTTGTCCTTGCTGCCGAGCTTCGCCTTGAGGAGCGCGCCCAGGTTCGTCGTGCCGGCGCTCGCGCTCGATTCGGCCGCGTGCTTCTGCAGGGCCGCCGCTTCCTCCGCCGCATCCTTCTGCTTGATGGACAGCTGGATCGAGCGGTTCTTGCGGTCGATGTTGATGATGACCGCCTCGACCGGCTCGCCCTCGCGCAGGTGCGAACGCACGTCCTCGACGCGGTCGCGGGCGATCTCGGAGGCGCGCAGATAGCCTTCCACGTCCTTCTCGAGCTCGATCACGGCGCCCTTGGACTCGATGGACTTCACCGTCCCCTTCACGATGTTGCCCTTGTCGTGGGTGGCCACGTAGTTGCCGAACGGATCGCCCTCGAGCTGCTTCATGCCGAGCGAGATGCGCTCGCGCTCGACGTCGATGGACAGCACGACGGTCTCGACCTCGTCGCCCTTCTTCAGCGACTTGACGGCCTCCTCGCCCGGAGTGTTCCACGACAGGTCCGACAGGTGCACCAGGCCGTCGATGTTGCCCGGCAGCCCGATGAACACGCCGAAGTCCGTGATCGACTTGATCACGCCCTTCACGCGGTCGCCCTTCTTGTGGTTCATCGCGAACTCTTCCCACGGGTTCGGCATGCACTGCTTCATGCCGAGCGAGATGCGGCGGCGGTCCTCGTCGATCTCGAGGATCATCACCTCGACCTCGTCGCCGAGCGAGACCACCTTCGCGGGATGCACGTTCTTGTTGGTCCAGTCCATCTCCGAGACGTGCACCAGGCCCTCGATCCCGCTCTCGATCTCGACGAACGCACCGTAGTCGGTGATGTTGGTCACCTTGCCGAACAGGCGCGTGCCCTGCGGGTAGCGGCGCGAGATGCCGATCCACGGATCCTCGCCGAGCTGCTTCAGGCCCAGCGACACGCGGTTCTTCTCGGCATCGAACTTGAGTATCTTCGCGGTGACCTCGTCGCCGACCGACAGCACCTCCGTCGGGTGCTTCACGCGGCGCCACGCGAGGTCGGTGATGTGCAGCAGGCCGTCGATGCCGCCCAGGTCGACGAACGCGCCGTAGTCGGTGATGTTCTTGACCACGCCCTTCACGACCGCGCCTTCCTTGAGCGTCTCGAGCAGCTGCTGGCGCTCCACGCCGGCCGTTTCTTCCATCACGGCGCGACGCGAGACGACGACGTTGTTGCGCTTGCGGTCGAGCTTGATGACCTTGAACTCGAGCTCCTTGCCCTCGAAGTGCGAGGTGTCCTTCACCGGGCGCAGGTCGACGAGCGAGCCGGGCAGGAACGCGCGGATGCCGTTCACCATCACCGTCAGGCCGCCCTTCACCTTGCCGGACACCACGCCCTTGATGACCTTGCCGCTGGCGAGCGCCTCGTCGAGCTCGGCCCAGGCGGCGAGCTTCTTCGCCTTCTCGCGCGACAGGCGCGTGGCGCCGAAACCGTCCTCGAGCGCTTCGATGGCGACGGAGACGAAGTCGCCGGGTTTGACTTCGATTTCCCCGCGGTCATTCTTGAATTCTTCGGTGGGGATGGTGCTCTCGGACTTCAGGCCCGCGTTCACGATGACCACGTTCGGATCGACCGAGACGACCTCGGCGGTGATCACCTCGCCGACGCGCATCTCCTGCCGCGACAGGCTCTCTTCGAAGAGCGCGGCGAAGCTGTTCTCGGCTGCGGGGTTGGGTTGGGTTGAGGTTTGGGACAGCATGAAAACCTGGCTTTCGGATGGGACGGCACGCGGCCGTCGGTTGGACAAAGTCAGCGGGACGGAGCGAGCCGCCTCCCTGACACCCTTTTGGAATGACCCCGGTGCGCCGGGGACCTCCGGGGCCTTCGGCCCCCGTTGCGGACGCTGGACTACCGGGGCGCCTCGTCGCGCCACCACGCGAGGACCTGCGCGACCGCCTGGTCGACGGTCAGCCCCGTGGTGTCGAGAAAATGCGCGTCCGGATAATGCCTGAGCGGCGCCACGGGCCGGGCGCTGTCGCGCTCGTCCCGCCGGTGCAGCTCCTCCACGACGTCTGGCATTTTCGCACACATTCCCTTTTCGATCAACTGCTTATACCTGCGATCGGCGCGCGTGGCGACGGCCGCGGTGAGGAACACCTTGAGGGCCGCGTCGGGGAAGACGATCGAGCCCATGTCGCGGCCGTCGGCCACCAGCCCCGGCGCCCGGCAGAAGGCGCGCTGGCGGGCGAGCAGCGCCTCGCGCACGGACGGACGGGCCGCCACCCGCGACGTGGCGGCGCTCACCGCCTCGGTGCGCATCGCCTCGCTCACGTCGCGCCCGTCCAGCTTCGCCCGGTCGCCTTCGAAGGACACGTCCATGGTCGCCGCGAGCCCGGCCAACGCCGCCTCGTCGTCGAGGTTCACGCCGCCCTCGAGCGCGGCCAGCGTGACCAGCCGATAGAGCGCGCCGCTGTCGAGGTAGTGGAAGCCGAGCGCCTCGGCCACCTTCGCGGCGACCGTGCCCTTGCCGCTCGCCGACGGCCCGTCGATCGCGATCACCGGCGGGCGCGAGCCCTCAGCGGACGAGGCGGCGGAAGGCATCGAAGTAGGCGGGGAACGTCTTGGCGACGCAACCCGGGTCGTTGATCCGCACCGGCCGCGGGCCGAATGCGGCCAGCGAGAAGCACATCGCCATCCGGTGATCGTCGTACGTGTCGATGGCAACCGGATCGTGCGCCGTCGCAGCCGACCCGGCGACGGGCGCGACGCGGATGAAGTCGGCACCCTCCTCCACGCCCGCCCCGAACTTGCGCAGCTCCGTGGCCATGGCGGCGATGCGGTCGGTCTCCTTCACGCGCCAGCTCGCGATGTTGCGCAGCGTCGTGGGGCCCTGGGCGAAGAGCGCGAGCACCGCGGCCGTCATCGCGGCATCGGGAATGCGGTTCACGTCGACGTCGACGCCACGCAGGCGGCCGCCGGCGCGCGCCTCGATCCAGTCGTCGCCCATGGCGATCGTTGCTCCCATCGCCTCGAGCAGGCGCGCGAATCCGACGTCGCCCTGCAGGCTCGCGCGGCCCACGCCTTCGACGCGCACCGGCCCGCCGCCCAGCACGCCGGCGGCGAGGAAGTAGGACGCGGACGAGGCATCGCCTTCGACGTCGAGCACGCCGGGCGCGACGTACGCCGCATCGTGCGGAATGCGGAAGGCGCGCCATTCCTCCCGTTCCACCTCCACGCCGAAGCGCGCCATGAGGCCGAGGGTGAGCTCGACGTACGGCTTCGAGATGAGCTCGCCTTCCACCGCGATGCGCGATCCCGGGCCGGCCCAGGCGAGCGCCATGAGCAGCGCCGACAGGAACTGGCTCGAGACGTCGCCGCGCACGCTCACCTGCGCGGCGCCCGCGCGAGCACGCGGCGCGATCGCGAGCGGAGGATAGCCGGGCTTGCCGAGCCAATCGATGCGCGCGCCCGCGGCGAGCAGCGCGGTGACCAGGTCGCCGATCGGGCGTTCGTGCATGCGCGCCACGCCGGAGAGCTCGTAATGGCCGTCGGCGAGCGCGAGCACGGCCGTGAGCGGGCGAAACGCGGTGCCCGCATTGCCGAGGAAGAGCTGCGCGCGCTTGTTCGGGAATCCCGCCGCCGCGCCGGTGCCGTGCACACGCACGTGCTCGACGCCTTGCACGAGCTCGACGCGCACTCCGAGCGCGTCGAGGGCCGCGCGCATCACGCGCGTGTCGTCGGAATCGAGCAGCGCGCGCAGCTCCGTGGCGCCGCGGGCGAGCGCGGCGAGCAGCAGCGTGCGGTTGGAGATGCTCTTCGAGCCCGGAAGCCGCAGCCGTCCCTCGGCGTGCCGCACCGGGCTGAGCTCGAGGAAGTCCACCGCTACTCCTGGGACACCGTGCGCCGGTGGGCGACGCCCCACGCATGGCGCGCGGTGCGCGCCTCGGTCATCAGGCGCTCGAGTCCCGCGCCGTCGCCACGGGCGAGCAGCTCGCGGAAGACGGCGAGCTGCGCGCCGTAGCGGTCGAGCTCCGCGAGCAGCGCCTCGCGGTTCTGCAGCGCGATGTCGCGCCACATCTCCGGGGAGCTCGCCGCGATGCGCGTGAAGTCGCGAAAGCCGCCTGCGGCGTAGCGCAGCAGGTCCGCCGCCTCGGGGCGCGCCGCGATCTCCGAGACCAGCGCGAACGACAGCAGGTGCGGCAGATGGCTCACCGCGGCGAACACGCGATCGTGCGCCTCGGGCGCCATGGTGGCGATGTGCGCGCCGGCTGCTTCCCAGCACGCCTTCACGAGGTCGATGGCGTCGCCGGCGGTCTCGCCCGTGGGCGTGAGCACGACCCGGGCGGAGCGGAACAGCTCGGCACTCGCGGAATCGACGCCGCTCGTCTCGCGCCCCGCGATCGGATGTCCGGGCACGAAGCGGGGAAAGCGCTCCCGCAGCTCGTCGCGCGCGATGCGCACCACCTCGCTCTTCGTGCTCCCGACGTCGGTCACGACCGCGTGTGCGCCGAGCACCAGCGCGATGTCGTGCAAGACCGGGCCGATCGCCCGCACCGGCACCGCCACCACGACGAGATCCGCGCCGCGCGCCGCCTCGGACACGGAGCTCGCGGCCGAGTCGACGACGCCCATGGCCACCGCGCGCTCGAGCGCCTGGGCGTCGCGGTCGAAGGCGACCACTTCCGCGGCGCCTCCAGCGCGGCGCAGCGCGAGCGCGAGCGAGCCGCCGATGAGGCCGGCGCCGACCACCGCGAGCCTGCGCACTCGCCGCATGCTACGCCCCCGCGAGCGCGCGTTCGAGCGCGGCGAGGAAGCGCGCGTTGTGCTCCGGCAGCCCCACGGTGACGCGCAGGTGCTCGGGCAAGCCGTAGGCCGCGATCGGGCGCACGATCACGCCCTGGCGCAGCAACGACTGGTAGACGCGCGCGGCGTCGCCGACGCGCACCGTGATGAAGTTGCCCTGCGACGGGATGAACGCGAGGCCGAGGCGCTGGAATCCCGCCTCGAGCTGCTTCAATCCCGCGGCGTTCACCGCGCGGCTCTTCGCGATGAACGGTTCGTCGTCGAGCGCGGCGCAGGCGGCCACCATCGCGAGATGGTTCACGTTGAACGGCTGGCGCACGCGGTTCATGAGCTCCGCGACCTCGGGGTCGGCCACTCCGAAGCCCACGCGCAATCCCGCGAGCCCGTAGGCCTTCGAGAGCGTGCGCGAGACGACGACGTTCGGATGGCGCGCGATCCAGCCGGGGGTCGGCGAACGCAACGCATCGGGCAGGTATTCGCCGTACGCCTCGTCGATCACCACCAGCACCCGCGGCGGAATGCGCGCGACGAAGCGCGCGATCTCGTCCCACGGCGTGAACGTGCCGGTCGGGTTGTTGGGATTGGCCAGGAACACGATCTTCGTGTCGTCGCGCACCGCGGCCGCCATCGCATCGGGATCGGTGCCGTAGTCGCGCGCCGGGACCTCGATGCCCCTCGCGCCGAGCGCCTGGATCGCGAGCGGGTAGACCACGAACGCGTGCTGCATGAACACCGCGGAATCGTCGCGGGTGAGGAAGGCCCGGGCGACCAGCTCGAGCACGTCGTTCGAGCCGTTGCCGAGCACCAGGTTTTCCGGCTTCACGCCGAGCTTGTGCGACAGCACCTGCTTCAGCGCGTAGCCGCTGCCGTCGGGATAGTAGTGCAGCTCGGCGAGCGCGCCCCGGATCGCCTCGAGCGCCCGCGGCGACGGCCCGAGCGGGCTCTCGTTGGAGGCCATCTTGAGGATGTCCGCCTCCTGCAGGCCGAGCTCGCGCGCGGTCTCCGAGATCGGCTTGCCGGGGACGTAGGGAGCGATCGCGCGCACGTTCGGCGGCGCGAGTTCTTTGAGGGACATGGGCGTTTGCGCGGCCCGCGGCTCGCGCCGCGCGCCTTCCATCAGATCACCGCCATGGGATAGGACCCGAGCACCTTGAGGAAGCCGGCGATGCGGCTCACTTCCTCGAGGGCGGCGGCGACGTTGGGATCCTCGCGGTGGCCTTCGATGTCCACGAAGAAGAGATATTCCCAGATCGCCATGCGCGAGGGCCGCGACTCGAACTTCGTCATCGACACGCCGCGGGTCGCGAACGGCGTGAGCATCTCGTAGACGGCGCCGGCGCGATTGCGCGCCGACAGCACGAGCGAGGTCTTGTCCCGCCCCGTGGGCCGCGGCTGGTAATCGCCGAGCACGAGGAAACGCGTCGTGTTGTTGGGCTCGTCCTCGATGTTCGCGGCGAGGATCGTGAGCCCGTAGTGCCCGGCGGCCATGTCGCCCGCCACCGCCGCCGCGCCCGTCTCCTCCGCGGCGCGCCGCGCGGCCTCGGCGTTGCTCGAGACGGCGACCCGCTCGGCGTTGGGCAGGTGCGTGTTCAGCCACTCGTGGCATTGCGCGAGCGACTGCCCATGGGAGAACACGCGGCGGATGTGCGCGAAGTCGGCGGGCGAATGCGGCCCTTCGGCGGCGCGCGCCGCGGCGCCCTTCATCATGAGGTTGTGGTGGATGCGCACGATCACCTCGCCGCACACCTTCATCGGCGTCTGCGGCATGAGGTCGAGCGAGCGCCCGACCGCGCCCTCGGTCGAGTTCTCCACCGGAATCACGCCGAAGTCTGCGGCGCGGGACTCGACCTCGCGGAACACCTCGTCGATCGATGCGGTGGGCACCGCTTCGGCCGCGAGCCCGAAATGCTTGAGCGCGGCCCGCTCGCTGAAGGTGCCGCGCGGGCCGAGGTAGGCGACGGTGATCGGGCGCTCGAGCGCGAGGCACGCGGACATGATCTCGCGGAAGAGGAGCGCCACGGTCTCCGACGAGAGCGGTCCGGGGTTGCGCTCCTTGATGCGCAGCAGCACCTGCGCCTCGCGCTCCGGGCGATACGCCTGTCCCACCTTGAGCGTGCCGATGCGCCGCGCGAGCGCCGCGCGCTCGTTCAGCGTCTCGAGGATCCGATCGTCGCAGCGATCGATCTCGTCGCGCAGCCGCGCGAGCTCCTCGGCATTGTCCTGTCCCGCGGCCGCGGCGCTCATCGCGACGCGGCCGCGGGCGCCGGCACCGCGCGGATCGAGAGCACGCCGGGGATGGCCGCGATGCGCCGGATCACGTCGGGCGCGGCGGCGCTGTCGAGGTCCACGAGCGTGTACGCCATGTCGCCGCGGGATTTGTTCACCATGTTGTGGATGTTCAGGCCGGCCTGCGCCATCGTAGTCGAAATCTGTCCCACCATGTTCGGCACGTTCGCATTCGCGATCGCGATGCGGTGCGGCGACTCGCGCGGCATCTCGACCATCGGGAAATTCACCGCGTTGCGGATCGCACCCTCCTCGAGGAACGCGCGCAACGCATCGACCACCATCACGGCGCAATTCTCTTCCGCCTCGTCCGTGGACGCGCCGAGGTGCGGAAGCGCGAGGACGCCCTCCCGATGCAGCAGCCGCGGGCTCGGGAAGTCGCACACGTACGCGCGCAAACGGCGCTCCGCGAGCGCGGCGAGCACCGCGGGCTCGTCGACGACGGCGTCGCGAGCGAAGTTGAGGAGCACGAGCGCCTTCTTCGCCACGGCCAGGCGCCGCGCGTCGATCAGATGCCGCGTATGCGCGTTCAGCGGCACGTGCAGGCTCACGAACTCGGCGCCGCGGATCACCTCCTCGATGGATGCCGCGCGCTTGACCGAGGCGGGAAGCCGCCACGCGCTGTCCACCGTGATCTCCGGGTCATAGCCGAGCACGTGCATGCCGAGGCGGATCGCGGTATCGGCGACGAGCCCGCCCACCGCGCCCAGCCCGATCACGCCGAGCGTCCGTCCGGCGAGCTCGACGCCCGCGAACTGCTTCTTGCCTTCCTCCACGCGCTTCTCGAACTCCGTCCCCTCGTCCAGTCCGTTCACGTACGCGACCGCGGGAACCACGTTGCGCGCCGCGAGCAGCATGCCGGCGAGGACGAGCTCCTTCACCGCGTTGGCGTTCGCGCCCGGCGCGTTGAACACGGGGACGCCGCGCCCGCTCATCGCGTCGACCGGAATGTTGTTCACGCCCACGCCCGCCCGGCCGATCGCCTTGACCGAGGCGGGAATCTCCTCGAGCTGCAGCGCGTGCGAGCGCAGCAGGATCGCGTCCGCATCGGCGAGCGCCTTGCCGACCGTGTACGCGTGATGGGGAAAGCGCGCGAGCCCGCGGCTCGAGATGGCGTTGTACACCGCGATGCGGAAGGTGGGCGCCATGGAGCCGCGCTCACCCGTGCTTGCGCCGGAACTCTTCCATGAAGGCGACGAGGGCCTCGACGCCCTCGAGGGGCATCGCGTTGTAGATCGAGGCGCGCATGCCGCCTACGGAACGGTGCCCCTTGAGCTGCGACAGCCCGCGCGCTTCCGCCTCGGCCAGGAACGTCGCGTCGAGCTCGTCGTCGCGCAGCCGGAACGGCACGTTCATGCGCGAGCGGTCTTCCTTGGCCACCGGGTTCGAGTAGAAGTCCTGGGAGTCGAGGTAGTCGTAGAGGAGCTGCGCCTTGCGCACGTTCGTCCGCTCGACGGCCGCGAGCCCGCCGCGCTCGAGCAGCCACTTGAAGGTGAGGCCGGCGAGGTACACCGAGAAAGTCGGCGGCGTGTTCAGCATCGACTCCGCCTCGGACTGGCGCTTGTAGTCGAGCACGTTCGGCGTGTCCGCGAGCGCGTGGCCGATCAGGTCTTCGCGCACGATCACGACGACGAGCCCGGCGGGCCCGATGTTCTTCTGCGCGCCGGCGTAGATGCAGCCGTAGCGCGTCACGTCGAGCGGGCGCGACAGGATGTGCGACGACATGTCGGCCACCAGCGGCACCTCGCCCGTGTCGGGCGTCCAGTGGAACTCCACGCCGCCGATCGTCTCATTCGAGCAGATGTGCACGTACGCCGCGTCTTTCGAGAGCTTCCACGCGGACTGCTTCGGCACGTAGCTGAAGTTGCGGTCCTCGGCGCTCGCCGCGACGTTGACCTCGCAGAACTTCTTCGCCTCGGCGATCGCCTTCTTCGACCATTCGCCGGTGTTCACGTAGTCGGCCCTGGCGCGGCCGCGCAGCAGGTTCATGGGAACGGCGGCGAACTGCAACGTGGCGCCGCCCTGCAGGAAGAGCACCTTGTAGTGCGGGGGAATCGCGGCGAGCTTGCGCAGGTCGGCTTCGGCTTGCGCCGCGATGGAGACGAACTCCCGGCCGCGATGGCTCATCTCCATCACGGACATGCCGGCGTCGTGCCAGTTGACCAGCTCCCACTTCGCCTTTTCGAGCACCTCGACCGGCATCGCCGCGGGCCCGGCGCCGAAGTTGAAGATGCGCGAGCCCGGCTTAATGGACGGTGCCGTCGCCATCTGCGGGCTCGTCCGCGCCGTGCCCGTTCCCGTTGCCGTTCCCGTTCCCGTGCCCGTTGCCGTTCCCGTTTTCGCCATTGTCGTCGTCGCGGTCCATGATCGTCTGCAACCCCGACAGCTTCTCGCCGGCGTCGAGGTTGATCAGGGTGACTCCCTGCGTGGAGCGGCCCATCTCGCGGATCTCCTTCACCCGCGTGCGGATCAGCACCCCGCCCGAGGTGATGAGCATGATCTCGTCCTCGGCACCGACGAGGGCGGCGCCCACCACCTTGCCGTTCCTCTCGCTGGTCTGGATCGCGATCATGCCCTGCGTGCCGCGGCCGTGGCGCGTGTACTCGGCGATGGGCGTGCGCTTGCCGTAGCCGTTCTCGGTGGCGGTGAGCACGCTCTGGTCCTCGTTCTCCGCGACCAGCAGTGCGATCACCTTGCCGCCCTTGGCAAGGTTCATCCCGCGCACGCCGCGCGCGCCGCGGCCCATGGGGCGCACGTCATTCTCGTCGAAGCGCACCGCCTTGCCCTCGTCGGAGAAGAGCATCACATCGTGCTTGCCGTCGGTGAGCGCCACACCCACCAGCCGGTCGCCCTCGTCGAGGTCGACGGCGATGATGCCCGACGGGCGCGGGCGCGAGAATTCCGACAGCGGTGTCTTCTTCACCACGCCTTCCTGCGTGGCGAAGAAGACGTAGCAGTCCTCGGTGAACTCGCGCACCGGCAGGATGGCGTTGATGCGCTCGTCCTCGTCCATCTTGAGCAGGTTCACGATCGGCTTGCCCCGGCTCGTGCGCCCGCCCTGCGGCACCTCGTAGACCTTGATCCAGTAGACCTTGCCCTTGTTCGAGAAGCACAGCACGTAGTCGTGCGTGTTCGCGATGAAGAGCTTCTCGATGAAGTCGTCTTCCTTCGTCGCGGTCGCCTGCTTGCCGCGCCCGCCGCGCTTCTGCGCCCGGTACTCGTCGAGCGGCTGGCTCTTGATGTAGCCCGTGTGCGAGAGGGTGACGACCACGTCCTCGGCCGCGATCAGGTCCTCGATCTGCAGGTCCTGCCCGTTCACCACGATCTCGCTGCGGCGCTTGTCGCCGAACTCGCGTTTGATCTCGCCGAGCTCCTCGCCGATGATCCGCGTCACCCGCTCGGGGCGCGCGAGGATGTCGAGCAGGTCCTCGATCGTCGAGATGATCTCGCGGTACTCGGACAGGACCTTGTCCTGCTCGAGCCCGGTGAGGCGCTGCAGCTGCATCTCGAGGATGCGCTGGGCCTGCACGTCGGACAGCCGATAGCCGCGACGGGGACCGCCGCCCGCGGCGTCCGCGATCTCGACCAGGCCGAACTCGCGCGCCAGGCCCTCGGGCCGGTACTGCTCGGCGGTGGCGCGGGCGAGCATCTCCTCGACCAGCTTCGAGCGCCACGCGCGCGCCATGAGCTCGGTGCGCGCGGCCGCGGGCGTGGGCGCCGCCTTGATGATGGCGATGACCTCGTCGACGTTCGACAGCGCGACGGCGAGGCCTTCGAGGATGTGGCCGCGTTCGCGCGCCTTGCGCAGGTCGAACACCGTGCGCCGCGTGACGACCTCGCGGCGATGGCGCAGGAACGCGTCCAGGAAGTGCTTGAGGCTCAGCAGCTTCGGCTGGCCGTCGACCAGCGCGACCATGTTCATGCCGAACGTCTCCTGCATCTGCGTGAGCTTGTACAGGTTGTTCAGCACGATCTCGGCCACCTCGCCGCGCTTGAGCTCGATCACCGCGCGCATGCCCGACTTGTCGGATTCGTCGCGCAGGTCCGAGATGCCCTCGATGCGCTTCTCGCGCACCAGCTCGCCGATCTTCATCAGCAGCTGCGCCTTGTTCACCTGGTAGGGCAGCTCGTCGATGACGATCGCCTGGCGGCCGCCTTTCTCGAGATCCTCCACGTGCGTGCGTGCGCGCATCACGACGCGACCCCGCCCGGTGCGGTACCCCTCCTGCACCTCGGCGAGCCCGTAGATGATTCCCGCCGTCGGGAAGTCCGGCGCCGGCACGATCTTCACCAGCTCCTCGATGGTGGTCTCGGGATTCTTGAGCAGCTGCAGGCACGCGTCGACCACTTCGCCCAGGTTGTGGGGCGGGATGTTCGTGGCCATGCCCACGGCGATTCCCGAGGAGCCGTTCACCAGCAGGTTGGGAAACCTCGCCGGCAGAATGAGCGGCTCCTGCTCGCTGCCGTCGTAGTTGGGGCCGAAATCGACGGTTTCCTTGTCGAGGTCCGCGAGCAGCTCATGGGCGATCTTCGCCATGCGGATCTCGGTGTAGCGCATGGCCGCCGCGTTGTCGCCGTCGACGCTGCCGAAGTTGCCCTGCCCGTCGACCAGCGGGTAGCGCAGGCTGAAGTCCTGCGCCATGCGCACGATGGTGTCATATACGGCCGTATCGCCGTGGGGATGGTACTTGCCGATGACGTCGCCCACGATGCGCGCCGATTTCTTGTACGGCTTGTTCCAGTCGTTCGACAGCTCGTGCATCGCGTAGAGCACGCGGCGATGGACCGGTTTCAGGCCGTCGCGGACGTCGGGCAATGCGCGTCCCACGATCACGCTCATCGCGTAGTCGAGGTAGGAGCGGCGCATCTCCTGCTCCAGGCTGATCGGGTGGGTTTCCTTGGCGAACGTTTCCATGGGATCCGGGCGGGGCGGGGCGCGGAGGGCGCACCCGCAACTGCTTGTTTTTGCTGGGGATTAGGCGCGATGCCAAATGTCAATTCTAGCACACGGGCATGGCACTTTCCAGCGCGCGGCCGGTCCATAGCCCTGTGGCGAATCCGCAACCAACGCCGTCCGGAGTGTTGCGCAAACGCCCACTTTGTGTTGTGGAAGAAAGGGCCCTGCGTGTATGATGCTGCGCAGCAGTATTCGGGCGGTGAGCCTCGGAGAAAAAGCTAAGCGGCACAACAACCATCCAAACCTCTTGGGAGTTCCGAACATGAAGATTTCCTCGAAGCTGACGCTCGGTTGCGCACTGTTCGCGCTGGCTGCCGGCTCGGCTTACGCGCAGCAAATCACCCCGAACCTGCAGGACGCCGAAGGCCATGCGGTCCGTGACGGATCGGGTCATTGCGTCATCACTTCCGGCGTACCGCTTCCCGAATGCAACCCGGCGGCGCCGAAGCCCGCGCCGGCTCCCGAGGCTCCGGCTGCGCCCGCGGCTCCGTCCGCCCCCGCACCCGCTCCGGCCCGGCCCGCTCCGCAGTCCGTGCGCCAGTCGGTGGTCATCCAGGCCGATGCGCTGTTCGACTTCGACAAGGCGGTCGTGCGTCCGGACGGCAAGCGCGCCATCGACGCGGCCCTCGACAAGCTGAACGGCGTGGACATCGAGATGGTCATCGCCACCGGCCACACCGACTCCATCGGCACCGCGAAGTACAACCAGAAGCTGTCGGAGCGTCGTGCCGAAGCGGTGAAGCAATACCTGGTGAGCAAGGGCATCCCGGCCTCGAAGATCACGACCATCGGCAAGGGCAAGACCCAGCCGGTCGCGACCAACAAGACCGCCGCCGGCCGCCAGAAGAACCGCCGCGTGGACATCGAGTTCAAGGGCGTTCGCCAGTAACGCTTCCGAACCCGGCAGAAAACCCCGCTGCGGCGGGGTTTTTTGTTCGGGCCGGCCGCACCATGCAATCCGTCGACACGCTGATCCTCGCCGCGCACGTGCTTCCGGTGGAGCCGCGCGTCGTCCTCGCGCGCCACGCGGTCGCCGTGAACGGGGGTCGTATCGTCGCCGTGCTGCCCGAGGAGGAAGCGCTCGCGGCGTACGAGGCGCGCGAGCTCGTGCGCCTCGATCGCCATGTGCTCTTCCCCGGCTTCGTGAACCTGCACTGCCACGCGGCCATGGCGCTGCTGCGCGGCCTCGCCGACGATCGCCATCTCATGGCGTGGCTGGAGGAGCACATCTGGCCGGCCGAAGCCAGGCACGTGAACGACGAGTTCGTGCACGACGGCAGCCTGCTCGCGATGGCCGAAATGCTGCGCGCGGGCACCACGTGCGTGAACGACATGTATTTCTTTCCGGAGGCCACCGCGCGCGCCGCGCTGCGCGCCGGCATGCGCGCGGCGATCGGCGTGATCGCGATCGACTTCCCCAGCGCGTACGCCGCCGATCCGTCGGAGTACCTGCAGAAGGGGCTGGCCATCCGCGACGCGTACCGCGGCGAGCCGCTCCTCGCCTTCTGCCTCGCGCCCCACGCGCCCTACACCGTGGGCGACGAGACGCTGCGCCGCATCGCCGTGCTCGCCGAGGAGCTCGACGTCCCGGTGCACACGCACCTGCACGAGACGCGCGACGAGATCGGGCAGAACCTCGCGCGCCACGGCGTGCGCCCGCTTGAGCGGCTGCAGCGCCTCGGGCTGGTCGGCCCGCGCCTGATCGCCGTGCACGCGGTGCACCTCGAGGAGGGCGAGATGGACGTGATGGCGCGCGAAGGCGTGAGCGTGGCCCATTGCCCGTCGTCCAACCTCAAGCTCGCGAGCGGCATCGCGCCGGTGGCCGAGCTGCGCGCGCGCGGCGTGAACGTCGGCATCGGCACCGACGGGGCCGCGAGCAACAACCGGCTCGACGTCATGACGGAGATGCGCAATGCGGCGCTGCTCGCGAAGGTGACGAGCGGCGATGCCGCCACCGTGACCGCGCTCGAGGCCCTCGAGATGGCCACGCTCGGTGGCGCGCGCGCTCTCGGCCTCGAGGGCGCCATCGGCTCGCTCGCGCCGGGAAAATCGGCCGATCTGGCAGCGGTCGAGCTCGACGCGCTCGAGACGCTGCCGTGCTTCGATCCCGCCTCGCACCTCGTGTACGCGGCGGGTCGCGAGCACGTGACGCACGTGTGGGTCGCGGGGGTGGCGCGCCTGGTCGAACGGGAGCTGCGCGCCATCGACACCGGCGACCTCGCGGACAAGGCCCGCTGGTGGCAGGGCAAAATGCAGGCATGACTTGACGCGCTCCGTGCCCGCTTCCGCACGCGTCCGGTATGGTGTCGTCGTTCCCGTGCGCATCTCGACGGGAACGCGCCCCCCTTGCCGAGGTATCCGCCCATGAGCACACCGCAGAACGCCGACCCCGCCGAGCTGGCAAAATTCAGCGCGCTCGCGCATCGCTGGTGGGATCCGACCAGCGAGTTCCGGCCGCTGCATGAGATCAACCCGCTGCGCCTCGCCCACATCGAGCGCCTCGTGGGCGGCCTGGCGGGCAAGCGCGCGCTCGATGTCGGATGCGGCGGAGGCATCCTCGCCGAAGCGATGGGCGCGCGCGGCGCGGAGGTCACCGGCATCGACCTCGCCGAACGCCCGCTCAACGTCGCGCGGCTGCACGGGCGCGAGGTCGGCAGCCGCGTGGATTACCGTCTCGTGTCCGCCGAGGCGCTGGCGGGCGAATCGGCCTCCACGTTCGACCTCGTCACGTGCATGGAGATGCTCGAGCACGTGCCGCAGCCCGCGAGCGTGGTACGCGCGTGCGCGCAGCTCGCGAAGCCCGGCGGCTGGGTCTTCTTCTCGACCATCAATCGCAATCCGAAGTCCTTCCTCTTCGCGATCGTGGGCGCGGAGTACGTGCTGCGTCTGCTGCCGCGCGGCACGCACGAGTACGCGCGCTTCATCCGGCCCTCGGAGCTCGCGCGCTTCTGCCGCGACGCGGGGCTCGCGGTGGAAGACCTCACCGGCATGACCTACAACCCGTTCACCAAGGTGTATTCGCTCGGTCGCGACGTCGGCGTGAACTACATCGTCGGCTGTCGCAAGTGATCCGCGCCGTCCTGTTCGACCTCGACGGCACCCTCGCCGACACCGCGCCCGACATGGCGCTCACGGTGAACCGCATGCGCGAGCGGCGGGGCCTCGCGCCGGTGCCCATCGATCTCGTGCGTCCCCACGTGTCGAAAGGCGCGCGCGGGATGATCTGCGCCGCCTTCGCGCTGCAGCCGGAGGATCCGCGCTTCCAGGCGATGCGCGAGGAGTTCCTCGCGCTCTACGCCGAGAACCTCTGCATCGGCACGCAGCTTTTCCCGGGCATGGCCGAATTGCTCGATCAGCTCGAGGCGCAGGGCGTGGCCTGGGGTGTGGTCACCAACAAGTTCGAGCGCTTCGCCCGCCCGCTTGTGGGCGAGCTCGGTCTCGGCACGCGCGCCGCGGTCGTCGTCGGCGGCGATACCTGTCCGCGGCCGAAGCCCTTTCCCGACCCGCTGCTCTTCGCCGCATCGCAGATCGGCGTGGCGCCGCCGTGTGCGCTCTACGTGGGCGACGACGAGCGCGACGTGATCGCCGCGCGCGCCGCCGGAATGCCGGTGCTCGTCGCCGGCTACGGCTACCTCGGCGACGGTACGCCGCCGAGCGCATGGGGCGCCGACGCGATCGTCGATTCGCCCGCCGGTGTCGGCGCGTGGCTCGAGCAACGCGCGGTGCCCGGCAACCGATCCATCCTGCGGAGAAGCCCTCGATGAGAACCCTGCAACGCCGGTGCGTCCCGATCTTCGCCGCCATCGGCCTCGCGCTGCCGGGCCTCGTCGCCGCGCAGGCGTTTCCCGCGAGGCCCGTGCATGTCGTGGTCCCGTTCGCCCCGGGTGGCGCGGTCGACACCGTCGCGCGCGTGATCGGCGCGCAGCTCTCCGAGCAGATCAAGCAACCCGTGATCGTCGAGAACAAGCCGGGCGGCAACGCGAACATCGGCGCGGAGGCGGTCGCCCACGCGGCGCCCGACGGCTACACGGTGCTGCTCGGCGCGAACGGCCTCGCGACCAACCCGTCGCTGATGAAGATGCCGTTCGATCCGCTGAAGGACCTGGTCCCGGTCGCGCGCGTGGGCTATGCGCCGCTCGTGTTGGTCGTTCCGGTCGCGCTGCCCGTGAAGAGCGTCGCGGAGCTCGTCGCGTATGCGAAGGCGCATCCGGGGCAGACCAACTACGGGTCGGCCGCGGTGGGCGGCTCGGGCCACCTCGCCAGCGCGCTCTTCGACAGCGAGGCCGGCATCGACAGCGTGCACATCCCGTACAAGGGCGGCGCGCCCGCGCTCACCGACCTCATCGGCAATCGCCTCACGTTCATGCTCCTCAATCCCCTCGAGGTGCTGCCGCACGTGAAGGCGGGCAAGCTGCGCGCGTTGGCGGTGTCGGCGCCGAAACGCATCGCGTCGATGCCGGACGTGCCGACGTTCACCGAGGCCGGCATGAAGGGATTCGAGGCGAGCGTCTGGTGGGGCTTCCTCGTGCCCGCGGGCACGCCGAGGCCCGCGGTCGACGCGCTGTCGCAGCAGATCCTCAAGTCGCTGCAAGCGCCGGCGGTGCGCGCAAGGCTCGAGAACCTCGGCGCGGTGATCGACCCGCAGGGGCCGCAGGACTTCGGCCGCTTCCTGGAGGGCGAGACGCGGAAATGGGCGGGCGTCATCCAGAAGTTCGGCATCCACGCCGAATAGTCGATCTTACGGATGTCACGCGTCCGGCTTGAACCCCGGTCGTGCATCCCCATCTACGACAATGACGGCGGCGCGGTGACCGCACCCGCTGCCGTATACTTCCGGTGCAGCAACCGATTTCCCCAGGGGATGACCCGGTTTCGACGTGGGTTCGGAAGCAGCGCAGGGCATGCCGAGGGACGGAGAACCTCGTAAATCCAGCCGTACGCTACATAGTCGCCAACGACGACAGCTACGCTCTGGCCGCCTAACACCGGCCGGACTCTGCTCCGGGTTGCTCATGGCCCGGGCGGGTAGTTCACCGCAAGCAGAGTCATACACATGAGATCGCCCTGGCGCGGGGCCGCTTCGCGACAGGGCTAAAACCAAGGCGGCTCAACGGGGACCAGCTCGCCGGTCGGCGGGGCCCCGTCTAAACCAAAAGGCCTGGCTACGCATGTAGAACTGCCTGACGAAGGCTCGCGGACGGGGGTTCGACTCCCCCCATCTCCACCAATCTCCGGCGCCTGCGCGCCGACCTCCGAAAGCCCGCCTCGATGCGGGCTTTCGTTTTCTTGCCCCTCGCGCGCGGGAGCGGTCTACCATCACGCGTCGTAGCCCGGTCGCCGGGCGCGCAGCCCGGCGGGTATCTCGATGCGAACTCGGAGGGAGGAACGGTGAGAGCGAACAACAGGAAAGCAGGCGCCGCGGTCGCATTCCTCGTGTTGCTCGGCGGCTGCGCCGGGCAGCAGGTTCAGTCGAAGGGCGGCGCGGCCGGCGACAAGTGTCCCGGGAAGGACCAGTGCGTCATCCAGGTCCTCGCCGCCGCCGAATGCAACAAGATCACGGTCGACTTGCCGAACTATCGCATTCCGAACTTCGGCAGCACGTCGATCCGCTGGGAGATCGTGAACACGGGCGGGACGAACTGGGTCTTCGATCCGACGAACGGGATCGCTTTCGACCGGCCCGACTCCATGTTCGGCGATCCGAACGGCGAGTTCGACGGCGGCAGCCGCGACAGCGATTCGCGCTACACGATCCGGGACGCCAACACGAAGCACGACACCAAGTTCCACTACCTCGTGCACCTGGTGAGCGGCACCACGAAGTGCGCGGTGCACCCGCTCGTGATCAACGATCCCTAGCCGCCGGCGTCGTCGCGACGGGTCCTGATCAGCGACCCGCCGCGGCCTCCTCGATCCACGCCGCCGCTTCGGCGAGCGCCGCATCGTAGTCGAGCGCGCGCCCGTCGCGCTCCGCGCGCGCGAAATCGCCGCCGGGCATGGCCTCGCGCGCCCGCTGCACGAGCGGCGCGAGGAACGCTTCGTCGGCCGGGTCGCGGCGCATTCCGGTGCGCTCGGCCTGCGCCTCGGCCGCGCCATAGCAGCGCGCCGCGCGCGTCCATTGCCCGGCGAGCGCGGCAAGGCCCGCGCACACCTCGAGCCCGCTCTGCCCGACGTAACGCGAGCCGATCGAGCGCGCGATCTCCAGGGCACCCGCCAGCAGCGCGGCGCGCTCCGCGACGCTCCTCTCGGCACATGCCATGGCGAGGTTGAGCTGGGCGACCGCGATCGTTTCCGAGTCCGCGCGGCGACGCGCGAGCGCGAGCGCCTCCTCGAACAGCTTGGCCGCGGTGCGCACGTCGCCCGTGGCGCGGCGCAGCTGCGCGAGCGCATTGAGCGCGGCGCTCAGCTCGCGCTCGTCGTCCACCTCGCGCGCCATGGCGAGCGCCGACTCGAGCCGAGCACGCGCGCCGTCCATGTCGCCTTCGCCGAAGCACGCCATGCCGAGCAATTGCAGCGCCGTCGCGACACGGCGCTTGTCCTTGAGTTCGCTCGCGATGTCGATGCTTTCCTCGAGGAACGTGCGGGCCTCGGCATAGCGCCCGGAGTAATAGGCCAGCTGACCCGCATCGAACAGCACGCGCGAGCGCATCAGGCTTCGCTTCGGCGCGCGCTCCAAAGCCTCGGCGTTCAGCCGCCGTCCGAGGTCGAGCAGCCCGCGGCTCACGCAGTACATGCGCAGCGACGAGGCGAGGCGAAGGCCGAGCTCGTCTCCGCGCGGAATGCGCGCGCACGCGTCGTGGGCCGCCACCAGGTTCTCGCGCTCGCGGTCCAGGCGCAGCAGCCCGCGCGCCTGGTCGGCGCCGCCGAGGTGCGCACGCGCCTCTTCGGCGAAGCGCACGAAGAACTGCGCGTGGCGCGCGCGCACGTCGCCGCCCTCGCCCGACCCGTCGAGCTTCTCGAGCGCGTACTGGCGGATCGGCTCGAGCAGGCGGTAGCGCTCGCCCGCGCCGCCGGCCTCGACCAGGCACTTCTCGACCAGGCGCGTGAGCACGTCGAGCACCGCCGCCGCCTCGACGTCGTCCCCGGCGGCGACCGCTTCGGCTGCTTCGAGCGTCCAGCCGCCCGCGAACACCGCGAGCCGGCGGAAGAGGACGCGCTCCTCGGAGGTGAGGAGCTCATGGCTCCAGTCCATCGAGGCGCGCAGGGTCTGGTGTCGTGGCAGCGCGGCGCGGTCGCCCGAGGTGAGCAGGCGGAATCCCTCCGCGAGGCGCACCGCGATGTTCTCGGGCGACAGCGCGCGCACGCGGGCGGCGGCGAGCTCGATCGCGAGCGGGATTCCATCGAGCCGCCGGCAGATCGCGGTGACCGCGCGGCCGTTCTCGTCGGTGAGCCGGAACGCCGCGTTCGCCGCCTTCGCGCGATCCACGAACAGGCGGACCGCATCGTACTGGGCGATCGCCTCCGCGGCGATCGGCGTGTCGGGATCCGGCGTCGGAAAGGACGACAGCGGGTACGCCGTCTCGCCCGCCACGCGCAACGCCTCGCGGCTCGTGGCGAGCAACGTGAGCCCGGGTGCCGCGCGCAAGAGCCGTGCGGCGAGCTCCGCGCACGCGGGCAAGAGGTGCTCGCAGTTGTCGAGGACGAGCAACATCGATCGTGCGCGCATCCAGCGCTCGAGCGCCTCGAGCGCGGCGGCGCCCGCCGCTTCGCGCACGCCGAGCACGGCGGCGACGGATTGCGCGACCCCGGATTCGCGCGCGACCGGCGCGAGCTCGACGAACCAGACGCCGTCGGCGAACCGGCCGACGCCGGCACGCGCCACCTCGAGCGCGAGGCGCGTCTTGCCGGTCCCGCCCGCGCTGGTGATCGTGACCATGCGGCTTTGCTCGAGCAACGCGTCCACTTCCGCCATCTCGCGCTCGCGCCCGATGAAACCATTCAGCGCGGCGGGAAGGTTGTGGCCCGGCGCGGAAGGGATCGGCGGCGCCCCGGGTGCCGCCTCCGGTTGCAGCGTGAACCGGTAACCACGCCCCGGCACGGTGGCGACGGCGTGGGTGCCGAGGATCTTGCGCAGGGTCGAGACCTGCACCTGCAAGTTGTTCTCCTCGACCACGAGCCCGGGCCAGGCGACGTCGAGCAGCTCGTCCTTGGTGACGACGCGGTCGCGCCGGTCGATGAGCGCGAGCAGCACGTCGAACGCGCGCGAGCCGAGCGCGGCCGGTCGCCCGTTCACGAGCACCCGGCGCTCGGCCGGCCTGACCTCGACATCGCCGAATCGGTAGGAGTCCGCCACGAGGCCCCCTCTTCCACCAGCATCCCATGTTATCCGCCTCGGGACGTTTCAGGAGGTTTAAGACGTGCTCAAGGACTTGCCGGCGGGCGTGGGCGGACAGTGGGTCCCGTAGCGAACAACCAGGAGACCCGCCATGGAAACGTTCTACGGCTACGACTTTCCCGCCGAGGCCACGGAAGAGGATGCGCTCGTCTCCGGCATCCTGCTCGCCGTGATCGTGCTCTCGATCTTCTCCGCGATCCTCACCATCAACATCCAGACGGACTTCGCCATGGACGCCCAGGGCCAGATCCAGCAGGACGCGCTCGTCGCCGCCGAATAGCAGGGAGCGCTCCGGGGCGGCCGCCGCGCGGGGGAGCGCCGGCGGCCGCAGCCGCGATGCGCGTCGCGGCAGGTAAACTAGCGTATTTCGCCTCCCCCACGGCCGCGATGAATTGCGCTACCGGGGCGTCCGCCTCCGGCGGCGATCCCGGCTTCCCACACTCGATCGACCGGTTGGTCATCAGCGGCGGACGCCTGTTCGGCTGGGGCTGGGCCGCCCACCGCGCCGCTCCCGTGACCGCGCTGCACCTGCGCCTCGAGGGCGAAGGCTGGGAGCGGCGCGTGCCCGGCGCGATCGGGCTCTCGCGCGAAGACGTCGAGAAGAGCTTTCCCGAGCTTTCGAATGCCGCGACCTCCGGGTTCGTGGTGACGGGTTACATCCCCGGGGTGCCGCGGCGCGTGTGGCTCGAGGCCGAGCTCGACGACGGCCGCACCCTGCGAGCCGACGTCACGGCGCGCGCCGAGCGCCAGTATGCCGGGCGCATGAAACGCCGGCGCATCGGCTACCTCGCTCGCGCGGTGTGGCGGCGCCTCGTGCGCGGCGACCTGGTCGGGCTCGCGCGCCGGGCGCGCGCGCAGTCGTACAACGCCCCTTCGCTGGACGATCTCGGCATCGTGGAGGAATTGCTGCCGGTGCTCGCCGCGCATGTGCGCGTCTCGATCGTCTTCGACCACAACATGGGCGGGGGCGCGAACCAGTATCGCGAGCAGGTGATCGCCGCGCGGCTCGCGGAGGGCGCGGCGGTGCTGCTGTGCACGTACAACCTGCCGATGCTCGAGCACCGGCTGCACCTGCGCCGCGCGGGCGAGAAGGACGCGACTTACCGCATCTCGTCGTTCGTCGCGCTCGAGCGGGTCCTCGAGCAGCACGGCGACGCGGAGCTGTTCGTGAACAGCCCGGTTTCCTTCGAGGAGCCGCTGCTGCTCGCCGAGTGGCTCGCGCGCATGCGCGACGCGCATCCGCGCAGCCGCCTCACCATGACCGTGCACGACTACTTCACGGTGTGTCCTTCCTTCGTGCTGCTCGACGCCGACGGGCGCTACTGCGGCATTCCCGGGGCCGCGGAGTGCGCGCGCTGCCTGCCGCGCCACGCCGCGAGCTACGTGGCGTTGTCGCCGCCCACGCAGATCGCGCCGTGGCGCGCGTTGTGGGGCCGCTGCCTCCAGGCCGCCGACGAGGTGCGCTGCTTCTCCGCGTCGTCGCGGGCGCACCTGCTGCGCGCCTATCCCGCCCTCGAAGGCGAGCGCATGACGGTCGTTCCCCATCGCGTGGATTTCCATCCGCCGCGCAAGCCGCGCTTCGATCCCGGCGCCCCGCTCGTGGTGGGCGTCGTGGGCGAGATCAGCGAGCAGAAGGGCGCGCTCGTCGTGAAGGAGCTTGTCGAGCGCATCGACCGGGAAGCGCGCGACGTGCGCCTCGTCGTGCTCGGCACGCTGCACGCGGTGCACCGCTCGCCGCGACTGACGGTGACCGGTCCCTACCGGCGCGAGGACCTCGTCGAGCTGATCGAGGCGCACCGCATCAACATGATCCTCTTCCCTTCGATCTGGCCCGAGACGTTCTCGTACGTGGTGGCCGAGATGGCCGCGCTCGGCATGCCGATCGTCGCCTTCGACCTCGGCGCCCCGGCCGAACGCCTGCGCGGCAATGCGCTCGCGCGACTCTGCCCGCGCGTCGATGCGGATGCCGCTCTCGCCGCGATGCTCGAGTTCCACGGCGAGCTCGTCGCGGCTGCGCAGCCCGCACGCGCGCCTCTTCGCACGGCTCGGCCATGACTGCGAAGCTGCACGTCTTCACGAGCGCCGCGGTCAACTACCTGCCGAAGGTGCGGGCGCTGTGCCGTTCGTTGCGCAAGCACCACCCCGAGGCGATGATCCACGTCGCGCTGGCGGACGAGCGCCCGGCGTGGCTCACCACGGAGGGCGAGCCGTTCGACACGCTGGTCCCGTTCGGCGAGATCGGCATTCCGGACTGGCGCGCGTGGAGCTTCGTGCACAACATCGTCGAGCTGTCGACGGCGATCAAGCCGTTCATGCTGAAGCGGCTGCTCGAGCGCGACGACTGCTCGGCCGTGCTCTACTTCGACCCGGACATGGTGCTCTTCTCGCGCGTCGACGACATCCTCGCCACGCTCGCGACCTCGAACCTCGCGCTCACGCCGCACCAGACCAAGCCCGAGGCGACGCGCGAGGCGGTGATCGACGGCGAGATCACGAGCCTCAAGATGGGCGTGTTCAACCTCGGCTTCATCGGCGTGCGCAACACCGCGGAGGGAAGGCGCTTCGCCGACTGGTGGGCGCAGCGCACCTACGACTTCTGCCGCGCCGAGGTGCACAACGGCCTGTTCACCGACCAGAAGTGGATCAACTTCGCGCCGATCTTCTTCGACGGCGTGGCCATCCTCAAGTCCTCGCGCCACAACGTCGCGACGTGGAACCTCACCACGCGGCGCATGACGGGCGATGCGAGCCACGGCTTCACGGTCGATGGTGAGCCGCTCGGGTTCTATCACTTCACCGGGTTCGACAGCGGCGCGCACCGCATCATGGCGCTCAAGAATGCCGGCGGCAACGCGTCGGTGCAGCAGCTGATCGAGTGGTACGAGCGCGAGACGCGCCCCGCCCCGGGCGACCCGGTGAACGACTGGCCCTGGGCGTTCGGCCGCTTCGCCGACGGCACGCCGATCGAGCCGCACCATCGCTGGATGTATCGCGAGAACGTCGACCTGCGCATGGCGTTTCCCGATCCGTACGCGGTGCAACCGGGCAAGCTGAGCTTTCTGGAGTGGTGCAATACGGAGGGGCGCATCCGTTTCCCGCACCTGTTTCCCGATCGCGGCAAGGCCACGCCGTTCATGGCGCCGGCCACCCGGCCGCCGGTCGCCCCGCGCACCGCGCTGCGCCTCGGCTTGCTGATGTTCGCGCCGCGCGCCGGGCGGTCCCTGCGCCAGCGGTTCGTCGCGATGGTGCGGCGCGAAGGGCTGATGGGCATCGCCCGGCGCCTGCGCGGCCTGCACGGAGCCGGGCGCGCGTGATCGACGTCATCGTCCCGGTCTACAAGGGGGCGGCGCAGACCGAGCGCTGCCTCGAGAGCGTGCTCGCCCATCGCCAGGCCACCCCGTTCGAGCCCGTCGTGGTCGACGATGCGACGCCGGAGCCGGCCATCGCCGCGTACGTCGACCGGCTCGCGCGCGACGCGCGCATCACGTTGCTGCGCAACGGCGAGAACCTCGGCTTCGTGCGCTCGGTGAACCGCGCGATGGCCTTGCATCCCGATCGCGACGTCGTGCTGCTGAACAGCGACACCGAGGTCGCGAACGACTGGCTCGATCGCCTCGACGCCGCCGCGCGCGCGAAGAACGTCGCCACCGCCACGCCGTTCTCGAACAACGCGACGATCTGCTCCTACCCGTTCGAGGGCTGGACGGGCGGCGTACCCGGCACGTTGGGACTCGCCGCGCTCGACCGCGTGTTCGCGCGGACGAATGCGGGCGCCACCGTCGACATCCCGACCGCCGTCGGCTTCTGCATGCTGATCCGTCGCGCGTGCCTCGACGAGGTCGGCGCGTTCGACGCCGAACGCTTCGGGCGCGGCTATGGCGAGGAGAACGACTTCTGCATGCGCGCGGCGAAGGCGGGATGGCACCACGTGCTCGCGTGCGACGTGTTCGTCTTCCACGAAGGGGCGGTGAGCTTCGCCGAGGAGAAGCACTCGCTCATCCGCCCGGCCACCGCGGCGCTGCTCGAGGTCCACCCGGAATACGAGCGCATGGTCCACGAATTCATCGCGGCCGACCCCGCGGAGCGTTGGCGAACGCAGATCGACAAGGCGAGGCTCGCGTGCGGCGCGGTGGAGGCGGCCCACGTGCTCGGCGAGCGCCACGAAGAGCACGAGCGGGTGGCGCGCGCGCTGCGCCACGTGATCGACGAGCGCGAGGCGCGCCTCGCGCAGCTCGCCGCGGAGCGGGCCCACGAGAGCGCGCGCGCCGGCGAGCTCGAGCGCGTGGTCGGCGAGCGTGACGCGGCGCTCGCGGCGCGCGAGGAGGAGATCCGCGCATTGCGTAGCGGCTTGGCGCACGCGGAGTCGCTCGCCTTCGCGCGCGCGGAGGAGCTCGATCGCATCCGGAGCTCGCGCTCGTGGAAGCTCGCCACGGCGATCGGCCGCATCGCCGGCGCCGCACGCCTCGTGCGCCCGCGCCGCGCGCGATCGTGACCGCGCAGGCTCCCGTTCGCGCGCTCGAGCGGCTTCGCGCCTCGCCGCGCCCCCGGGTCCTCTTCGTGACCCATGGACATGGCGGCGGCGTGGCGCGCCACGTGGCGGACCTCGCGGCGATGATCGCGGGCGAGGCCGAGGCGTTGGTCCTGCAACCGCATGCGGGGGACCTTGTCGCCCTGCGCGAGGTCGCGGGCGTGGACCCCCTCGCCTTGGGGTTTGCGCCGGCGGAGTGGGAATCGCTGATCCGCGTGCTGGAGGCGATCGGCATCGACCGGTTGCATTTCCATCACGTGCACGGCCTGCCCCGCGCCGTGCTCGACCTGCCGGCGCGCCTCGGCGTGGGTTACGACGTCACGCTGCACGACCATTTCCCCGTCTGCCCGGCCTATCACCTGCGCGATGGCGCGGGTCGCTACTGCGGCGGCGCTCCGGGATGCGTGCACTGCCTCGAGAGCGGGCCGGCATGCTGGGACGTGACGATCGCGGAATGGCGCGGCCTGTTCGCGCGTTTTCTCGCGATGGCCGCGCGCGTGATCGCGCCTTCGGCCGCGACCGCGCGCCAGCTGGCCGCGCACTTTCCCGGCTTGCCGGTGCGCGTCTGGCCGCACCCCGAGGCACCGAGCGAACCGTTCACCGCGCCGCTGCGCGTGCTCGTGCCGGGCGCGATCTCGCCGGCGAAGGGCCTCGCGCTGCTCCAGGATTGCGCGCGGGATGCCGAAGAGCGCCGGCTGCCGCTGCATTTCCGCGTGCTCGGCTACGTCGCCCATACGCCGGGGGAGCGGCTCCCGGGCCCGGTCAGCATCACCGGTGAATACGCCGAGGGCGCGCTCGCGCCGCTCATCGCTCTCGAGCGCGGCGACGTCGCATTCTTTCCCGCGCAGTGCCCCGAGACCTTCTCCTACACGCTCTCGGCCGTGCTCGACACCGCGCTTCCGGTGGTCGCGACGGACCTGGGCGCGCTGCCCGAGCGGCTCGCGGGCCGCGCCAATGCGCGCATCCTTCCGTGGGACACGCCGCCGGCCCGCTTCAACGATGCGCTTCTCGAAGCGGCACCCGCACGCACGATCCAGCCGCAGCGCGCCATCGCCCCGGTCACGTTCGACGACTATCGCGCGCGTTACCGCGCCGACCTTCCCGCCGGCACGCGAGGGCCAAGCCGTCCGTTGGCCGATGCGGCGGGAAGCGGTGGCCATGCGCTGCCCGAGTGGCGCCAGACCGGCACGCTCGAGTTCCTGTTCGAGGACGGCGTGCGCTGCGGCCGGCGCGCCTCGCTCGAGGCGCTCGAGCGCGCGGTGCGGGAGGCGGACGCCCGCATCGCGGCGGCCGATGCACGCGAGGCGCACGCGGCGGCAGGGGCGACCGACTGGCACGCGCGGCTCGCGGCGTGCGAGGCGCAGAAGGACCGGCTCGCCGCGGAAGCGGCGCAACGCCGCGCCGAAGCCGAGCGCGCGTGTGCGGCCGGCCGCGAGATGCAGGAGCGGCTGCATCGCCTCGAGGGCAGCCGCTCGTGGCGGGTGACCGCACCGCTGCGCGCCCTCGCGCGCTGGTGGGCCCGGCGCGCGTAGAAAGACCGGCCGGCGGGCCCCCCGTCTTGTATCATCTTTCCGGTCCCCCGAGCCCCGAGGACGCCGCGTGAAGATCGACCCGCGCTGGAACCCGAAGATCAAGCTGAGCACCGTCCTGCGCATCGCCGCGGGGCTGCTGGTCGTGCTCGCGTTCTTCGTGCACGAGGCGGAATGGGCGCAGTCGCGCTTCATCCAGCAGCTCGAGCTGCTCGCCTACGACGCGCGCTTGCGGCTATTCCTGCCGCACACGGTCGATCCTCGCGTCGTCATCCTCGACATCGACGAGAAGAGCTTCAACGCGGAGGGCCGCTGGCCGTGGAGCCGCGACAAGGTCGCGCTCATGGTGCGGCAGCTCTTCGACCGCTACCACGCCGCGGTGGTCGGCTTCGACGTCGCCTTCCCCGAGCGCGACGACAGCTCCGGCCTGTCGCACCTCGAGGCGCTCGGGCGCGGCGAGCTGCGCGGCAATCCCGAGTACCAGGCGTTCCTGCAGAAGGCGCGCCGCACGCTCGACTACGACGCGATCCTCGCCGAGGAGATCGGCAAGCATCCGGTGGTCCTCGGCTTCTTCCCGAGCGGCAAGACCGACCGCAACGGCATCCTGCCGCTTCCGGCCATCACCGAGAAATCGTTCGGCCATCCCGAGTGGGAATTCCAGGGCGTCGAGGCGACCGGCTTCAGCGGCAACATTCCGCCGCTGCAGCAGGTGGCGGCCGGCGCGGGCCACGCCTACCCGGTGCTCGACTTCGACGGCGTCACGCGGCGCGTGCCCATGTTCCTCAAGATCGATGGCGCCTACTACGAGTCGCTCTCGCTCGCCGTCACCCGCACCTACCTCGGCAACGTCCCCCTCATCTTCCACGTCGTGCCGCCGGCGGTCGGCAACATCGCATCGCTGCCGTCGGTGAGCATCGGCAACCTCACGATCCCGCTCGACGACCACATGGCCGCGCTGGTTCCGTACCGCGGGGCGACCGGCGCCTATCGCTACATCTCCGCGACCGACGTGATCCACGGCAAGGCCGCCGTCGAGGAGCTGCGCGACAGGATCGTGATCGTGGGCACCTCCGCCCAGGGACTCTTCGACCTGCGCGCCACGCCCGTGCGCGAGGACTTCCCGGGTGTGGAGATCCACGCCAACCTCGTCAGCGGCTTCCTCGACCAGTCGATCATGCACCGGCCCGAAGAGGTGCTCGCGATCTCGATCTTCACCGTGCTGCTGCTCGGCTTGCCGCTCGCGATCTTCCTGCCGCGGCTGTCGGCGCTCACCGGCACGCTCACCTTCGTCGCCGTGGCCACGGCACTCGTCGCGCTGAACCTGTACGCGTGGAAGGTGCAGCACTACGTCCTCGACCTCGCCGCCCCCCTGGTGATGATCGCGCTCCTCTACCTGCTCAACATGGCGTGGGGCTTCTTCATGGAGGCGCGCTCGCGCCGGCTCATCACCGGGCTGTTCGGGACGTACGTGCCGAAGGAGCTCGTCGCCGAGATGTCGCGCAACCCCGAGGAATACTCGATGAGCGGGGAAAGCCGGGTGATGACCGTGCTCTTCTCCGACGTGCGCGACTTCACCTCGATCTCCGAGGGGCTCACGGCGTCCGCGTTGAAGGAGCTGATGAACGCCTACCTCACCGCGATGACCGAGGTCATCCAGCAGAAGCACGGCACGATCGACAAGTACATCGGCGACATGATCATGGCGTTCTGGGGCGCGCCGCTCGCGGATGCGGCACACGCGGACCACGGCGTCGAATCGGCGCTCGCGATGCAGAAGCGCATCCGCGAGCTGGATGCCGAATTCGTGAAGCGCGGCTGGCCGGTGCTGCGCGCGGGGGTGGGACTCAACTGCGGAGAGATGAACGTCGGCGACATGGGCTCGAGCTTCCGGCGCGCCTACACGGTGATGGGCGATGCGGTGAACATCGGCTCGCGGCTGGAGAGCCTCACCAAGGAGTACGGCGTCGGCATCCTCGTCTCCGAGGACATCGTGCAGGCCGCGCCCGGCTTCGTCTATCGCGAGATCGACAGGGTCGTGGTCAAGGGCCGCACCGAGGGCATCGCGATCCACGAGCCGCTCGGCCGCGCCGGCGAGGTGGACGAAGCGGTGCTGCGCGACACCGAGCGCTTCCACGCCGCGCTCGCCGCGTACCGCGCGCAGCGCTGGGACGAAGCCGAGGCGCTGCTCAAGGCGCTCGCCGAGCGCGCGCCCGAGGTCAAGCTCTACAAGATCTATCTCAAGCGCATCGCCCAGTTCCGCCAGAACCGCCCGGAGCCCGCCTGGAACGGATTGTGGGTCTTCACGACGAAGTAACCCACCCGCACGGCGAGCGCATTCCGTCCCCCGGCGAGGCCCTGGCGGTCGCCGACGGCGTGTGGTGGCTGCGCATGCCGCTGCCGTTCGCGCTCGACCACATCAACGTCTGGGCGCTCGAGGATGGCGACGGCTGGACCCTGGTCGATACCGGCTACGGCGTCGAGGCGACGTGGGCGCTCTGGGAAGCGCACTTCGCCGGCGTGATGGGCGCGCGCGCGGTGCGCAACGTCGTCGTCACGCACTATCACCCGGATCACGTGGGCAGCGCCGCGTGGCTGCTCGGGCGCACCGGCGCCGCGTTCTGGATGACGGCCTCCGAATTCCTCTCGGCGCACGCGGCGCGCGACGACACCGCGGGCTTCGACCGCGCGACGGGAGTGGCCTTCTTCGCGCGCAACGGGCTTGCGGCCGAGAGCCTGCCCGAGCGGCTGCGCACCGGCAACCGCTACCGACGCGGCGTTCCCGAGCTGCCGCGCGAATACCGCCGCCTGATGCACGGCGATCGCCTCGCGATCGGCGGCCGCGACTGGCAGGTCATCACGGTGTTCGGCCACGCACCCGAGCACGCCGCGCTGTGGTGCGAAAAGCTGAACGTGCTCATCTCCGGCGACCAGGTGCTGCCGCGCATCACCACGAACGTCGGCGTCTGGGGGAACCAGCCGGAAGCCAATCCGCTCGCGCTTTTCCTCGATTCGCTCGGCCGCTTCGCGCACCTGCCCGACGATGCGCTCGTGCTGCCGTCGCACGATCGCGTCTTCCGCGGATTGCATCCGCGCATCGCGCAGCTGCGCGAGCACCACGAGCGGCGCCTCGAACGCCTGCTCGCCGGCTGCGCCGAGCCCATCACCGCGCACGACGCGCTTCCACTGCTCTTTCGCCGCGCGCTCGACGATCACCAGCTCATGTTCGCCATGGGCGAAGCGGTCGCGCACCTGCACTACCTGCACTGGCAGGGCAAGGTGCGGCGCATCGAGGCGGACGGCATCCGCCGCTACGTGCGCGCCGGCTAACTCAGCGCCCGCATCGCGCGCTCGAGCCCCGCGAGCGTCACCGGATACATGCGCCCTTCCATCAGGCCCTGGATGCGCTGGATCGTGGGCGTCCATCCCCAGTGCTGCTCCGGCACCGGGTTCAGCCACGCCGCGCGCGGCCACGCGCGGAGCAGGCGCGCGAGCCACGTCCGGCCCGGCTCGTCGTTCCAGTGCTCGACGCTGCCGCCCACCTCGTCGAGCTCGTACGGGCTCATGGACGCGTCGCCCACGAGGATCAGCTTGTAGTCGTGGCCGTACTTGCGCATCACCTCGACCGTCGGGATCTGCTCCTGGTTGCGGCGCCGGTTGTCCTTCCAGACGCCGCCGTAGACGCAGTTGTGGAAATAGAAGTGCTCGAGGTTCTTGAACTCGCTGCGCGCGGCGGAGAAGAGCTCCTCGACCACCTGGATGTGGTCGTCCATCGTCCCGCCCACGTCGAGGAAGAGGAGCACCTTCACCGCGTTGTGCAGCTCCGGCACCATGCGCAGGTCGAGCCATCCCGCATTGCGCGCGGTCGAGGCGATCGTGCCGTCGAGATCGAGCACCTCGGGCGCGCCGTCGCGTGCGAAGCGCCGCAAGCGCCGCAGCGCGAGCTTCACGTTGCGCACGCCCAGCTCGCGGTTCGCATCGTAGTCGCGGAACTCCCGCTGGTCCCACACTTTCACGGCGCGGCGGTGGCGCGAGCCCGACTGGCCGATGCGCACGCCCTCGGGATTGAAGCCGTAGGCGCCGAAGGGTGACGTGCCCGCGGTGCCGATCCACTTGGAACCGCCCTCGTGGCGCTCCTTCTGCTCGGCGAGCCGCTCGCGCAAGGTGCGCATCAGCTTTTCCCAGCCGCCGAGCGCCTCGACCTGCGCCTTCTCCTCCTCGGTGAGCAGGCGCTCGGCCATCTTGCGCAGCCACTCGGCCGGGATGTCGGCCACGAGCGCGTCGGGAATCGCCTCGACGCCCTTGAAGTACGATGCGAACGCGAGGTCGAAGCGGTCGAAGTACGCCTCGTCCTTCACGAGCGTCACGCGCGCGAGCGTGTAGAAGTCCTCGACGCTGCCATGGATGACGCCGCGGTCGAGGGCCTCGAGCAACGCGAGGAACTCCTTCACGCTCGCCGGCACGCCCGCCTTGCGCACCGTGAAGAAGAAGTCGAACAGCATCGCCGGCGCCTCAGCGGCCGGACTCGAGCAGCGCCTTCAGGCGATCGAGCGCCTCGCTCCAGAAGCGCTTCTGCGCGCTCGCCGACTTGGAGCTTTTGAGTCTTCCGTGCTGCACCGCGACCTGGCTGCGGCCCGCGCCCTTCGCCTGGAAGTTCACCTCGACGCTCGAGCCGCCGGCGGTCCACGTCATGCGCAGCGACTTGCCGTCGGTCGAGCGGCGCACCGCGACCGGCGCATCGAGCAGCCAGCGCGCGCGCAGCTCCGGATCCTTCCACGCGTCGTACAGACGGCCGAGCTCCGTGCCGACGGTGCGGCTCGCGCTGGCGGCGAATCCGTCGGCGCGTTCGCCCGCGGCCCGCAGCCCGCGCGCCTGCTCGTAGCCCACCGTCACCATCTGGCTCCACCAATTGGGAACGCCGAACTTGCGGCTGAGCAGCAGCGCGATGTCCTTGTGCGGCATCACGCGCGCACCCGCGCGATCGAGCACCGTGAGCCATTCGTCCCATCCGCGGCCCGTCGCCTTGAGCACCGCGGCGGTTCCCACGCCGGCCAGGCGGCGGTCCCTCGTCGACGCGGCGGCCGCGCGGCGTGCCGCGTTCAGGCGGCCCTTCGGCGTGCGCGCCGGCGCGCGCCGCACCGCGGGCCGCTCCGTGCCGCTCTTGCGCGCGCCGGGCACGGCTACCTCCGCCGCTGCAGGAAGATCAGCTGCTCGAACAGGTGCACGTCCTGCTCGTTCTTGAGGAGGGCGCCGTAGAGCGGCGGGATCGCGGCCTGGTGTCCCTCGCTCTTCAGCGCCTCGGGCGGGATGTCCTCGGCGAGC
>CAYOGL010000014.1:0-98966 GCA_964403515.1 uncultured Burkholderiales bacterium | reverse complement strand
CGACGACATCGTCAACGGCATCGTCATCATGCGCAAGGGCGAGAACCCGTCGCAGGTGCTCGCCGCCCTCAAGGACCGGATCGCGTACGTGAACGCGAAGGTGCTGCCCAAGGGCGTGAAGATCGTGCCGTACTACGACCGCTCGTGGCTCATCGCGAAGACGCTGCGCACCGTCTTCACCAACCTCACCGAGGGCGCGATCCTCGTCACCCTCGTGCTCTTCGTCTTCCTCGGCAACCTGCGCGCCGCGCTCATCGTGGCCTCCGTGATCCCGCTCTCGCTGCTCGCCACGTTCGTCGGCCTCACGCTGCGCGGCATCCCGGCGAACCTGCTCTCGCTCGGCGCGATGGATTTCGGGATCATCGTCGACGGCGCGGTGATCGTGGTCGAGAACATCGTGCGCCGCCTGGGCGACCTCGCGCCCGAGCACCTGCGCGACCCGCGCAAGCGCCTGGCGACGGTGCGCGACGCGACCTTCGAGGTCGGGCGACCGACGCTCTTCTCGATGGTGATCATCATCGCGGCGCACATCCCGATCTTCACGCTGCAGCGCCACGAGGGCCGCATCTTCTCGCCCATGGCGTGGACGGTGACCTCGGCGCTGGTGGGCTCGCTCATGCTGTCGCTCACGCTCGTGCCGCTGCTGTGCCTGCGGCTGCTGCGCAAGGACCTCGCCCACGGCGACAACCGGCTGGTCGAGTGGCTGAAGCGCCGCTACGAGCCGCTGCTGCGCGCCTCGGTGGCGCGTCCGCGGCGCATCGCGCTGGTCGCGGTGATCTGCCTCGCCGTCGCGCTCGCCGCCGCCACGCGCGTGGGCAGCGAGTTCCTTCCCGAGCTGAACGAGGGGACGACCTGGGTGAACCTCACGTTGCCGCCGTCCGTGTCGCCCGAGGAGGCGCAGCTGCAGTTGCGCGATGTGCGGCGCGCGTTGCACACGGTCCCCGAGGTGAACACGGTGATCTCGAAGGTCGGTCGCCCGGACGACGGCACCGACCCGAAGATCTTCAACTCGGCCGAGCTCTACGTCGATTTCATCCCCGAGTCGCGCTGGCGGCCGGGAAAGAGCAAGGATGACCTGATCAAGGAGATGGACGCGGCGGTGTCCGCGATCCCGGGGATGGAGCCGTCGTTCGACCAGCCGATCCGCGACAACGTGCTCGAGAGCATCTCGCAGGTCGACGGCCAGATCGTCGTGAAGGTGCGCGGCGACGACCTCGTGCGCCTCGATGCCGAGGCGCGCGAGGTGCTGCAGCGCGTGGCGACCGTCCCGGGCGTCGTGCGCGCGTTCATCGATCGCGAGGGATCGTTGCCGCAGTACGTGATCGACATCGACCGCGCTGCCGCGGCGCGCTACGGCGTGAACGTGGGCGACGTGCAGGACCTGGTCGAGACGGCGATGGCGGGCAAGGCGACCTCCGAGCTCTGGGAGGGCGAGAGGCATTTCAGCGTCGTGGTGCGCCTGAAGCCCGGCGAGCGCGACGCGGCGAACCTGCCGAACCTGCTCGTCGCCACACCGGGCGGCGCCCAGGTGCCGCTGGCGCAGCTCGCGCATTTCCGCGCGATCTCCGGCGCCATGGACATCGCGCGCGAGAACGGCCGGCGCGTGATCTCGATCGGCGTGTTCATCCGCGATCGCGACATGGGCAGCGTCGTGCGGGACATGCAGGAGCGCGCGGCCGCGGTGACCCTCGCGCCCGGTGACGAGATCGCGTGGGCCGGCGAGTTCGAGAACCAGGAGCGCGCGATGAAGCGGCTCGCGTGGATCGTGCCGCTGTCGATCGCGCTCATCTTCCTGCTGCTGTTCGACGCGTTCAGCTCCATCAAGAGCGCGTTCCTCATCGTCGCCAACATCCCGTTCGCGATGGTGGGCGGCGTGCTCGCGCTCTGGATCACCGGCATCCCGCTTTCGGTCTCCGCCGCGATCGGCTTCATCGCGCTCTTCGGCCAGGCGGTGCTGAACGGCGTGGTGATGGTCGCGTACTTCAACCAGCTCGTGGCCGAGGGCCAGCCGGTCGTCGAGGCGGTGGTGCGCGGCTCGCTGGTGCGGCTGCGCACGGTCCTCATGACGGCGCTGCTCGCGAGCTTCGGGCTGCTGCCGATGGCCCTTTCCCACGCGATCGGCGCGGAGACCCAGCGCCCGCTCGCGGTCGTCGTGATCGGCGGACTGATCTCGGCCACGCTGCTCACGCTCTTCGTTCTGCCGACCACTTACCGCGCGGTTCATGCGCGCGAACGCGGCACGCGCGGCGTGCCCGCCGCGGCCGACTGATCCGCGCAACGGCTAGCGCGCCGCCTGGTGCACGGCGAGCCGCGCGAGCAGCGCCTGCGCTTCCTCCAGCGCCCGGTCGCGCCCCGCGCGCAGGTCCGCCAGCGTGGTGGGCACCGGCACGTCCGGTATCACGCCCTCGCCCTCGATGCGCTTGCCGTTCGGCAGCACGAATCCGACCTCGCTGTACGCGAGCTCGGCGCCGCCCGGCACGTTGGCATAGCCGAGGAAGCCCAGCATGCAGCCGCAGCTCGGCTCGCCCACGACGCGCGCGCGGCCCGTCGCCTGCATCGTGCTCGAGAAGAGCTCGCTCGCGCTCGCGCTGAGCGAGTTCACGAGGATGGCGACCGGTCCGCGGTACGCGTCGGGATCGCCATCCACGTGGCGCTCGAGCTTGATGATGTCCACCGCGCCGAAGAGCAGCGATACCGGCCGCCCGTTGCGCGTCGTCGCGCGGCCGAGCTCGGTCGGCTTCGTGAAGAACCGGCGCAGCATGAGATTGACGGCGTGGACCGAGCCGCCGGGGTTGCCGCGCAGGTCGATCACGAGCCCGGGCGTGTGGCGCAGCGTCTCGAGGCCGCTCAGCGCACGCAGCGTCTGCCCGACGGTCCAGCGCGTAAGCCGGATGTAGCCGAAGCCGGACGGCAGCACGCGATGCAGCTCGGCGGGATGGAACGTCGTGCGCCGGCGCGTGAGCGTCGCGTCGAAGCGGCTGCCGTCGGCACGCTCGAAGGTGAAGGCGACCTTGCTGCCCGCCTTGCCGGTGATGAGCTCGTGCACGGCCCGCAGGTGGTGCGCGCGATCGGTGGAGTCGAGCCGCGAATCCGCGCCGATGCGCCGGTACACGTCGAGGGCGGGCTGGTCCCCGATCGCGACGATCAGCATGCCGGGACGCACGCCCGCCCACCAGGCGTCCGAGTCGGGCCGCACGCTCCACACCGCGAGGCGGCCGTCGATCGGCAGGAACGAGAAGCCGAGGGTGATCGACTGGTCGCGCTTGCGCAGCGCCACTTCCCGCGGCGATTCCACGCGCGTGTGCGAGTCGCGCAGCTCGCCCACCATGCGGTCGAGGGTGCGCCAGAACGCGTCGTCGTCGGTTGCCGCGAGCGCGAGCGGACGGTACTTCGCGCCGACCGCCTTCCAGTCGACGCCGTTGAAGCGGGGATCGTGATAGCGCTCCGCGATGGTTTCCCACACCATGTCGAAGGCGCGCGCACGCTCGGCCGCATCGAGGCCCTCGTGGGGCGGCGGCGGCACGGGCGAGGTGGACACGGGCGGCGCCTCGCCGAGCTGGCGCCCGATGATGTTGTTCGGGTCGAGCCCGGCGCAGCTGCTGCAGAGCAGGACGAGGAGGGCGAGGGCGGCGCGTTGCGCGCGGCGCCATGGCGCTGTGGAGCGGGTCATGCGGTCGGACAGGTGACGGCGCGCAGGCGCGAGCCGCTGAAATCGCGTTGCAGGATCGCGAGCCGCGCCACCGTCTCGGTGTCGGGCTCGCGCACGAGGAGCGCGACGTCGCGCACCTCCTTCTGGAACGGGCCGAGGACGGCGCTCTTCACGCCCTTGGCCTCGAGCGCCGCGAGGAAGCGGCGCCCGGCCTCTTCGGTCGAGAAGATGCCGAGCGAGATCGCGTTGTCGGGGCGGATCGAAAGGTCGTTCACCCCCAGGCGCCGCAGCTGCGCGGCGGTCGCCTCCGCGGTGCGCCGGTCGGGCACGGCGGGCACGTAGACCCAGTAACGGCTCACGTCCTCGATGCCCCGCTCCATGACCCGGTCGCCGAGGCGCAGCGCGGCGAGCGCCTGGCGCGCGCGCCCGAGGTCGGTCGCGGCGAAACCCGCGAACTCGACGCAGGCCGCGCCCGCGAGCGACTTCACGACCCGCTGCGTCTCCTCGACGTTGCGGGCCGCGAGCGCGGGCGGCGTCACGGCGATCACGCGGATCTCCTCGGGGTGGCGCTCGCGGGCGGCGAGGTCCGGGCGCGGGGCGCTCACGGTGAGGCCGATGTGCACGGCGAGCGCGAGCACCGCGATCAGCAGGAGGAAGAAGACGAAGCGCGACATGCAGCTCTAGGACTGGCGGGCGATGAGCACGAGGCCCTCGAGGACTAGGTTCTCACGGATCGCGCTGCGCAGCGAGAGGCGCGTGGCGAGCTCGCCCGCGGCGCCCCCGGCGAGCAGCACGATCTGCGGGGCCGCGCCGCGGCGCGCCATGGCCATGGCCATGCGCTCGATCGCGCCGGCGCACGCCTGCAGCGCGCCGGTGGTGATCGCATCGGGCGTGCTCGCGGCGAACTCGTCGAACACGCCCTCGGTGAGGCGCAGGCCCGCCGTGCCGCGGTCGAGGGCGCGGCGCATGAGCGCGGGGCCGGGCACGATGAGGCCGCCGAGGAACCGGCCCGCGGCATCGAGCGCGTCGATGGTGAGCGCCGTGCCGGCGTTCACGACGAGCTGGTCGCGCGCGCCGAGGGCATGGGCCGCGACCAGCGCCGCCCAGCGATCGCTGCCCAGCTGCGACGGATCGCGGTAGCCGTTCTCCACGCCGAGCTCGCGGGCCTGCGAACGGATCACGGTGAGCGGCACGCCCCGCGCGGCGCATGCGGCGGCGAGCTCGGCGGCGACCGCCTCGCCCGCGACGTTCGAGGCAAACGCGCGATCGAAGCGCGGCAGTCCCTTCCACAGCTCCGGTACGCGTCGCGCCTCGGAGGAAGCGACGGCGCCCGCGCCGCTCCACGCGTCGCCCGCATTCACGGCCCACTTGATGCGGGTGTTGCCCGCGTCGATCGCGAGCACCGCCGCGGTCGCGCTCACGGCGCGCGACCGCGCAACGAGATCTCGGCCGACGCGAGCGCCACGCGCCGCCCGTCGTCCGTGGCCACGATCAGCGCGCCGTCCTCGGCCACGTCGACCACCTGCGCGTCGAACGGCGCATCGCGCGGCGGCATCACGCGCACCGGCCGCCCCTGGTAGGCGTGCAGCGCGCGCCATGCCTCGCGCACGCCGGCGAAGCCGTCGCGCTCGAATTCGTCGAGCGCGCGCTCGAGGTGGACGAGCAGGCTCGCGAGCAGCGCGCTGCGCGACGGCGGCTGCGGCGCGCAGTGCGCGACGTCGGTCACCGGCTGGTCGATGCGCGCGAGCACGCGCTCGCCGAGGCGGTAGTTCACGCCCACGCCGATCACCGCGAGGCTCGGTCCCTGCATCTCGCCGCTCGATTCGACCAGGATCCCGGCCAGCTTGCGGAAGGCGCACACCACGTCGTTGGGCCATTTCACCTGCACGTGCGCGACGCCGCCGGCCTGCAACGCGCGCGCCACGGCCGCGCCGATCGCGAGCGACAGCCCGGCGAGCGCGCCCGCGCCGCGCTCGAAGCGCCACAGCAGCGAGAAGGTGAGGCTCGCGCCGAGCCCCGACACCCACGGGCGCCCACGCCGGCCGCGCCCCGCGCTCTGCCACTCCGCGGCGAGGCACGTTCCCGAGGGCGCGCCGCCGCCCGCGAGCTCGAGCAGGCGGCTGCTCGTTGAATCGACCTCGTCGACCACCTGCAGCGCCACGCGCGAGCCGGCGCTCGCGAGGCGCTCGCCGATCGCGGCGACATCGAGGAACTCGATCGGCTCGGCGAGCCGGTAACCCTTGCCACGCACGCTGAAGATGTCGAGGCCGAGATCCGGCGCGCGCTTCAACGCGTCGGACAGGCTCGCGCGCGAGCGGCCGAGCGCGCGGGCGACGTCCTCGCCGGAATGGAAACGGCCGTCGGCCAGCGCGCGCAGGGCGCGGAAGGTGAGCTCGCTCACCGGCGCGCGCCGTTCTCGAGGCGGCAGTCGAACGCCTCGCGGCGGTAGGCGATGTCCGCGATGATCGCATCGAGCAGCAGCTGCACGCGGCGCGTGAGCTTGCTGCCGGCGCGGAAGTCCGCCTCGGCCACGAAGTCCACCCGGCCGGCGTCGAGCAGCTTCACGCAGGTCGCGCGCCCGCGCTCGCCGCCCGGGTCGTACACCGCGACGGTGTGCCCGCCGTTCTTCTTGGTGAGCGCCATCGACGGCACGTCGGTCATGCCGTCGCCCACGTAGACGATGTTCTGGAACGGGATCGGGCGCGCGGCCTCGGGCATGTGCTCGTTGATCGACTCGCGCACGTCCTCGATGCCCTTGTTGATGCGGAAGAGGAACTGCGTCTTCAGCGTATCGGTCACGAGGAACTTGGGAAACGTGGCCACGCCGTGGTGGTTGAAGTGGTATTCCGAGGCGTAGATGCGCTTGAAGTGGCGGCGGATCGAGACCCCGTCGAGGATCTCCTTCTGCCCGGCGGAGATCAGGTAGTGCTGCAGGCGCGCGCGACCGCCGCTCCGCTTGCGCACGTAGCCGTTCATGCGCGCGAACCAGGTCGCGACACCGGGAAAATATTCGACCTGCGCGGCCATGGCGGCGAAGTCCTCGCGCTTCACGTCGACCTTCACGCGCTCGAGCGCCTCGATGATGTGGCGCATGTAGACGAGCATCGGGTCCGACTCGGTCTCGCGCGCCTCGCGGTTGACGAGCGCCCAGAATTCCGCCGGCTCGATGCCGATCTTCGGCAGCACCGTGTATTCCTGCATGGGCTGCGGCGAGAGCGTGCCGTCGAAGTCGTAGACGAGGGCGATCGTGTTCTGGAAAAAACGCTGGCGCACGGTGCCGGCCCGATCGAGGTTGTGTCATTCTATCCCGACATGGATCTGTCCTTCCTGCCGTCGCTTCCCTTCACGCTGAGCTACCCGCTGTTGTTCGGCGGGCTGCTGGTCGCGGGGATGCTCGGCGGCGAGGTCGCGCGCATCGTGCACGCGCCGCGCGTGCTCGGTTACGTCGTGGTCGGATTCCTCATCGGCCCGTTCGTGCGCGTGCTCGGCCTGCGCCCGCTGCTCGACGAGGGCCGCATCTTCGTCGACCTCGCGCTCGGCCTCGTGCTCTTCGACCTCGGGCGGCGCATGGACCTGCAGTGGATGCGCCGCGACTGGACGCTCGCCGTCGCCGGCATCGCCGAGAGCCTGTTCTCCTTCGGCGCCGTGCTCGTCGCGTTCCTCGCCTTCCACTTCGATCCGGTGAAATCGGCGCTCGCCGCCGCCATCGCGATGACCGCCTCGCCGGAGGTGCTGTTGATGGTGGTCCACGACACCTCCTCGGAAGGCCAGGTGACCGAGCGCGCGATGAACATGGTCGCGCTGAACGGCCTCTTCGCCTCGATCCTCGCCACGATCCTGCTCGGCAGCGCGCACTACGAGGCGCGCACGCCGATCGAGGTCGCGATCCTGCATCCGCTCTACCTCTTCTTCGGCTCGCTGCTGCTCGGCGCCGTCATGGCGTGGATCACGCGCGCCATCGCGCGCACCGTCGAGAAGACGCGCGAGGTGCATTTCGCGCTCGTCGCGGGCATGGTGGTCGCGGCCGTGGGCCTCGCCGCGATGTTCAAGCTGCCGGTGATCCTCGCGCTCCTCGCCTTCGGGCTGTTCGCGCGCAACGACGACCGCAGCTACGACCTGCTGAACGTGAACCTCGCCCCCGCCGGGCGCCTGCTCTACATCGTGCTCTTCGTGATCACCGGCGCGAGCCTGCCGCTCACCGCCGTGGTGGAGGGCGGCGTCGTGGGCCTCGCCGTGGTGGCGGCGCGCGCGGCGGGCAAGGTCGCGGCGGTCGCGGGCATCGCGCCGATCGGCGGGCTCACGGTGCGCCAGGCCATCGGGCTCGGCGCGGCCGTGATGCCCATGTCGAGCCTCGCGCTGCTCCTCGAGCACGACATCGCGCGCATCTTCCCCGCCTTCGGCGAGGAGTTCGGCGCGGTCATCGTCGGCGCGATCCTCGTGATGCAGATCGCCGGTCCGCTCGCGATGCAGCACGGGCTGCGCTTCGCGGGCGAGGCGCTGCCCGATCCGTCCTCCACCGCGCGACTGTCGGCGCGCGCGTACAACGCCAGCGGCAACTGATGCCCCTCGAATTCCGCCAATCCGAGGCGCTCACCTTCGGCGTGGAGCTCGAGCTCATGGTGCTCAACACGCGCGACTACAACCTCGCGCGCGGCGCTCCCGACCTGCTCGCGCGCCTGGCCAAGGCGGACCTGCCCGGCGAGGTGAAGCCCGAGATCACCGAGAGCATGATCGAGGTGAACTCCGCGGTGAGCCGGCGCTACGGCGAGCTGCTCGGCGACCTGCGAACGATGCGCGACGCGATCGTCGGCGAGGCCGATCGCCTGAACCTCGCCATCGCCGGCGGCGGCTCGCACCCGTTCCACCAGTGGAAGGAGCGGCGCATCTTCCCGACCGAGCGCTTCCTGCACGTCTCGACGCTCTACGGCTACCTCGCCAAGCAGTTCACGGTGTTCGGCCAGCACATCCACGTCGGCGTCGACAACGCCGACGATGCGGTCTACCTCACCCACGCGCTGGCGCCCTTCGTCCCGCATTTCATCGCGGTTTCCGCGTCGTCTCCCTATTCTCAGGGGGAAGACACGTCGTTCGAGACCTCGCGCCTGCATGCGGTGTCGGCCTTCCCGCTGTCGGGGCAGATGCCCGGGGTGCGCACGTGGGCCGAATTCGGCCGCTACTTCGACGAGATGGCGGGCTACGGGATCGTCGCGAGCATGAAGGACTTCTACTGGGACATCCGTCCCAAGCCGGAATACGGCACGATCGAGATCCGCATCTGCGACACGCCGCTCAGCGTGGAGCTCGCCGCGCAGCTCGCCGCCTACGCGCAGGCGCTCGCCGCGCACCTGCTGGAGCACCGCGTGGGGGAGCCGCTCGAGCCGCAGTATCGGGTTTACGGCTACAACCGGTTCCAGGCGACGCGTTTCGGCTACGACGCGCAGCTCGTCGATCCCTATGCGCGCACCCACGTGCCGCTGCGTGACCACCTGCTCGACACGCTCGATCGCGTGCGCCCGCAGGGCGAGCGGCTCGCGAGCGCCGAGGCGCTCGCCGCGTTGTGGCGGCTCGCGCAGTCGCAACAGAACGATGCCCGCTGGCTGCGCGAGCGCTTCGCCGAGGACCGCTCGATGCCCGACCTCGTGCGGCTGCAGGCGCTGCGCTGGCGCGAGGGCGCTAGATCACCTTCCCGGGGTTCATCAGGCCGCGCGGGTCGAGCGCCTGCTTGATGCGCGCCATGAGCTCGAGCTCGAGCGCGCTCTTGTAGCGGCGGATCTCGTCGCGCTTGAGCACGCCCAGGCCATGCTCGGCGCTGATGGATCCGCAGAGCGCGTTCACCGTGTCGTACACGATGTGGTTCACCGTGGGCGCCTCGGCGAAGAATTCCTCAGCCGCCTGGCGCTCGGGCTTCGAGCAGTTGTAGTGCATGTTGCCGTCGCCCACGTGGCCGAAGGCGACGATGCGGATGCCCGGAAAGCGCTGCGCGAGGGCCGCATCGGCGCGCGCGAGGAACTCCGGCACCTGGCTCACGGGCACCGCGACGTCGTGCTTGATCGAGGCGCCGTCGACCTTCTGCGCCTCGGGGATGTTCTCGCGGATCTTCCAGAGCGCGGCGCGCTGCGCCTCGCTCGCCGCGATGGCCGCATCGCGCACCAGCTGCGCCTCGATCGCACCCGCGAGCGCTTCCTCGAGCTGCGTGCGCAGGCCCGCTCCGTCCGAGCTGTCCGAAAGCTCCACGAGCACGTACCACGGGTGCGCCTCGGGGAAGGGATCGCGCGTCTCCGGCATGTGGCGGATCACCAGGTCGAGGCAGATGCGCGAGAGGATCTCGTAGCCCGTCACGCGCTCGCCGCAATGGTCGCGCAGGCGCGAGAGCAGCGCGACGCTCGCAGACGGATCGTCGATCGCGACCAGCGCCGTCGCGACCGCGCGCGGCTTCGGGAAGAGCTTCAGAACGGCCGCGGTGATGATGCCGAGGGTGCCTTCGGCGCCCACGAACAGATGCTTGAGGTCGTAGCCGGTATTGTCCTTGCGCAGGCCGCGCAGGCCGTCCCACACCCGGCCGTCGGCAAGCACGACCTCGAGGCCGAGCACGAGCTCGCGCGTGTTGCCGTAGCGCAGCACGCCGGTGCCGCCGGCGTTGGTCGAGAGGTTGCCGCCGATCTCGCAGCTGCCCTGGGCGGCGAGCGCGAGCGGGAACAGGCGATCGTGCCGGTCGGCCTCCTGCTGCAGCGTCTCGAGCACGCAGCCGGCCTCGACGGTCATCGTGTTGTTGTCGACGTCGACCGCGCGCACGCGGTTCATGCGCGAGAGGTTGATCACGACCTGCGCGCCGGAGGCATCGGGCACCGAAGCGCCGCACAGGCTCGTGTTGCCGCCCTGCGGGACCATCGCCACGCCGGCCTTGGCGAGGAGCGCGACGACCTTCGCCACCTGCGCGGTGCTCGCCGGCTTCACGACCGCCGCCGCGCGCCCGTGGTACTGGTCGCGCCAGTCGTTCACGAAGGGCGCCTGGTCCGCGGGATCGGTGAGCACGGCATTGGGGCCGACGATGCCGCGCAGGGCATCGAGCAGCGAGGGTGTGACGGACAGGTCGTTCATGCGCGGATGCGGGAAAGGAGGGCGGTGGTCGAGCGCTCGTGCTCGAAGGCAATGGCGTGCACCTCGCCGCCCCAGCCGAGGACCTCGGGCGCGCCGACGATGCGCTCGACGGCCCAGTCTCCGCCCTTCACGAGGTGGTCGGGGCGCGACTCCAGGATGCGCCGGATCGGAGTGTCCTCGTCGAACCACGTCACCATGGCCACACCCTCGAGCGCGGCCACGACCGCCAGCCGGTCCTCGAGCGCGTTGATCGGGCGGTCGTCGCCCTTGCCCAGGCGTCGCGCCGAGGCGTCGCTGTTCAGCGCGACGACCAGCGTCTCGCCGAGCTCGCGGGCGCGCGCGAGATAGGTGACGTGGCCGCGGTGCAGGATGTCGAAGACGCCGTTGGTGAACACCAGCGGGCGCGCGAGCCGCACGACGCGGCGCGCGAACTTCGCGGGATCGCAGATCTTCGCTTCGAAGGCGGGAGCGGCCATGGCAGGAGGGGCTTCGCAGCGACAAGATTAGCAAATCGGCGCCGGGGCGGGCGTCACTCGCGCGCCACCGCGAGCACGCGGTTGCGGCCCGCCTGCTTCGCGGTGTAGAGCGCGCGATCGGCCTGGTGCAGGGCGCGGCTCCAGTCGGGATCGTCCGGCCCGAGCGTGGCCACGCCCGCGGACAGCGTCATGGGCGCGAGCGGCTCGCCGTTGAACTCGAAGCGCGCGGCCGCGAACGTGGCGCGGATCGACTCGGCGCGCTCGCGCGCCACCTCGAGCGAGGCGCCGGGAAGGATGAGCGCGAACTCCTCGCCGCCGAAACGGCACGCGATGTCGCTGCCGCGCGTGGCGTGGCCGAGCATCTCGGCGACGTTCCCGAGCACGAAGTCGCCGGCATCGTGCCCGCGCGTGTCGTTCAGGCGCTTGAAATGGTCGACGTCGAGCATGATCAGGCCGATGGTCGTCCCCGTGCGGCGTGCGCGCTTGAGCTCGCGATCCATGCTGCTCTCGAGATAGCGCCGGTTGTAGAGCCCGGTGAGCGGATCGCGCATCGACAGGCGCTGCGCGTTCTCGAGGTGCGCGACCACGGAGCGCGCGAGCAGGAACACGAGCAGGCTCGCCACCAGCCCCGCGGCGAGCAGGCCGAACGGCCGCTCGCGCCTCACCGCCGCGTCGAAGTCGGGGCGCGACAGGAACTGCACCGTCCAGGTTCGTCCCGGAAGCGCCAGGGGCACGACCCGCTCGAAGAGCGGCGCGGACTCGCCCGCCGCGGTGCGCGTGTCGACGAGGACGCGATCGGGCGCGGGCTGCGCCGCGTCGTAGATGCGCGTGTCGATCCGGTCCATGGGGCCGCCGTCGAGCACGCCGTGGGTGAGGTCGTAGAGGCGCAGGATGCCGACCACGAAGCCCTCGACCGGTTGCGCCGCCGCGGCATCGGCGTCGTTCGCCGCGTCGCGCACGACCGCGCGATACATCGCGATCGAAGGCGCGTCGGCGCTTTCGGCATCGGCAATGCGCGCGGAGATCGCCGTATCGCGCGTGGCGAGCGCGCGTTCGGCCGCCGCGGCCCGGGCGGCGTCGCCCTCGTGCAACGCCGCCGCGACGGGCACGTACTCGACCTCGCCCATCGCCGGGAACCGCTCGGCGAGATCCAGACGACCGACGAAGCCGTGCCACGCGGCCGGCGTCGCCGCGGGCACCGTGGCGACGTGCGCGGCCCCGGCGCGCAGCACTTCCTCGTAGGCGGTCAGGCGTGCATCCAGGCGCTCGAGCGCCTCGTCGGTCGCGAGATCGAAATGCACGCGCGCGTGCGCGGTGCGGCCACGCTCGACGGCGAGCCACGTCGCCGCGGTCAGCGCGAGGGCCGCGCCGAGCGCGAGCCACGGGATGGCCGAGCGCAGCGCGCGGTAGACGCCGGATAGGCTGCGCCGCATCGTGCCTTCCACGAAATTTCGATGCCCGGGATTTTCCCGGGCTGCGGCACCGCGCGGAGTGACGTCCGTCACTCCGGGAAATACAGCTGTAATGCGTTACTGGATGTACTCGAAGACCTTCACCACGCGGTCGACACCGGCGGTCGAGCGCGCGACGTCGACCGCCGCATCCGCTTCGTCGGGCGTGACGAGGCCCATCAGGTACACGATGCCCTCCTCGGTCACGACCTTCACGTGGTTGGCCGAGAACTTGGGATTGTTCACCATGCGCGCCTTCACGTTGGAGGTCACGAGCGCGTCGGAGCCATGGGTCGCGATCGACGCCGGCTCGCCCACGCGCAGCTCGTTCACGACGTCCTTCACGCTAGCGATGTCGCGCACCGCATCGCCGATGCGCGCCTTCTCCTCGGCGGTCGGGACCTCGCCCACCAGCAGCACGCGGCGGTTGAAGCTCGTGGCGCTCACGTGCGCGTCGCGGAAATCCCGGTGCATGCGCGCGAGCGCCTTGAGCTCGATGTTCTCGTCCTCGATGTAGATGCCCGTGGTGCGACGGTCCGTCGCCATGAGCGCCGCGGCGCCGGCGCCCGTGACCGCGAGCGGGAAGCATCCCTGCACGAGCGGCAGCGCGGCGAGCACCAGCACGATTCCGAATCGCTTTCGCATCATTTCCTTTCCCCGAAGATGACGTTGTCGACCACCTCGCACAGGCAATGGATCACGAGCAGGTGCACTTCCTGCACGCGCATCGTGCGCGGATGGGCGACGTTCAGATGGAAGTCCTGCGCGCGCACGAGCTTCGCCATCGCGCCGCCGTCGCGCCCGGTGAGGGCGATGACCGTGAGGCCGCCCTCCTGCGCCGCGCGGATCGCCTCGATCACGTTGCGCGAGTTGCCCGAGGTCGAGATCGCGAGCAGAACGTCGCCCGCGCGGCCGAGCGCCTGGACCTGCTTGGCGAACACGCGGTCCCAGTCGTAGTCGTTCGCGATCGCGGTGATGGCCGACGAGTCGACGGTCAAGGCGACGGCGGGCAATCCCGGGCGCTCGCGCTCGAAGCGGCCGACCAGCTCGGCGGCGAAATGCTGGCTGTCCGCGGCGGAGCCGCCGTTGCCGCACGCGAGCGCCTTGCCGCCCGCGCGCAGCGCCGCGGCGAGCGCCGCGCCGGCGCGCGCGATCTCGGCCGGCAGCGTGTCGGCCATGCGCCGGCGCAGCTCGATGCCTTCCTCGAAATGGGTGCGCAGGTGGGCGGCGAGATCCATGAGCCTCCGATCTTAAGCGGTTTCGAACGCGCCCTGCAGCCACTCGACGCGCCCGTCCTCGACGCTCACCACGTCGAAGCGGCACGGCGGCTCGTGCCGCAGGCGCGCGAGGTATTGCCGCGCCGCCGCCTCGATGCGGGCGCGCTTGCGCGCATCGACGCTCGCCGCCGCGCCGCCGAAGCGCGCGTCGTTGCGCAGGCGCACCTCCACGAAGACGAGCGTCGCGCCGTCGCGGGCGACGAGGTCGATCTCACCCAGGCGCGTGCGCCAGTTGCGCGCGACGATCGCCAGCCCGCGCTCGGCGAGATAGCGCGCGGCGCGCGCTTCCGCCGCGCTTCCCGCCGCCTGCGCGGGAGTGCGCCGCCCGCTCGCGATCACGGCCCGCGCAACGGGATCACGCGCCCGCCGTCGACTTCCGCCGGCGTGAGCGTGCGCACGAACGCGTTGCCGCCCGGCTCCAGCCCGATGCGCCCGGTCACCCCGTCGAGCGGCCCGCGCCGCGCCTCGCCGCGCAACAGGTGCGTCGACAGGCGCAGCGCGTCGATGCCGAAGGCGTAGAGGCGCTCCTCGTCGACGGACATCGGATGGTCGGGCCTGGGATAAACCATCACGGCGGGATGATCGGGTTGCACGAACCACGGCATTTCCACATAACGCAGACCCTGCAGGTCTACGTTGACCACCGCCTCGGCGCGCGGGTTCACGCTGATCGAGGTCGCGTACACCGGCAGCGAGGGCGTCACGTAGGGCCGCACCGCGCGCGCATCGCCCGCCTCGAGCGCGAGGAACACCATGTCGCCCTTCACGGCCGCGAGGCGCTCGCGCAGCAGCGGCGCCTCGTTCATGTCGCCGCTGTAGGTCACGTCGTGCACCTCGCCCGCGGCGCGCGTCCATTCGCGCTCGAACGCATCGCGCGCGCGCCGGGCGAGCGGGGAGTCCGAGGCGATCACGATCGCGCTGCGCCAGCCGTCGGCCACGGCCATCAGCGCGACCTGCCGCGCCTCCTGCTCGACCGCGAGCGACACGGTGTAGAGATTGGGCGGGAGATCGACGGGCAGCATCTTCTGCGGCTCGTTCAACGCGAGCACGGGCTGGCGCGCGCAGTCGCTGTGCGCCAGCGCCGTGGCGCCGTCGCGCGTGATGCCGCCCACCACCAGGATCGCCCCCGCGGCCTGCGCCCGGGCACACGCGTCGACCAGCGAGCCGCCTTCGTCGGGCACGTCCATCACGTTCACGGCGGGCGCGTCCTTGCCGGCAACGCCGGCCGCGGCGGCGAAGCCCGCGCGCAACGCGCTCGCGAGCCCGCCGAGCGCGGGCGATGCGGTCGGCACTATGAGCGCGATGTGCGCGCGCACGACGGTGCCCTGCGCGCGCGGCGCGGGGGTGGCCACCGGTTGTGACCCCGGCACCACGGGCCCCGGCGGCGGCGCGACCTCGCGCAGCGGGCGCACGACGGTGCTGCGCGAAAGGCCCGTCGCCGGGTCGATGTCGTCGTCGCCCGGCGCCGGCTGCGCCGCCTGCGGCGGCGGTAGCGGGCCGATGATGCGCGCGCGCGTCGTTGTGCTCGAAGGCGTGTCGGCCGAGAATGCCGGCCACACCAGCGCCGCGAAGGCGAGAAGGAGGATCGCGTTGAAGCGCGACATGAAGGGCAGCGCGGACTCCGCTACGGCGCGCGACGCAACCGCTGCCGCGCTCGGACCCGCATTATATGTGGTGGCCACGCCGATCGGGAACCTGGCTGACGTGACCTTGCGCGCGCTCGAGACGTTGCGCGCCGTCGACGTGGTTGCGGCCGAGGACACGCGCGTCACGCGCGCGCTGCTCGCGCATTTCGGCATTTCCGCGCGGCTCGTGGCGGTTCACGAGCACAACGAGCGCGCGGCCGCGCAACGCATCGCGGACGAGATCGCGCAGGGGCGCTCCGTCGCCCTCGTCACCGACGCGGGCACGCCCGGCGTGAGCGACCCGGGCAGCCTCGTGGTCGATCACGTGCGCGCCGCGGGCCACAAGGTGGTCCCGGTGCCCGGCGCGAGCGCGTTGACCGCGGCGCTCTCGGCGAGCGGATTGCAGTTCGAGGGCGCGGTCTTCGCGGGCTTCCTTCCGGCGAAGGGCGGCGAGCGGCGCGCGCGGCTCGCGGCGCTCGCCGCCGGCCCGTGGGCGATCGTGCTCTTCGAGGCGCCACACCGCATCGCCGCCACGCTCGGCGACCTGCACGCGGCGCTGGGCGAGCGCGACGTCGTGATCGCGCGCGAGATCACCAAGCGCTTCGAGTCGATCGCGCGCGTGCCGCTCGCGCAGGCGCGGGCGTGGATCGAGGCGGACCCCGACCGGACACGCGGCGAGTTCGTGCTCCTCGTCGAGGGCCGCGCGCCCGCGCCGCGCGGGGCGCTCGATCCCGACACGGTGCTCGACGCGCTCGTCGCCGAGTTGCCGCTCAAGCAGGCGGTGGCGCTCGCGGCGAAGATCACCGGCGGCAAGCGCAATGCGCTGTACGCGCGCGCGCTCGAGCGCAAGCGCTGAATCGGGGGCAAACCGAGGCGCGACCGTATAATCGGGCATGCCCGAATCGATCACGATCGCCCGTCCCGACGACTGGCACGTGCACCTGCGCGACGGCGCCGCCCTGGCGAGCGTGGTCGGCGCCACCGCGCGGCAGTTCGCCCGCGCGATCATCATGCCGAACCTGCGCCCGCCCGTGGTGAGCGTCGAGCAGGCGCGCGCGTATCGCGAACGCATCCTCGCCGCGGTGCCGGCGGGCGCGCGCTTCGAGCCGCTGATGACCCTCTACCTCACCGACGACACGCCCGGCGCGGAGATCGCGAAGGCGCGCGCCGCGGGCTTCGTGAAGGCCGTGAAGTACTATCCCGCGGGCGCGACCACCAATTCCGCCTCGGGCGTCACGGACATCCGCAAGTGCGACGCGGTGCTCGCGGCGATGCAGGACGCGCAGATGCCGCTCCTCGTGCACGGCGAAGTGACCGATCCCGACGTCGACGTGTTCGATCGCGAGGCGGTGTTCCTCGAGCGCGTGCTCGCGCCGCTGCTCGCCCGCTTCCCGCGCCTGAAGGTGGTCCTCGAGCATGCGACCACGGCGCAAGCTGTCGCGTTCGTCGAGCGCGCGCCCGCGAACGTCGGCGCGACGATCACCGCGCACCACCTGCTGCTCAATCGCAACGCGATCTTCGCGGGCGGCGTGCGCCCGCACCACTATTGCCTGCCCGTGCTCAAGCGCGAGTCCGACCGGCGCGCGCTGGTCGCGGCGGCGACGTCCGGAAACCGGAAGTTCTTCCTCGGCACCGACACCGCCCCGCACGCCCGCGGCGCGAAGGAATGCGATTGCGGCGCGGCCGGCGTCTACACCGCGCACGCCGCGCTCGAGCTCTACGCGGAGGCGTTCGAAGCGGCCGGCGCGCTCGACCGCCTCGAGGCGTTCGCGAGCTTCCACGGCGCGGATTTCTACGCCCTGCCGCGCAACTCCGGCACGATCACGCTCGAGAAGAGCCCGTGGGAGGTGCCACGCGAGTATCGCTTCGGCGACGCCAGCGTCGTGCCGTTGCGCGCCGGACAGGCGATCGGCTGGCGCCTGGCCGGCTGAGCGGTGGACTGGACGCAGGCGCGCGAGCGGCTGCAGGGACCGGCCTTCGCGCCGCTCGCCGCGGTGCTCGCCGGCCTTGCGCGCGACCGCTGGCCGACGCATGCGCAGATGAGCGCGGCGGCCGTGGGCATCGTCACCGCGAGCGGGCGCCCGGTGCGGTTCGTGCCTCCCCGGCGTGCGAGCGATCCCGATCGCCGTCCGTACGAGGCGCGCATCGCCGCGACCGGCGAGATCGAGACGCGCGCCGGCAACTGGCACGACCTCTTCAATGCGCTCGCGTGGATCGCGTATCCGCGCGCGAAGGCGCGCATCAATGCGCAGCATGCCGCGATGCTGGCGGAGCGCGGCGCGGCCGAGGCGCGCCGGCGCAGTCCCGAGCGCGACGCGCTCACGCTCTTCGACGAGGGCGGCGTCGTGGTGCTGTGCGCCGATCCGGCGCTCGTCGGCCTGGTCCTCGAGCATCGCTGGAAGGAATTGTTCTGGCATCGCCGCGCCGCGCTCGCGGCGAACATGCGCTTCCTCGCCTTCGGGCACGCGCTCTTCGAGAAGCTGCTCGATCCCTGGCTCGGCATCGTCGCGAAGAGCGTGCTGCTCGACGTCGATGAAGCGTTCCTCGCACGGCCCGCCCGCGCGCTGGTCGCGGCCGCCGATGAGGCCCTCGCCGCGCACCTCGACGATCGCGCCCATTTCGCCTCGCCACGCCGGCTTCCCCCGCTGCCAGTGCTGGGAATTCCGGGATGGCACGCGGACACCGGCCGCGAGACGTTCTACGACGACGCGAGCCATTTCCGCCCGCGCCGCGGGGCGCCGGGCGAGTCCAGTAAGATGGCGGGGTGAAGCGAGCCAGACGGTCGCCGTGCCACGCGAGTCGCACGGAGGAAAGTCGGGACTCCACAGGGCAGCGTAGCGGGTAACGCCCGTCCGCCGTGAGGCGAGGATCAGAGGAACAGAGACGCAGTCCGGTTGCCTCGGAGGGTGCCCACCGCGGCTTTCTTGCGGTCGGCATTCCAAAGAGGAACCGGGGTGAAACGGCCAATCTCTACGCGGAGCAACACCAAGTAGGCAGACGACGACGCGGCCCGCCGAGTCTGCGGGTAGGTGGCTCGAGCCGCGCGGCAACGCGCGGCCCAGAGGAATGACCGTCATAGCCTTCGGGCCGTAACAGAATCCCGCTTATCGGCTCGCTTCACTTTTCCTTCCTCGCGCGTCGCGTGCGCGACGCATCGCGGCAACCGACGTGGCGGCTTCGTCTCTTCGCGGCGACGAAACGAGCGCTTTTCGGACGCTGTGACGCATTTCACACGAGCCCGCTAAGGCCTTGATGGAACATGGCGCCGTGCCGCCCTTTCCACGCACGGGCCGCCTTGGCACGAACCTTGAGTGATGGAGCCCGCCCATGAGAAAAACCATCCCCCTCTTGCTCGCGCTGTGCGCCCTGCCGCTCGGAGCCTGCGCTCCGGTCGCGCTCACCGCGCTCGGCGTGGGCATGTCCACGGAGGTGTCCCATACCCTCGGTGGCATGGTCTACAAGACCTTCACCGCATCGCAATCGCGAGTGAAGCAGGCGACGTTCGGCGCATTGCACCGGATGCAGATCAAGGTGGCGGCGGCGAAACGCGAGGGCTCGACCGAGACGATCCACGCGCGAGCGGGCGATCGCGACATCGACATCGAGCTCGAAGCGCTCACGCCGGCGACGACGCGCATGCTGGTCACCGCCAAGAAGGACGGCGGCCTGCTGCGCGACGGCGCGACCGCGACCGAGGTGATCCTGCAGACCGAAAGGCTCGTCGGAACCACATAACGGAGGCACAACCATGAAAAGCAGGATCCGCGTTCTTTCCGCCGCTCTGCTCGTCGCGCTCGCGCCGGTCGCCGAAGCCCAGACCGCGGGCGACGTCGATGCGCAGGTGAAGACGCTCGACTCCACCGCCGCGAACCAGGGCCAGGCGCAGGTGGCGGGCCGCATCGCCGCCAGCTTCGGCACGCTCGCGGGTTCCACCGACAACACGCTCGCGCTCGTGAACGCGCTGCGCAACGGCACGCCGGTCACGCTCACGAGCCCGACCACGACGACCACGGGTGCCGGAACCACGAGCACGAGTGGCGGCAGCGCCACGATCACGAGTGGCGGCACCAACACGACAACGGGCGGCACGACCACCACCACTGGCGGCGGAACGACCACCACGACCGGCGGCGGAACGACCACGACGTCGGGCGGCGGCACGAGCACGACGAGCACGGGCACGACGATCACGCCGCCCACCGGCAAGATGGGCTGGGGCAATGTGTTCATCTCGCTCGCGCTCGCGAAGGCCGCGCTCGCCAATGCGGGCATCAAGAACCCGACGCCCGACCAGCTGCAGGCGGCGCTCACGGGGGGCACCGTCACCTCGGCCGACGGCACGACGACGAAGCTGCGGGGCGTCCTAGCGATGCGTGCGTCGGGCATGGGCTGGGGTCAGATCGCGCAGGCCGAAGGCACGAAGCTCGGCCCCGTGGTGAGCTCGATCAAGTCGGCGAACCATCGCGTCGCCGCGCTGCGCACGAACGGCGCGACGAACACCGCGTCGACTTCGACGACCTCGACGTCGACCGGCAAGTCGCTGCGCCTCGCGAGCAGCAAGTCGACCACCCTCACCACCGCTGCGGGCTCGACGTCGCACGGCAAGTCGAGCGGCATCACGACGGCGTCCGGATCGAGCGTGCAGCACGGCAAGTCGTCAGGCCGCGGCATCACGGCGGCGTCCGGCTCGACGTTCCATGGCGGCTCGTCGAAGGGACTCGTGACGGCCACCGGGTCGGCATCGTCGCTGTCGTCGCACGGCCTGGTCACCGCGGGCGGCGGCACAGCGGCCACGCACGGCAACAGCAGCTTCGGACGCGGATTGGTGACGGCCGCCGGGACGAGCGTGGGCTCGACCGCGGAGACGACGAATCCGGGCGCCTCCCGCAGCGCGGGCGTCATCACCGCGAGCGGCGCGGCCGGCTCCGGGATCACCACCGCGCAAGGCGGCGGATCCACGAGCCACCACGGTCACGGGAAGGGCGGCGGCTGATATTCCCCGCCCTGCGAGGAAAAGGGCCCGGCGACGGGCCCTTTTTCTTGGGCCTCCCGCCTTGGAAACTTCGAGCATTACTTAAGAATTCAGTCGCAAGTATCTGAATTTTAGAGGTTCGCGCCATCGCCACTCGGCGACCCTTTCAACGCTAACCCCTTGTCCCACAAGAAAAATTTGCCAGTTTTTTCCCTTGACGCGCTGTAGCGCGTTCACTACAGTGTGCAGAAGTGGGGAAACGTGGGAGAAAAGGTGTTCCAAGGGGCAAACCAGGTCAACCTGGACGCGAAGGGCCGCATGGCGGTGCCGATGCGCGCCCGCGACCCTCTCACCCAGGGCGGCACGGTTAAGTTAGTCCTTACTGCGCACCCGGACGGCTGTCTCCTGCTGTATCCCGCACCCGCGTGGGAGCCGATCCGCGCGCAGGTCATGGCTTTCCCGAGCCTGAACCGCCAGGCGAGCCTGTGGAAACGCCTGCTCGTCGGCTTCGCCCAGGAGATGGAGCTCGATGCCGCGGGCCGGTTGCTCATCCCGCCGGAGCTGCGCGACTTCGCGAAGATCACGCACCCGGTGATGTTCGTGGGCCAGGGCACCCACTTCGAAATCTGGGACCTCGACACGTGGAATTCGCAGCTCGAGGCCCTGAGGTCCGGAGGCAGCGCGACGCTGCCGCCGGGGATGGAGAACTTCTCCCTGTGATGCGGCCGACGACGCGAAGTCCGAAGCCGCTCCCGGTGGAGAGCGCAGGTCCCGCGTCGAACCCGTTCCCCCGTGAGTGAGGTCTCCCATGTCCCGGTCCTTCTCGAAGAAGCCCTTGCTGCCTTGCGCATCCACCCCGACGAAACCTATGTCGATGGCACCTTTGGCCGCGGCGGGCACAGCGCGGCCATCCTCGCCCGTCTCGGTGTTCGCGGAAGACTTTTCGCTTTTGATCAGGACCCCGCGGCGCTTTCGCATCGCGCGATCGAAGATCCGCGTCTTGAGCTGATCCACGGAAGGTTCTCCACGATGCAAGAGGCGCTGGCCAAGCGCGGGGTCCGCCACGTGGCGGGCATCCTTCTCGACCTGGGCGTCTCCTCGCCCCAGCTCGACGAGGCCGCGCGCGGCTTCAGCTTCGTGCGCGACGGCCCCCTCGACATGCGCATGGACACGACGCGCGGCGAGACCGCGGCCGAGTGGCTCACGCGCGCCGACGAAAAAGAGATCAGGGAGGTGATCCGCGACTATGGGGAAGAACGGTTTGCTAAACAGGTTGCAGCAGCGATTGTTGCGGCAAGGCGCATCGAGCCTGTCCGGACCACCCGGCAGCTTGCCGCGATCGTGGGTCACGCGGTTCGCACGCGCGAGCCGGGGCAGCACCCGGCGACCCGGACGTTTCAGGCTCTTCGGATTCACGTCAATCAGGAGCTTGAGGAGCTCGCGGTAACGCTGCCGCGCGCGCTCGAGCTGCTCGCGCCCGGCGGGCGGCTGGCGGTCATCAGCTTCCACTCGCTCGAGGACCGCATCGTCAAGAACTTCATCCGCGAGCATTCGACGGCCGACAAGCTGCCGCGCGGCGTGCCGGTGCGCGCGGCCGACCTGCCGCCCGCGCCGCTGCGCGCGCTCGGCCGCGCGATCAAGCCCGGCGAGGACGAGGTGCGGCGCAACCCGCGCGCGCGCAGCGCCGTGCTGCGCGCGGCCGAGAAGGTGGCGCCGCGATGACGCGCCTGAACGTCCTGCTGCTGCTGCTCGTGATCGTCTGCGCCCTCGGTGTCGTGACCGAGCAGCACGAGGCGCGCAAGCGCTTCGCCGAGCTCGATGCCGAGCAGGCGCAGGCCAAGCGCCTCGAGGAGGAGTGGACGCAGCTGCAGCTCGAGCAGAGCACGTGGGCCACGCACAAGCGCATCGAGGCGGTCGCCGCGCGCAGCCTCGGCATGCGGCTCCCGGATGCATCGAGCACGCTCATCGTCGACGAGCGCGGCGTGCCGGCGGGGCTGACGCGGCGATGAAGTACGAGAAGCGCACGCCGGAGCTGCGCCTGAAGCTCGAGGGCTGGCGCTCGACCTTCGTGCTGATGGTCGCGCTGGCGGGGTTCCTCGTGCTGCTCGGGCGCGCCTTCTACCTGCAGGGCATGGACCACGGCTTCCTGCAGGCGAAGGGCGAGGCGCGCTATGGGCGCGTGATCGAGATGCCGGCCTCGCGCGGCCCGGTGAGGGACCGCAACGGCCAGCCGCTCGCGATCTCCACGCCGGTCGAGTCGATCTGGACGAGCCCCGAGGATCTCGAGCTCGACGCGGGCCGGCTGCAGTCGCTCGCGCGCGCGCTCCAGATGAGCCCAGCGGAGATCCGCCAGAAAGTCGCCAACAAGGATCGCCAGTTCGCCTACCTCAAGCGCCAGATCTCGCCCGACCAGGCGGCGAAAGTGATGGCGTTGCGCATTCCCGGCGTGTTCGAGCAGCGGGAATACCGGCGCTACTACCCCGCAGGCGAATTGATGGCGCACGTGGTCGGCTTCACCGGCGTGGACGACAACGGCCAGGAAGGCGTCGAGCTCGCCGAGCAGGCGCGCCTGGCCGGCACGCCCGGCAGCCGCAAGGTGATCAAGGACCGGCGCGGCCGCGTGGTCGAGGACATCGAGAGCGTGCGCCCGCCGCGCGACGGCGAGCCGGTCGAGCTCGCCATCGACCAGCGCCTGCAGTTCCTCGCGCGCCGGGAGCTGAAGGCCGCGTACGAGTCGACGCACGCGAAGTCGGCCTCGCTGGTGATCCTCGACGCGCACACCGGCGAGGTGCTCGCGCTGGTGAACCAGCCCGACTACAACCCGAACAACCGCGCGACGGTCACCGGCGCGCAGATCCGCAACCGCTGCGTGACCGACACCTTCGAGCCGGGCTCGATCATGAAGCCCTTCACGATCGCGGCGGCGCTCGACGCGGGCATCGTGAAGCCCGATACCGTGATCCAGACCGCACCGGGCCACATGAAGATCGGCCACTGGACGATCAGCGACGACCATCCCCACGGCCTGCTCACCGTGGCGCAGATCATCCAGGTGTCGTCGAACATCGGCACCGCGAAGATCATGCTGCAGATGACGCCGGAGCACATGGGCACGCTCTTCCACGAGCTCGGCTTCGGCGTCGCGCCGCACACCGGATTCCCGGGCGAGGCGAAGGGCGTGCTGCACGACTGGAGCCGCTGGAGCCCGATCGAGCAGGCGACGATCGCCTACGGCCACGGGCTGTCGGTGTCGCTCATGCAGATGGCGCACGCGTACACCGTGTTCACGAACGAGGGGCGCCTGCTGCCGCTGTCGCTGCTGCGGCGCGACGTCCGCCCGGTCGGCACGCCGATCTACACGCCGCGCAGCATCCACGCGGTGATCCGCATGATGGAGATGGCGGTGATGCCCGGCGGCACCGCGCCGCTCGCGCGCGTGCCCGGCTATCGCGTGGCCGGCAAGACCGGCACGGCGATGAAGAACGAGAACGGCCACTACGAGCACAAGTACCAGTCGTCGTTCGTGGGCTTCGGTCCGGCGAGCGATCCGCGCTTCATCGTCGCCGTGACGATCAACGAGCCGCAGGGCGGGCGCTACTTCGGCGGCGACGTGAGCGCGCCGGTGTTCTCGCGCGTGATGGGCCAGGCGCTGCGCCTGATGGCCATCGCCCCCGACGCGCCCGAGACGCTGAACGTCGAGGCGGTCGAGCGCGAGATCCAGGCGAAGGCGCCGGAACGCGATGGAGACGCGGGATGATGGCCGCGCTCCACGGCGCGAGCGCGCCCGATCCGGTGTTCGCCGAGCTCGACGCGCTCGGCGTCCCGCTCTCCGATCTCACCGCCGATTCGCGCGCGGTGAAGCTCGGCTCGGTCTTCGTGGCCTATCCCGGCACCGCGCGCGACGGGCGCGATTTCATTGCCGACGCGATCGCGCGCGGCGCGGTCGCGGTGCTTTGGGAGCGCGCGGGCTTCGCGTGGAATCCGGAGTGGAAGGTCCCCAACCTCGGCATCGAGCGCCTGCGCGCCCGCATCTCGACGATCGCGGGCCACGTGTACGGGGATCCGTCGGAAGCGCTCTGGATGGCGGGCGTGACGGGCACCAACGGCAAGACGTCGGTGTCACAGTGGATCGCCGCCGCATGCGATGGCCTGGGACGCCGCTCGGCGGTGATCGGCACGCTCGGCAACGGCCTGATCGGCGAACGCGTCGAGGCGCGCAACACCACGCCCGATCCGATCGTCCTGCAGCGGCTGCTCGCCGAATACCTGCGCCGCGGCGCGCACGGCGTCGCGATGGAGGTGTCGAGCCACGGGTTGGACCAGGAGCGCGTGGCCGGCATCAAGTACGACGTGGCGGTCTTCACCAATCTCACCCGCGATCACCTCGATTACCACGGCACGATGGACGCCTACGCGGAGGCCAAGTACCGCCTGTTCTCCGCCCGCGGCCTGCGCCACGCGGTCATGAACATGGACGACCCGTGGGGCGTGGAGATGGCGCGGCGGCTCGCCGGCAGCGGGATCGAGCTCGTGGGCTACGGGTTCGTCTCGGGCACCGCGCCCGCGCCGCGGCTCGCCGCCTCGCGCCTGGTGCTCAGCGAGCAGGGCGTGCGGTTCCACGTCGCGAGCCCGTGGGGCGAGGGCGAGATCCGCGCGGGCGTGCTCGGCGCCTTCAACGCGTACAACCTGCTCGCGGTGCTCGGCGCGCTGCTCGCGGCCGGCGTGCCGTTCGACGATGCGGCGCGCGCGATCGCCGCGCTCGAACCCGTGCCGGGCCGCCTCGAGCGCCTCGGCGGCGCCGGCATGCCGCTGGTCGTGATCGATTACGCGCATACGCCCGACGCGCTGGAGAAGGCGTTGGTTGCGCTGCGCGAGGTGATGCACCCGGCCTGCGGCGAGCGCGTGCCGCGGCTGCTGTGCGTGTTCGGCTGCGGCGGCGATCGCGATCCCGGCAAGCGCCCGCTCATGGGCGCCGTCGCCGCGCGCCTGGCCGACCACGTGATCGTCACGAGCGACAACCCGCGGGGCGAGGAGCCGCTCGCGATCATCGACCAGATCCTCGCGGGCATGCCGAAGCACGCCGCCGAGGCGATCGAGGACCGCCAGGTCGCGATCTTCACCGCCGTGCACCAGGCGCGCGCCGGGGACGTCGTGCTCCTCGCGGGCAAGGGCCACGAGACCTACCAGGAGATCGCCGGGCGGCGCTTGCCGTTCAGCGATCGCGAGGTCGCGCGCGCCGCGCTCGCCGGCGGCGAAAGGGCGGGAACGTGAACGCGCGCACCGAACCGGCCCGCGCCGCGATGATGGATCTCGCCGAGCTCGCGAACGTCCTCGACGGCACGCTCGCCGGCCCGTCGTGTGCATTCGAACGCGTGGGCACGGATACGCGCGCGCTCGCCGCGGGGGACCTGTTCGTCGCGCTCAAGGGCGAGCGCTTCGACGGCCACGACTACCTCGGCGAGGCCGAGCGGCGCGGCGCGTGCGGCGCGCTCACCTCGCGGCGCGTCGACGGGCCGATGCCCCAGGTGATCGTCGAAGACACGCGGCTTGCGCTCGGGCGCCTCGCGGCCCATTGGCGCGCGCGCTTCGCGCTGCCCGTGGTCGCGCTCACCGGCAGCAACGGCAAGACGACCGTGAAGGAGATGCTCACCGCGATCCTCGCCGCGCATTGCGGCGACCGGCGCTTCGTGCTCGCCACGGCGGGCAACCTGAACAACGACATCGGCATGCCGCTCACGCTGCTCGGCCTGCGCGCCCACCACCGCTTCGCGGTGATCGAGATGGGCATGAACCACGCCGGCGAGATCGAGTACCTCACGCGCATCGCGCGCCCGACCGTCGCGCTCGTGAACAACGCGCAGCGCGCGCACGTCGGCCTGCTCGGCAGCCTGCAGGCGATCGCCGCGGCGAAGGGCGAGATCTACGTGGGCCTCCAGGCGGGCGGGGTCGCCGTCGTGAACCGCGACGACGCGTTCGCGGACTACTGGCTCGGGCTGAACGCCGGCCGCCGCACGGTCACGTTCGGCTTCGACCTGCGCGCCGACGTCCGCGCGACCGTGGAGGGCGCGCACATGCACATCGTCACGCCCGAGGACGCCTTCAGCGTCACGCTCGCCGTCGCCGGCACGCACAACATCCGCAACGCGCTTGCGGCCTGCGCCGCGGCGCACGCGCTCGAGATTCCCGCGCGCGCGATGCACGACGGCCTCGCGGCCTTTCCCGGCGTGCCCGGGCGCCTGCAGCGCCGGCGCGGCGTTTTCGGCTCGTGGGTGATCGACGACTCGTACAACGCCAATCCGGAATCGATGAAGGCGGCGATCGAGGTGCTCGCGCGCGAGCGCGGCCGCAAGGTGTTCGTCATGGGCGACATGGGCGAGCTGGGCGCGCACGGCGCCGACATGCACGCGGAGGTGGGCGAGTTCGCGCGGCGTGCGGGCATCGACGCGCTGCTCGCGCTCGGGCCCGAGAGCGCGCGCGCGGCGGCGGCGTTCGGCGCGGGGGCCACGCACTTCGCCGATGCCGACGCGCTGCGCGAGGCGGCGCTCGCCGAAGCGCGCGCGGGCGCGACGCTGCTGGTGAAGGGGTCGCGGTTCATGCAGATGGAGCGCGTCGCCGATGCGCTCGCGGCACGGGAGGGCGGCCATGCTGTATGAGGCTGCGCTGTGGCTCACGCGGGAGCTGCGCGCGTTCAACGTCTTCACGTACATCACGCTGCGCGTCGTGCTCTCGGGCCTCACCGCGCTCGCCATCTCGTTCCTCGTCGGTCCCGCCATGATCCGCAAGCTGACCGCGTACAAGATCGGGCAGTCGGTGCGCGACGACGGGCCGCAGACGCACCTCGTGAAGAGCGGCACGCCCACCATGGGCGGCGCGCTGATCCTGGTCTCGGTGGCCGTCACCACGCTGCTGTGGGCGGACCTCTTCAATCGCTACGTGTGGATCTGCCTCGTGACCACGCTCGGCTTCGGCGCGATCGGCTGGGTCGACGACTGGCGCAAGGTGGTGCAGCGCAACCCGAAGGGCCTCTCGGCGAAGGCCAAGTATCTCTGGCAATCGGTGGTCGCGGCGATCGCGGTCTGGCTCCTCGCGTACAACGCGAAGCTGCCGCAGCAGACCGAGCTCATCGTGCCGTTCTTCAAGACGGTCGCGATCCCGCTCGGCACGCTGGGCTTCGTGATCCTCGGCTACTTCGTGGTGGTCGGCACGTCCAACGCGGTGAACCTCACCGACGGCCTCGACGGCCTGGCGATCATGCCGACCGTGATGATCGCCTCCGCGCTCGCGATCTTCGCGTACGTCTCGGGCAACGCGGTGTTCTCGAGATACCTCGGCTTCCCGTCGATCCCCGGGGCGGGCGAGCTCGCGGTGTTCTGCGGCGCGATCGGCGGGGCGGGCCTCGCCTTCCTGTGGTTCAACGCGTATCCCGCCGAAGTGTTCATGGGCGACGTGGGCGCGCTCGCGTTGGGCGCCGCCCTCGGCATGGTGGCGCTCGTCGTGCGCCAGGAGATCGTGCTGCTGATCATGGGCGGCGTGTTCGTGGTCGAGACGCTGTCCGTGATCATCCAGGTGGCGAGCTTCAAGCTCACCGGCAAGCGCGTCTTCCGCATGGCGCCGCTGCACCACCACTACGAATTGAAAGGCTGGAAGGAGAACCAGGTCGTCGTCCGCTTTTGGATCATCACGATGATGCTCGTGCTGTTCGGCCTGTCGACGCTGAAGCTGCGCTAGGAGGCCGCGGAAAGGGAGATGAGCGATGAATGGAAAGGCAGGAACGTCCTCGTCGTGGGCCTCGGCGACACGGGGCTCTCGGCGGTTCGCTGGCTCGCGCGCCACGGGGCGCGCGTTCGCGCCGCGGACACGCGCGCCACGCCGCCCGGCGCCGCCGCGCTCGCCGCGGAGTTCCCCGCGATCGTTCCCGCCCTCGGCGCCCTCGACGCGGGGCTCCTGGCGGGCGTGGACGCGGTCGTTGCGAGTCCGGGCCTTGCGCTGCGCGAGCCGGTCCTCGCCGCCGCGCTGGCGCGCGGGATCGACGTCGTGGGCGACATCGAGATCTTCGGCCGCGAGCTCGCGCGCCGTGCGCAGGTTCGCGTGCTGGGCGTGACCGGCACGAACGGCAAGTCGACCGTCACGGCGCTCGCCGCGGCGATGGGCCGCGCCGCGGGGCTGCGTGCGCAGGCCGTGGGCAACATCGGCGTGCCGGTGCTCGATGCGCTCGCGCAGGCCGAGCGCGCGGGCTTCCCCGACGTGTACGTGGTCGAGCTGTCGAGCTACCAGCTGGAGACGACCCGCTCGCTCGCGCTCGACGCGGCCACGATGCTGAACGTCACGCAGGACCACCTCGATCGCTACGACTCGCTCGCCGACTACGCGCGGGCCAAGGAACGGATCTTCCTGCACTGCGATACGCGCGTCGTGAACCGCGACGACGACTGGAGCCGCGCCATGGCGCGAGGGGCGACGCGCGTGTTCTCGTTCGGCCTCGACGCGCCGCCCGACGCGAACGCGTGGGGCCTCGACCCGGCGCGCCGCACGTTGAAGCGCGGCACGGCCGACCTGCTGCCCGTCGCCGCGATGGGCATGCCCGGCCTGCACAACGTCGCCAACGGATTGGCGGCCCACGCGCTCGCGAGCGCCATCGGCTTGCCGCCCGAGCCGCTCGCGCGAACGCTGCGCGAGTTCCACGGGCTGCCGCACCGCGTGCAACCCGTCGCCGAGTCGCGCGGCGTGCGCTTCTACGACGATTCCAAGGGCACCAACGTCGGCGCGAGCGTGGCCGCGCTCGAAGGCTTCGACGCGCCGGTCGTGCTCATCGCCGGCGGCGAGGGCAAGGGCCAGGACTTCGCGCCGCTCGCCGCTGCCGTGCGGGCGCACGCGCGCGCTGTCGTGCTGATCGGCCGCGACGCGCCGCGCATCGCGATGGCCGTCGCGCCCACCGGCGTGCCGGTGCAGTTCGCCGACACGCTGGAGAACGCGGTCGAAGCCGCCTTCGCGTTCGCCCGCTCCGGCGACGCGGTGCTGCTCTCGCCGGCGTGCGCGAGCTTCGACATGTTCCGCAACTACGGCCATCGCGGCGAGGTGTTCGCACAGGCGGCGCGCGCGCTCGCCTCGGCGAGCGGTGACGACGCGGCGCGCGATGCGTCCGGTTCCCCGGGGCCGCACTGATGCTCTACAACCCGGCCCGCCGCGAGTCGCGCTTCGACCAGGCCCTGCTCTGGTCGATGCTGCTGCTCGCCTCGATCGGGTTGGTGATGGTGTATTCGGCGTCGATCGCCATGGCGGAAGGCGAGCGCTTCACCGGCTTCCGCGCCTCGTATTTCCTGGTGCGGCATTGCGCGTACCTCACCGTGGGGCTCGCGTTCGGCGCCGCGCTCTTCCGCGTGCCGGTGTGGATCTGGCAGAAGGCCGCGCCGTGGCTCTTCATGCTCGGCACCGTGATGCTGCTCGCGGTGCTCGTGCCGGGCCTGGGGCGCGAGGTCAACGGCAGCCGGCGCTGGATCCCGCTCGGCATCGCGACCTTCCAGCCCTCGGAGCTGATGAAGCTCTTCGTCGTGCTCTACGCCGCCGACTACACGGTGCGCAAGGCCGCGTTCATGCACGACTTCCGCAAGGGCTTCCTGCCGATGTTCGGCGTGATGACCCTCATCGCCGCGTTGCTGCTGCGCGAGCCCGATTTCGGCGCGCTGGTGGTGGTGACGACGGTGGCGATGGCGGTGCTGTTCCTGGGCGGCCTGAACTGGCGCCTGTTCGTGGGCCTCGCGGTGCTGCTCGCCGGGGCCTTCGCGGTGCTCATCGTCTCGTCGCCGTACCGCCTGCAACGCATCCTCGGGTTCATGGACCCGTGGTCCGACGCGTACGGCAAGGGCTACCAGCTGTCGCATTCGCTCATCGCGTTCGGACGCGGCGAATGGTTCGGCGTGGGCCTCGGCGCGAGCGTCGAGAAGCTCTTCTACCTGCCCGAGGCGCACACCGACTTCCTGCTCGCCGTGATCGGCGAGGAGCTCGGCTTCGCGGGCGTGGCCGCGGTGATCACCCTCTTCCTTTTCCTCGTGCACCGCGCCTTCGCCGTGGGGCGCCAGGCCGCGAGCCTCGAGCGCTACTTCGCCGCGCTCGTCGCGCAGGGCATCGGCATCTGGCTCGCGGTGCAGGCGTTCATCAACATGGGCGTGAACCTGGGGCTGCTCCCGACCAAGGGGCTCACGCTCCCGCTGCTGTCGTTCGGCGGCACCGGCATCGTCGTGACCTGCATGGCGCTCGCGATCCTGCTGCGCATCGACTACGAGAATCGATACCTCATGCGCGGAGGCAACACGTGAGCACGCGCACGATCCTCATCATGGCCGCGGGAACCGGGGGCCACATCTTTCCCGGTCTCGCGATCGCGAAGGAATTGGTCGCGCGCGGCTGGGCGGTGCATTGGATGGGCACGCCCGCCGGCATGGAGAACCGGCTCGTGCGCGAGGCCGGATATCCCATCGTGCACGTGAACATGACCGGGGTGCGCGGCAAGGGCTTGCGCGCATGGCTGGTGCTGCCTTTGAGGATCCTCGTCGCCTTCGGGCAGGCGACCGCCGCGATCTTCCGCGTCCGTCCGGACGTCGTGCTGTCCATGGGCGGCTACGTCGCGTTTCCCGGGGGAATGATGGCCGCGCTGTGGCGCAAGCCGCTCGTCGTGCACGAGCCGGGCGCGATCGCCGGCCTCACCAACCGCCTGCTCGCGCCGATCGCCGAGCGCGTGGTCGTCGGCATGGAAGGCGCGTTCGAGCGCGAGGTCGCGCAACGCTGGGGCAATGCGCTGCCGCGGCCGAAGCGCGTCGACTGGCTGGGAACGCCGGTGCGCGAGGAGATCGCGGCGATCGCCGATCCCGATGCGCGCTACGCCGGGCGCGAAGGGCGCCTGCGCCTGCTCGTGGTGGGCGGAAGCCTCGGCGCGCAGACGATGAACGACCTCGTCCTCGCCGCTCTCGCGGCGATGGCGCCCGGCGAGCGCCCGCGGGTCGTGCACCAGGCGGGCGAGAAGTTGTTCGCGGGGCTGCGCGACGCCTATGCGCAGGCGAACGTGGAGGCCGAGGTGGTGCCGTTCATCGCGGACATGGCGCAGCGCTACGCATGGTGCGACGTGATGGTGTGCCGTTCGGGCGCGATCACGGTGGCCGAGATCACCGCCGCGGGCGTCGCGGCGATCCTCTTCCCGTTGCCCTGGTTCGTGGCCGACGAGCAGTCGGCCAACGCCGCGTTCCTCGCCGAACGCGGCGCGGGCATCGCGCTGAAGCAGCTCGAGACCACGCCCGCCGCGCTCGCCCAGCGCCTGCGCGACCTCACGCGCGAGCGCCTCGCCGCGATGGCGCGCGCCGCCCGCGCGCTCGGCAAGCCCGACGCCACGCAGCGCTGCGCCGACCTGTGCCAGGAGCTCGCCCGTGCGGCATAAGGTCAAGCGCATCCACTTCGTGGGCATCGGCGGCTCCGGCATGTCGGGCATCGCCGAGGTGCTCGCGAACCTCGGCTACACGGTGACCGGCTCGGACCTCTCGGAGAACGCGGCGGTGAAGCGCCTGCGCCAGCTCGGCATCCGCATCGTGCGGGGTCATGCGGCGGGCAACGCCGAGGCGTGCGACGCGTTGGTCGTGTCCTCCGCCGTGAAGCCCGACAATCCCGAGGTCGTGCGCGCGCGCGAGCTGCGCATTCCCGTCGTACCGCGCGCGATGATGCTGGCCGAGCTCATGCGCTTCAAGCAGGGCATCGCGATCGCGGGCACCCACGGCAAGACCACGACCACGTCGCTGGTCGCCGCGGTGCTCGGCGAGGCCGGCCTCGATCCGACCTGCGTCATCGGCGGGCGGCTGAATTCCATCGGCACCAACGCGCGGCTCGGCAAGGGCGAGTTCCTCGTCGCCGAGGCCGACGAGTCCGACGCGTCGTTCCTCTACCTGCAGCCGGTGGTCTCCGTCGTGACGAACATCGACGCGGATCACATGGAAACGTACGGCCAGGACTTCGAGAAGCTCAAGGCGACCTTCGTCGAGTTCCTCGGCCACCTGCCGTTCTACGGGCTCGCGGTGGTGTGCAAGGACGATCCGCACGCGCGCTCGATCCTCGGGCAGGTCACGCGCCCGTTGCTCTCCTACGGGCGCAGCATCGATTGCGACCTGCGTGCCGAGGATGTGCGCTGGGACGAGGGACGCATGCGCTTCCGCGCGGTGAGCCGCGACGGCGTGTTCCCCCCGCTGGACGTCTTGCTCAACCTGCCCGGGGAGCACAACGTGCTGAACGCGCTCGCGGCGATCGCCGTCGGACGCGAGGTGGGCGCCCCCGATGCCGCGATCGCGCAGGCGCTGGCCGAGTTCACCGGCGTGGGCCGGCGCTTCCAGCGCTTCGGCGACATCCCGATCGCGGGGGGCGGCGCCTTCGCGCTCGTCGACGACTACGGCCATCATCCCGCCGAGATGGCCGCGACGCTCGCCGCCGCGCGCGGCGCCTTTCCCGGCCGGCGCCTGGTGCTCGCCTTCCAGCCGCACCGCTTCACGCGCACGCGCGACCTGTTCGAGGACTTCGTGCGCGTGCTCTCGACCGTCGACGAGCTCGTGCTCGCCGACGTCTATCCCGCCGGCGAGGCGCCGATCGTGGCCGCCGACGGCCGCTCGCTCGCGCGTGCCGTGCGCGTCGCCGGCAAGGTCGAGCCCATCTTCGTCGAGTCCGCGGGCGAGATGCGCGACGCGGTCCTCGCGCACGTGCGCGACGGCGACGTGGTGATCACGATGGGCGCGGGCTCGATCGCGAACCTCGCGCCCGAATTGTCGCTGCCGCCGTCCGAGCGCGCGCCGCTCGGCGTCTCGCTGGCGGGCGAGGGCTGAGGGCATGGACATGGCCGAGCCGATGCGACCGGCGAGCGCCCTGCGCGGCGCGCTGCGCGAGAACGAGCCGATGGCGCGCCACGTGAGCTGGCGCGCCGGCGGCCGCGCGCGGCTCTTCTACCAGCCGGCCGACGTCGCGGACCTCGCCGCCTTCCTGCGCGCGCTGCCGGCGCGCGAGCCGGTGCTCTTCGTCGGGCTCGGCAGCAACCTGCTCGTGCGCGACGGCGGCTTCGACGGCGCGATCGTCTTCACCCACCACGCGCTGACCGGCATCGCGCAGGTCGGCGTGACGCCGCGCTTCCGCGCGGGAGCCGGCGTCCCCGCCCCGCATCTCGCGCGCTTCGTCGCCAAGCACGGCGGCGGCGGCGCCGAATGGATGGCCGGTGTGCCGGGCACCGTCGGCGGGGCGCTCGCGATGAACGCCGGCTGCTACGGCGGCGAGACGTGGAACCACGTGCATCGCGTCGAGACCATCGACCGCGCGGGCCAGCTGCACACGCGCACGCTCGCCGACTACGAGACCGGCTATCGCCACGTCGCGTTGAAGGGCGGCGCCGAGGAATGGTTCGTCGCCGGCGTGTTCGATTTCGACCGCGGCGAGGAGGCGCCCGCGATGGCGCGCATGCGCGAGCTGCTCGCGCGGCGCGTGGCGACCCAGCCGCTCAGCCAGCCGAACGCGGGCAGCGTCTTCCGCAACCCGCCGGGCGGATTCGCAGCGCGCCTGATCGAGCAGTGCGGCCTCAAGGGCTTCGCGATCGGCATGGCGCAGGTCTCCACCAAGCATGCGAACTTCATCGTGAACCTGGGCGGCGCGAAGGCGAGCGACATCGAGGCGGTGATCGATCACGTCCACGCGACGGTCGCCGCGCGCGCCGGCGTGGACCTCGTGCGCGAGGTGCGCATTGTCGGAGAGGTGGCGCGCAAAGCGCGCGCGGCAGACGCGCCGCGCGTGGCGGATCCCGGGGAGCGCACGCCGTGACCGGCTTCGGCAAGGTGGCGGTACTCATGGGCGGTCCTTCGGCCGAGCGCGAGGTCTCGCTCATCTCCGGCAAGGCCGTGCTCGAGGCGTTGTGCAGCAAGGGCGTCGACGCGCATGCCTTCGACCCGGCCGAACGCGACCTCTTCGATCTGCGGCGCGAGGGCTTCGCGCGCGTCTTCATCGCGCTGCACGGACGCTTCGGCGAGGACGGGACGGTGCAGGGCGCGCTCGAGGTGATGCGCATCCCCTACACCGGCAGCGGCGTGATGGCCTCGGCGCTCGCCATGGACAAATGGCGCACCAAGCTCGTGTGGGAGGCCTCGGGCATCCCGACGCCGCGCTTCGCGATCCTCGGCGCGGACAGCGATTGGGAGAAGGTCCTGAAGCTGCTGGGATTGCCGCTCATCGTGAAGCCGGCGCGCGAGGGGTCGACCCTCGGCATCACGAAGGTGCGCTCGCCGACGGAACTGGTGCCCGCGTACCGGTTCGCCGCGAGGTTCGACGCGCTGGTTCTCGCCGAGGAGTTCGTGGCCGGCCAGGAGCTCACCGCGAGCGTGCTGGGCGATACGGCGCTGCCGTTGATCCGCATCGAGGCGCCCGGCGGCAACTACGATTACCAGAACAAGTACTTCACCGACGACACGAAGTACCACTGTCCCTCGGGCATCCGCGCCGACCTCGAGGAAGAGATCCGGGCGGTGGCGCTGAAGAGCTTCCGCGTGCTCGGTTGCCGCGGCTGGGGCCGCGCCGACGTGATGCTGCGCCCCGACGGCGCGTACTCGTTCCTCGAGATGAACACCTCGCCGGGCATGACGGGACACAGCCTCGTGCCGATGGCCGCGAGGGCGGCGGGACTCTCGTACGCCGACCTGTGCCTGCGCATCCTGGAAGACGCGCATCTCGAAGGAGGGCCGCCGCGATGAGCGTCGCCTCGATCGTGCGCACGCGCGTGCTGCCCGCGGTGGCGACCTGCGCCGTGGCCGGCCTGCTTGCGGCAGCCGCGTGGTACGGCTACCGCGCGCTCGCCGCGCGGCCGATCGAGCGCATCTACTACGGCGGCGACGCGGCGAAGGTGCCGCCCCGCGCGCTCGAGACGCTCGCGCGCAGCCTGCACGGCGTGGCGAGCGGCGACGTTTCCCTCGCCGTCGTGCGCGACGCGGCGCGGCGGCTGCCGTGGGTGCGCGAGGCGTCCGTGCGCCGCCGCTTCCCCGATGGCCTCGAGATCACGTTCGAGGCGCACGAGGCATTCGCGCGCTGGGGCCAGGACCGGCTGGTGAGCGACAAGGGCGCGGTGTTCGACGGCGCCACCGACGCGAAGCTGCCGCGCTTCGACGGGCCCGAGGGTTCGGGGCCGCGCATGGTCCAGGAATACCCCGAGATCCGGCGCCTGCTCGAGCCGCTCGCGAGTCCCGTTTCGGAGCTGCACCTGTCGCCGCGCGGCGCCTGGGAGGTGGTGCTCGACAACGGCCTCACGCTCGAGGTCGGGCGCGGGGACGTCGAGGCGCGCCTCGAGCGCTTCGCGCGCGCGTGGCCGGGACTGGTCGCGGCGCAGGTGCAGACCCGCCACGCCGACCTGCGCTACGCGAACGGCTTCGCGCTGCGTCGCGTGTCCGAGGTCGCGCCCGGCGTTCCCCCCGTTTCCATTCCCAAGAAGACGCAGGCGAAGCCGCGCACGCGCGGCTCCCACCGGCCATGATCCCGACCCGTCCCCGCGATACCCGCAACCTCCTCGTCGCCCTCGACATCGGCACGTCGAAGATCGTCACCCTCGTCGCCGAGATCACGCCCGAGGACACGCTGAACCTGATCGGCATGGGCAGCCATCCTTCGCGCGGGTTGAAGAAGGGCGTGGTCGTGAACATCGACTCGACGGTGAACGCGATCCAGCGCTCGCTCGAGGAGGCGGAGCTCATGGCCGACGCCAAGATCCGCGACGTGATCACGGGCATCGCGGGCAGCCACATCAAGAGCTTCAACTCGCACGGCATGGTCGCGATCAAGGACAAGGAGGTGTCCCAGTACGACATCGACCGCGTGATCGAGACGGCGCGCGCGGTGAACATCCCGATGGAGCAGCAGGTGCTCCACATCCTCGAGCAGGAGTTCATCATCGACGGGCAGGGCGGCGTGCGCCAGCCGCTCGGCATGAGCGGCATGCGCCTCGAGGTGAAGGTCCACATCGTGACCGGGGCCGTCTCCGCCGCGCAGAACATCATGAAGTGCGTGCGCCGCTGCGGGCTCGAGGTGCGCGACCTGATGCTGCAGCCGCTGGCCTCGGCCGACGCGGTGCTGCTCGAGGACGAGCGCGACCTCGGCGTGTGCCTGGTCGACATCGGCGGCGGCACCACCGACATCGCCGTGTTCACCGACGGCGCGATCAAGCACACGTCGGTGATCCCGATCGCGGGCGACCAGATCACCAACGACATCGCGATGGCCCTGCGCACGCCGACCAAGGATGCGGAGGACCTCAAGATCGCGCACGGCGTGGCGCTGCGCCAGCTCGCGAGCGCCACGGAGATGATCGAGGTGCCCGGCGTGGGCGATCGCGGGCCGCGCGAGCTGTCGCGCCAGACGCTCGCCGAGGTGATCGAGCCGCGCGTGGAGGAGCTCTATTCGCTGATCCAGCGCGAGCTGCGCTCCTCGGGGCTGGAGGAGCTGCTCTCGTCGGGCATCGTGATCACGGGCGGCTCGTCGCTGATGAAGGGCATGGTCGAGCTGGGCGAGGAGGTCTTCCACATGCCGGTGCGCGTGGGCTCGCCGAACTACACGGCCGCGCTTTCCGAGGTCGTGCGCAATCCGCGCTACTCGACCGGCATGGGGCTGCTCATGGCGGGGCTCGACCAGGTGAAGCGCGATCGCCACGCGCGCATCCAGGGCGCGGGCTTCAAGGAGATCTTCGAGAAGATGAAGAGCTGGTTCAAGGGCAATTTCTGAGAGGGGTGGCGCGCGCTCACGCGCTCGCCGGGACGTGCACGGACACAACGCAGGACGCAACGCAAAACAAAGGAGACGATGATGATCGAGCTGCTGGAGAGCCAATCACCTGAGGCGGTGATCAAGGTGGTGGGCGTGGGAGGCTGCGGCGGGAACGCGGTCGACCACATGATCAACAACGGCGTGCAGGGCGTGGAGTTCATCTCGATGAACACCGACGCCCAGGCGCTGAAGCGCAACCTGGCGAAGACCACGCTGCAGCTGGGGCAGGGCACCACGAAGGGCCTCGGTGCCGGCGCCAACCCGGAGGTGGGAAGGCTCGCCGCCGAGGAGGATCGCGAGCGCATCACCGAGCTCGTGAGCGGCGCCGACATGCTGTTCATCACGGCGGGCATGGGCGGCGGCACCGGGACGGGTGCGGCGCCGATCGTGGCCGAGATCGCCCGCGAGATGGGCATCCTCACCGTGGCGGTCGTGACCAAGCCCTTCAGCTTCGAGGGCAAGCGGCAGAAGGTCGCGGCGATGGGCATCGAGGCGCTCAAGCAGCACGTCGACTCGCTCATCATCATCCCGAACGACCGCCTGATGCAGGTGCTCGGCGAGGACGTGACGTACGAGGACGCGTTCCGCGCGTCGAACGACGTGCTGAACGGCGCGGTCGCCGGCATCGCGGAGGTGATCAACTGCCCGGGCATGGTGAACGTCGACTTCGCCGACGTGCGCACGGTGATGAGCGAGAACGGCGTGGCGATGATGGGCTCGGCCACCGCCGAGGGGCCGGAGCGCGCGCAGATGGCCGCCGAGCAGGCGGTGCATTCGCCGCTGCTCGAGGACATCCACCTCTCGGGTGCGCGCGGCGTGCTCGTGAACATCACCGCCGGGCACAACATGAAGCTCAAGGAAGTGCACGAGGTGATGAACACGATCCGCTCGTTCACCGCCGAGGATGCGACCGTGATCTACGGCAGCGTCATCGACGAGGCGATGGCCGACGCGCTGCGCGTGACGATCGTCGCGACGGGACTCGGCGGCGCGGCCGCCCAGCGCCAGCCGGTGATGCAGGTCGTGCCGCGCACCGGGACCGACGACGCGCGTCCCGCGGTGAACTACGAGGAGCTCGACCAGCCCACCGCGATCCGGCGCCGGCGCGACGTGACGATCGACGCGATGCGCCAGTCGGGCGTCGACATGCTCGACATCCCGGCGTTCCTGCGCAAGCAGGCGGACTGAGTGTCGGCGGCGCCGGCGCGTCTCCCGCCGGCCGCCGCAAGCTTCGCGGGCCCCGGGCGGGGCCCGCCTTTCCGCGCGCCCCGGCGGCGCCGGATGTAACGCGATAGAATTGGACGTTTTTACCGAATTCGACGGCCGCGCCACGGCCCCTGCCATGATCCGCCAGAGAACGCTGAAGACCGTCGTCCGAGCCACCGGGGTGGGCCTGCACACCGGGCGCAAGGTCGCCATGGTGCTGCGTCCCGCGCCCATCGAAACCGGCATCGTCTTCTGCCGTTCGGATCTGCCCGGCAATCCGTGCATTCCGGCGCACGCCCTGAACGTCACCAACACCACGCTCGCGACCGTGCTCGAGAAGAACGGCGCGCGCGTCTCCACGGTCGAGCACCTGATGGCCGCCTTCGCGGGGCTCGGCATCGACAACGCGTTCGTCGACGTGTCGGCCGAGGAAGTGCCGATCATGGACGGCAGCGCGGGCACGTTCGTGTTCCTGATCCAGTCGGCCGGCATCGAGGAGCAGGCCGCGCCCAAGCGCTACCTGCGCATCCTCGAGAGCATCGAGGTGGAGCAGGGCGACAAGAAGGTGCGGCTCGAGCCGTTCAACGGCTTCAAGGTCGCCTTCGCGATCGAGTTCGCGCACCCGGTCTTCGACCCGGCCAATTCCCACGTCGAGATCGACTTCGCGGACGTCTCCTTCGTGCGCGAGGTGTCGCGCGCCCGCACCTTCGGCTTCAGCCAGGAAGTCGAGATGATGCGCGCGAAGGGCCTGGGGCGCGGCGGCTCGCTCGACAACGCGATCGTGGTCGACGACTTCCGCGTGCTGAACGCCGACGGCCTGCGCATGGACGACGAGTTCGTGATGCACAAGGCGCTCGACGCGGTCGGCGACCTGTACCTCGCGGGCCACCCGCTCATCGGCGCGTTCTACGGGCACAAGTCCGGGCACGCGCTCAACAACCAGCTCCTGCGCAAGCTCCTCGGCTGCGCGAGCGCGTGGGAGGAAGTGACGTTCGATCGCGCCGAGGCGCTGCCGCGCGCGTTCGCGAACCTCAAGCTGCAGGCGGGCTGAGCCTCACCGGCGCGGCTTGCGCGCCATCCGTTCGAGCGTTTCCTTCAGCGGCGAGTCCTCGAGCGTGCGCGCGAGCGCCGCGAGCTTGTCGCGCGGCACCTCGCCGCGCGCCGCGACACGCCGCGCGGACTGCCGCGGCGCAACTTGAACTTCCACCCGGATTCCAGTAACCTGCTGATCCCCTGCGTCTTTCGGGGATTTCCGCGCGGTCGCGCGCAATCCTTCGAGCAGCCGGGGCGCGAGCTGGCGCAGGACCGAGGCAACGGGTCCGCTGGTCGCGCAAATCACAACGGTCGTTCCGTCGATGGCGCACACCCGGCTTGCTGTGGCAAGCGGCTCGGGTACGAGAGTCCGGTAGCGCCGCTGCAGGCGCTTGATCTGTTCGAGCCGCAAAGCGAGCGGTCTCAGCTCGGCGTTTTCGCCGAGGAGCTTTGCGAGGGATTCGGTGGCCATGGAGTTCGGGAACGGAGGCTTGGTGTGAACATTATTCTCGTTTCGGACAGCCTGGCGAAGAGTCGTTCGCTCACGCTGTCGCAGACGCAGGTGATGCTCGTCGCGCTGGGCATCCTGTTCGCCGGCTTCCTGCTCGCGACCGCGACCTACGTCGTCACCATGAAGTTCGCCGTCGACCTGCGCAATCCGTACCTGCGCTCGCTGCTCGCCTCCCTGCACCAGGACGACGTGAAGCGCTCGGAAGCCGAGACGAAGGAGAACCTGAACGCGCTGGCCGCGAAGATCGGCGAGCTGCAGGCGCGCATCCTCCAGCTCGACGCGTTCGGCGAGCGCCTGGCGAAGGCCGCGGGCGTGAAGCGCGAGGAGTTCCGCTTCCAGGACAAGCTGGGCCAGGGCGGACCGCTCGCTTCCGCCGGACGCAGCCTCACGGTGCCCGAGTTCCAGCAGATGCTCGACGACATGTCGCGCACGCTCGACGACCGCGGCGACAAGCTGGGCGTGCTCGATTCGCTGTTCATGGACGATCGCCTCGCGCGCAAGGCGATCCCGACCACGCTGCCGATCGCCGCGGGCTACTACTCGTCGAACTACGGCTATCGCATCGACCCGATCACCGGCCACTCGGCGTTCCACACCGGCGTCGACATCATCGCGGCGGTCGGCACGCCGGTGATGGCGGCCGCGGGCGGGGTGGTCGCGCAGGTCGCCTACGTGCCCGAATACGGCAACGTCGTCGACGTGGACCACGACAACGGCCTCACGTCGCGTTATGCGCACCTGTCGAAGGCGCTCGTGAAGGTCGGCGACGTCGTGATGAAGGGCCAGGTGATCGCGCGCGTCGGGGCGACCGGCCGCACCACCGGCCCGCACCTGCACTTCGAGGTGCGCGAGAAGGGCATCCCCCTGAACCCGAACAAGTTCCTCGCCCTCGGCAAGAACGACGCGCTCGCCCGCGCCGCCCTCAAGCGCTAGTCGCGCGGACCGATCGGGGGGCGCCTCGCGGGGACGCCCATCTCCTCTATAATTGAGGATCGCCGGCCCCTCGGTTCCCGGGCCGTTCCCGCGTCTTCGCGCCCTTCCCCGTGCTCAACACCGCTCTCAAGGCCATCTTCGGCAGCCGCAACGACCGACTCCTGAAGCAGTACCGCAGGATCGTCGAATCGATCAACCGCCTCGAACCGACCGTCCAGGCGCTCACCGACGAGCAGCTCGCGGCGAAGACCCCCGAGCTCAAGCAGAAGGTCGCCAACGGCGCGCCGCTCGACGACGTGCTGCCCGAGGCGTTCGCGGTGGTGCGCGAGGCGGGCAAGCGCGTGCTCGGCATGCGCCACTTCGACGTGCAGCTGATCGGCGGCATCGCGCTGCACCAGGGCAAGATCGCCGAGATGCGCACCGGCGAGGGCAAGACGCTGGTCGCGACGCTGCCGTCGTACCTGAACGCGCTCGAAGGCAAGGGCGTGCACGTCGTCACGGTGAACGACTACCTCGCGCGCCGCGACGCGGAATGGATGGGCCGCATCCACCGCTTCCTCGGGCTGAGCGTCGGCGTGGTCGTGCCGCAGATGGACCCGATCGAGAAGCAGGAGTCCTACCGCGCGGACATCACGTACGGCACCAACAACGAGTTCGGCTTCGACTACCTGCGCGACAACATGGCCACGAGCGTGGCCGAGCGCTTCCAGCGCAAGCTGCATTACGCGATCGTCGACGAGGTCGACTCGATCCTCATCGACGAGGCGCGCACGCCGCTCATCATCTCCGGCCAGGCCGAGGACTCGACCGAGCTCTACCGGCGCATCAACGTGCTGGTCCCGCGCCTGACGAAGCAGGAGGACGAGAAGGGACCGGGCGACTACTACGTCGATCTGAAGATGAACACCGTGACCCTGTCCGAGGAGGGTCACGAGCACGCCGAGGAGCTGATGCGCGAGGCGGGGCTGCTGCCCGAAGGGGCGAGCCTCTACGATCCGTCGAACATCATGCTGATGCACCACCTGTACGCGGCGATCCGCGCCCATGCGCTCTACCACCGCGACCAGCACTACGTGGTGCAGAACGACGAGGTCGTGATCGTCGACGAGTTCACCGGCCGCATGATGGTCGGGCGCCGCTGGTCCGAGGGGCTGCACCAGGCGGTCGAGGCGAAGGAGGGCGTGACGATCAAGAACGAGAGCCAGACGCTCGCCTCGATCACGTTCCAGAACTACTTCCGCCTCTACAAGAAGCTCGCCGGCATGACCGGAACGGCCGATACCGAGGCGTTCGAGTTCTCCACGATCTACAACCTCGAGACGGTGCTCATCCCGACGCACCGCCCGATGATCCGCAAGGACAACAACGACCAGGTCTTCATCACGGCGAAGGAGAAGTACCAGGCGATCATCAACGACGTGAAGGAGCGCACCGCCAAGGGCCAGCCGATCCTCGTCGGCACGACGTCGGTGGAGAACTCGGAGCTCCTCTCGGGCATGCTGGTGAAGGAGAACATCCCGCACAACGTGCTCAACGCCAAGCAGCACGCGCGCGAGGCCGAGATCGTCGCGCAGGCCGGGCGTCCGGCGCAGGTGACCATCGCCACCAACATGGCGGGGCGCGGCACGGACATCGTGCTCGGCGGCAACCCCGATCCCGAGATCCAGCGCCTGAAGGCCGACGAGGCGATCGACGCCGCGGACAAGGAGCGCCGCGTCGCGGAGATCAAGGCGGCATGGGAGAAGCTGCACAAGGACGTGGTGGCCGCCGGCGGCCTGCACATCATCGGCTCCGAGCGCCACGAGTCGCGCCGCATCGACAACCAGCTGCGTGGGCGCTCCGGCCGCCAGGGCGACCCGGGCAGCTCGCGCTTCTTCCTGTCGTTCGAGGACCCGCTGCTCAAGATCTTCGCCGGCGAGCGGCTGCAGGGCATCATGCGCTCGCTCAAGATCCCGGAGGGCGAGCCGATCGAGGCGCGCATGGTCACGCGCTCGATCGAGAACGCCCAGCGCAAGGTCGAGGCACGCAACTTCGACATCCGCAAGCAGCTGCTCGAGTACGACGACGTCGCCAACGACCAGCGCAAGGTGATCTACGCGCAGAGGAACGAGCTGCTCGAATCCGAGGACATCTCGGAGACCATCGAGTCGATCCGCGCCGACGTGCTGCGCGCGACGGTGGCCGAGTTCGTGCCGCCCGAGAGCGTCGAGGAGCAATGGGACCTCGCGAGCCTCGAGCGCAAGCTCGAGACGGACTTCTTCGTGCGGCTGCCGGTGCGCGACTGGGTGAAGGCCGACGAGTCCCTCGACGCGGAGAAGATCGCCGAGCGCGTGATCGCTGCGGCGCGCGAGCAGTACCAGGCGAAGTTCGCGGTGATCGAGGACCAGGGCGCCGTGCACCACTACGAGCGCGCGGTCATGCTGCAGTCGATCGACATCCACTGGCGCGAGCACCTCGCCGCGCTCGACTACCTGCGCCAGGGCATCCACCTGCGCGGCTACGCGCAGAAGCAGCCGAAGGACGAGTACAAGCGGGAGGCCTTCGAGCTCTTCGCGGGGCTGCTCGACTCGATCAAGCGCGAGGTGACGCGCCACCTGATGGCGGTGCAGATCCGCACCCAGGAGCAGGTCGAGGAAGCCGAGCGCCGCGCCGAGGAAGCCGCGCGCGCCGTGAAGAACGTGCAGTACCACCACACCGACTACCCGACCGCGAACGCCGACGAGGAGCCCGCGGACAACGCGCAGACCGGCGTTGCCGCGGCCGTCGCGCAGGCGGTGGCGCAGCCGACGGTGCGCTCCACGCAGAAGGTCGGGCGCAACGATCCGTGCCCGTGCGGGTCGGGCAAGAAGTACAAGCACTGCCACGGCAGGCTCGCGTAGCCCGCAGGCGCAACCCCTCCCCGGCCCTCCCCCAAGGGGAGGGAAACTGCAGTCAAGAGGCGGGCGTGAGGCGACGGTGCTTGAGCTTCGCCACCGCCATCGCGGGCGCCATGAGCTTCTCCACGACCGCGCCCGCTTCCTGGAGCATGAACTCGCGGAACGCGAGCGCCGCGGGCGACAGGCGCTTGTCGCGCCGGTGAACGATGTACCAGCGCCGCACGATCGGCATCTCCTGGACGTCGAGCACCTTGAGCGCGCCGGTGGCGATCTCGAGCCCGAGCGTGTGCATCGACAGCAGGCTGATGCCCATGCCGGCCATCACCGCCTGCTTGATCGTCTCGTTGCTGCTCATCACGAAGATCGGCGCGAACTCGAGGTGATGGCGCTCGAAGAGCGCGTCGCACATGATGCGCGTGCCCGAGCCCGGCTCGCGCGCGATGAACGGCTCGTCGAGCAGGCCGCGCACGGTGATGTGGTTGCGTCCCACGAAGCGGTGCGCGGGCGCCGCGACGATGAGGTGCGGGTGGGGCGCGAAGGGCTCCGCCGACGTCTCGATCTCGCTCGGCGGACGTCCCATGATCGCGATGTCGATGTCGTCGGCGTCGAGGTGGCCGATCATCGCCTCGCGGTTGCACACGTCGAGGCGCAGCTTCACGTCCGGGTGCCGCCCGCAGAATTCGGCGAGCAGGCGCGGCGCGACGTACTGCGCGGTGCTGATCACGGCCACCGTGAGCAGGCCGCCCTTCAGGCCCTTCAAGGCGGTGACCGCTTCCTCGGCGTTCTTCATCTCGCGCTCGACCGCGTGCGCCGCGCGCAGCATCTCGCGCCCCGCCTCGGTCGGGCGGATGCGCCGGCCGCTGCGGTCGAGCAGCGCGAGGCCGCACGCGCGCTCGAGCTCCTTCACCTGCAGCGAGATCGCCGGCTGGGTGAGGTGCAGCACCTTCGCCGCGCCCGAGAACCCCTGCTCCGCGACCACGGCCGCGAACACGCGCAGCTGCCGGCGGGTGACGTTCTTCATGGAGACATTATAAGAATTGCTGATTGAGACGCCAACAAAAATAAACTTTATTTTGGTGCGCGCGTCCGGCACAGTGGATGGCAAGGGACGCTGCGACACGTCCCGAGATGCGAGAAGGTGAGAGACGCTGCGACGCGCTCCCCCGGGTGTGACGCCGGCCCGCCGCCATGCGGGACGGCGACCGACGGGAGCCGCGGGCTCCTGCAACCAACAGGAGGAGCCATGCGGGTCTGCGTCGTGGGTGCCGGAGCGATCGGCTGTTTCGTCGGAGGGCGCCTCGCCCGCGCGGGCGTCGACGTCACCCTCATCGCCCGTGGCGCGCACCTGCGCGCGCTGCAATCGGAGGGGCTGCGCCTGCACGAGCGCGACGGCACCTTCACCATCCAGCGCCTGCGCGCGGTATCGAGCGCGGCCGAGGCCGGCGAGCAGGACCTCGTCCTCCTTTCGACCAAGGCGCACCAGGTGGGCCCGCTGGTCGACACCGTCATGGCGCTGCTCGGCGATCGCGGCGATCTGGTGACGATGCAGAACGGAATTCCCTGGTGGTACTTCCAGGGCATCGCCGGCCCGTACGCGGGCCGTCCCGTGGATTCGGTCGATCCCGACGGCCGCATCGCGGCCACCATCCCGGTCGAGCGCATCCTCGGCTGCGTCGTGTATCCCGCGTGCGAGATCACAGAACCCGGGGTCGTGCGCCACGTCGAGGGCGATCGCTTCCCGGTCGGCGAACCCGACGGCACGATCTCGCGGCGCGCCGAGCGCATCTCGCGGCTGTTCGAATCGGCCGGGCTGCGCGCGCCGATCCTGCCCGACGTGCGCAGCGAGATCTGGCTCAAGCTCTGGGGCAACCTCTGCTTCAACCCGATCAGCGCGCTCTCGCGCGCGACGCTCGCGGACATCTGCGCCGAGCCCCGCACCCGCGCGCTCGCCGTCGCCATGATGCGCGAGGCGCAGGCGGTCGCCGAGAAGCTCGGCGCCACCTTCCGCGTGCCGCTCGAGCGGCGCGTCGACGGCGCGGCGAAGGTCGGCCATCACCGCACCTCGATGCTGCAGGACATCGAGTCGAGCCGGCCCACGGAGCTCGAGGCGCTGCTCGGCTCGGTGATCGAGCTCGCTCGGCTCACGGAGGTGCCCGTCCCCAACCTCGAGGCGGTCTACGCCTGCACCTCGCTCCTCGAGCGCACGGTGTGCAAGCCGGCCGAGGCGCCGCGCGCGGTGCTTCATCCCTATCCCACGGAGAAAGCGGCTTGAAAGCAGTCCCGATCGACGGCGTCGCGCTCGCGCGCGACTGGAACGCCGCTTCCGCGCGGCGCGTGGCGGCGCTGGTCGCGCGCGGCGTGCAGCCGACCCTCGCGGTCGTGGTCGTCGGCGACGATCCGGCCTCGCGCGTGTACGTGCGCAACAAGGAGCGCGCGTGCGCCGCGGCGGGCGTGCTGTCGCGCCGCGTCGCGTTTCCCGCCGATGTCCCGCCCGCGAGCGTGCTGCGCGCGCTCGGGCAGCTCAATGCCGATCCGGCCGTGCACGGCATCCTCGTGCAGCTGCCGCTGCCGGCGCACTTCGACGTCGACGAGATCGTGTGCGCGATCGCCGCCCACAAGGACGTCGACGGTTTCCGTCCCGACAATCTCGGCGCGCTGCTCGCCGGCACCCCGGGCTTCACGCCTTGCACCCCCCAGGCGGTGCTCGCGCTGCTCGACGCGCAGGGCATCGCGGTCGAGGGCCGCAACGCGGTCATCGTCGGCCGCAGCAACATCGTGGGCAAGCCGCTCGCCGCGATGCTCATCGCGCGCGGCGCCACCGTGACCGTCTGCCATTCGCGCACGGGCGATCTCGCCGATCACACGCGCCGCGCCGACGTGCTGGTTGTCGCGACCGGGCGCGCGGGCCTCGTCACCGGCGCGATGGTCAAGCCCGGCGCGGCGGTGATCGACGTGGGCATCAACCGCCTGGCCGACGGCCGGCTCGCGGGCGACGTCGATTTCGCGAGCGCCGCCGAGGTCGCCGGGCACATCACGCCGGTCCCGGGCGGCGTGGGTCCCATGACCGTGGCCGCGCTCATCGCCAATGCGGTCGCCGCCGCGGAGCGGGCCGAGGCGCACGTGCCACGAGTGCACGCGCATACGCACAACTGAGGAGATCCCATGTTCGATGGAATGACCGGCCGCGGCGTGGCCGTGGTGGACCCGGAGCTCGCGCAGGCCCTCGAGGCCGAGCGCACGCGCCAGGAGCAGCATCTCGAGCTCATCGCTTCCGAGAACTACGTGAGCGGCGCGGTGCTCGAGGCGCAGGGCTCGGTGCTCACCAACAAGTACGCCGAGGGCTACCCGGGCAAGCGCTACTACGGCGGCTGCGAGGCGGTCGACGTGGCCGAGTCGCTCGCGATCGCGCGCGTGAAGAAGCTCTATGGCGCCGCGTACGCGAACGTGCAGCCGCATTCGGGCTCGCAGGCGAACCAGGCGGTCTACTTCGCGACCCTCAAGCCCGGCGACACGATCCTCGGCATGTCGCTCGCGCATGGCGGGCACCTCACGCACGGCGCGACCGTGAACCTTTCCGGGAAAGTGTTCAAGAGCGTCGCGTACGGCCTCGGTGCCGACGAGCGCATCGACTACGACCAGGTGCGCGACTGCGCGCGCGAGCACCGACCGAAGCTGATCGTCGCCGGGGCCTCCGCGTACTCGCGCGTCATCGATTTCCCGCGCTTCCGCGCGATCGCCGACGAGGTGGGCGCGCTGCTCATGGTCGACATGGCGCACTACGCGGGGCTCATCGCGGCGGGGCAGTATCCGAGCCCGGTGCCGCACGCGCATTTCGTGACCAGCACGACGCACAAGACGCTGCGCGGACCGCGCGGCGGATTCGTGCTCGCCGGCGCCGAGCACGAGAAGGCGATCAACTCGAGCGTGTTCCCGTCGCTGCAGGGCGGGCCGCTGATGCACGTGATCGCGGCGAAAGCGGTGGCGTTCCACGAGGCGCTGCAGCCCGCGTTCACGGACTACCAGAAGCGTGTCCTCGCCAACGCGCGCGCCATGGCGCAGGTGCTCGTCGATCGCGGCCTGCGCATCGTCTCCGGCGGCACCGACTGCCATCTGTTCCTCGTCGACCTGCGACCGATGAAGATCACCGGCAAGGATGCCGAGGCCGCGCTCGGCCGTGCGCACCTCACGGTGAACAAGAACGCGATCCCGAACGACCCCGAGAAACCGACCGTCACGAGCGGCATCCGCATCGGCTCGGCCGCGCTCACCACGCGCGGGTTCGGCGAGGCGCAGGCGCGCGAGGCGGCGACCTGCATCGCCGACGTGCTCGAGGCCGCCAACGACGCGGCCCGCATCGATCGCGCCGCCGCCCGCGTGCGCGAGCTGTGCTCCGCCCATCCCGTCTACCGCATGCCGTCCTGATCCCTTTCCGCAATCGCTAGGAGAACACCCATGGCTGGCCGCAATTTCCTCTTCGTCCCCGGACCCACCAACGTTCCCGACCGCATCCTGCGCTCGATGATGGTGGCCATGGAGGACCACCGCTCGAGCAAGTTCCCGCAGCTCTCGCGCGGTCTCTTCCCCGACCTGAAGCGCCTCTTCCAGTGCGACGACGGCGAGGTGTTCGTCTTCCCCGCGACCGGCACCGGCGCCTGGGAAGCATCGCTCGCGAACACGCTCTCGCCCGGCGACAAGGTGCTCGCGCCGCGCTTCGGCCAGTTCAGCCACCTGTGGATCGACATGATGCAGCGCCTCGGCCTCGAGGTCGAAATCCTCGACGTCGAGTGGGGCGCCGGCGCGCCCGAGGACCGGATCGCCGCGGCGCTGAAGGCCGACCAGCAGCATCGCATCAAGGGCGTGATGGTCGTGCACAACGAGACCGCCACGGGCGTGGCGAGCGACATCGGCGCCGTGCGCCGCGTGATGGACGAGGCGCGCCACCCGGCGCTGCTCTACGTCGACGGCGTGAGCTCCGTGGGCAGCATCGACTTCCGCTTCAGCGAGTGGCGCGTCGACCTCGCCGTCACCGGCTCGCAGAAGGGCCTCATGATGCCCGCCGGTCTCGGCATCGTCTGCGCCAGCCCGAAGGCGATCGAGGCGGAGAAGAGCGCGAAGCTGAACCGCGTGTTCTTCAGCTTCGCCGACATGCGTCGCAGCAACGTGGACGGCTATTTCCCGTACACGCCGTCGCTGCCGTTGCTCTACGGATTGCGCGAGTCGCTCGACATGCTGTTCGAGGAGGGCCTGCACAACGTGTTCGCCCGCCACGCGAGGCTTGCCGCCGGCGTGCGCGCAGCGGTCGGTGGCTGGGGGCTGCAGACCTGCTGCCGCGCGCCGCGCTGGCATTCGAACACCGTGACCGCGGTCGTCGTGCCGCCGGCGGTGAACGCGGCGCACGTGATCGATACGGCGTTCCGCCGTTACGATCTCGCGCTCGGCGCGGGGCTCGCGAAGGTCGCGGGCAGGGTGTTCCGCATCGGCCACCTCGGGGACCTGAACGAGCTGATGCTGCTCGGCGCGCTCGCGGGCACCGAGATGGCGATGCTCGACAACGGGATCGCGATCGAGCCGGGCAGCGGCGTGGCCGCCGCGCAGGCGGTCTGGCGCGATGCCGCGCGCTCCGACGTGGCGATGCCCGAGTCGCTCGCGGCCTGATCGGGAGGCGAGCGTTGGCTGCCGCCGCGACGTCGCGGCGGCGTGCCGCGCGGGCAGCGGATCGGGGCCCGCGGGTCCCCGCCGGGGGCGCGTGTAAAATTGCGCCTTCCATGGCCGTGAACCTCGACCCGCCGCGCGCGGAAGACCTCCTCAGCATCACCGGCGTGCATCTCGGCACGGCGCGCGCCGGCATCCGCAAGCCCGGCCGCCGCGACCTGCTCGTGATCTCCCTCGACGAGGGCACGCACGTGCGCGGCATCTTCACGCGCAACCGCTTCTGCGCCGCGCCGGTGCTCGTCTGCCGCGAGCACCTCGCGCACGCCGGGCTGCTCGGGCACGAGCGGCTCATTCGCGCGATCGTCGTGAACACCGGGGTCGCGAACGCGGGCACCGGCGAGCAGGGCGTCGCCGATGCGAAGCGGGTGTGTGCGGCGGTCGGGCGGGCGCTCGGCATCGATGCGCGCCAGGTGCTGCCGCTGTCCACCGGCGTGATCATGGAGCCGCTGCCGGTCGATCGCATCGAGCGCGGCATCCCGCAGTGCGTCTCCGACCTGGGGCCCGATCGCTGGGTCGACGCGGCCGAGGCGATCATGACCACGGATACGGTTCCGAAGGCGGTCTCGCGCCAGGTCGTCATCGACGGGCGCACCGTGACCGTGACCGGCATCGCGAAGGGCGCGGGCATGATCCAGCCGAACATGGCCACCATGCTCGCCATCATCGCTACCGACGCGGCGGTCGAGCGCCAGACGCTCCTCGACCTCACGCGCCGCGTGGCCGAGGTCTCGTTCAACGCCGTCACCGTCGACGGCGACACCTCGACGAACGACACGTTTCTCGCCGTTGCCACCGGCAAGGCGGGCAACGCCGAGATCGTCGGCGAGGGCACCGCCGAGTACTCGAAGCTCTGCGAGGCGCTCGTCGACGTGGCGCAGGTGCTCGCCCAGGCGATCGTGCGCGACGGCGAGGGCGCGACCAAGTTCATCACCATCACGGTCGACGAGGGCGCAACGCGCGACGAATGCGTGCGCGTCGCGAAGGCGATCGCCCATTCGCCGCTGGTGAAGACGGCGTTCTTCGCGTCGGACCCGAACCTGGGACGCATCCTCGCCGCGGTGGGCAACGCCGGCATTGCGGACCTCGATGTGCGCCGCGTCGGCCTGCAGCTCGGCGACGTGACGGTCGTGGAGTCAGGGTCGCGCGCGGCCGCGTACACCGAGGCGCAGGGGCAGGCGGTGATGAAGCCGGCCGAGATCGCGGTGCGCATCACGCTCGGCCGCGGCGACGAGAGCGCCACGGTGTGGACGTGCGACCTGTCCTACGACTACGTGAAGATCAACGCCGACTATCGCAGCTGAGCGGGATATCCCCGCCGTACCTCACCGCGAGGTTGCCCATGGCCGATCCCCGCACTCCCTCCTCGATGGCGCAGTACTACGCGAAGCGCGCCTCCGAGTACGAGCAGATCTACGACAAGCCCGAAAGGCAGCACGAGCTCGAGTGGCTGCGCCACCGCGTGCCCGAGATCTTCCGCGGCCGCACCGTCCTCGAGATCGCCTGCGGCACCGGCTACTGGACGCAGTTCATCGCGCGCGAAGCCGCCCGCGTGTACGCGTGTGACATCAACGAGGCGGTCCTCGAGATCGCCCGCGAAAAGCCGATCCCGCCGGGACGCGTGTCGTTCTTCAAGGCCGACGCGATCGAGCTCGAGGGCGCGCCGGGCGGTTGCGACGCGGCCTTCGCCGGCTTCTGGTGGTCGCACGTGAAGAAGGCCGACATCGCGCGCTTCGTGACGAACCTCGCGGCGCGGCTCGCGCCCGGGTCGGTGGTGGCCGTGCTCGACAACCGCTTCGCCGAGGGCAGCTCGACGCCGATCTCGCGCCGCGACGCCGAGGGCAACACCTACCAGCTGCGGCGGCTCGCGAGCGGCGAGGAGCACGAGGTGCTCAAGAACTTCCCGACCGCCGACGAGCTAGCCGATGCGGTGCGCCCCGTGGCGCGCGCGGCCCACCTCGAAACGCTGACCTACTACTGGCTTCTCGTATTCACCCTGAAATGAGCGACGAATTGAAGCGCATCGCCGACGGCCTCGAACGGCTCGTCGGCCGCATCGAGCGCCTGCTGCCGCCGGGCGGCGAAGGCATCGACTGGAAATCCGCGACCGCCTTGCGCTGGCGCAAGCACGCGAGCGGCGGGGGGTGGCTGCAGCCGGTCGCGCACCCGCATAGGATGCGCTTCTCCGACCTCAAGGACATCGACGAGCAGAAGCGGCGGTTGCGCGAGAACACGGCGCAGTTCGTGGCCGGCCGTCCCGCGAACAACGTGCTCCTCACCGGCGCGCGCGGCACGGGCAAGAGCTCGCTCGTGAAGGCGGCGCTGAACGAGTTCGCGTCGCGCGGCCTGCGCCTCATCGAGGTCGACAAGCGCGACCTCGTCGACCTGCCCGACATCGTCGACCTCATCGGCGAGCGCCGCGAGCGCTTCGTCGTCTTCTGCGACGACCTCTCGTTCGAGGCTTCCGACGCGGGCTACAAGGCGCTCAAGGTCGCGCTCGACGGCTCCATCGCGGGCTCGGCCGACAACGTGCTGATCTATGCGACCTCGAACCGGCGCCATCTCATGCCGGAGTTCATGGACGAGAACCTGCAGGCGCGGCACGTCGGCGGAGAGATCCATCCCGGCGAGACCACGGAGGAGAAGATCTCGCTGTCGGAGCGCTTCGGGCTGTGGCTCTCCTTCTATCCGTTCGACCAGGAGCAGTACCTCGAGATCGCCGACCATTGGGTGAAGACGCTCGGCGGCGTGCCGAGCGAGGCGTCGCGCAAGGCGGCGTTGCTCTGGGCGCTCGAACGGGGATTCCGCAGCGGGCGCGTCGCCTGGCAGTTCGCGCGCGACTGGGTCGGTCGGCACGCGATGAAGGAAGCACGCGGCGGCCGGCGCCCGGCGTGACGGGCTCCGTCGGGCGAGGCGCTCGCGCATGCGCATAACCGAGGTCGCGGCCGCCGTCCTCGAGCGGCCGGGCGAGTTCCTGCTCGCGCAGCGTCCTGCGGGCAAGCCCTATCCCGGCTACTGGGAGTTTCCCGGCGGCAAGATCGAGCCCGGCGAGGACGCGCATGCGGCGCTCGTGCGCGAGCTGCGCGAGGAGCTGGGCATCGAGGTGCTGCACGCGACCCCCTGGATCACGCGCGTCTACGCGTACACGCACGCGACCGTCCGCTTGCACTTCTTCCGCGTGGCGGCGTGGGAAGGCGAGCCGCAGCCGCTCGAGGAGCAGGCGATCGCGTGGCAACGCGTCGGCGCGCCCGACGTCGCGCCGATGCTTCCCGCGAATGCGCCGGTGCTCGCCGCGCTCGCCCTGCCCGGCGTGATGATCGTGTCCGACGCCTCGACGCTCGGCGCCGAAGGGTGGCTCGACCGCGCGTCCGAGGCGGCACGCCACGAGCGCGTCCTCTTCCAGGTGCGCGAGAAGTCGATGGCCCGCGAGACGCTGGCGGCGCTCGTCGCCGCGCTCGTCGCACGCGTGCTGCCGCTCGGGGCGCGCATCGTGGTGAACAGCGACTGTGCGAGCTTCACGCACGCGCAAGGCGTCCACCTTACGTCGGCCGCGTTGATGCAATCGTCCACGCGGCCGGATGTCGCGCTCGTCGGAGCGTCGTGCCACGACGCGGCGCAGCTGGAGCAGGCGGAGCGGCTCGCGCTCGACTATGCGGTGCTCGGACCGGTGGGGCCGACGCGATCGCATCCCGGCGCGGCGACGCTCGGCTGGCCGCGCTTCGCCGAGCTCGCGCGCGATCGCTCGATTCCCGTGTACGCGATCGGCGGCCTCACGCGCCGCGAGCTCGCACAGGCCCGCCGCCATGGCGCGCACGGCGTCGCGCTCCTCAGCGCCGCGTTCCGCTGAGCCGAAGCTGGGCGATCGCCGATTCGATCGCCGCGGGCGACACGCAGAGCGCATGCGCGCCGTGCTCGCGCAACTCGGCCTCGCTGCCGTAACCCCAGAGCGCGCCGAGCGCGGCCACGCCATGGTGGCGGGCGGCGCGCATGTCCGCGCCGCGGTCGCCGATCATCACCGTGCGGGCCGCGTCGAGGCCATGGTGCGGTAGCAGGTGCGCGAGCAGCTCGCGCTTGTCCTCGCGCGTGCCGTCCAGCTCGCAGCCGTGCACTTCGCCGAAATGCTCGTGCAGGCCGAAGTGCTCGACGATCCGCCGCGCGTACACGGCGGGCTTCGAAGTGGCGACGAACAGCGCCGCGCCGCTCGCCCGCAGCGCGCCCAGCGCGGCCTCGATGCCGTCGTAGGGGCGGTTCTCGAACAGGCCCACGTCGGCGAAGCGTTCGCGATAGAGCGCGATGGCGCGTTCGATCCCGGCCGGCGCATCGCTGCCGAGAAGCTGCGCGAACGAGGCGCGCAGCGGTGGGCCGATCGCGAAGGTGAGCGCTTCGAGCGGCGGCGGCGCCACGCCCATGCGCTCGAGTGCGTAGGCGATGGAGCGCGTGATGCCTTCCCGCGGGTCGGTGAGCGTCCCGTCGAGATCGAAGACGACGTTGTTCATGGCGCGCCCAGCAGCGGCGCGACGTCGAGCGCACCGGCCAGCCGCCGCGCATCGGGCGGCGACCGGTGCGGCAGCCGCCCGAGCAGCGGCGCAGCGAGCAGCTCGCGCAACGTCGCCACGTTCTCGTCCGGAACCGCCATCGCGGGATCCACGGCGTTGGCGATCCAGCCCGCCAGCGTCAAGCCGCGTGTGCGAATCGCCTCGGCCGTGAGCAGCGCGTGATTCAGGCAACCGAGCCGCAGGCCGACGACCAGCACGACGGGCAAGGCGAAGGCGCGCGCCATGTCGGCGGTATCGAAACCGGGGACGAGCGGGACGCGGAAGCCGCCGACCCCTTCGACGACCTGGAACGTGTCGTCGCGGCCGGCGGCCTGGAACGCATTGAGGACGGCGCGCATGTCGATCGCACGGCCCTCGCGCCGCGCGGCGATGTGCGGCGCCATGGGCTCGCGCAGAAGGACGGGCGTGACGCGTTCCGCCGCCTCCGCCGGATAGTCCGCCGCGTGCATGAGGGCGAGCGTGTCCTCGTTCACCCAGCGCCCGTGGCTTTGCGATGCGCCCGCCGCGACCGGCTTCATCGGCGCCACCCGTTGGCCTGCGGCACGCAGCGCGTGCACGAGGGCGCACGAGACCACCGTCTTGCCCACGCCCGTATCGGTGCCGGTCACGAAGATGCCCCGGCTCATCGGGCGGGGCGGCGCTGGAAGCCGATGATCTGGCGCCCGTCGGCGATGCGCCGCGGCGCGGTGCGCCAAGCATGGCCGTAGATCACCTCGAAGGTGGCGGGCAGGATGCCGTCGCGTCGATGGTCCTCGTAGCGCTGCACCATGCGCTGCCAGCGCCGCGGGCTCGGGAGCCCGCTCGCACGCGACTCGAGCACGTGTTGCCCGCCCGCGCCCTTGAGGTCGCGGGCGAGCGCCTCGACGCTCGCGTACTCCACCGTGAGGATCTCCATCTCCATCACGGGATCGGCGAAGCCGGCGGCGACCAGCGCATCGCCGAGATCGTGCATGTCGACGAAGCGGTTGACGTGCGGGGCGTCGTCGACCGCGGCGAAGGCGGCCCGCAGCTCCTTCAACGTGTCGGGACCGTAGCTCGAGAAGAGGTAGAGGCCGTCGGTCTCGAGCACGCGGGCCGCTTCGGCGAACGCGCGCGCAGGCTCGCACCATTGCAGCACCAGGTTGGAGAACGCGAGCTGCGCACAGCCGGCCGCGAGCGGGAGGCGCTCGACGTCGGCGCACACGAGCCGCGGCTGCGGGCGCGGCAGCACCCGGCGCCACCATGGGGCGCGCGCATTCGCCTGCACCAGCATCTGCTGCGCGATGTCGAGGCCGATCAGCTCGGCTCGCGGAAAACGGCGGCCGAGCTCGCCGAAGAACAGCCCGGTGCCGCAGCCGAGGTCGAGCACGCGCCGCGGCTCGATGCGGATCGGGTCCAGGTGATGCAGCAGCCGTTCGCCCACTTCCTTCTGCACCACCGCATGCGAGTCGTATCCGGCCGCCGCGCGACCGAAGGCGCGGCGCACGCCGCGCTTCGCGTCCGGGCGCGGTTCGGGCACCGGCCGCCTCAGGCGAAGCAGTCGGCCAAGGCGCGCACGAGCTTATCCACGTCTTCGGGCGTGTGCTCGGCGCTCAGCGACACGCGCAGTCTCGAGGTGCCCGCGGGCACCGTGGGCGGCCGGATGGCCGGCACCAGCACGTGGTGCTCGAGCAGGCGCGCGGCGACCTCGAGCGCGCGTTCGGCGGCGCCCACCACGATCGGTTGCACCGCCGTCTGCGATTCCCCCACCGGGATGCCGTGGTGCGCGCATCCGGCGCGGAATTGCGCGATGCGCTCGCGCAGCCGCGCGATGCGCCCGGGTTCCGCATCGACCAGGTCGATCGCGGCGTGGGCGGCGGCCGCGACCATGGGCGGCAGCGCCGTGGAGAAGATGTAGGTGCGCGCGCGCTGCAGCAGCCACTCGATCGCGCGGGATTCGCCGGCCACGAACGCGCCGTAGCCGCCGAGCGCCTTGCCGAGGGTGGCCATGTAGACGATGCGCGGCGAGGCGAGGCCGAAATGCTCGAGGCAGCCGCGGCCGCGTTCGCCGAGCACGCCCACACCGTGCGCATCGTCGACGACGAGCCAGGCGTCGTAGCGTTCGCACAGCGCGAGCATCTGGGGCAGCGGGGCGATGTCGCCGTCCATGCTGAACACGCTGTCGGTCGCGACGATGCGTGGAGTGCCCGTGGCGCGTGCGAGGCCGGCCTCGAGAGCCGCGAGGTCGAGGTGGGGATAGCGCGTATGGCTCGCGCGCGAGAGCCACGCGCCGTCGTTCAGGCATGCGTGGTTCAGGCGGTCGCCGAAGACGGCCCCGTCCGGTCCCGCGAGCGCGGTGAGGATGCCGATGTTCGCCGCATAACCGCTCGCGAAGAGCAGCGCACGCGGCAGCCCGGCGAACGCGGCGAAGCGGGCTTCGGCCTGCTCGTGCACGCGGGTGTGCCCGGTCACGAGCGGGGAAGCGCCGGAGCCCACGCCGTAGCGACTCACGCAGTCGCATACCGCCTGCGCGAGCTTCGGATGCGCGGCGAGCCCGAGATAGTCGTTGCTCGAGAAGTTGAGCAGCTCGCGGCCATCGAGGCGAACGCGCGGGCCCTGGCCGGAATCGAGCACGCGCCGGCGGCGCTTGAGGTTGTCGCGCTCGAGCGCGGCGAGGCCGGCCGCGAGCCGGTCGCCGAGTGCGCTGCCGCCGCCCTCAGGCACTCTGCAGCCCGAGCGCGTCGAAGAGCGCGTCGTCGCGCTCGACGTCGGGATTGCCCGTGGTGAGCAGCTTCTCGCCATAGAAGATCGAGTTGGCGCCCGCGAAGAAGCACAGCGCCTGCACCGCGTCGCTCATCTCGGAGCGGCCCGCCGACAGCCGCACGACGCTCTTCGGCATGAGGATGCGCGCGACGGCGATGGTGCGCACGAACTCGACCCATGGCAGCTTCTGCGCGTTCTCGAGCGGCGTGCCCTCGACCGCGACCAGGTCGTTGATCGGCACCGATTCGGGCGGAGGGTCGAGGCTGGCCAGCTGCGCGAGCAGCGCGGCGCGTTGCTCGCGCGATTCCCCGAGGCCGACGATGCCGCCGCAGCACACCTTGAGGCCCGCCTCGCGCACGCGATCGAGCGTGTCGAGGCGGTCGTCGTAGTCGCGCGTCGTGATGATGTGGCCATAGAACTCGGGCGCGGTGTCGAGATTGTGGTTGTAGTAGTCGAGCCCCGCCTCGCGCAGCTGCTCCGCCTGGCCGTCCTTGAGCAGCCCGAGCGTGCAGCAGGTCTCGAGCCCGAGTTCCTTCACGGCGCGCACCATGTCGAGGACCGGCGCGAGGTCACGCGCCTTCGGCCCGCGCCATGCCGCGCCCATGCAGAAACGCGTGGCGCCGTGCGCCTTGGCCGTGCGCGCCGCCTCGACGACCGCGTCGAGGCCGAGCATTTCCTCGTTCTCGACACCCGTGTGATAGCGTGCGGACTGCGGGCAGTATCCGCAGTCCTCCGGGCATCCGCCCGTCTTGATCGACAGCAGCGTCGAGCGTTGCACGCGGCGCGGATCGAAGTGCGCACGGTGCACGGTATGCGCGCGGAACAGAAGATCGTTGAAGGGAAGCGCGTAAAGCGCGAGGGCTTCCTCGCGCAGCGTCTGGACGCGCGCGTCGACGCGGGCGCGCGGGCGGAATTCGAGGGTCGCGGTCGTGGTCATGGACAGGCTCCGGAACCTCGAGAATTGGCGATTTCTCGCGAGATGTCAAATTCGGAAGCCGCTTCGACCTTGCAATTGCCTATTTTTTCATCGATCAGGTGGGCCATCGCGCCGCGCCAGGACTGCGCCCTGTGCCTTGCGCCGTCGGCGGACGTCGTATGCCCGGACTGTGCCGGACAGTTGCGGGCAGTCGATGTGTGTTGCGCGGTCTGCGGGCTGCCGTTGCCGCACCCCGGACTATGCTCCGCTTGTCGGACGCGCGCGCCGGCGTTCGATGCCACCGCGGCGCGGTTCGAATACCGCTTCCCCGCCGACCGCCTGATCCAGCGCTTCAAGTATGCGGGCGACCTTGCGCTCGGCCGGTGGCTCGGTCAGCAGCTCCTCGACCGCGTGCGAGGCGAGCCCCGGCCGGACCTCCTCGTGGTGCCGCCGCTGTCCGCCGAGGGCCTGCGCCAACGCGGCTTCAACCAGGCGCTCGAGCTCGCGAAGGTCATCGGGCGGCCGCTTCGGGCACGCATCGACGGACAATTGGTGGCGCGCTCGCGCGACACGGCGCACCAGGTGCACCTCGGGCGCCGCGAGCGGCGCTCCAACCTGCGGGGCGCATTCTCGTGCACGCACCCCTTGCGCGGCGAACGGGTCGCGATCGTCGACGACGTCATGACGACGGGTGCCACGGCCGACGCGATTGCGCGCCTGCTCAAACGCGCGGGCGCGGGCCATGTCTGCGCGTGGGTCGTCGCACGCGCTCCCGAACCCGAGGACTGATCGATGTTCGAGGTGATCCTCTTCGAGCCGGAGATCCCGCCGAACACCGGCAACGTGATCCGCCTCTGCGCGAATGTCGGCGCCCGCCTGCACCTGGTCGAGCCGCTCGGCTTCTCCATGGAAGACCGGTTGCTGCGGCGCGCCGGCCTCGACTACCACGAGCTCGCGACCGTGCTGGTGCACCGCGGCTGGGATGCTTGCCGCGCGGCGCTCGGAGACGCGCGCGTGTTCGCCGCCTCGACGCGCGGAACGGTGCGGTACGACTTACCGATCTACCGGCCCGGCGACGCCTTTCTTTTCGGAAAAGAGACCGTTGGTCTGCCAGATGCAATCGTGTCGGAACTTCCCGACAGCCAGCGCATCCGTCTGCCTATGCGGCCCGGCAATCGCAGCCTCAATTTGTCGAATTCCGTGGCGGTCGTGGTATTCGAGGCTTGGCGGCAGTCGCGCTTCCAGGGCGGCGCCTGAGGCCGATTGCCCGCAGGCGCCCGGATTGGCAGCGGTTCGAGGAGATCTGCTAGATAAAAAACAACGGCTTGCGATGGAGCTGGGAGGAAAATTTACCGAGCCCCGGCCTTGTCAAGTGGGTTGGGTGGCCTCCTTCCGAGTTGACCTCGCCGCAGGCCCGAAGGATACGGTTAGCGGGTGTTAACTTCCTGAATTACATTGGAAATTAGAGTTTTGTGAATTTTTGTGAAATAATGCACCGCTTTTTGGGGAGAACCGGCGGCAAAGTAGGCACGCACAGGGGAAAAGACCCTGTGGCGAGTGCCCGTCAACGAGCCGCCAAGGGGAAGAGGAATAGCGATGAAGACAAAGTTATTGACAGCCGCGCTGGCGCTGACCGGCCTGACTTTGGCGGTGCCCGCGCTGGCCGGCAATACGGCAACGGTGACCGTGACCGCGAGCGTTTCGGCCAAGTGCAGCGTGTCGGGTTCGGACACGATCAGCGTCACGATCGATCCGTCTTCGGCCTCGCCCTCCGTCGGGACGGGCAGCGCCTCGGCGATCACGTACAACTGCACCAAGGGCTACACGCCGGCCGTCACGTTCAAGAGCGCGAATTCGGGCTCGACGTCGTCGTGGTACCTGAAGAGTACCGCCACACCCACGGACACCGTGAATTACACGCCCAGCCTGGCTGCGGGTGGCGGCGCCGGCCAGGGATTCGGCGCAGGAACGGCGATCGCGGCGCAGGCGCGGGTCAGCGTCGCGGTGACCGACGCGCAGAACGCGCCCTATCACAGCGACTATGGCGACAGCATCACGCTGACGATCCAGTAACGCGGTCGTCGGCACGATGCTCGATGCGGAGACAACGAGCCGGCAGTGGCAAGAAGAGGAGCGACCATGAAAACGAGGGCATTGGCTGCCGCATTGGCCGCGGCGGGCCTGACCTTCGCGGTGCCTGCGCTGTCGGGCAACACGGCGACCATCACCGTCACCGCGAGTGTCTCGGCGAAATGCAGCGTTTCCGGTTCGGACACCATCAACTTCACCATCGATCCGACGTCGGCCTCGGCCTCCGTCGGCACGGGCAGCGCCTCGGCGATCACGTACAACTGCACCAAGGGCTACACGCCGGCGGTCACGTTCAAGAGCGCGAATACGGGTACGACCTCGTCGTGGTACCTGAAGAGCACGGCCACGCCGACGGACACGATCAACTACACGCCCAGCCTGGCCGCGGGCGGCGGTGCCGGCCAGGGGTTTGGCACGGGCACGTCGATCGCCGCGCAGGTGCAGGTGAGCGTCGCGGTGACCGACGCGCAGAACGCGCCGTATCACAGCGACTACGGCGACAGCATCACGCTGACGATCCAGTAGCGCCGCGTCTTTCCCGCCCGCTCGTCGAATCGGGGCTTCAGCGTCGGCGCTGAGGCCCTTTTTTAGCCCATGACGTCCGTTGCCCGCATCCCGATCGCCTGCGCGCTGCTCGCGGCGGTCGCGCTTGCGATCCCGGCCGGCGCGCGCGCGGGAAATACCGCCACGGTCGCGCTCACCGCGAGCGTGATCGGCAAGTGCTCGGTCACGCAGGCATCCGGGCAGACGCTGGTGTTCACGAACACGACCGGCGGCATCGACACGACGCTGGGAACGAACGCGACGGCGAGCACGACGATCACGTACAAGTGCACCAATGGCCAGGCGCCTGCTTTCGCGTTCACGGGCGCGAACGACAGCGGCGGCAACCACCGGCTGCTGAACGGCATCAACGCGATCGTGTACACGGTGAGCTCGGTGAGCGGGGGCTCGGGCAGCGGCTTCGGCACGGGCACCGACAAGACGCTGACCGTGAACGGCACGATCACTTCGACCCAGTACAGCGGCGCGGCCGCGGCGACTTACACTGACACCTTGACGGTGAGCATCACCCCGTGAGCGAGGGCATGAGGACGCGACATCGATCTCGAGGCGGAAACTTTCGTGGCTGCGCCCGGTGGGCCGCGGGCGCGTCGCTCCTCGTCCTCGCCTCGGCGAGCCATGCGGCCGGCACGTATGCGCTCTCCGCGAGCGCGACGGTGCTCAGCAAGAACAACTGCACGTTCAGCACGACGACGGGCACGCTCACCTTCGGAACGGTCGATCCGTCTTCGGCGACGAACGCGACCGCGACTCCATTGACGCTCACGTTCAGCTGCACCGGCTCGGGCAACCCGGCGTCGTACACGATCACGTCGAACGACGGGCTCCACAAGCTCGGTACCGGCCAGCCGCGCATGGCGGATTCCGGAGGGACGAATTTCCTGGCGTACACGCTCAATATCCCGATCAGCGGTACAACGCCGAAGAACACCGCTACGAACGTGCAGATCCAGGGCACGATCACGCCGGCGCAATTCCAGAACGCGATCGCCACGAGCTACACCGACACCGTGGTGTTGACGCTCTCGCCATGATGCGGGCGCGACTCGCCGCCTGGATCCTCGCGATCGCGTCGGTGATCGCAGGGCCGGCGCTCGCCTCGTCGTTCGGGGTGTCGCCCATGCGCGTCGATTTCGGCGCGGGCGACCGCACCACCACGATCACCGTGGACAACGACGGCGACGAAGAGACCGCTTTCCAGGTGACCCTGGCGGCGTGGCACCAGACGCCGGACGGCAAGGACGAATACGCCGAGAGCCACGACCTCATCTTCTTCCCGCAGATCTTCTCGATAGCGCCCCACGGCAAGCGCATCATCCGTGTCGGTGTGAAGGGCCCGCCGGCAGACGCGGAAAAGGCGTATCGCCTCTACATCGCGGAGATGCCGGCGCCGGCCAAGTCGAAGCAGACCGGGCCGGCCCAGGTGCGCGTCGTCCTGCGCTTCGGCGTCGCGGTCTTCGTCGCGCCGAAGGCGCCGAGGCGCGACGTGGCCATGGACGAGCCGCGGATCGAGAAGGGCAAGCTGTGGGTGACGATGCGCAACCAGGGCAACGAGAGCGTCAAGTTCGACACGCTCGACGTGATGCGCGACAAGGATTCGCTCGCGCAATCCTACGGCACGTACATCCTGCCCGGCGTCGCGCACACGTTCGAGATCCGCATGGACGCGGCGAAGTGCATCGGGTCCGGAACCCTGGAACTGGTCGCGCATGGCGAGGGGACGACAGTCAAGCGGTCGTTCAACGCCGCTCCGGCGCTTTGCGAACATTCCTGACGACGATCCGCGCTGCCCGCATCCGCCGGCCGGCCCGTCATGCTCGAGCCCTCGATTTCCACATACCGATCGCCGCCGCATGCGCAATGGCGGTCGTCGCGTCGTCAATCGCCGGGCCCAGCGCGGCCGATGCGCTCGAGCTCAGGATCACGCCTTCCCTGCACGCATTTCCCGCCGGCGCCGCCCCGAGCGCCGTGCCACCGAGCCCGCTGCCGCTTGCCTTGACGCTGTCGCGGGAACTGGCCGCTTCGACCGGTGGCGAGTCGTTTCGACCGGCGCCGGCCGGGCTGCAGGAGCTCATCGTCAGCCTGAACGTGAACGGGATGTCCGCCGCGGACAGCCGCGCGTTCATGACACCGGGCGGTGAATTCCTCATCCCGTCTGCCGCGCTGGAAAGGTGGGTCCGGATGCCGCCGCGGTCACCGCGCACCCGCATCGAAGGGGAAACGTTCGTGTTCGCGAACGAAGTGCCCGGTGCGCGCGTGAGCTTCGACGAAGCGGCCATCGAATTGCGCATGGTGTTTCCCGCCGCTTTCTTTCCCCGCCAGGTGTTCCGCTACCGCAGCGACGTGCACGAGCCCGTCACCGTGTCGCGCGACGTGAGCGCCTTGCTGACCTACAGCATCGCGGGAACCGACACCCGGCACGTCGGTCGGGAGTGGAGCTTCACCACGGAGAGCGACCTCGCGTACCGGGGCTGGCTCTTGCGCAACCAGTACATGCACTTCGATTCGGGCGATCGTTCGATCTCGGTGCGCGGCCTCACGCAACTGGTGAAGGACGATCCGAAGCGGCTCACGCGTTTCATCGCAGGCGACTTCTTCCTGACGCCGACGGAGCTCACCGGCGGAGCCATCCTCGGCGGCCTGAGCTACTCGCGCTCGTTCGAGCTCGACCCGTATTTCGTCCGTCAACCGACGGCCGCCTACAGCGGCACCGTCGACCTGCCGTCCGACGTCACGTTCTACGTCGGCAACCTGCAGGTGTACCGGCAGCGCGTCGCGCCCGGCCCGTTCGAGATCGGCAACGTGAGCTACATCACGGGCCAGCGCGACGTCCGCATCGTCGTGCGCGACGTGGCGGGCAACCAGCGCACGATCCTCTTTCCCTTCTATTTCGCCGACCAGGCACTCGCGCCCGGCCTTCAGGACTTCAGCTACCAGGTCGGCGCGATCCGGCAGAACGCCGCCACCGAGAGCGCGGACTTTCGCGAAGCGGCGTTCTCCGCGACGCACCGGGTCGGCCTGAACGACTGGTGGACGGTCGGCGTCCACAGCGAAGGAACGCGCGACTTCGCGAACGCCGGCCCTTCGGTCGTCCTGCGCAGCGATCGGCTCGGCGTCGTGTCGCTCGCGCTGCTCGCGAGCCGGGACCGCGCCCAGCGGCGCAACGGCCATGCCGGCGCGCTCCAATACACGTTCCAGAGCGGTCGCTTTTCCGGCACCGCGGCGATCCACCGCGCGTCCGCGGACTTCGCCTTCCTGCGGCCCGAGTTCGCTTCGGGTCTGCCGCTGCGCGACGAGTTCGTCTCGGTGAGCTATGGCGAGGAGCGCTTCGGCACGCTGTCGGTTTCGGAGCGCTATGTGCGGAACGCGGGCGAACAGCCGACGCGCGACTCGGCCCTGACCTACTCGATCTCGCTCGGCGCGCGTTCCGAGTGGAGCGTGCACTCGAGCTATCACCGGATGACCGGCCTCGGCGCCGGTTCCCAGTTCGACGTGGGCTTGCAGTACGTGCCGAGGCCCGACTTCGTCACGACGGCCTCGTACCACTCGGCCGGCGGCGTCCGTACCGCCGCGCTCGATTTCGGCAACATCATCTCCGAGGGCGAGGGGCTCGGGTATCACCTCGCGATGGAGCGATCGGCCGCGCCGGGCGGCCGGTTCAATACAATCACTCCCTCGCTCGACGACCGGACGCGGATCGGGGAATTGCAGCTCAACGGCAGCCTGGCCTCTTCGCCGAACGGCCAGAACAGCAGTGTGAACGCGTCGTGGAGCGGATCGTTCGCCTACGTCGCGCATCGCTTCGGCCTGAGCCGGCCGACGGCGGACAGCTTCGCGGTCGTGCAGATCGAGCCCCCGCTGGCCAACGTGCGCGTGCGCCTCAACAGCCAGACGTCCGGCAAGACGGATGCGTCCGGCCGGCTCTTCCTGCCGCGCCTCGTGTCCTATGTGGAAAACCACATCACCATCGAAGACAAGGATATCCCGATCAGCTACGGCATCGCGGCGAAGTCGCAAGTGATCGTGCCGCAACCGCACACCGGATACACCGTGGTGTTCAACGTGCGCAAGGTGACGGCCGCCAGCGGGTCGTTGCGATACCGCCGTGACGGACGCAGCCTGCCGCTCGATTCCGTGCTGGTCACCCTCGTGGTCGAGGGTAAGCCGCTCGAGGTCCCCACCGGAACCGGCGGGGAGTTCTACGTGGAAAACGTTCCTCCCGGGGATTATCGGGCGGAGGTGGAAATCGACGGCCGTCCCTGCCGTTTCACCGTGATGGTGCCGTCGACCGACGAACCCGTGGCCGACCTGCGCGATGTGCAGACCTGCGACATTCCTTAGCGCGTGCCTGGTCGCGTGCGGCCTCGCAGCGGCCGGCGCCGCGCGCGCGGCACCGTCGTGCACCGCCGGCAATCTCGCCCTGAATCTCGGCACGTACTTCGGCGACACCAGCGCGCCGCTCGATTCCATCGGCTCGATCACCGTGACCTGCACGCGCACCGGCGGCAACGCGACCTTCCCGGTCACGATGGGGATCGGCCCGAGCGCGAGCTCCGGCGGCATCAGCAACAGGGCGATGCGTTCCACGACCGGTAGCGACCAGCTCGCTTACAACCTCTACCAGGACGGTGGCCGGTTCTCGGTGTGGGGACAGACCGTCGGCGTGGACACGCTCACGCAGAGCATCACCGTGCCGAACAAGGGCTCGGCGTCGATCACCTTCACGATCTATGCGCGCATCCCGGGGTTGCAGAACATCTCGGCCGGAAGCTACGGCGACTCGCTCACCGTCACGCTCACGTACTGAACGGCGTGCTCACTCCGCCTTCGGCTCGCGCGCGAGCAGGCGGCGCACGGCGGCATCCGGCGCCTCACCTTCGAACAGTACCGCGCATACCGCCTCGACGATCGGCATGTCGATGCCGAGACGGTGGGCGCGTTTGCGCACCTCGGCGGCGGAATGAACGCCCTCGGCCACGTGGCCGAGCTCGGCGAGAATCGCATCGAGGGCCCGGCCGTCCGCGAGCTGCAGGCCGACCTGCCGGTTGCGCGAGAGCTGGCCGGTGCACGTGAGCACGAGATCCCCGATGCCGGCGAGCCCCATGAAGGTTTCGGCCCGGCCGCCGAGCGCCACGCCGAGCCGCACCATCTCCGCGAGCCCGCGGGTGACGAGCGCGGCGCGGGCATTCAGCCCGAGGCCGAGGCCGTCGGCGATGCCGGCGGCGATGGCGATCACGTTCTTCACCGCGCCGCCCAGCTCGACGCCGACCACGTCGCTGCTCGAGTACAGGCGCAGGCGTGCGGCGTTCAGCGCGGCGGCGGTCGACGCGGCGAAATCCGCATCCGATGACGCGAGCACGAGCGCGGTCGGCTGCGCGCGGGCCACCTCGAGCGCGAAGCTCGGGCCGGAGAGCACGCCGGTGCGCACCGCATCCGGCAGGCATTCGGCGACGACCTCGTGCGGCAGGCGGCCGGTCGCCGGCTCGAAGCCTTTGCATGCCCAGAGCAAGCGCGGGCATGCGGGCCGGCTCCGCGCGATGCGCTGCGCGGTCTCGCGCAGGCCGGCGGTCGGCACGACGACCAATGCGAGATCGCGATCCGCGAGCGCTTCGTCGAGCGTGCCCGCGATCGCGACGGTCCCGGGAATGGCGACTTCCGGAAGATAGCGGCTGCGACGCGCCGCGCGCAGCGCTTCGCGCTCGGCCTCGTGGCGCGCCCACAGCGTCACCCCGTGCGCGGCACCGAGCGAAATCGCGAGCGCCGATCCCCACGCGCCCGCCCCGAGCACGGCGATCTTCATCGGCTCGCGCGGAGCCGCCGGCATCGCCTCAGACGCCCCACACCTGGCTCGTGCGCACGAAACCTTCCTGCCCGTCGCGGTGGCGCACCTTCACCCAGCCGTCGGCCGGCTTGTCGGCGATCTCCAGCAGCACGTGCTTGTACGCCTCGAACACGAGCGGCGAGCTCGGATCGGGCGCGGCATGCACGTCGGCCACGGGCACGGTGACGAGCGCCATGGCGCGATCGCCGAACGCCTTGTTCTCGATCCACGCCACCTCGCCGTTCGCATCGCGCACCTTCGTCCACTGGTCGAGCTTCACGAGCAGCTCGAACGGATAGAAGCGGCTTGCGACGAAGAGGCGGTCGGCGCGGCCCGACGGCGCGTCGTAGAGGATCGCGGGCTTGTCCGCCAGCGAGCGGTATTCGGCGGCGGCCGCACCGACGCTCGCGACGGCGAGGAGGACGGCGACCGCGCGCTTCATCGCGTCAGTGCGAGACCGGCGTGATGATCTGCGGCGCGGCAGGGGCCGGCTGGGGATCGCGCTGCGCCTGGTAGATCGCCTCGAAGTTCACGGGGCTCAGGACCACCGGCGGGAATCCGGCGCGGGCGGACATGTCCGAGATCACTTCGCGCACGTAGGGGAAGAGGATGTTCGGGCACGCGATGCCGAGCACGGCTTCGAGCTCCGGGGCCGGCACGTTGCGCACGACGAAGATGCCGGCCTGGGCGGCCTCGATGAGGAAGAGCGTCTTCTCGCCGACCTTCGCGGTGACGGTGACCGTGAGCACGGTCTGGTAGACCCCGTCCTCGACGCCGGTGGAATTGTGGTGCAGCTGGATGTCGACGCTCGGGGCCTCGCGCTCGAGGAATGCCTGCGGCGCATTCGGGATCTCGAGGGAGAGGTCCTTCACGTACACCTTCTCGATCGAGAAGACGGGCTGGTTGGTGTTCTGCGCTTCGCTCATCGGGCTTCCTTCGGGTCGGGCGGCGTGGAGGCCGCGTTATGGCGTGCCGAGCAGGGGGTCGAGCTCGCCGGTGCGGTCGAGCGCCGCGAGGTCGTCGTAGCCGCCCACGTGGCGGTCGCCGACGTAGATCTGGGGGACCGTGCGCCGTCCCGTGCGTTGCATCATTTCCTCGCGCTGCTTCGGATCGAGGTCCACGCGGATCTTCTCGATCTCGGTCACGCCCTTCGACCGCAGCAACCGTTCCGCCATCTGGCAATACGGGCATACGCCGGTCGCGTACATCCTCACCTTCGCCATCGTTTCACCTTTCGACGGGCAGGCTCGCCTGCTGCCAGGCGCCCATGCCGCCCTTGAGCTGGTAGACCGTCGTGAACCCGGCACGTTTCAGCACCCGGCAGGCCGCGCCCGAGCGCGGGCCCGAGCGGCACGTCACGATCACCGGCTTTTCCTTGTACTTCGCCAGCTCGCCCACGCGCTGCTCCAGCTCCTTGAGCGCGATGTGGCGCGCGCGCGGGAGGTGTCCGGCGGCGTATTCGCCGCTCTCGCGCACGTCGAGCACGAGCGTGGTCGGCTGGTTCATGAGCCGCGTGGCCTCGAGGGTTCCGATCTCGTTGCTCGCGCCGATGAGGCGCGAGAGCTCCGGCCATATCAGCACCGCGCCGCTGCCCACGAGGAGCGCGACGAGCGCGATGTGCTGGAGGAGGAATTCACCCACGATGCGACGCCCTGCGGCAAAACAGCAATTTTAGCAGACGGGAATCTGCGCGACCGGGTCACGCCAGCGACGCGAGCAGCCATTGCGCGAGCCATAGCGCGGCCATGCCGATCGCGATCGCCGCGAGCGTGCTGCGCAGGCGGATGGTGGCCGCGATGGCGACCAGTCCCGCCACGAGACGCGGGTTGCGGGGCGATAGGTCGAGCGTTCCCTCGGCCATCGCGAGGCCCGGAAGCACGATTGCGGCGAGCACCGACGGCGGCACGTAGGCGAGCGCGCGCCGGAACCAGGGCGGGAAACGATGCGGGTCTACGAAGGCCATGAAGGATGCGCGCAGCAGGAACGTGGAAACGGCCACGCCGGCGATCGCGAGCCACGTGCTCATCGCCCGCTCCATTTCTCGAGCGCCATGCCCACCGCGATGCCGGCGATCGAGGCGACGACCAGCGCGAGGCGGTAAGGCAATCCGGCGGCGATCAGCGATACGGCGCCCGCCACCGTTGCCGCCGCGAGGTCGATCCGCGAACGCACCGCGGGCACGAGGAGCGCGATGAAGGTGAGCACGACCGCGAAGTCGAGCGACCAGCTCGCCGGGACCTGCGCGCCCGCGACGACGCCGACCAGCACGGCGGTCTGCCACGAGACGTAGAGCGTGAGGGCGGCGCCGAGGAAGTGCCAGTGGCGTTGGGGCGCATCGCCGGGCTCGTTGTAGCGGCGCACGCTCGCGGCGAAGCTCTGGTCGGTCATCAGGAAGGCGAGCATCAGCCGCCAACGCCGGTCGAGGTGCGCGAGATGCGGGGCGATCGTGGCGCTGTACATCAGGAAGCGCAGGCTCACGACGAAGGCGCCCGCGATCGTCACGAGCGGCGGCGAGTGCGCGGCGACGAGCTGGCTCGCGATGAGTTGCGCGATCCCCGAGAACGAGAACAGCGAGAGCGCCATGCCCTGCCATGGCGTCATGCCGGAAGCGACTGCGGCGACGCCGGCGACGAAGCCGAAGGGAATCGTGCCGAGGAGCACCGGCACCATCTCGCGGCAGCCGGACCGAAGCTCCTCGCGCGCCGATGGAAAAGCCACGAGCGGAAATTCCGAAAATCGCCAGTGTAGTCAGCGCCGGGAGGCGCGTCGATCGTTTGCTAACATGACGGGATGAAAAGGCTCGTCTTGCTGCGCCACGGCGAAAGCGCCTGGAACCAGGAAAACCGCTTCACCGGATGGAAGGATGTCGACCTGAGCGCGAAGGGCATCGAGGAGGCGCGCGCGGCGGGCCGCTTGCTGCGCGAAGAGGGTTACACGTTCGACATGGCGTTCACTTCCGTGCTCAAGCGCGCGATCCGCACCCTCAACTTCGTGCTCGAGGAGATGGACCTGCTGTGGATCCCGGTGGAGAAGGATTGGCGCCTGAACGAGCGCCACTACGGCGCGCTGCAGGGCCTCAACAAGGCGGAAACGGCGGCGAAGTTCGGCGAGGCGCAGGTGATGACCTGGCGGCGCAGCTACGACGTGCCGCCGCCGGCGCTGCCGGAGGGCGATGAGCGCGACGCGAGCCGCGATCCGCGCTACGGCGCGCTGCGCGCGGGCCAGGTTCCGCGCACGGAATGCCTGAAGGACACGGTGGCACGGGTCGTCCCCTTCTGGAACGAGCGCGTCGCACCGCGCGTCGCAGCCGGCGAGCGGGTGCTCATCGCGGCGCACGGCAACAGCCTGCGCGCCCTGATCAAGTATTTCGACGCGATGTCCGACGAGGCGATCGTCGCCGAGAACGTGCCGACGGGTATCCCGTTGGTCTACGAGCTCGACGACAACCTGCGCGCGCTGCGTCGCTACTATCTCGGTGACGCCGACGCGGTATCGCAGGCGATGAACGCGGTGGCGAACCAGGCGAAGGCCCAGAAAGCCGGATGAACTGCGGGCGGCTGCGGCGCGTCCTCGCAGTCCTCGTGGTCCTCGCTCATGGCGCCGCCGCCGCGGCCGCCGACCCGAAGGCGAGCGAGCGGCAGCTGCGCGAGCTGCGCGGACGCATCGAGAAGCTGCAGGCCCGCCTCGATGCCGCCGAGGAATCGCGCGGCGCTGCGGCCGACGAGTTGCGCCAGAGTGCGAAGGCGATGAACGAAGCGCACCGCGCGCTCTTCGATCTCACGCAGCGTCGCCGCGCGCTCGAAGGCGAGCTCGCTTCGATCACGCAGAAGGAGGACACCATGCGCGCCGGGGCGGCCCAGCAGCAGGCACTCGCCGCGCGCCTCTTGCGCCTGCAGTACGAGCAAGGCGTTCCCGATCGGCTGCGCCTCGCGCTCGAGGGGCGCAACCCGGCGGATGCGGCGCGCCACCTCGAGTACTACGCGTACATCCAGCGCGCGCGGGCGGACCTGATCGCCGAGCTCAAGCACAAGGGCGATGAGCTCGCGGCGCTCGAGGCCGATGCGCGCGCGCGCCGCGACGAGCTGGCCCAGAACGAGGCCGAGCAGGCGCGCGAGACGCGCCGCCTCGAGAGCGAGCGGGCGGCGCGGGCCGCGTTGGTCGCTCGCCTGGCGGGCGAGATCGCGCGCGGCAAGCGCGAGATCGGACGTCTCAAGCGCGACGAGTCGCGGTTGTCGCGGCTCGTCGAGGAGATCGCCCGCGCCCTCGCGGCGAAGCCGGCCCCGGGCAAGCGCAAGGGCAAAGCCGTGGACGAGGTGGCCGATGCTTCGCTCGCCGCGCGTCCATTCGCGAGCCTCAAGGGGAAGTTGCATCTGCCCGTCCGGGGCGAGCTCATGAACCACTTCGGCGGCGCCCGGGAGGAATCGGGCGCCAGCTGGAAGGGACTCTTCATCCGCGCCGTTACCGGTGAAACCGTGCACGCGGTGGCGGACGGCCGGGTGGTCTACGCGGACTGGTTGCGGGGCTTCGGAAACCTCCTCATCCTCGACCACGGCGGGGGTTTCATGAGCCTCTACGGGTACAACGAGGGGCTGTTGCGGCGGGTGGGCGACCGGGTCCGCGCCGGCGACCCCGTGGCGAGCGTGGGCGCCTCGGGTGACAGCGCGGAATCGGGTCTATACTTCGAGTTGCGCCGGGACGGGAAACCGTTCGATCCGTTGAAATGGGCGGCCCCCTGAGGGCGCGGGCGGTCTTGAGTCAAGGCAACAGGTCCCCCGAGGGACCAAGGGAAGAGGAATGGGCAAGAAGCTTCAGCAGTTGGGTCTCGTGGCCTTCGGTGCGGTGCTCGGCGTCGCGGCGAGCCTGCATTTTTCCGCGGTGGCGGACCGTCAGACGAGCGCGCTCCAGCTGCCCGTCGACGACCTGCGCCTGTTCACCGAGGTGTTCGGTCGCATCAAGACCGACTACGTCGAGCCGGTCGACGACCGCAAGCTGCTGAAGGAGGCCATCAACGGCATGGTGACCGGGCTCGATCCCCATTCCGCGTTCCTCGACCAGGATGCGTATCGCGACCTGCAGGTCGGCACGCAGGGCGAGTTCGGCGGCCTCGGCATCGAGGTCGGCGCCGAGGATGGCTTCGTGAAGGTGGTCGCGCCGATCGAGGACACGCCGGCGTACAAGGCGGGCGTGAAGGCCGGCGACCTCATCATCAAGCTCGACGACGTGTCGTTGAAGGGCATCACGCTCTCCGACGCCGTGAAGCGCATGCGCGGCAAGCCGAACACCGAGGTGAAGCTCACGGTGCTGCGCAAGGGCGAGACCGAGCCGCTCGAGTTCGTCGTGCGCCGCGACGTGATCCGCGTGAAGAGCGTGAAGGCGCGCATGCTCGAGCCTGGCTACGGCCTCGTGCGCATCACCCAATTCCAGGAGCACACCGGCGAGAACTTGGTGAGCGCGATCAACGACCTGTACAAGCAGAGCGGCGGCGACCTCAAGGGCCTCGTCCTCGACCTGCGCATGAACCCCGGCGGGCTGCTGAATTCCGCGGTCGCCGTCTCGGCCGCGTTCCTGCCCAAGAACGCGCTCGTCGTCTACACGGACGGCCGCACCGAGGATGCGAAGATGCGCCTGACCGCGACCAAGGAAAACTACGTGCGCGGCGCGTTCAAGGACGACTACATCGGCAAGCTGCCCGCGGCCGTGAAGAACGTGCCGCTCGTGGTGCTCGTGAACGGCGCCTCGGCGTCCGCCTCGGAGATCGTGGCCGGCGCGCTGCAGGACCAGCATCGCGCGACCATCATCGGTACCCAGACGTTCGGCAAGGGCTCGGTGCAGACGATCCTGCCGCTGCCGAACAACCAGGCCGTGAAGCTCACCACCGCGCGTTACTACACGCCGTCCGGGCGCTCGATCCAGGCCAAGGGCATCGCGCCCGACATCGTGGTCGAGGACGGATCCGACCAGAAGGTGCTGCTGCGCGAAGCGGACCTCGAGCACCACCTGCCCATCGAGGACAGCAAGATCCCGACGGGGACGCCATCGAAGGGCAAGCCGACCGACAAGGTCGCGGGTCCGGGCGCCACGGGCAAGACCGCCAGCGCGCTGAAGGCGGTCGGCAAGGCCGAGGAGCCGAAGAAGGACGCCAACGGCAAGAAGATCGACCTGCAGCTCGCCGCGGCGCTGAACCACCTGAAGGGGCTGCCGATCACCGCGACGGCGAGCGCCGCCGCGGAGGTCAAGTAATCCCGGGCCGGCGGGCCGGGCGCGCGTGGACGACCAGCAGCGCCTTCGCTACAGCCGGCATCTCCTGCTGAACGAGTTCGGAGAGGAGGCGCAGGAGCGTCTCCTCTGCGCGCGCGCTCTCGTCGTGGGTGCCGGCGGACTCGGCTCGGCGGCGCTCATGTATCTCGCCTCGAGCGGCCTCGGCCGCATCACGGTCTGCGACGGCGACCGGGTCGACCTCACGAACCTGCAGCGGCAGATCGTCCACCGCGTGGACGCGATCGGGCGCGCGAAGGCCGCTTCGGCGGCGGCGACGATCGCCACGATCAACCCGGAGGTCACCATCGAGGCGCTCGAGGAGCGCGCGAGCCCCGAACGGCTGCAGGCGCTTGTCCGCCAGGCCGACGTGGTGCTCGACTGCTCGGACAACTTCCCGACGCGCCATGCGTTGAATCGGGCATGCGTCGCCGCGCGCAAGCCGTTGGTCTCCGGCGCCGGCATCCGCTTCGACGGCCAGATCGCGGTGTTCGACCTGCGGCGCGCCGATGCGCCGTGCTACCACTGCCTCTTCGGCGAGGATGCGCAATCGGCGGAGGAGCGCTGCGCCACCATGGGCGTGTTCGCGCCTCTGGTCGGCGTGATCGGTACGCTGCAGGCGCTCGAGGCGATCAAGCTCGTCGCGGGCATCGGCGAGACGCTGGCCGGGCGCCTGCTGCTCTTCGATGCGCTCGCGACGCGCTGGCACGAGGTGCGGCTCGCGCGCGACCCCGACTGCGCGGTATGCGGCGCGCGACGCGCCGCGGCCGCCTAGGAGACCGCATGCGCCTTGCCGTGAATGGCTGGATCGTGATCGCCGCGCTCGCGGGGCTCGTCGCGCCGCCCGCATCCGCTCAGGTGCTCTACAAGCTCATCTCGAAGGACGGCAAGGTCACGTACGCGCAGGAAGCGCCGAAGGACTTCGACGGCCAGGTGATCCGCATCGACGTGAACCCGCAATCGAACACGGCGACCCTTCCGAAGCCGAAACCCGGCGAATTCACGCCGCCCGCCGACAACTCCAAGGCGGTTCGCGAGTCGAAGGAAAGGCTCGAGCGCGCGCGCAAGGCGCTCGAGGAGGCGCGCGCCCATCCCGGCGAGGACGACATCCGCTTCGTGGGCAAGGTGGGCGGCGGATCGCGCGCGGTTCCCACGCAGGCTTACCAGCAACGGCTGGAGGAGCTCGAGCGGGCTGTCGAGGAGGCGCAGGATGATCTCAAGAAGGTGGAAGGCGAGCGATAGCCGGCGTACCGGGCGGACGCGCGCCGCGGCGTTGTCGGTGTGCGCGGCCTTGGCCGTTTCCGCCGCGATGAACGCCTCCGCCGTCACGTTCTACAAATGGACGGACAAGGACGGCGGGGTGCATTACGGCGACGCGCCGCCCAAGGGCTTCCATGGCAAGGTCACGCGCGTGGATGTCGATCCCGCGGCGCACGCCGTGGCGCCGCCCGCGGCGCCCAGCGGGACGACGCAAGCGGTGCCGGCACTGCCGGAGGCGGCCCCCACCGACATGCTCACGCAGCGCCGCGAGACGCGCGCCCGGCTCGAGCAGAACCTTGCGCAGGCGCGCGCGCGCCTCGACCTCGCGCGCAAGGCGCTCGCCGAGGCGACCGAACCGAATCCCGATGAATGGCAGTTCGTCCAGGGCGTGCGACCGGCGGCCGGCTCTCCCCAGGTCGCGCGCTCCAACTGCTACAAGACGACGACCGGCACGACCGTGTGCCCCTCGCGCGTTCCGAACGAGCAGTACTTCCAGCGCCTGGATCGCCTGCAGGCGGAGGTGGAGGCGGCGCAGAAGGCAGTGGACGAGGCCGAGGTCGCCTACCGGCGTGGCGTCGACTGAGGGCCGCCGGCGGCGGCTTCCGCGAGGTCCCATCGCGGGTGGATGCGGAAATCGGTCTCTCCCGGATGGCCGCTCGCGTGTTTGAGGGCGGCCGCGAAGGCGATCATCGCGCCGTTGTCGGTGCACAGGCGAAGCGGTGGAAAGAAGACGTCGCCGCCGCGCTCGCGCAGCGCTTCCGCGAGCTGCGCACGCAGGGCCTGGTTGGCGCCCACGCCGCCGGCGACGACCAGGCGCTCGAGCGCTTCCTGCTCGAGCGCCCCGATGCTTTTCGCCACGAGGACGTCGACGATCGCGGCCTGGAAACAGGCGGCGAGATCGGCGCGGGTGCGGGCGTCCGGCGCACCGAGCGCACGCAGACGTGTGAGCACGGCGGTCTTCAGTCCGCTGAAGCTGAAATCGAGATCGCCGCTGTGCAGCATGGGCCGCGGCAGATCGAAGCGTCCGGCGTCGCCGTTCTGCGCGAGGCGAGCGAGCGCCGGTCCCCCGGGATAGCCGAGCCCGAGCAACATGGCGGTCTTGTCGAATGCCTCGCCGGCGGCATCGTCGAGCGTTTCTCCCAGCAGCGCGTATCGGCCCACGCCGTCGACGCGCATGAGTTGCGTGTGGCCGCCCGACACGAGGAGCGCGATGAACGGGAACTCGGGCCGTGGCTCGGCGAGCAGCGGCGACAGGAGATGTCCCTCCAGATGATGGATCCCGACCACGGGCCGATCGAGCGCGAGGCCGACGCCCGCGGCGACCGCGGCACCCACCAGCAGCGCGCCGCCGAGGCCCGGGCCCTGGGTGAAGGCGACGAGATCGATGTCGCGCATGGTGCGGTCGGACCGCTCGAGGACCGAACGCAGGAGCGGCAGGATGCGGCGCACGTGGTCCCGCGATGCGAGCTCGGGCACCACACCGCCGTAGAGCGCGTGCAGCTCGACCTGGGAATGCAACGCATCGCCGAGCAGGCCGTCCCGCGTGTCATACAGCGCCACGCCGGTCTCGTCGCAGGAGGTTTCGATGCCGAGGATGAGCAGGGGAAGCGGCCCGGAGCTTTTCGGTGGGGCAAAATCCTGATATTATGCGTGATTCTCCGGAACCGAATATCCGTATCAATCCATGCCGATCGTCCGAGTCAAGGAAAACGAGCCGTTCGACGTCGCCCTGCGCCGCTTCAAGCGTGCGGTCGAGAAGACGGGCCTGCTCACCGAGCTGCGCGCGCGCGAGTTCTACGAGAAGCCCACCGCCGAACGCAAGCGCAAGCATGCCGCGGCCGTGAAGCGCCGTTACAAGCGCATGCGCGCGCAGATGCTGCCGCCGAAGCTCTACTAGGGCGGGCGCACACCGATTCATCGCGGCGAGCCGGGCGCATGCCCCGCTCGCCGCTGTCGTTTTGCGGAATGCCGGGGCCTCGCGTTCCCGGCGCATGCGAGGAGCAACGCCATGGCTTTGCGCGAGCAACTGAACGAGGACATGAAGGCCGCGATGAAGGCGCGCGAGACCGAGCGACTCGGGGCGCTGCGCCTGTTGTTGGCCGCCGTCAAGCAACGCGAGGTCGACGAGCGCGTGACGCTCGACGATGCCGGGGTGGTCGCGGTGATCGAGAAGATGATCAAGCAGCGCAAGGACTCGATCGCGCAGTACGAGAAGGCGGCCCGGACCGACCTGGCCGACAAGGAGAAATACGAGATCTCCGTGGTCGAGACCTACTTGCCCAAGAGAATGTCGCAGGCGGAGGTCGAGGCCGTGATCGCCGAGGCGGTCGCGAGCACCGGCGCGAAGTCGCCGGCGGACATGGGCAAGGTGATGGGCGTGGTGAAGCCGAGGCTCGCCGGCCGCGCCGACATGGGCCAGGTTTCGGCGCTCGTGAAGGCCAGGCTCGCCGGTTGAGCTTGCGGCGCCGCAGCATGCGCGGCGTTTCCCGCCGCGCGCGAATGACGTAGCCTACGGTCATGATCCCGCAGGAGTTCATCCAGTCGCTGCTGGGACGGGTCGACATCGTCGACGTCGTCGACCGCTACGTGAAGCTGAAGAAGGCGGGGTCCAACTTCACGGCGTGCTGCCCGTTCCACAACGAGAAGACACCCTCGTTCACGGTGAGCCCCTCGAAGCAGTTCTATCACTGCTTCGGCTGCGGCGCGCATGGCAATGCGATCGGATTCCTCATGGAATACTCGGGGCTCGCGTATCCCGAGGCCATCCGCACGCTCGCGGAATCGCTCGGCATGGAGGTGCCCGATACGCGCGCCCAGCCGGGAGCGCGACCGGCGGGCGTTGGTCCCGATCTCGCATCGCGCATGATGGATGCGCTCGCGTATTACCGCGCGGAGCTCAAGAAATCGAAGGCCGCGATCGACTACCTCAAGGGCCGCGGTCTTTCCGGAGAGATCGCGGCGCGCTATGGATTGGGCTACGCGCCCGATGGATGGCAGAACCTGGCCTCCGTGTTCGCGGACTATGGGGCCGCCGCGCTCAAGGACACCGGGCTGGTCATCGACAGCGAGCCCGGCGAGGATCAGCCCGAACGCAAGTCGCGCCGCTACGACCGCTTTCGCAACCGGGTCATGTTCCCGATTCTCGACGCGCGCGGCAACGTGATCGGCTTCGGCGGGCGCGTCATCGGGCCCGGCGAGCCGAAGTACCTGAACAGCCCGGAGACGCCGCTCTTCGAGAAGGGCCGCGAGCTCTATGGCCTCTACCAGGCGCGCCGCGCCATTCGCGACGCCAACCAGGTGATCGTCGTCGAGGGCTACATGGACGTGGTCGCGCTTGCGCAGCACGGCGTCGAGAACGCGGTCGCGACGCTCGGCACGGCCACCACGCCCGTGCACGTGGGCAAGCTCCTCAAGATGGCGGACAACGTCGTCTTCTGTTTCGATGGCGACGCCGCGGGCCGCAAGGCCGCGTGGCGCGCGCTCGAGGTGTCGCTGCCCGTGCTCGCCGACGGCAAGGTGGTGAGCTTCCTGTTCCTGCCCGTGGAGGACGATCCCGACACCTTCGTGCGCCGCGAGGGCAAGGACGCGTTCCTCAAAGCGGTGGCCTCGGCGAAGCCGCTGTCGCAGTTCCTTTTCTCCGAGCTCGCATCCCATGTCGACATGGCGACCGAGGAGGGCCGCGCGCGCTTCGTCGCCCAGGCCAAGCCGCTGGTCGAGCAGGTGAGCGCGCCCGCGCTCTCGGTGCTGCTGCGAACGCGGCTGGTGGAACTCTCGGCCCTGCCCCCCGAAGAAGTGGAACGCCTGATGCCCTCGCCACGGATGAGCGCGCGCCCCGCCAAGGCCCCGGCGCGAACCGTCCGCCGCCCGATGTCTTCCCACGAGAAGCAGCTGCTGGCGCTGGTCCTGGCACGCCCCGAAATGGCCGGGACGATTCCGGACGAGGTGCTCGACGGCCGCGGCCCGGATGCGGACGCGCTGCGCGCGGCGGTGGCTTTTTTCCGTGCGGGCGCGGGCCGGACACTGGGCCAGGCGAGCGCTTACTTCGAGGGTACGCCGGATGGCGCAGCGATCCTGGAAACCCTCGCCGAACCCCTTTTGAAACAGGCGGAAAGCCCCGATTTCGACTATGCCGGGGAAGCCGAGGGGTTGGTCGCGAAGATGCGCGAGCGCCGCTCCGCGAGCCGGGCCACCGAGCTGCTGAGGCGCGTGGAGAGCGGTACCGCCACGCCGGAAGAGAAGGCCGAGTACCAGGCCCATTTTGCGCGCCAGGCCGCCCTGCAGACGGGGAATCCGCCGGCAGAGGAAAGGTCAAAACTTTGATACAATTGCCAGTTTTCCCCGATCAGCCCGTCCGGGAGCACCCGTGAGCCGAAATCCGAGCAAAGAGCACCACAAGGCCGAAGTGAAACTTGCCGAAGTCGAGGCGCAGAAGAAGCGCCTCAAGAACCTCATCGTGCTCGGCAAGGAGCGCGGATACCTCACGTACGCCGAGATCAACGACCACCTGCCCGACGACATGACCGACGCCGAGCAGATCGAAGGCGTCGTCACCATGCTCGCCGACATGGGCATCTCCGTCTACGACGAGGCGCCCGATGCCGAGCAGCTGCTCATGGCCGAGGCGCCGCCGCCGATCGCCGAGGAGGACGTGATCGAGGAGGCCGAGGAGGCGCTGTCCTCGACGGTCGATGCCGAGTTCGGCCGCACCACGGACCCGGTGCGCATGTACATGCGCGAGATGGGCTCGGTGGAGCTGCTCACGCGCGAGGGCGAGATCGAGATCGCCAAGCGCATCGAGGACGGCCTCAAGCACATGATCCACGCGATCTCGTCGTGCCCGACGACGATCGAGGAGATCCTGCGCATGGCCGAGCTGATCGAGAAGGACGAGATGCGCATCGACGAGCTCGTCGACGGCCTCGTGGACGAGGACGGCGAGGAGGTCGTCGAGGAGGAGATGAGCGAGGAGGAAGAGCTCGAGGAGATCGAGGAAGAGGAGCAGGAGGGCGAGGACGACGCGGTCGCCAGTGCCGACCTCGAGCAGCTCAAGCAGGACGCCCTCGCGCACTTCAACAAGATCCGCCGCCTCTACAAGCGGATGAAGAAGATCCTCGCCGAGAAGGGCTATCGCTCGCGCGCGTACAAGGACCTGCAGGAAGAGATCTCCAACGAGCTGCTCGCGATCCGCTTCACCGCGAAGCAGGTCGAGCACCTGTCGAACGGCCTGCGCGCGCTGGTCGAGCGCGTGCGCTCGCACGAGCGCGAGATCATGGAGCTGTGCACGAAGAACTCGAACATGCCGCGTGCCCACTTCATCAAGGTCTTCCCGGGCAACGAGACCAACATGAAGTGGGTGAACGAGGAGATCGCGGCGGGCAAGGCCTACGCGAAGGCCCTCGACCGCTTCAAGCCCGCGATCGTCGAGCAGCAGGACGCGCTCATCAACCTGCAGAAGGAAGTCGGGATCCCCATCAAGGACCTGAAGGAGATCGCGCGCCAGATGTCCACCGGCGAGGCGAAGGCGCGCCGCGCCAAGCGCGAGATGATCGAGGCGAACCTGCGCCTCGTGATCTCGATCGCGAAGAAGTACACCAACCGTGGCCTGCAGTTCCTCGACCTCATCCAGGAAGGCAACATCGGCCTCATGAAGGCGGTCGACAAGTTCGAATACCGCCGCGGGTACAAATTCTCGACGTACGCGACGTGGTGGATCCGCCAGGCCATCACGCGCTCGATCGCCGACCAGGCGCGCACCATCCGCATCCCGGTGCACATGATCGAGACGATCAACAAGATGAACCGCATCTCGCGCCAGATCCTGCAGGAGACGGGCCAGGAGCCGGATCCGGCCACTCTCGCCGTGAAGATGGAGATGCCCGAGGAGAAGATCCGCAAGATCCTCAAGATCTCGAAGGAGCCGATCTCCATGGAGACGCCGATCGGCGACGACGACGACTCCCACCTCGGCGACTTCATCGAGGACCAGGCGGGGCTCGCCCCTTCGGATTCCGCGCTCTACGCGAGCCTGCGCGAGGCGACCAAGGATGTGCTCGACTCGCTCACGCCGCGCGAGGCGAAGGTGCTGCGCATGCGCTTCGGCATCGAGATGAACACCGACCACACGCTCGAAGAGGTCGGCAAGCAGTTCGACGTCACCCGCGAGCGCATCCGCCAGATAGAGGCGAAGGCGCTTCGCAAGCTCCGGCACCCGTCGCGGTCCGAGAAGCTGCGCAGCTTCCTCGAAGGAGAGAGCTGAGCCCGTCGACCGACCGTCGATCCCACGAAAAAACCCCGCGTGCCGGGGTTTTTTCGTTCGGGCGGAGAATCAGTTGCGCGACGTCGGCCGGTTCGTCTCGAGCAGCGCGATGCGCTGGTTCAACCGTCGCAGGTCGCGCCGCAACTTGGTCATCGCGATGTCGCCGAGCAGCGCCTTCATGATGAGCACGATGATCGCGGCGAGGAAGAGCAGCGTGGGCGCGTACGAGATGCCGAGCAGGCCGCTCAGCCGGTCGATCAGGTACGGCCAGGCGCCGAAGAGCAGCGACACCGCCGCCACGCCGATCCAGAACACCCCCTGGCGGATGTAGAGGTGATCGCGCCGCACGAGGTAGAGGATGCCGATGGCGAGGCCGACGGCGATGACGAGGACGGTGAGGTGGTAGCTTTTCATGGTGCGCGGGCCGGGCTCTGCGCTTCGTCGTCGAGGCTCAAGCGTTGCCGCGATGGATGCCGCACGCGCGGTTTCCAGCGCGCGAGGCACAGGAGGGACGTCTCCGCCATGTACCGCGCCACGGTCCACCACGAGAAGAAGACGCGCGATGCGCCGTTCCTGCGCGGATTCATCGCGACGGGGATCTCCGCGATCCTCAGCCTGGCGCGGCGCAGCAGCAGCAGGACGCCGATGTCCTGATAGTCTAGCAAAGTCGCTTCTTCCGCCGCGAGCAGGCGGCAGGCGTGCGCGTTGTAGTAACGGAAGCCGGAGGTCAGGTCCTCGAGCGCGAAACCGGTCAGGAAGCGGAAGTACCACCACGCGACGTGGCGCAGGCGGCTGCCGCGGCTCGGGCACGCGGCGATCACGACGTCGGCAGTCTCGCCGGCGGCCATGAGTTGCGGAAGGTAGGCCGGCTCGTGCTGGCCGTCGGCATCCATCGTCACCACGCCGGAATAGCCGTGCCGCACCGCATAGCGCAACCCGGTCTGGATCGCGCCCCATGCGCCCTGCCACAGCGGCGCACGCAGCACCGTGGCGCCGTTCAACATGGCGATGGCCGCGGTATCGTCCGTGCTGCCGTCGTCGACCACCAGCACGTCGATCGCGCCGTGCGCGCGCGCTTCCGTGATCACGTCGCCGATGCAGGCCGACTCGTTCAGCGCCGGTATCACCACGAGCAGGCGATCGCGGGGATGCATCGACTCCCCGGCCTCGTCTTCTTCGGGCGCGACCGGGCTCGCATCCTCGCTCGCGTCGTCGCGCGCATGCGCCGCGTCCGAGTCGATCGTCAGCGCGATCCCGTAGATCTCGCGAATGCGGTGGGCGACGTCGTTCACGTCGAACTCCCGCAGATAGCGTTGGTGGCCGAGCTGGCCGAGCATGTGGCGCCGGGTGGGATGTTGCGCGAGATCGCGCAGCGCCTCGCGCCATTCGTGCACGTTGTCCGGCGGCACCAGCACCGCGTTCTGCCCATCGCGCGCGACGAAAGTGACGCCGCTGTCGCGCAGGTCGCTCACGACGAGCGGCTTGCCGTAGCGCATCGCTTCGAGCAGCACGATGCCGAAAGCCTCCGTGCGCTCGCGCGAAGGCAGGCAGAACACGTCGCAGGAGGCCATGTAGCGCCACACCGTGGCGTCGTCCACGCCGCCCAGCAGCCGGATGCGCTCGTGGCTCGCGGTGCGCGCGATGATGCGATCGAGCTTCGCGTATTCCTCGCCGGCGCCGATGATCACGAGCTCGAGCCCGGACTCCGCGGCGACGGCCTGGACGAGCGTCTCGAACCCCTTGTAGTACGTGAGGCGCCCGACGGAAAGAAGGCGCACGTGGCCTTCCGTCCAGAGGCTGCCGACGCCTTCGGGGTCGACCGACGGCAGACGCTCGGGCGCCACCCCGAGCGGAACGACATAGCACTTGCCACGCCACGGCGCGAGCGGCCGGCTGGTCTCGAGGTACTGGGGCGAGGCGACCAGGATGCACTCCGCCCTTTCGAGGAGCGCCTTCTCGAACACTTGATAGTACGGGTACGCGAGTCTCAGCGACCGCTTGATGCGCGAAGGCTCCACGTCCGATTGCCAATGCACGACCCAGGGGATGCGCCGCGCCGAAGGCAGCAGCAGCGCCCAGAACGGGCTCACGTTCGGCATGTGGATGTGGATCACGTCCGGACGGAAGCTCCGGATCGCCCGACGCAGCCAGAAGACGAACGTCGGGCTGATCGGCGCGAAGATGAGCCGGAACCAGACCGGGCAGCGCATGAGCCACGGCGGGTCCTTCGCGGGCACGGCGCGCTTGTCCGCGTGCACGAGCACGGCGACTTCATCGCCGTCGCGGCGCTGTGCGGCCACGAGATCGGCGAGGAAGCGTTCCATGCCGCCGATCGCGGGCGGATAGTACTTCCCGAGATGCAGGATGCGCATCGTCAGGGCATCGCGCGGATCTTCGCCTGCCACGCGCGAAGGTTCGCGTTGTCCGGGGCGTAGCGCAGCGCGTTGTCGATGTCCAGCTCGGCTTCCGCCTTGCGGTGCAGCTGGTAGTTGGCCATCGCACGCGCGTAGTACGCCGGACCGGTCGGTGCCTCGCGCACGAGCGGGTCGAGCACCTGTCGCGCCTGCGCCCCGTCGCCTTTCATCACGTACGCCATGCCGAGCAGGTAGCGGCCTTCCTTGTTGCCCGGGTCGGCCGCCAGCAGCTTCTCGAGCGCGGCTTGCGCCTCGTCACGCTTGCCGAGCTGCAGGCCCACGCGGCCCACGTGCAGCAGCGCGATCTCGCGCGTGGGCGACGCGGGGTTCGCCGCGAGCGTCGCCTGGAACTGGCGATACGCCTCGTCCACGCGCCCGAGCTTGAGCAGGGCGAGCGCGCGCTGGAACGGCAGGTTGTAGAGGTTGTAGCCCTCGTTCTGGGCACGATCGAACGCGGCGAGCGCCTCCTCCTGCTTGCCGGCCGCCGAAAGGAGCGAGCCCATGTTGAACACGCCCATGCCAAGGTCGCCGAGCGCGGACGAGGCCTCGAAGTCCCGCATCGCGAGATCGAAGCGGTTGTCGTCGACATACGCGCTTCCGCGGTTGAGGTACGGGAACCAGCGGCCCACGGCGCGCGGATCGTTCGGCAGCTTCTCGATGGCGTCGGTCCAGGCGCTCTCCGGCGTGGCGAGCGAGAGCACCCGGTCGATCGCCTGCCACGCGAAGAGCGCCGCCAGCGCCATCCCGATGCCGAGCAGCACCTTGGGGGACGGCCCGTGCACGACGTAGAACACGAGCCCGGGCACTCCGATCGCCCAGATGTAGCTGCGGTAGAGGACGAACGGATCCTGGACCCACACGGTGGCGAATTCCGTCGCGAAGAGCAGCGCGGGGAAAAGGAGCGACAGCCCGAGCAGCGCGCGCCCGTCGCGATAACGCAGCACGAGGAAGAATCCACCGATCACCACGGCGGCATAGCCGAAGATGCCGAGCACCTGCGGGAACGTGAGCCACTGGACCGGGAAGGGCGGGCGCAGGTTGATCGACATCCAGCCCGCATACGGCACGAGCCAGTCGACGCCATAGCGGAAGAAGAGCCACGCCTGGTTCAGGATGCTGAGGCCATACGCGTGCTTCTCCGCGTCCGGGTCGAGCTTCGCGAGCTGCGCGAGGTAGACGTGCGAATACTCGTCGAACGGCTTGCCGATGATGTCGCCGTAGCGCGCCCACAGCGCTGCGCCGGCGAGAGCGACCAGCAGGGCACCGCCGAGCGCGAGGAACGCCAGGCGCTTGCGATCCGGGCGCGCGATGACGATGTAGACCGGGATCGCCGCGAGCGGTGCGAGGATCGCATGCTCCTTCGACATCACCGCGAGCACGTAGCAGGCGAGCGCGAGCGCGTGGAAGAGCGGGCGCTTGCGCGCGAGGCCGCGTGCGAAGAGCCACAGGCCGGCGACGACGAAGAATGTGGCGAGCAGGATCGAGCGCTCGATCAGATAGCCGACGGCGTAGACGGCGACCGGATTGAGCGCGAAGAACCCGAGGGCCACGGCGAGCGCGGGCGACTCGTGATAGGGCGCCGGGACCGCTTCACCTTCCGCTGCGCCGGGCACGATGTGCCGGAGGATCTCCTTGTACAGCGCCCACAGCGCGACCACCACGCCGAAGTGGATGACCAGGTTCACGATGCGCTGCTTCCACCAGCCGTCGCCGAAGAGCGCGTGCACCCACACGAAGCTGCCGTACGAGAACATCCGCGCGTGCAGCTGCAACGGTGACGCGTACTCGTTGAAGAGCCCTTCGGTGAGGTAGCTGTCGTCGAAGACGAGCCCGTTGTGGATGCCGGGCAGGTAGATCAGCAGCAGGCCGGCAGCGATCGCCGCGAGGGCGATGAGGTCGACGCGATGGGAACGCACGAAGCTGGGGCTGGCGGAGAGGTTGGCGGCCACGCAATCCACGCTAGTCTCCGTTCCCCCGGGATTTCCCGGGGCTTGCGGCGCCACCGCGCGTGTCGAGGACGGGAGCGACCGGGCACGACGCGCTCTCGCGTTTTGCGCGGAAATATATGAAATATTGTATCATTCCGACGGTCGCCGCTGCTGCAATTCCCGGCATCCCACACGAATAATCATCGATCGGTGCACCGATCGCCGGCGACCTTTCCCACGGAATCGATATATTTACCTGCTGCGCCGACACCGGTACAGGGGGTCGAGCGATGGCGACGACGAATACGCGACGAGTTGTGACGCGGCTGATACCGACGATCCTTTGCGGGGGCGCGGGCTCGCGTCTTTGGCCGGTCTCCCGCGAGCTGCATCCGAAGCCGTTCATCCGGCTCGCCGACGGGCAAAGCCTGCTGCACAAGGCGTTCCTGCGCGGCGCCGGGCTTGCGGATGTGAGCGAGATCCTCACCGTGACGAACCGCGAGCTGTTCTTCAAGACGCGCGACGAGTACGAGGAGGTGAACGCGAATGCGCTCGCGACACCTTTCATCCTCGAGCCGTTCGGGCGCGGCACCGCGGCGGCCGTCGCGTGCGCTGCGGAGTACGTCGCGCGAACGCACGGCGAGGATGCGATCCTGCTCGTGCTTCCCGCCGACCATTTGATCGCGGACCTGGACGCCTTCGCCCGTGCGGTGGATGACGCGTCGGCGCTCGCACGCCAAGGGCAGCTCGTCACCTTCGGCATCCGTCCCTCGGCGCCCGAGACCGGCTACGGCTACATCGAGGCCGACGGGCATCGCGTGCTGCGCTTCGTCGAAAAGCCGTCGCTCGACAAGGCGCGCGAGTACGTCGCTTCGGGCCGCTTCCTGTGGAACTCGGGCATGTTCTGCTTCGCGGCCGGCACGGTTCTCGAGGAGATGGCGCGGCATTGCCCGGCGATCCTCGAGGGCGTTCGCAAGTGCCTCGCCCGCTCGGGTGCCTCGCCCCATGGCGGCGAGCGCGTCGAGCTCGACGCGGCGACGTTCGCCGCCGTTCCGGACGATTCGATCGACTATGCGCTCATGGAGCGTTCGAGCGCCGTGGCGGTGGTTCCCTGTGACATCGGATGGAGCGACGTCGGGTCGTGGAACGCCATCGGGGATCTCGTGGGCGCGGACGCCGAGCGCAACCGCATCGAGGGCGACACGGTCCTGCACGATGTCTCCGGCTGCTTCATCCGTGCCGATCAACGCGTCGTGGGCGCGGTCGGCGTCCACGACCTCGTCATCGTCGACACACCCGACGCGCTCCTGGTCGCGGACAAGGGCCGCGCGCAGGACGTTCGCCAGATCTACGCGCGCCTCAAGGAGAAGGGACACGAGGCGCACAAGCTGCATCGCACCGTGCATCGCCCGTGGGGAACCTACACGGTCCTCGAAGAGGGCGCCGGCTACAAGATCAAGCGCATCGAGGTGAAGCCGGGCGCGCGATTGAGCCTGCAGGTGCACGCGCATCGCAGCGAGCACTGGGTGGTGGTGCGCGGCACGGCCGCGGTGGTGAACGGCGAGCGCGAGATGACGATCCACGCGAACGAGTCCACCTTCATCCCCGCGGGCAACAAGCATCGCCTCGAGAACGCCACGAACGACGAGCTGGTGATCATCGAGGTGCAGAGCGGACCCTATCTCGGCGAGGACGACATCGTGCGCTTCGACGACCAGTACGGCCGCAAGGTGGCGGAGCCGGGCTGATGGCGGCGGCGCGCGCGCTCGAGGTGCAGCCGGCGGCGCTCGACGCCGGGCAGGCGCTCGCGGTATTCGAGCGGCTGCCGCAGGCTTTGCGCGCCCCTTCGCTCGATCCGCGCTACGTGTGCGCGGACGCCGTACGCTCCCGGGACGCGCAAGCGATCTTCTTCGTCTTCGAGCGCGCCGGCCAGAGCTTCTATCACGCCTTCCATGCCGAGCGCGTGAAGGACACCGAATTCATCGACGTGCAATCGCCCTACGGTTACGGCGGGCCGATCGCCTCGACGATGGACGCGGGGTTCCTGACGGAGGCGTGGCGCGCGTACGGCGCATGGTGCGCGGAGCATCGCGTTCTCGCCGAGTTCGTGCGCTTCCACCCCTTGCTCGAGAACTGGCGGTTCTTCGACGGCGACGTCGTCCAAGACCGCGAAACGGTGTGGATCGATCTTGCCGTGCCGGATGTCCTCGAGAGCTACGAGGTTCGGGTGCGAACGGCGGTGCGCAAGGCGCAGAAGAGCGGGCTGCGGGTCGAATGGTGGGACGCCCCGCGCATGCCGGGCTCGTTTCCCGCTCTCTATCACGCCGCGATGCAGGCGCTGCAGGCGAGCGACTTCTACCATTTCCCGGACGGCTATTTCGAGCGGCTCGCCGCGATGCCAGGCCTGCGTTACGCGGTCTGCCTCTTCGAGGGCGAGCCGGTGGCCGCCGCGCTCTTCCTGGTCGGTCCGCGCATCATGGAATACCACCTCTCCGCTTCCGATGCGCGCGGCAAGAAGCTCGGCGCGACGAACCTGATCCTGCACGAGGCCGCGCAGCTCGGGCGTGCCGAAGGCTGCGCGCAGCTGCATCTTGGCGGCGGCACGAACGCCGACCCTTCCAATTCGCTGTTGTTCTTCAAGTCCGGCTTCTCGAGCCGCCGCGCCCATTTCCGCATCGGCCGCCGCGTTCACGATGCCGCGGGCTATTCCCGCTTGAAGGACGCCTGGCGCGAGCGCTTCGGGGCCGTCGGGTCGCGCGTGCTCTTCTATCGCAACTGAATCGGTCGCCATGAGCTGGGATCCGGCGTGGGAGGACGTCTATCGGCGGCAGCCCTGGGGAAAATACCCCGGGGAGGACCTGATCCGCTTCGTCGCGCGCAACTTCTACGGCGCGCCGGCTCGCGAGACGGTGCGCATCCTCGAGGTCGGCTGCGGCCCGGGCGCGAACCTGTGGTTCGTCGCGCGCGAGGGATTCGCGGCCTACGGGATCGACGGTTCGGCCACGGCCATCGACCAGGCCAGGGGACGGCTCGACGCGGAATGCGCCGGCTGGCGAGGCGAGCTGTGGTGCGGCGATTTCGCGCGCATCCCGGCCGCGGACGCGTTCTTCGATGCGGTCATCGACAACGAGGCGGTGTACTGCAATCCCTACGACGATTCCCGGCGCATCTACGCCGAGATGGCGCGCGTCACGCGCCCCGGGGGCAAGCTCTTCTGCCGCACGTTTGCCGCCGGATCGTGGGGCGACGGCACGGGCGAGCGCGTCGGTCGCAATGCATGGCGCGTGGGCGAAGGGCCGCTGCTCGACAAGGGCTATTCGCGTTTCACGAGCGAAGGCGACATCGCCGACCTGCTGCAGGGCTTCCGCGTGGAGAACGTCGAGATGATCACGCGCACGCTCGACGACCGCAGGCACGAGGTCAAGGAGTGGGTGATCGGTGCGGCGAAGCCATGATCACGACGATGAGCATGAACAGAACGGGCGACGAGCGATGAAGGACTGGAAGACAACCCTGCTGAAGCGGGCGGCCACGCTGCGCGACGCCATCGAGACGATCGACACGAGCGCGCTGCAGATCGCGCTCGTCGTGGACGACACGCAGAAGCTCCTGGGCACGGTCACCGACGGCGACATCCGCCGCGGAATCCTGCGCGGCGTCGCGCTCGATCGCCCGGTGACCGACGTGATGAACGACCAGCCTCTGGTCGCGCGTCCCGACGAGCCGCGCGAAGCGTTGCTCGCGAACATGCAGAGCCGGCAGGTTCGCCGCGTGCCGATCGTGAGCGCCTCCGGGCAGGCGATCGGGATCGAGCTGCTCGAGGACCTGATCCAGCCGCAGGACCGCGACAACTGGGTGGTGCTCATGGCGGGCGGCCTCGGGAGCCGGCTGCAGCCGCTCACGAACGACTGCCCGAAGCCGATGCTGAAGGTCGGCAACAAGCCGCTGCTCGAGACCATCGTCGAGAACTTCATGGAGTACGGATTCCGGAAGTTCTTCGTCTCGGTGAACTACAAGGCGGAGATGATCAAGTCGTACTTCGGCGACGGCGCCCGCTGGAACGTCGACATCCGCTACCTCGAGGAGAACGAGCGTCTCGGAACGGCCGGCGCCCTGAGCCTGCTGCCGCAGCGCCCGAGCGCGCCGCTCATCGTGATGAACGGCGACGTCCTCACGAAGGTGAATTTCCGCCATCTCCTCGACTTCCACGCTTCGCACCACTCGCGCGCGACGATGTGCGTGCGCGAATACGACTTCCAGGTGCCGTACGGCGTGGTGCGCATGGACAACTACCGCATCACGCACATCGACGAGAAGCCGGTGCAGCGCTTCTTCGTGAACGCGGGGATCTACGTGCTCGAGCCCGAGGTGCTCGATGCGATCCCGCCCCGCACCTTCTTCGACATGCCGTCGCTCTTCGACCGGCTCATCGCCGAGCGCCGCGAGACCATCGTGTTCCCGATCCGCGAGTACTGGCTCGACATCGGCCAGCTCGCCGACTACGACCGGGCGAACGGGGAGTTCATGCGGGTCTTCTCATGATCGAAGGGCGCAAGGTCCTCGCCGTCATTCCGGCGCGCGGAGGATCGAAGGGCATCCCGCGCAAGAACGTGGCGCCGCTCGCGGGCAAGCCGCTTGTCGCCTGGACCATCGAGGCGGCGCGTGCCTCGCGCTACATCGACCGCACCATCTTGTCCTCGGACGACGCGCAGATCATCGAGGTCGCGCGCGCGTTCGGATGCGAGGCGCCGTTCGTGAGGCCGGCGGAGCTCGCGCGCGACGATACGCCGGGGACCGCTCCCGTCACCCATGCGCTCCATCGGCTCGAAGGCTTCGACTACGTGGTGCTGCTGCAGCCGACCTCGCCGTTGCGCGCACCGGAGGACATCGACGGCTGCATCGAGCGCTGCCTGGCGGCCGGCGCGCCCGCGTGCGTGTCCGTCACGGCGCCCTCGCACCATCCGCATTGGACGTTCACGCTGGACGCGGCGGGCCGGCTGCGCGCGCTCTTCGCGACGCCGGCCGCGCGGCGCCAGGATCTTCCGCCGGCTTACGCGATCAACGGCGCCGTGTACGTGGCGGCGGTGCCCGCGTTCCTGCGCGAACCCGAATTCCTCACGCCCGAGACGGTGGCCTTCGTGATGCCCGAAGGCCGCTCGATCGACATCGACACGCCCGACGACTTCGCCGTGGCCGAATGCCTGCTGCAAGGAAAGACCGCGAATCCATGAAACTCACGATCATCGACGACCTGCTGAAGACGAAGCCGAAGAAGCGGCAGGAAATCATCATGGCGATGCACCACAAGAACATCGCCCACTTCCGCGCCACGGCCCCGGCGGCCCTCGCCGAGTCGCTCGCCCGGCACGGCACCGGCCGCTTCGAGCTGCAGATCACCGAGCCGTTCATGGAGATCATCGACCGGAAGGCCGGCGCAACCTGCCATCCGCCCGGCCGGCTGCTCGAATACACGCGCGAATTCGGCAGCTGGCACCACACCGCGTGGCACGACCGGTTGTCCGTCACCCATCACGCGATGATGAACGACGAGCACTCCGAGATCCGCAGCAAGCTCTTCAACACGATCTACGAGCGCGTGCCGAAGATCCGCGAGTACTGGCAGAGCGGCCAGGTGGTCCTGCCCAAGCTCAAGGACGGGCGACGTTACTCGGGCACCACGATCTTCCTCGGCGTGGCAACCGGGCTTCATATCGTGCAGTACCTGAACACCACCGTGCTCAAGGACGCGATCTTCGTCGAGCCGGACTTCGAGTACTTCGCGCTTTCGTGCTTCTTCCTCGACTACGCCGCGTTGCACCGGCGCTTCGGCCGCCTCGTGCTGCACGTGGGCTCGGACCTGCCCGAGAACCCGATCGACTACCTCGTGATGAGCGCCTCGGTCACCTCGGCCGTTTGGCTGCGCATGCTGCCCGCGTATCCCTCGAACGCGTTCGACGACGTCATTCGCCGCGTCTCGATTCGCTGGAACGCGTTCCACGAGATCCGCGTCCCGTTCGATCGCGAGCTGCGCAACCTCGGCTACGGCGCGAAGAACCTGCAATCCGGACTGCCGGTGCTCGCATCGAAGCCGCAACTGTCGGCGCACAGCCGCATCGTCGTGGTCGGCAGCGGTCCTTCGCTCGACAACCTCCTGCCGTGGCTGCGCGAGAACCAGGATCGCCTCATCATCCTGTGCGCGCACTCGGCGGCGCGCGTGCTGAAGAAGGCCGGCGTGCGCCCGGATTTCTACTGCACGCTCGACACCGAGATCGAGGACGAGCTGCTGAAGAAGCTCGACATGGATCCGACGGTGCCGATCATCGCCTATTACAAGGCCGACCCGAAGGTGTTCGCGGCTTTCGAGGACGTCCTTCTCTTCCACGAGGAGAACAAGGCGAACGTGGTCGACTTCAACGTGAAGCTCGAGTGGACGCACCCGACGACGGGCAACACGGCGGTGGCGCTCGCGTGTTTCTTCCATCCGTCCGTCATCTATCTCGCCGGTCTCGATCTCGGCTTCCGCGAAGCGAGCCGCAGCCACGCGGCCGGCACATGGCACGACGACGAGGGCGGCGCCGGCCACCAGGCGACGCTCGCGAGCGACGTGCTGCCCGCCGAGCCGAACTTCGAGGAGAGCCGGGGCAAGATCTTCACGTACTCATACCTCAATAACGCGCGCGCAGCGACGGAGCTCGCGTTCAAGCGCGCGGACGAGGGTACACAGGTATTCAACTTGTCGGACGGCATCCGCATCGCCGGCGCGCAGCCGGCCCATGCCGAATCAACTCCGCTCGACCCTTACCCCGAGAAGCAAGCGGATGTCGCCGCCATTCACGCGGCGTTCTCGCGCGACGCGGCGAGCACGTGGAAGCCGTACGCGCGCACGGCTTCGCAGGCGCTCGAGGGCATGCGTCGCGACCTGATGGCGAGCATCGAGATGAAGGAGTTCGACTGGTTGCAGTTCGCGCGCGCGATCGACGATGCCTGGACCAATGCGATTCGCAAGAGCGTCGAGGAAGGCAACGGAGATTTCCGCGTCGAGGCCTTCTCGAAGCTCATCCACGACCTTTTGATGGACTGGTATCGCGCGCTTTGCCATACGCGCACGAAATCAGAGGCGGACCACGCGTATCGCGCGGGGCTCGACGGATTTCGCGCTGCGCTCCAGAGCCTCTCGTTCGGCGCCGAGCTTGAAGTCATCTCTGAGGTTCCTGTTGCAACGCCGCAACATGCCTCACATTTGCTTGACAGCCACTGAACCACTTGGCAGAGTCGGTATCACCCGGCTGAGCGTAGGCGCTGTCCGACAGGCGTAGGGTGGCGGGTCTGACAAAAAGCGTGGTTGATTTGCGAGTCATCATTGCCAAAACACCCCTTCACTCTGTAACGTGTCGGGCGCGCACGACCGTGCCCGGCGCGGGAAGTTCCGCAAAAGCGGGCAGAGCCGGCATAGTCCACTAAGATCAACAATCACTCCACTCTGGGTTCGAATATCAATAACTACTTGATTTGACTTGGTTCTTTGGTTTCGTCAGTATGTTTGCGATCAGGATACGGTTGTTCTAGTATCTGGACCGGCATAGGTGATGCAGCTGCATTGATGGATCGCATCCTCGGCGTTGCTGCAGCGGTAAGTAGAGGTAGGTTCCTTTTCTAACTTTTTGGGAGCAGAACGAAATGTTGAAGAAGAAAGCACTACACTGGGCTGTCGCTGCGGCCATCGGTGGGTTGGCTTCCGCTGGTGCGAGCGCGGCTATCACAGTGGTCGGCTCGGAAATGCCGCCGTCCTCGCTTCTTCCGGCGGGCACTTTCCTCTCGGCCACCACGCTGTACGCGCCGACGACCGCCAACCCGCTGTACCTGACCTACACTCTGTCGGGCGGCGCGTCGTTCAACGGGGTCCCGAGCCTGGGCTGTAACGCCGTGTCCGGCGGTGGCGCTGGTGCGATCAGCAACGGATCGATCCAGCTCGCGGCCGGTGGCGCCGGCACCGCGGTCGCCACGTTCGTCGTGACGGCTGTCAGCGCGGCTTCGCAGATCTCCTCTTGCACCATCACCAACGGCACGGCGCTCGTCGGCACGTGGCCCGCCTCGGTTGGCGAGAACGTCGTCCTGACGTACGGTAACGGCCTCGCTCCGACGGGCTCGAACAGCACGGCGTTGCTGGCTGCGTCGAGCATCTTCACCAACGGCGCGCAGGGCTCCGACACCAACACCGCGCTGGTGGCCTCGGGCTTCGTGAGCTTCAGCACGCTCGGCCCGGCCGCGTCCGCCTACCTGGCGCGCCTCGGCCGCTTCACGATCACGCTGAATGGCAACCTGCAGGACACCGGTGCCGCGGCGAACACGCTCGATGTGAGCGCGTTCACCACCGCGCTGTCGATCACGGTGAACGCGCCGTCGCTTAACGGCTCGATCAACGCGTCCGGCCAGGTGTATGTGACGTTCAACACGGCCGCTGTCGGCTCGGCTGGTTGCGCGGACCCGGTCGTCGTGAGCGGCTTCGGTGGCTCGTCCACCGTGTCGTTCAGCGCGATCGCCGCTCCGGCGACCGCCGCGGGCTACTACGCGATCTGCCAGAAGGTTACCGGCGGCACCGCGATCCCGGCGGGCGACGTGACGGTTGGCGTGACGGGCACGGCGAACACCGACCCGAACAACGCGAACGGCTCGGCGTACCAGATCTCCACGCTGATCGCCGCGGGCACGAAGATCGGCACCGTGACGCGTAATGGCTCCAGCACCACCGTGCTGAACCTCCCGCGCGCCGCGGATACCGACCTCGGCTTCCTGCGTGTGTACAACACCAGCAACAACGCTGGCCCGGTCACCATGACGGTGTACAGCCAGGGCACGTCGGCCAGCTCGGCGCTCGTGACCAACTGCTCGATCAGCTCCTCGCTGGGTGCCAACCAGGCCCTCGTGATGAACATGACGCAGATCGAGTCGGCGATCACGGGTTGCGGCGGCACGATCCCGACGGCCGGCCGTTATCGGATCGACCTGAACGGCTCGTTCCCGACGATGCGTGCACAGGCCTTCGCGCGCAGCAACGGCACGCTGACCAACATCAGCGGCGACTCGTCCGGAGACGGCAACTAAGAAGCCCGTCTAGCAGTAACATCCTGGAAGGGGGCAACGCGAGTTGCCCCCTTTTTTATTGCGTGGCTGGCACAATGCGGAACGCCTCCACGGAAAAGCGCTCATGCACAACCCGGATCGCCCCTCCGGCCCCGACGTCCTCATCACGGGCATTCCCCGCAGCGGGACGAGCTTCTTCTGCACGCTGCTGCACAAGCTTCGCGATTGCGTCGCCATCAACGAGCCGGAGGAGATCTTCCGGTACGTGAACGACACGGCCGCGCCCTGGGGCATGGCGTCCTACTATGCCCGCCTGCGCGCCGACATCTCGGCCGGGCGACCCATCGAGAACAAGATCCACGAGGGTAAGCTCATCGAGGACACCGCCGTCGTGTTCAACGAAGAGCTCTACACCCCGAAGGTCTCTTCCGCCGGCTTCCTCCTCGCCACGAAGAACACGCTCGCCTACATCGCGCGGCTTCCCATGCTCGCGCGGGCGATGCCCGAAGCCGCGATCGTCGCATGCGTGCGCCATCCGTTCGACGCGATCGCGTCGTGGAAGGGCACGTTCAATCACCTTTCCGGCGCGACGGTTGAACAGATTCGCGTGGGCAACGTCGCTGATTCCCTGATGTCGCCCGCCGCGCACGCTCGGCTGGAGCAAGTCGCGGCCAGTCGCGAACCGGAACCGCGGCGGGCGCTTTTCTGGCGGCACCTCGCGCTGCTCATTCTCGAGGATCGCGCGCGGGTCCACAGCGTCCTGCGCTACGAGGACCTGGTGGCCGATCCCGAGCAGGTTCTGCGCACGCTCCTCGGCCGCTTGCGGCGGGCGCCGCCATTCGAACCGCTCGAGCCGATCGCTCCTGCCACCGCTCGCCGCCACCGCTCGTCCGCCATGACCGACCGGGACTACGACGCGATTCACGATCTCTGCGCCGACGTCGCGCGGGAATTCGATTACGACCTGGCTGTCCGGCCGGCCGCGCGCACGGCCTGAATCGATGAAGGTCTTCGTCTACGAGGCCTATTTCCCGGCCGGCGGGACGTACATGTCGTACGAGATCGGCCGCGTGCTCAAGCGCCGCTTCGGATGCGAGGTGATCGCGGTCGGCACGCCGGATCGTCCCGGCCTGTTCGTCTACCCGGACGCTTTTCCGGTCGTGGACGATGCGCACTTCGAGCGTGAAGTGGGGGCCGAGGACCTCCTGATCTGCAACCCCTCGTTCTCGCCGCGCATGTTCGGCCTGCGCCTGCCGTGCCGCAAGCTCTGCTACGTGCAGGGCGTGCGCACGTATGGGGTGCTGGACGTCTTCTTCGATCGCTACGTGTTCGTCTCCCAGTTCGCGCGCCGCTTCGTGAGCACGAACTATGGACTCGACGGCCCGGTCATCAATGCCTTCCTCGATGACCGCACGTTCCGGCCCGATGGCGACTGGCTGCAACGCCGGCCGGTATTCCTGCTCAGCGAGCGCAAGCATGACGATCTCGTCTTCCGCCGCTTCCTCGACGTTTACCGCAGCAAGTATGCGGGTGCCGATTTGCCCACGCAGATCCTGCCGCTGCAGCCGCAATCGCAGCTGGGCGACAGCTTCCGCTCCGCGCGCTATTACCTGAGCCTGGATGCAATGGAAGGCTTCGGATTGCCGATGCTCGAGGCGATGGCCTCGGGATGCGCCGCGGCTGGCTGGGATTCCGGCGGATGCCGCGAGTACGCGATCCATGGCGAGAACGCGTTGCTCGCCCGCTATGGCGACTTCGACACGCTCGCCGCGCATGTCCACCGCCTGCTCCACGATCCGGCGGAAGGCCAACGGGTGGCGCGCGCGGCGGCGGCCACCGGACCGCGCTTCCATCGCCCGCGTTTCGAGGAGGCGTGGACGCGCGAGCTCGCCGAGACGTTCTCGCTGCGTCCCCTCTAGCGCACGCTCATCCCACGACGCGTGCGTCGATCGGCATGTTCACCAGGCCGATGAAGTGCATGTCGGGAGGGCGTGTCACGGTGAACGAGAGCGCGCCGACCTGCTTGTCGACGGGCATCAGGTTGCTGTCCGCGAGGCGGTCCTCGAGTCGCACCGAAATGTAGTAGTTGCCCGTGGCGAGCTGCGCGGGCAGCGCGAATCGCACGACGCTTCGGCCGCTGCCCGAATCACCCTTGGGCAAGGCGATGTACCGGCCCATCACGTCGATCATCCGGTAGTCGCAGAGGATCAGGCTCAGCGTCGGGTTGTGGATCGTCGCGTCGTACTCGACCTCGGCCTCCACCTCGATCGGCTCGCCGGTGGCGAATGCCGATTGCGTGCTGCCCGAAGGCACGAACACCGCGCGCACCACCCGGCCCTGGTTGGTCCCGAAGGCGAACGCGTTCTCGCGGCCGAGCGCCGGCTTGGCCATCATGGCCGCCCCCTGTTGCTCGAGCGCGCGCCGTTGCTCCTCCTTCACGTCGAGCATGAACATCTCGGTCATGTCGCTCGCCGGGCCGATGCCCTTGATCTCGCCGTGGGACAGGTAGATCGCCCGCGTGCAGAAGGCCTTCACCGCGCCGAGGTCGTGCGACACGAAGAGCAAGGTGGTTCCCGACTTCGTCAGCCGGTCGAGCCGGTCCATGCACTTGAACTGGAATGCGATGTCGCCGACGGCGAGCGCCTCATCGATGATGAGGATGTCCGGGTCCACGTTGATGGAGACGGAGAATGCGAGGCGCACGACCATGCCGCTCGAGTAGATCTTCACCGGCTGGTCGATGAAATCGCCGATGTCCGCGAAGCGTTCGATCGCCGCGAACCGCTTGTCGATTTCGTCCTTGCCCAGGCCGAGGATCGCGCCGTTCATGTACACGTTCTCGCGGCCGGTGAACTCGGGATTGAATCCGCTCCCGAGCTCGAGCAGCGCGGCGACGCGTCCGTTCGTGCGCGTCGTGCCGGCGCTCGGCGCGAGGGTGCCCGCGATGAGCTGCAGCAGCGTGCTCTTGCCCGAGCCGTTGCGCCCGATGATGCCGATCGTCTCGCCGCGCCGGACCTCGAAGCTCACGTTGCGCAGGGCCCAGAACTCGCGATAGAACTTGCGACGGCCTCCCCACAGCGACTGTTTGAGGCGATCCTGGGGCTTGTCATAGATGTGATAGCACTTTCCGAGGGCGTCGACCGTGACGACAGGCTCGGAGGTTTGCGCGCGGGCGACGGCCATGTCGTTCTCGCTCATGCTCGTGCGGGGGCGGATGCATCGGCGCGCGGCGTGGCCCGCTGGCTGGCATGGCCCAATGGGAAGCGCGCGACGAGCTCGCCGGCCAGCTCGCGGTAATAGGCGGCGCTTCCATGCTCGTAATCGAGCTCGCCGGTGGCGGGATCGATCTCCGTGGAGCGGAATTCCTCTGGCATTCCGCCGATGCGGGTGATCCATTCGCGGGCGGAAAACACTTCGCAGCCTATGGCGTGGAACATGTTCGCGAGGACTTCGTCCATGTAACCGGCGAGAGTCGCCTCCACCGGAATGGTCGGGGGATCGGTCACGACGATCACCCGGTGTCCGGCGTCGACGAACCTGCGCAGGATCGACATGTGAGCGCGCCGCGCATGGAGCGCGTAATTCCTGAGATCGGTGAGCGGGATTCGCGATGAGTCGAAGCCCGGGCCGTAGGCCGTTTGGAGAAACGCCATGAAGCCCTCGCGCATGAAGATGCAACGTGCGTGCACGCCGATATTCGTCACGATGCAGCCGCCTGCCGGGCGGAAGAACTGCGCGGAGATCTCCTCCCAGCGCTGGCGTGCCGCGTCGAGGGTCGGCACGAAATACGGGGCACCGCCCGTCTCGGCGAAGTCGAGGTTATGCCACTGGCTGGCGTGCATGAGCGCTCCGCCGACATGCGAGACGCCTCGTTCGCGCAGCCCTCCGGACAGCAGCCCCATCTGCGAATCGCCGATCACCAACACGCGGGACGCATCGGCAGCTTCCGGAGAGGCCGCGGCATTCTTCGGCGGCGGGCTCCAGCTTTCGAGCACGATCTCGTCACAGATGTCCGGAAGTGCCGCGGGCGCCGCTTCGTGCGGCAGGACCGTTGGGGACGATTCCGACGCCCGCGGCGCCTCGCCTTCGATCGCATCGAGGAACGCGCGCATCACGAAACGCACGCCCTCCGGCGTGACCTCCCGCTGGTTCGCGGCGAAGAACCGGCCTTTCGAGGGCGGCGCGGCGATCAGCTCGTACGACGGGAAATAGTCCGTGTCGCCGCGCATTTCGCGCAAGCGCCCGGCCGCCGCGCGCAGCACCGACTTGGAATAGGTCGTCGCGGTCAGCACGTGCTCGCCGGAAGCGCTCGCCGTGAGCGGAACGGGCGATACCGTGAGCAGGAACCGCATCATCGGGTTCAGCGCCCGCAGTGCATCGAACACGTCGGCCAGGTCGCCGCGGACCTCCGCTTCCGAATAGTTGTGGAACCGATGCTCTTCGCGCGAGAAACGCCCTCGAACGGTTCCCGGACACATCGGATATATCGTGCCGTCCGCGTTGATCCATGCCTCCGTGAGTCCCAGCGTGAACACGAACAGGTCGGTCCGCAGCAGCGTGCCGCGGATCGCGGCGAGTGTCTTTTCGCGTGCCCCCCACAGCGCCGACTCGGTATCGAAGCCGTTCGCGGGGATGCGCGGGCGCATGGGATCGAAGTAGCGGCCGTCCTCGCGCCAGACTTCCCGGCTCTGCGCGGCGCGACCCGTCGCCCACCAGATCCATTGCCTGAGCAACGCGGCGGTGTAGATGTTGCCGGTGCGCAACGAGAACGTGCCATATCCGAGCGCGGATCTTTCGACCTCGGACAGTTCCTGCGATGCCGGCTCCGCCTCGAGCCACGTGAAGCCGTGCGCCTGCAATTCCCGGCTGATGTGTTGCGCGAAGCACGAGCCCAGCGTGACGATCGCGGTGTCCCGCCTGATCGGGAAGCGAGGGCGCCAATGCAGGTCGATGTCTTCCCAATCGACCTCGGCCACGCCGCTTCTCCAGAAGGCGAAAGCGGGCAGCGACTCGTACGGGTGGGCGGGGTCGGCCATGGCGCCGAAAGCGCAACGTCAGCCGGACAGGGTGCCGCGCCGGCGCAATTCGGCGATGATCGACTCGGCGGCCTGCTCCGGCGCGCACTCGGCGCTGCGGATCACGATCTCCGCGTGCTCGGGCGGCTCGTACGGCGAGTCGATGCCGGTGAAGTTCTTGAGCTCGCCGCGCCGCGCCTTCTTGTAGAGGCCCTTCGGATCACGCGACTCGGCGACGCTGAGCGGCGCATCGACGAAGATCTCGACGAACTCGCCCTCGGGCAGGAGCGCGCGCGCCATCCGCCGCTCGCTGCGGAACGGCGAGATGAACGCGGTGACGACAATGAGGCCAGCGTCCGCCATCAGCTTGGCGACCTCGGCGACGCGGCGGATGTTTTCGACGCGCGCCGCGTCGGTGAAGCCGAGGTCCTTGCTCAGGCCGTGGCGCACGTTGTCGCCGTCGAGCA
>CAYOGL010000013.1:15642-103686 GCA_964403515.1 uncultured Burkholderiales bacterium | reverse complement strand
CCAGGGACCTGCGGATTAACAGTCCGTCGCTCTACCGACTGAGCTATCGGGGATTTGCAAGCCGACAATGTTAGCAGTTTGGCCGGCTTACGGTCAAACCGTATGGGACTTTTTTGGTGGCGACGCGGTCACTTTGACCGGTGATGCGGTCATGCTGTGACTCGCTTTTCTTTATTCGACGCATTCTCAAGATCGAACTTGCTGGCGGTTGTTGCAATCGTCTCTGGCCGATGGCTCACCAGCACGATCGCCATCTGCGGCGACGTGAGCGAGGCGCTGATCCTCCTCTCGAGCGCCACATCGAGCTGATCGAACGCCTCGTCGAGGAAGAGCACCTGAGGCCGCCGATACAGCGCCCGCGCGAGAAGCACCCGCTGCTTCTGCCCGCCGGATAGCGCCATGCCGAGGCTGCCCACGATGGTGTTGTAGTTCATCGGCATCGCCATGACCTCTTCGTCGATCATCGCGGCACGGGCGCAGTCGCGCACGCGCTGCGGGTCGTGCTCGGTGTCGAAGAAGCTGATGTTGTCCTCGATGGTGCCGACGAAGAGCTGGTCGTCCTGCATCACGGCGCCGATGCGGTTGCGGTAGTGCGCGGGGTCCCAGTCGGCGAGGCTGCGGCCGTTCACGCGCACCTCGCCCTCGGTGGGAGGGAGCAGCCCGAGCAGAACCTTGATGAGCGTGGTCTTGCCGCAGCCCGACGGACCGTAGATCGCGACCATCTCACCCGGCTCGATGCTGAGATTCACGTTCTGGAAGACATAGCCCTCGGGGCCATAGGCGAAGGCCACGTCGCGCGCCTCGATGTGCAGCCCGCCCACGGTCGTATCGACCGGCATCGAGGCCTTCTTCGTCTCGGGCTCGGCGAGCGCGATGTCGGCGATGCGCTCGGCGTGCAGGTCGAGCATGCGGAAGTCGTTCCACTTCTCTATCAGCGCGATCACGCGCGTGAGAAAGACCGTCTGGAACCCGATGAAGGCGTAGAGCATGCCCACCGTGAAGCGCCCGTCCATCACGGCGATCGCGCCCAGCCAGATCACGGCGATGTTCTCGAGGCCGAAGATGAGCGTGTTCGAGGCGCGCTGCACGATGCCCACGTTCTGCACGCGCACGCCGGCGTTGGTCTGGTCGACGATGAGGTTCTGGTAGGCGCTGCGCCGCTCGCTCTCGCGCAGGTTCAGCTTGATCGCCATCATCCCGCGCAGCGTCTCGATGAAGTGCGTGCCGCTCTTCGCCTCGTGCGCGAGCTGCTCGTCGGTCGCGTAGCGCTGCGGGTAGTAGAGGACGAGGCGCAGGAAACCGTAGAGGAGGGCGGCCGAGACCACGACGAGGGTGAGCGTGGCGCTGTAGTACGTCATCACCGCGAGCGTGAGCACGACCATCACGCCGTCGACCACGGTCTCGAGGAACGTGGTGGAGAGCGTGCGCTGGATCGCGTCGACGCTGCGGAACTTCGAGACGATGTCCCCGATATTCCTCTTCTCGAACCATCCGAGCGGCAAGCGCACCATGTGGTCGAAGAGCGAGGTGAGGAGCCGCAGGTTCACGTGCGTGCTCAGGTACACGCCCACCCACGCGCGCACCGCGAAGATCACCGACTGGATGACGACCAGCGTGGCGAACGCGATCCCGAGCACGGTGAGGAGGTCCACGTCGCGCCCGACCAGCACGCGGTCCACCGTGAGCTGCAGGAAGAAGGGCATCGCGATCGCGAAGACCTCGAGCGCGAGCGACATGAGCAGGATCTGCGCGACGGTGCCCTTGAGCCCGCGCGCCACACCGAGCAGCTGCCACGAGCTGATCTTCTCGCGCTCGTCCTTCTTCTCGAAGGTCGTGGTCGGCGTGAACTCCATCGCCACGCCGGTGAAGTGGCGCGAGGCTTCCTCGAGGCTCATCACGCGCTTGCCGCGCGCCGGGTCGTGCACCGTGATCCTGCGGCCGCGCACCCCGGTGAGCACGACGAAGTGGTTCATGTCCCAGTGCAGCACGGCGGGCAGCCGCAGCTTCCCGAGCGATTCGAGCGGTACCTGCACGCCGCGTGCGCTGAGCCCCATCACCTGGGCGATCTGCGCCACGTGCTTCAGCGTGATGCCCTTCAGCGACGGCGACAGGCGCAGGCGCATCGCCGAAAGATCCGTCTGGTGACCGTGGTAGGAGGCGACCATCGCGAGGCAGGCGATGCCGCACTCGGGCGCCTCGCTCTGCAGGATCACCGGCACGCGCGGGGAGAGCAGGTCGGAGAAGAAGCCCATCAGATGCGTTCCTTGAGCTTCAGCACCGGCTCGAAGATCCACTCGAAGAGCGTGCGCTTCTCGAGGAGGAGATCCGCGTTCACCACCATGCCGGGGCGCAGCGGAAAGGCCTGCCCGAGCGCGGTGACGGTCTGCTTCTCGAGCGCCACGTCGACGCGATAGACCGGCTCCTTCACCGTGACGGGGCCCACGCGATCGCCCGCGGACCACACGTTGCGGCCGATGTCGGTGATGACGCCGCGGTACTGGCCGAAGCGCTCGTAGGGGAACGCGTCGTAGCGCAGCATCACCGGGTGGCCCGTGCGCACGAAGCCGATCGCGCGCGTGGGCACCATGAGCTCGGCGTGCAGGCCGCTGCCCTTCGGCAGCACCATCGCGAAGGGCGAGTCCGACGCGACCGATTGCCCGCGGTTCACGGCGATGTTGGTCACGATGCCGCTCACCGGCGCGCGGATCACCGTCTCCTGGCGCGCGGCCAGCTGCGTGAGGCTCTGCTGCAGCTCGCTCTTCTGGCGCTCGACCTGCTCGACCTGCGTGCGCGCCTTGAGCTCGATGCCGGGGATGTCGAGGCGCACCTGCTCGAGGTCGCGCTTCACCTGCTGGCGCTGGCGATGCAGCGACTCGAGCTTGATCTGCTGGTCGGTGACTTCGTCGACCTTCTGCTTGACGAGCGCCTCGGAGACGAACTGCTTCTCGCCCGCGAGACCTTTGTATCGCTCGACCTGGTCCTGCGCGCTCCTGATGCGCACCTCCTGCAGCTTCGCCTCGCGGTCGATCTGGTCGAGCTCGTTCTCGAGGTCCTTCGCGCGCCGGCGCGCCTGCTCGACTTGCTGCAGGCCGAGGTCACGCCATTGCGCCTCCTCCTTGTCGAGGATGGCGCGGCGGTTCTCGATCTCGGCCACCATCGCCTCGGTGGTCGAGCCGCCGGAGCCCATGGAGCGATCGAGCGAGATGGTGCCCATGGGATCACCGGCCTTCACCTCTTCGCCTTCCTTCACGAGGAGCTGCGTGAGGCGGCCGGCATCGGGAAATAGTACCCGTGCGGAGCCCGCGTCGAGCGCGAGGTAGCCTTCCACGCGTTCGCGACGCGTGTAGTGGCCCCACAGGGCGACGGCGATCAGCAGGAACGCGACTCCCGCGGCGAGCAGCGTGAACACCCACGCGGGAACGGGCCGCGCGATCGTGGCCTCCCCGAGGAATTTCTCACGCTGGGCGTCGATCGCCTCTTGTCGGAATAAAGGGCGCGGCATGGTCTCCGGACGATTGTAAAGCAGACGCTGCGCGTAGGACGCGTCCGATAGACACATTTCCATCCGGCCGACAAAATTCCCCGGGCAGTCAAAGAACCCCAGGGAGCCGGGGACATTCTGGAGTCATGAGTTGATCGATTGGCATGCCGAGATCGCACGCGCCAAGACGTGCGACAAGCTTCTGGAAGTGGCACGGGATTTTCTGGCGACGCTGACGCACCTCGACCTGCGCGAAGTGCCGGAGAGCTGCCGTCCCACGCGAATCCGCAGCATCGAAGACCTGTCCCACTGGCACGAGCGGCTGGTGGAGGTCTATTGCGACGGTGCCGCGCGCGCGGCTCCCACCCGCACGCATAGCGAGCTGGTCCTTTTCTTCACGGCGGCGATCGAGAAGGCGCTCGAGCTCGAACCGGGCCCTCACTCCGTGCGTGCGGGACGAGCGCCCGAATCGCGGGCCTGACCGACGCGCCCCGAGGCGACCCTAGAAGTCGAAGCGCAGCTGGACGTACGCGGCGCGCGGAATCCTCGCCGGGAAGCCGTGCTCGTCGAACTCGACGTGATCCCCGTTGAGATTCGAGCCCACGAGCGAGAGCTCGAGGTCGCGTGTGGCCTGCCATGCGAAGCGCGCGTCCACCGCGTTGTAGCCGGGCACCGTCTTGAGATAGGCGAGCGCGCTCACGTAGCGCCAATCGAGGTCGAGGTCGAGCGCGTCGTCCAGCTGCCAGCTCGATCGCAGCTTCACGGTGTGGCGCGGATCGTTGCCGAGATCGGCCGGCCCCGAGGGATTGGCTCCGGGCTTCGCGCGCAACGCCTGGCGCAGCTCGAGCCAGCCCGCCATGAGGCGCCATCGCTCGGTCGCCTGCAGGATCGACCACGCCTCGATGCCCGATGACGTCCCTTCCACGGTGTTCGAGATGAACGCTCCGCCGCCCGGGGCGGGGATGCCGCCGCGCAGGTCGTCGAGGCGATCGTAGAAGCCCACGAGCGAGAACGTGAGGCGGCGCATCGGCTCCGCGCGATAGCCGACCTCGAACATGTTGCCGCGCTCGGAGACGAAGTCCGCTCCGCCCCGGATGATGAAGGGCGGGTTGCCGGGGAAGAAGAGGCCGCGATCGACGCGTCCCGGCGTGCGCACCGCGCGCGAGGCGGCGCCCCAGACGATCTGGTTGTACGTGGGCTTGAAGTCGAGGCGCAGGTCCGGCATGGCTTCCCAACCGGTATAGATGTTCGACTGGACCTTCGCGCCCGCCGTGAGCGTGATGTCGGGCCGCAACGCCACCTCGTCCTGCGCGAACAGCGACGTCCAATGCAGGCGCTGGTCCTCGGGAATGAAGCGCACGACCGCGTTCGGCGTCGTGTTGTCCAGCGCGTACCGATAACCGACGCCCCACGCGATCTTGTGCGGGCCGATGGGCGCGAGCGTGTGCTGGGCCTCCGCGTCGAAAAGGTGCAGCCGGTCGATGAAGACCTCGGGATCGATACGCTCGCTGCCATCGTAGTACGCGCGCAGTTGCAGGCGTCCGCCGTCGTCGAGGTCGTGGACCCAGCGCCCGAGCAGGTTCTCGCCCGACAGGTGGACGCGCGGCGCGCCGTTGCCCGTCACGTTCGCGTTGTACGCGTCTCCCGAGACCGTGAAGCCGCGCGCCTCGCTGCCATTGTCGAGGCGGAACCCGGCCTGGTCCTTGATCATGTCGTCGGCGACGTGCGAGGCCTCGGGGCGCAGGTTGTCGCGCTCGATGTGCATCACGTAGAAGCGGTACGCGCTCGTGCCCAGCGGGCCGCCGTAGCGCAGCGACGCATCGCGGCTCAGCCTTCCGCCGCCGGCGATCGCGAGCCCGCCCTGCGTGTCGCGCGCCGAGCGCGTGATGACGTTGATGACGGCCGAGAACGCATTCGCGCCGAAGAGCGCCGCGCCCGGTCCCGAGATCACCTCGATGCGCTCGACGTCGGCGAGCATCACGTCCTGCGCATCCCACAACACACCCGAGAGCACCGAGGTGTAGAGCGTGCGCCCGTCGATCAGCACGAGCATCTTGTTGTTGATGACGTTCTGGAAGCCGCGCGCGCTAATCGCCCACGCGCTGCCGCTCACCTGCGCGACCTCGAGGTTCGGCGCGAGCCGCAGCGCCTGGGGCAGGCTGGTCGCGCCCGAGCGTCGGATGTCCTCGGCGGTGATCACGAAGATGGAGGCGGGCGCATCGGAATAGCGTTCGGGACGCAGCGCCACCGAGGTGACGCGCAGGTTGCCGAGCTCCTCGAGAGAGAGGTTCGCGAGATCCGCCGCGGTGTGGATCAATTGCGCGGGCGCGCGGGCCGGCAAGGCGAGAACCGCGGCGATCGCCAGGACTCTCATGGAAAGACGGGCGCGGGGCATCGGGCGATTGTGGGAAGTTTGTTGCGCGGACTCTGTCGGCGCAGTCCTACAAGCCCGCGAGAAAAGCGGGAAATTGCGCCGCGCGGCGGGCAGGTGATAATATTGTCACCTCCGCCTTTGCCGTGCACACCCGTGGAAGACACGCCCCTCACGCCCCGGCAGCTCGAGATGCTCGAGGCCATCCGCGACCACATCGCGGAGAACGGCCGGCCGCCCTCGCGCCCGGAGCTGGCGAAGACCCTCGGGATCGCCTCGACCAACGCGATCTTCAAGCACCTCGCCGCGCTCGAGAAGAAGGGCGCCATCGAGCTGATGCCCGGGTCGGCGCGCGGCATCCGCGTGAAGGAGGAGACGGGCCTGCCGCTCGTGGGCCGGGTCGCCGCCGGCGCGCCGATCCTCGCCATAGAGAACATCCTCGGCCGCTATCCGGTCGATCCGACGCTCTTCCATCCCCATGCCGACTACCTGCTGCAGGTGCGCGGTCTCAGCATGAAGGACGAGGGCATCCTCGACGGCGACTGGCTCGTCGTGCACCGCACGAAGCAGGCGAAGAGCGGGCAGATCGTGGTCGCGCGCATCGGCGACGACGTGACGGTGAAGCGCCTGCGCATCCGCGGGCACAAGGCCGAGCTCATCCCCGCGAACCCGGACTACCAGACGCTGCACCTCGATCTCACGCGCCACACGCTCGACATCGAGGGCATCGCCGTGGGCGTGATCCGCAACCTCACCGCGCGGGCGCATTCATGAAGGCGAGCGTCGCGGAGCTCGCGAAGCTGCCCGGTGTATGGCGCGGCGGCGAGCTCGCGTACGTCGTGCAGCCCGTGGTCGCGACGGGACATGCGGCGCTCGACCGCGAGCTGCCCGCAGGCGGCTGGCCGCTCGCGGCACTCTCCGAAGTGCTGCACGACAGCGTCGGCATCGGCGAGGTCGATTTCCTCATGGGCGCCATCGCGCGCGCCGCCGCGGGCGATCGGCTCGTCGCATGGGTGAACGCGCCGCACCTGCCCTATGCGCCGGCGCTCGCGCAAGCCGGCCTGCCGCTCGAGCGCTGCCTCGTCGTGCGCCCCGCGAATCGCGAGGATGCGTGGTGGGCTGCCGAGCAGGCGTTGCGCTCGGGCGCGTGCGGGGCGGTGCTGCTGTGGCCGGGGAGTCTCGCGAGCCTCTCCCAAGGGAAGGGGAGGTCTTCGATGACCGCAGCCGGTAACGAGTACGCGTGCCTGCGCCGCTTGCAGATGGCCGCCGAGGCGGGGCGTGCGATGGCGGTGCTCTATCGAGCGAGCGCGGCGGAGCGGCTCTCAACGCCCGCGCACCTGCGCGTCGTGCTCACGCGCGAGGACGACCTGCTGAAAGTGCGCATCCCCAAGCGCCGCGGTCCGCCGCTCGCCGTGCCCATCGCGCTCGACGCGGGCTGGCGCACGAAGCGCGTTCGTTCGCGAGAACCGCAAACGTCTCTTGCGTTTGCCCTGCGAAGCGCTGTCTCCGAACAAAGCGCTCCCTCGCGCCGCGCCTTCCCGCGTCTCGCTGCCTAGGAAGGTCGCAGCATGCTCTGGGTCGCGCTCGAGCTGCCCTCATTGCCCCTGCAGATCGTCGAACGCGGTGGCGTTTGCGCCTCCGCGCTCGTGATCGCCGAAGGTCCCGAGCAGCGACCCGTGGTCGCATGCGCGAACGCCGCGGCGCGTGCGGCCGGCATTCGCGAAGGCCAGGCGCTCGCCGCCGCGAAGGCGCTCGCGGGCGAGCTGCGCGCCGTCGCGCGCGATCCCGCGCTCGAGAGCGAAGCGCTCGAGCGGCTCGCCGCATGGGCCGGCCAATTCACGCCGATGGTGACGATCGAGGCGCAGGGCATCGCGCTCGAGGTCGCTTCGAGCCTGCGGCTCTTCGGCGGGCACGCGCGGCTCGCCACCGCGATCAAGCAGGGCGTGCACGCGCTCGGCTTCCACGCGAGCTTCGGCCTCGCGCCGACGCCGCTCGCGGCGCGCGTGCTCGCGCGGGCGGCCGCACGCGGGCTGCCTTCGCGCGCCTGCCTCGACGAGCGCGAGCTTGCCGCGCGGCTCGCCGATCTGCCGCTGTTCCTGCTCGACTGGCCCGAGCCCACGCTCGCGCGCCTCACCGACCTCGGCATCCTGCGATTGCGCGACGTCCTCGTGCTGCCCGACGACGGGCTCGCGCGCCGCTTCGGCCGCGAGATCGTCGCCGCGCTCGCGCGCCTGACCGGACGCCTGCCCGATCCGCGCGCGCCCTATGCACCGCCGCCGCGTTTCCATGCACGGCTCGAGCTGCCCGCGGAGGCCGAGGGCGTCGATGCGCTCGTCTTCCCGTTGCGGCGCTTGCTCGCGGAGTTCGAAGGCTCGATGCGCGGACGCGGCGCGGGCGTGCAGCATGCGGTGCTCACGCTCGAGCATGGGCGCCATGCGCGCACTCGCGTCGACTTCGATTTCGCCTCGCCGGAGCGCGAGGCCGACTTCATCCTCGGGCTCGCGCGCGAGAAGCTCGGGCGCCTGAGACTCGCCGCGCCCACGCTCGCGCTCACGTGGCACGCCGAGGCGTTGCTTCCGTACACGCCGCGCGAATCGACGTGGCTGCCCGGCGCGTCCGAGCAGGCGATCGATCGCGAGCGCCTCGTCCAGCGCCTCGCCGCGCGCCTCGGCCGCGACCGCGTCTTCGGCATCGCGCTCGCCGACGACCACCGTCCCGAGAAGGACTGGAAATCGGGAACGCAATTGGGGACGGACCCCACTTATCAGCAATTTGAACGCGGTGCGCGGCCGGCCTGGTTGCTCACGCGGCCGCAGCGACTCGTCACGCAGGAAGGGCGCCCGAGCGTGCAGGGCGCGCTCGAGCTCGCGGCGGGACCCGAGCGCATCGAGACCGGATGGTGGGACGGCGAGGAAGTGCGACGCGATTACTACGTCGGCGTGAACGCACGCGGCGAGGCGTACTGGATCTATCGCGAGCATCGCGATCCCGCGGGCTGGTACCTGCACGGAGTGTTCGCGTGATCCCCGGGTACGCCGAGCTGCACTGCGTCACCAACTACACGTTCCTGCGCGGCGCTTCCGACCCCGAGGAGCTCGTGCACCGCGCGGCCGAGCTCGGCTATTCGGCGCTCGCGATCACCGACGAATGCTCGGTGGCCGGCGTGGTGCGCGCGCACGGGGCCGCGAAGGATGCGCAGATCAAGCTCATCGTCGGCTCGGAGCTCACGCTCGTCGACGGGCTGAAGCTCGTGCTGCTCGTCGAGAGCCGCGCCGGCTACGAGAAGCTTTGCGAGCTGATCACGAAGGCGCGCCGTGCCGCGCCGAAGGGCGAATACCGCCTCGCGCGCGCGGATTTCCCGGAATCGACCGAGGGGTTGCTGGCGTTGTGGATTCCCGGACCCTCACCCCGACCCTCTCCCAAGGGAGAGGGTGAGATTGTTTCCTCGCCCACGGGAGGATGTGAAGTTCCTCCCTCCGCCCGGGGTCCCCTCTGGGGCAAGGATCAAACATCGGAGGGCTGGGGAGGGGGTCAGGCAGACTGGATCGCGCGCCGCTTCCCCAACCGCGCGTGGATCGCGATCGAGTTGCATCGCGGCGCCGACGATGCGGCGCGCCTCGCCGAGCTCGAGGCGCTCGGCGCGAAGATGGGCCTGCCGTGCGTGGCCGCGGGCGACGTGCACATGCACGTGCGCGGGCGCAAGAAGCTGCAGGACGTGATGAGCGCGATCCGCCTGCAATGCCCGCTCGCGCACATCGGGCGGCGCCTGCAGCCGAACGGCGAGCGCTACCTGCGCCCGATCGGGCGCCTCGCCGCGATCCACCCCGCGCGCCTGCTCGCAGCCGCGCTCGATGTGGCGAGCCGCTGCACCTTCACGCTCGAGGAGATCCGCTACGAGTATCCGGAAGAGCTGGTGCCCGCGGGCGAGACGCCCACCTCGCACCTGCGCAAGCTCGCGTACGAAGGGCTCGCGCGCCGCTATCCCGCGGGCGCTCCGGCTTCGGTCGTCGAGACCGTCGAGCACGAGCTCGCGCTCATCGCCGAGCTCGCCTACGAGCCGTTCTTCCTCACGGTGCACGACATCGTCGACTTCGCGCGGCGCGAGAAGATCCTGTGCCAGGGGCGCGGCTCGGCGGCGAACTCGGCCGTGTGCTACTGCCTCGGGATCACCGAGGTCGATCCCGGCCGCATGTCGGTGCTCTTCGAGCGCTTCATCTCGAAGGAGAGGAACGAGCCGCCCGACATCGACGTCGACTTCGAGCACCAGCGGCGCGAGGAGGTCATCCAGTACATCTACGGCAAGTACGGGCGCGAGCGCGCGGCGATCACCGCGGTGGTGATCACGTACCGGCCGAAGAGCGCGCTGCGCGACGTCGGCAAGGCGCTGGGACTCTCGCTCGACCAGGTCGACCTGCTCGCGAAATCGATGTCGTGGTGGGACGACCGCGCGGCGCTCGCGCAGCGGCTCACCGACGCGGGCTTCGACGTCTCGAGCCGCGTCGTGCACCAGGTGCTCGAGCTCACGCAGCAGCTGATCGGATTCCCGCGCCACCTGTCGCAGCATCCGGGCGGCTTCGTGATCGACAACCGGCGGCTCTCGCGCCTGGTGCCGATCGAGAACGCGTCGATGCCCGAGCGCACCGTGATCCAGTGGGACAAGGACGACCTCGACGCGATGGGCCTGCTCAAGGTCGACGTGCTCGGGCTCGGAATGCTCTCGTGCATCCGCAGGGCGATCGATCTGGTCAACGGATATCGGGCAGGAGAGGGAGCGCATTTGCCCTTCACCATGTCTAGCATCCCCGCCGAGGACCCGCGCGTCTACGAGATGATCCAGCGCGCCGACACGATCGGCGTCTTCCAGATCGAGTCGCGCGCGCAGATGTCGATGCTGCCGCGGTTGAAGCCCGCGTGCTTCTACGACCTCGTGATCGAGGTGGCGATCGTGCGGCCCGGGCCGATCACCGGGCGCATGGTGCACCCGTACCTGCGCCGGCGCGAGGGACGCGAGCCGGTGACCTACGCGAGCGAGGCGGTGCGCCAGGTGCTCGAACGCACGCTCGGCGTGTCGATCTTCCAGGAGCAGGTGATGCAGCTCGCGGTGGTCGCCGCCGGCTTCACGCCGGGCGAGGCGGACAAGCTGCGGCGCGCGATGGCGTCGTGGCGAAGGCGCGGCGGCATCGAGCCCTTCCGCGACAAGCTCGTGAACGGCATGCTCGAGCGCGGCTACGCGCGCGAGTTCGCGGAGCAGATCTACCAGCAGATCCTCGGCTTCGGCGAGTACGGCTTTCCCGAGTCGCACGCGGCGAGCTTCGCGCTGCTCGTGTACGTGTCGAGCTGGCTCAAGTGCCACGAGCCCGCGGCCTTCGCCGCCGCGCTGCTGAACAGCCAGCCGCTCGGCTTCTACTCGGTGTCCGCGATCGTGCAGGACGCGCGCCGGCACGGTGTCGAGCTGCGGCCGGTCGACGTGATGGTGAGCGAGGTCGACAGCACGCTGGAGGGTGCCCATCGACCCGCGCTTCGTCTCGGCCTCGGCCTCGTGAAGGGACTCAAGCAGCAAGCCGCCGAGCGCATCGTCGCGGCGCGGCACGAACGCGCATTCGATTCGACCGAAGACCTCGCGCGCCGCGCGGGCCTCGATCGCGCCGATCTCGCCGCGCTCGCCGCGGCCGACGCGCTCGCGGGGCTGGCCGGCCACCGCCGCGCCGCGCTCTGGGAGACGCTCGGCGTGGACGAAGAGACGCGCCTGCGCATGCCCGCGGTGCGCGTCGCGCCGCCCGCGCTCGCCTCGCCCACGGAAGGCGACGAGATCGTGGGCGACTACGCGTCGCTCGGCCTCACGCTGCGCCGCCATCCGATCGCGTTGCTGCGCGAGCGCCTCCGGCGCCGCGGCATCCGCAGCGCGCGCGAGGTCGCGGCCGCGCGCGACGGCCAGCTGATCCGCGCCGCCGGCCTCGTCACGTGCCGCCAGCGCCCGGCCACCGCGAGCGGCGTCATCTTCGTCACGCTCGAGGACGAGACCGGCTACACCAACCTCGTGGTGTGGAACGACCTCGTCGAGCGCCAGCGCAAGGAGCTGCTCGGCGCGCGCCTGCTCGCGGTCTCGGGCGAGGTGCAGAAGGAGGGTAGCGTCGTCCACGTGCTCGCGCGCCGCCTCGAGGACCTCACGCCCCTGTTGGGCCGGCTCGCCACGACCAGCCACGACTTCCACTGATCCCCGCGCCGGGGCCCGTTGGGTATCATTCCCCCATGCTTTCCATCGCCGCCGGGGGCTCTGGGGTCACGCACGTCGCTCTCCCGACCGGAGCGTGGCGGCGCGCCTTGCTCGCCCTTGCCGCCGTGGCGCTCGCCGCGATCGGCGCGCAGGCGCGGGCCGAGGCGCAACCGCAGGCGAGCGAGGCCGAGGTCAAAGCCGCCTATCTCTACCGTTTCGCGACCTACGTCGAATGGCCCGCCAAGGCGTTCACCTCGCCGGAGGAGCCGTTCATGATCGGCGTGATCGGCGCCGACGACGTGGAAGCGCAGCTCGCGGTGATCGTGCGCGGCAGGCGCATGGGCACGCACCCCATCGCGGTGCGCGCGATGCACGAGGGCGACGATGTGAAGGGGGTGCAGCTCCTCTTCGTGGCCGCCGGCCAGAGCGATCGCCTTCCCGCGATCGTGCAGGCGGCGCGCGCCGCCGGGGCGCTCGTGGTCACCGAAAGCCCGGGCGCGCTCGAGCAGGGCAGCGAGATCAACTTCGTGCCGATCGGCGATCGCATCGGCTTCGAGGTGTCGCTCGCCTCGGCTCAACGCAGCGGGCACCGCATCAGCTCGCGCATGCTCGCGCTCGCGCGGCGCGTCGTCCAGAGGCCGCTCTGATGCTGCGCCGCCTGCGCATGTCGCTGCGCCTGAAGGTGATGCTGCTCGTGCTGGCCACGACGATCTTCGCGCTGTTCGTGAGCGCCGCCGCGCTCGTGATCTACGACGCTCGCGCCTACCAGACCAACTGGACGCGCGACCTCGAGCTGCAGGCCGAGATCCTCGCGCGCGCCAGCGCCCCGGCCCTCGTGTTCAACGATCCGCAGGCCGCCGCCAAGGACCTCGCGCTCGTGCGCGTCCGACCGCGAGTGCTCGCCGCGGCGCTCTACGCGGCCGACGGGCACCTGTTCGCCACCTACCGGCGCGCCGGCGAGTCCGTGCCGCCGCTCCCCGACAAGCCCGGGCCGGAAGGCTTCCGCGTCGAGGGCGACCAGCTCCTGGTCTTCCATCCGGTGATCGAGAACGGCGAGCCGATCGGCACCGTGTACCTGCGCACGCTCTACCTGCCGTGGGAGCGGGTGCGCGCCTACCTGGCCATCATCGCGGTCGTCATGGTGGCGAGCCTGCTGCTCGCGGCGCTGGTCTCGGTCTGGCTGCAAAGCGGCATCACCGTGCCCATCCTCGAGGTCGCGCGCGTGGCCCGCGAGGTGATGCAGCGGCGCGACTACGGGCTGCGCGCGCGCAAGACGAGCGAGGACGAGATCGGCGAGCTGGTCGACGCGTTCAACGGCATGCTCGCGGAGGCGGGACGGCGCGCCGAGGCGTTGCGCGAGGCCGACCGCCGCAAGGACGAATTCCTCGCGACCCTCGCGCACGAGCTGCGCAACCCGCTCGCCCCGTTGCGCAACGCCGTGCAGATCCTGCGCTCGCCCAAGGCGAACACGGAGATGACGCAGCGGGCACTGGACATGATGGAGCGGCAGCTGCGCCAGATGGTGCGCCTCGTCGACGACCTGCTCGACGTCTCCCGCATCACCACCGGCAAGCTCGCGGTGCGCAAGCAGTTCATCGATCTGCACGGCGTGCTCGAGGACGCGGTCGAGACGGTGCGCCCGTTCATCGAGTCGCGCCAGCATCGGCTCGAGCTGCGCATCGCGCCCGAGCCGCTCACCGTGCTCGGCGACGGGACGCGCCTCGCGCAGGTCTTCGGCAACCTGCTGCACAACGCGGCCAAGTACACCGAGCCGGGTGGCGTCATCACGCTCGCGGCGCGGCGCGAGGCGGGCAACGTCGTGGTCCGGGTGAGCGACACCGGCATCGGCCTCGACCCGCGCTCGATCGCGACCATCTTCGAGATGTTCGTGCAGGTCGATCGCTCCCTCACGCGGGCGCAGGCGGGCCTCGGCGTCGGGCTCACGCTCGCGCGGCGCCTGATCGCGCTGCACGAGGGCACGGTCACCGCCTGCAGCGAGGGCGCGGGCAAGGGCAGCGAGTTCGTGGTGCGCATTCCCGCGGCCGAGCCGGGGCAGGGCGGGGCGGCGGCGAAGCCCACGATCGAGCAGGAGGAGTCGCCGTCGCTGCGCATCCTGCTCGCCGACGACAACGTCGATTTCGCCAACAGCCTCGCGTCGCTGCTCGCGGCGCGCGGTCACGATGTGCGCGTCGCGCACGACGGCGCGGAGGCGTTGCGCGCGGTGGAGGAATTCACGCCCGATTTTGTGTTCCTCGACATCGGCATGCCGAAGGTGCACGGCTATGAGGTCGCGCGGCGGCTGCGCGAGAAGCCCGCGCTCGCCGATTCCGTGCTCGTCGCGTTGACGGGCTGGGGCCAGGAGGACGACCGGCGGCGCGTGCAGGAAGCGGGCTTCGACCGGCACCTCGTGAAGCCCGTCGATCCGGTCGATATCGAGGCGATCCTGCGCGAGAGCTGAGCGCGCGCCCGGCTCACCAGGCGCGGACGCGCTCCATCTCCTTCTCGGTCAACGCCACCAGCCGGCCGGCTGCCTTGCGGCGCGCCTCGTGCCGCCGGAAAGCGCGCGCGAGAGCGGCGCCCGCGCGCCGGGCGAGCCAGCCGATGGCGAGCAGCAGCGCGAGCGTCGTGAGCGTGATCATGCTGGCCTCCCCGGCCGCCTCGCGCGGCCTGTTTGCTCTCGTGCACAGGCTGCATGACCGGGCGCCGGGAATCTTTAAGGCCGCCTTAAGCGTTCTGAAAGATCGCGCCGCGTTGCGGCTCGACCGGGCGGGCGCGTCCGGTATGAGAAGATGCGGCGCATGAACGGCGCCGAAAGCCTCGCCCGCACGCTGGTCGCGTCGGGTATCGAAGTCTGCTTCGCCAATCCCGGCACTTCCGAAATGCACTTCGTGGCCGCGCTCGATCGCGTCGACGGCTTGCGCTGCGTGCTCGGGCTCGCGGAGACCGTCGTGACCGGCTGCGCGGACGGGTACGGGCGCATGGCGGGCAAGCCCGCGGCGACGTTGCTGCATTGCGGGCCGGGCCTGGCGAACGGCATCTCGAACCTGCACAACGCGCGCCGCGCGTTCACGCCGATCGTGAACGTCGTGGGCGACCATGCGACGTGGCACCGGCCGCACGATCCGCCGCTCGCCGCCGACACCGAGTCGCTCGCGCGCACCGTCTCGCAATGGGTGCGCACCACCGCGGATGCGCGCTCCGCCGGCCGCGACGCGGCGGCCGCGGTGCAGGCCGCGCTCAGCGCGCCGGGCCGCATCGCCACCCTCATCCTGCCCGCCGATTGCTCGTGGGAGGAGGGCGGCGAGCCGGCCGCGCCGCTTGCGCCGGCGCCGCGATCGGCGATCGCGCCCGCGGTCGTGGACGACATCGCGCGCGTGTTGCGCGAGGGATCGCCCGCGGTGCTGCTCCTCGCCGGTCCCGCGCTCGGCGAAGCCGGCCTGCGCGCCGCGCAGCGCATCGCGCAGCACGCCAGGGTGCGGCTGCTCGCACCGACGCAGGTCGCACGCATGGCGCGCGGCCGCGGCCGCGTGCCGGTCGATCGCATCCCGTACTCGGTCGACCTCGCGTTGAAGACCCTCGCCGGCACGCGCCATCTCGTGCTCGCGGGCGCGAAGGCACCCGTCGGCTTCTTCGGTTACCCGGGCAAGCCGAGCGCGATGTGGCCGGCCGAATGCGACGTGCACGTGCTCGCGCGCATCGAGCACGACGTCGTCGCGGCGCTCGAGGCGCTGGGCGATGCGCTCGGCGCGCCCAGGGACGTCGCGATTGCCGAGCCCGCCGCGCGCCCGCAGCTCGCGAGCGGACCCTTCAAGCCCGATGCGTTCGGCCAGACGCTCGCCGCGCTCATCCCGGACGATGCGGTGGTCGTCGAAGATGCCGTCACATCGGGCCGGGGATTGTTTCCGCCGACTTGGGGCGCCGCGCCGCACGACTGGCTGCAGCTCACGGGCGGGTCCATCGGCCATGCGTTTCCCGCCGCGACGGGTGCTGCGATCGGCGCGCCCGGGCGCAGGACGATCTGCCTGCAGGCCGACGGCGCCGGCATGTACTCGCTGCAATCGCTATGGACGCAGGCGCGCGAGAAGCTCGACGTCGTGAACGTCGTGTTCGCGAACCGCCGCTACGCGATCCTGCAGGGCGAGCTCGCCGCGGTGGGTGCGCAACCGGGCCCGGCCTCGCGTGAGCTCTTCGATCTGTCGCGTCCGGACCTCGACTGGGTCAAGCTCGCCGGCGGCATGGGCGTTGGGGCCGAGCGCGTGGATACGCTCGAGCGTTTCGCGGACGTCTTCCGCTCCGCGTGCGCGCGGCGCGGGCCGTTCCTCATCGAGATGCGGATCTGAGACGCCGCCTCGCGGCGAGCGCCGGGACGATCAATGGCAGGCGGGCGCGGAGGCCGCGACCACCATGCGCGTGATGTCCTTGTGCACGGCGCGGCCGTTCACGCTGTAGTCGAGCGCGCCGCTCTCGCCGTTCGCGAAGCGCAGCGTGACCGCGCCCACGGGCGAGGGCAGGGCGGGCTGCCACCCCTTTGCATCGAAGGCCGGGCCGGTCGTGCGATAGAGCGTCCCCGAAAAGCCGCCGTCGGGCTGGCGCTGCACGCCCGAGGCGACGAGCCACATCGCGCGGCCGGCATCGTCGTAGGTGAAGAGCACCGCGAAGAGCGTGTTGCCCTGGTGCGCGATCGCGAGGCCCCATCCCGGCTCCGCCGGATTCCACCACAGGTCCTGGTAGTTCGAGTCGCTCGCGCGGCTGTCGCTCGTGAGCGTGCACACCGCGGGTGTCGACGCCGCGAAGAGCATCGGCACGATGTCCTTCGCGACGCTCGTGCCGTTCACCGTGTAGCTCACGTGCGCCTGGCTGGTCCCCGCGAACGAGAGCGTCATCGTGCCGACGACGTTGACCGAGGCCGCGTTCCACGGCGACGCATCGAAGCGCGGGCCGCTCGCCTGGTAGAGATCGCCGGAGAAGCTGCCGTCGGCCTGCGCACGCAGCGACGAGGCGACGAGCCAGAGCGGCTGCGCATTCGCGTCGTACGTGAAGAGCGTGGCGAACACGACGCCGTCCTGCTGGTTCACGTCGATTCCCCAGCCGGGCTCCGCCGGATTCCACCACAGCCCCGTGTAGTTCGCCGCGTGCGGTGCCGGCGCGCCGAGATAGCGCGCGAGCTCGGGCCACATGAGATCGAGGCGCGAGTATTCGTCGAAGGCATCCGCGGGCGCGCCGGTGCATGCGGATAGGCCTCCGATCAGCCCACCGCGCAGCAGGTAATCGGGCTGGGGCGCCGCGGTCGGGGTGAAGAGCCCCGAGCCGCTGCTGCCGCCCTCGGTGACGCCGGAGCTCCACAGCACCTGGGTGAACGCGCTCGCGACGACGCGCGCCACGCCCTCGCTCACCTTCTTCAGGTCTCCACCCGGATGATGGATGCCCGCGATCGCCGCACCGTCCTCGACCGGGCTCGTGTCCCACCCCGCGAAAGCCGCGCCGGCGGGCGGCGCCTCGTTCAGCCGCAGCAGCGCGCCGTCGAGGGCCACGTCCCCCACGAGCAGCCGCGCACCGCCGTTCTGCTGCACGCCGCGGTTCGCATCGCCGCCGCCGCACGCCGCGGCCTGGTAGAACCACAGCGTCGCGACCGTATCGGCCGTCGCCTGGTCCGGCACGCAGTGCGCGGCCGTGAAGAAATACGGCGTGAACGAGCCGTCCTCGGGATTGAGCAGCGTCCCGGTGCAAGCCCATACGTAACCCGAGCTCACGTACGAGATGCGCGCGACGGCCGCGCCGACCCGTGCCAGCGCCGCATCGCCCTCGGCGCGGCACACGAAGTCGACCTCGCATGCGCCGGAGCTCGTGGACTTCGCGAGGCCCGCGTAGTCGCGCTCGAACGGGCTCACGAAGTGCTGCGCGACATCGCTCACGGTGACCTGCACGTCGAGCGCAGACACCGTGTCGGGCGCGAAGAGCTCGACGACCGCCTGGTCGCCCGCGATGACGCCGCTCCACACCGTGCCCGACGACGGCAGGTCGATGCCTTGGGCGTGCATCGGATCCGCGGCGCTCGCGAAACGCGCGCGCACACCGGCCGGCGCATGCTTCACCTCGAGCGCGACGCGCAGCGCGTGCGCGGCGGTGGCGGCGATCAGCACGCGCGCGGCATGGCCGCCGGGCACCACGGACCAATCGCGCACGGCGACCGCGGCTCCGAGATCGTCCTGCAGATGGCGCACCGCGCCGAGCTTCATCGCGCGCAGGCCGGGCCGCGAGTTCTCGTCGCGCATGGCGGCGATGGCGGCGTCGGCCAAGGGCGAGAGCTGGATCGCGGGGCTCGAGGGGACCGGGCCGGAGAGACTTTCGCCGGCCGCGGCCGCTTTGGTGGCGGAGGCCGGCGGAAACGCCGAGTAATTGCGCTCCGCGTGGACCGAAGCGCTGGCGACGACGAGCGCAAGGGCGCAGGGCTGCAGGCACGCGCGGACGCGCCGGGCGACAAAAAGCCCGCAGGCGACGATCCTCCGAGACAGCCCCCCAGATGCCATGGCGCGCCCTGGTTGCATCGTGTCGGCCGATGGTGCCGATCGGCGCTGCCGCGGGATCGGCGGCCCACGCTTCTGTGGCGCGGGTTGCGCGCTTCCCGGCCCCTCGGGAAACGCTGGGGCGATTTTGCAGTTTTGTGACGGGGTTCACAACGATTTTGTGACGGCGTTCACAATCCTTCACGCCTACAGGATCGGCGCATAATTTGTATTATGTCAAATTCGCCCTGGGCACTGGAGCAAGCCTCGGAGCGTCAGCGGCGGCACACGCGCCGGCAACCGCGCCCGCCCCCCCTTGGTTCGACCCGACGCGGGCGACGCCGCCGGCGAGCGCCCGGGCAAGGTCCGGGCGGATGAGTCCGCAGCGAGAATCCCGTAGAGTCTGCGATGGCGCGCCACGATGCGCGCACCTACGAACAACGATCCTCGGAATTCCGCCCTTGCCCCCCTTCGAAAGACCCATCGCCGACCCGCGTGCCGACGCCGTCGCGGCCGCGCCGCAAACCCACGTCCCGCGCATCGCGCTCATCTGCCCGACCATGTGGGACCATGCCGAGCTCCCGGCGCTCGTTCGCGGTGGGCGCTTCCGGCCCCATGCCCATGGAGACGACGCGAGCGAGTACCCGGAGAGCTTCGACACCGATGCGTTCGTGGCCGAAGCAGTGCAGCGCTTCCATCGCGAGCCGGTGGACGGGCTCATGGCTTCCGACGATTACCCGGGCACGCCGGTCGCGGCGGTGATCGCGCGCGAGCTGGGGTTGCGCGCGCCGTCGCCCCAGGCCGTGCTGCTCTGCCAGCACAAGTACTACGCGCGCATCGCGCAGCAGGCGGCCGTTCCCGAGGCCGTGCCCGAATTCCGCCTCGTGCGCGGCGACGACATCGAAGGCTCGATCGCGGGCTTGCGCTATCCCGCGTTCGTGAAGCCCGTGAAATCGTTCTTCTCGGTGCTCGCGCAACGGGTCGACGGGCCCGAGGCGCTGCGGACGCTCGCGCATCGCGCGCGCCCCCACCTCGAGGGCTTCGTGCGACCGTTCAACCGCCTGCTCGCGCGCCATACCGATTTCGACATCGACGGCGCGCACCTCATCGCCGAAGGACTGCTCGCGGGACAGCAGGTCACGGTCGAAGGCTGCGTGTGGCGCGGCGAGGTGCGGCCGGTCGGCATCGTCGACTCGATCATGTATCCGGGCACGATCTCGTTCGAGCGCTTCGAGTATCCGTCGTCGCTCCCACGCGCGGTGCAGCGGCGCATGGAGGCGATCGCCGCGCGGTTCGTGACCTCGATCGGCTTCGACGACGGCCTCTTCAACATCGAGATGATGTACGACCCGTCGAGCGATGCGATCCACATCATCGAGGTGAACCCGCGCATGTGCCCGCAGTTCGCCGACCTCATGGAGAAGGTGAACGGCGTGAACACGTACGAGATCCTGCTCGACATCGCCGCGGGGCGCCGCCCCGTGATCCATCGCCCCGAAAGCGCGCGCTTCCGCGCGGCGGCGAGCCTCGTGCCGCGCCTGTTCGCCGACCACATCGTGCGGCGCGTTCCAGGCGTCCCGGACATCGCGCGCCTGCACGAGCGCTTTCCCGACGCGCGCCTGAAGGTGCTGTGCAGCGAGGGCCACCGGCTCGGCGAGGAGCTGCAGGACGGCGCGAGCTACCGGTATGCGGTCGTCAATCTCGGCGGGGACAGCCGCGAACACGTGCTCGCGCGCTATGCCGAGGCGATGCGCGATCTGCCCTTCGCGTTCGACAGCGTGCACGGCTGATCGCGAGCCTCGCGCCGTCCGACGCGCGATTCGGAGAAGCGGAGCGCGCACCGTAGGCGCCGTCCGACTTTCTTCGCGCGCGATTAACGCGAGGATTCCAGAGGGGCACGGAACCGTTTACGCGGCAACGGAACAACGTACGCGAACACGATCCGCATGGCCCGCTTCAAGCCCCGGAACGGAACTGGCATGCGTCCTGCACAGTCCTCCGGCTGAAGCAAGGACGCGTTCGCGAGAGGTCCGGCGTGCCGGTCGCAGCGGCTGGCCGGCTCTGCTTCCCGCGTCGTGCCTTTCTCGGACCCCTTGTGGGATTGGACAACCTTTCGAACGCACGAGAAACCGGAGAAGTCATGAAAAAGCTGATTCCCCTTGTCGCCGTCCTCGCCCTTGCCACCGTCGCCGCCACGGGTTGCGACCGCAACAAGACGGGCACGAGCAGCACGACCACCACCACCACCACGCCGCCGAGCTCCAGCTCGACCACGACGACGCCGAGCTCGAGCTCCAGCTCGACCGAGCCGAGCAGCAGCTCGTCCACCACGACGTCGCCGAGCTCCAGCAGCTCGTCGACCAGCCCGAGCAGCAGCTCGAGCTCGAGCACGCCGCCGAGCGGCTCCAGCTCGTCGCCGTCGAGCTCCTCGAGCGATACGTCGACACCGCCGTCGTCCTCGGACAAGTCGTCTTCGACGACCTCCACGACGACTCAGAAATGAGCGTGAGCCGTCCCCGCAAGGGGACGTTCGCGCGCGGCGCCGCTCTCGCCCTCGTGGCGCTGGCGGCCGCCGCGTGCGGTCGCGGCCCGGCGACGAGCTCCGAGTACAACAACTCCGGACACAGCGTTGCCGTGGCGCTCAATTCGCACCTTCCCGATACCGTCGACAACGGCTCGGTGCCGTGGAGCGCGCTCGCGCGCGACGCGCAACAGCGCGAGCAGCAGCAGGCGCAAGCTCAGCCGCAGCCCGCCGAGGAGCAACAACCGGCGCAGCAACGATCCGCGCCTGCGGCGCCGAGCGCAAACGGGCCTGTGCAGCCCCGCGCAGCTGCGAGCGGCTTCCAGGACGGCAAGGGCTGATGGCGCACGAACGCGACCACGATCGTCCGCCGGTGGCGCCGCCGCGCCCGCCGCAGTCGCCGCACAGCAGCGAGCCGAAACCGGATCGCGAGCGCTGCGACCATCCCACGATCGTGCCGCGGGAGCCCGTCGACCCGAAGGTCCATCCGAACCGGCGTCGGGTGTTCGCGCGCCCGAGCGCGCGTCGCGGCGTGGCGCGCCTGCGTGCGCGCCCGGCCTAGATGAAGCGGCGGCCGCCTGCGCGGCGGCCGCGTTTCGTCCTGTCGATGCGGCGTGCCGCGCGCGTCAGCGCGAGCGCTGCGCGGCCTGCGAACCGCGCCCGGACGTTTGCCGCGCGCTTCCCGCCATTTCCGCCATCTCGTCCTCGTCCATTCCGATGCCCAGCTCCTCCATGAGCTCGGTCTTGCGCGCGGCGATCTCCTGGCCGAGCTCGTCGAGCTCCTCGGGCATCGCCTCGACCTGCGGGAACATCTCGTTCTCTTCTTCCCGGACGTGGTGCCGCACGTACTCGCCGAGCACCGTCACGCGCGCGTCGTAGGTCTCGTCGACCTCGGTTGCGGCCTGGATCTGGGCGATGAGGTCCTTGGCCGACGCGTGCTCCACGAGCGCTTCGTCCACCAGGTCCAGTGACTCGTCGTCCAGGTTCTCGCGCAGCCAGGGATAGAAGAGCTCTTCCTCGACCTGCGCGTGCACCGTGAGCTCGGCACAGATGCGCTGCGCGAGCGCGCGGCGTGCCTCCTCGTCGGATTCCTTCTCGTCCTCGTAGCGATCGAACAGCCTCTCGACCTTGCGATGGTCGGCGAGCAGCAGCTCGAGCGCCAATGGAAGCGACTTCGCGTTTGCGCTGCGGGTTGATCTTGCCATCGGTTGCTCCTTCGAATCGGTTTGGAAAACTGCGCGGGGCGAGCGGCTGCGCGGCTCGCTCCGGGGTGCGCCCATGCGGTGGACAACCGGCGCCGCGCACGCGTTCATGCTCGCCGACGCACCGCTGGCACGCGTCGTGCAACGCTGCACGAATGTCCCCTCGCGGGGAAAAAAAATTGCGGATCCAACCCACCAGGAGAACGAAAGTGCCCAGCAATCTCAGGTTCGCGGCGGCAGTCGCCTGCACGCTCGTCGTCGCCACGTTTTCCGCGCCCGTCGTCGCGGCGAAAGGATTCGAGGAGCCCGCCGCCGAGCGCGCGCAGGCGGCATCGCGCGCCGCGCCGCCCGCCGAGGTCGCGTTGCCCGCCGAGGCGTTGTCCGATCCGGCCATCACCGCGCGCGTGAAGTCGAAGCTCGAGCGCGATTCGCGTCTCGCGGGCTCGCTCATCACCGTGAGCACCAACGCGGGCGTCGTGAGCCTGACCGGTCACGTGCGCTCCGAGGAGCAGCTCGCGGCCGCCGAGGCGCACGCGAGCGACGACGGCGTGATGCGCGTCGACAACCACCTCGCCATCCAGCCGCGCTGAGGAGGAATGCGATGGGACGACTCTATCCCGGCAAGGACCCGCCCGCGCCCGGCTCCACGGAAGGTGGCGCGCGCGTCATCGCATCGGGTGAAGGCTCCGGCGGACCCGGCCCGTTCGTGATGGCGAGCGCGACGCTCGCGGGCGACGCGATCGTGAACGCGCGCGGCGAGAAGCTCGGGACGCTCGAGCACGTGATGATCGACGTGGCGAGCGGACACGTGGCGTATGCGGTTCTCGCGCGCGGCGGCCTGCTCGGGGCGGACGAGAAGCTCTTCGCGATCCCGTGGGTCGCGCTCACGCTCGATGCGCCGGCGCACCGTTTCGTGCTCGACATCGACGCCGACCGCCTCGACAAGGCCCCCGGCTTCGACCGCGACCACTGGCCCGCCATGGCCGATCCCCGCTGGTCCGCCCAGGTCTACGACTATTTCGGCCTCGCGCCCGGGGGTGTCACCCACCGCTGAGCCGGTCGGAGGGGTGCCGCGCGTTCTCCCGGGAAGCTGTAGGACACGGCCGACAGCCTTCGGCCTTGCGCCAGTTCAACATGGAAAAAACTTCGCGCGGATGCGCGTTTTTTTCTGAACTGGATCTCCTGGAGCACAGCGTCCATGTCCCATGTCCTGATCGTCGACGACGATGCCAATACGCGCGAGGCCCTCGAGGCGCTCGCGGCGGCGGAAGGATTCACCACGGCGTGCGCGGGCAGCATCGCCGAGGCGCGCGTGCAGCTCGTGCGGCAACGTCCCGACGTGGTCATCATGGACCTGCGCCTGCCCGACGGCACCGGCACGGATCTGTTCGAGGACCTCGAGGACCGCTCGTCGATCGAGACGATCCTCATCACCGGCCACGCGAGCGTGGAAAGCGCGGTCGAGGCGTTGCGGCTGGGCGCTTCGGACTACCTCACCAAGCCGGTGAACCTGCAGCGGCTGAAGGCCGTGCTCTCGCGCGTGCCCAAGAGCGGCGAGCTGCGCGCCGAGATCGGCGTGCTGCGCGACGAGCTGCGCCGCTTCGGCCGCTTCGGGCGCCTCGTCGGGCGCTCCCCGCAGATGCAGGAGGTGTACGACAAGGTCGCGCGCGTCGCGCCGACCGAGGCCACCGTGCTGCTGCTCGGCGAGAGCGGCACCGGCAAGGAGATCGTCGCGCGCACGATCCACGAGCTGTCGCGGCGGCGCAAGCATCCGTTCCTCGCGATCAACTGCGGCGCGATCTCGCCGAACCTGATCGAGAACGAGATGTTCGGCCACGAGCGCGGCAGCTACACCGGCGCGGACCGGCAGCACAAGGGCTACTTCGAGCAGGCCGACGGCGGAACGCTCTTCCTCGACGAGATCACCGAGATGCCGCTCGAGCTGCAGGTGCGCCTGCTGCGCGTGCTCGAGACCGGCTCGTTCATGCGCATCGGCACCACGCGCTCGGTCGAGGCCGACGTGCGCATCATCGCCGCCACGAACCGCGACCCGCGGGAAGCGGTGCGCGCCGGCAAGCTGCGCGACGATCTCTACCATCGGCTCAACGTGTTTCCGCTCGACATGCCGCCGCTGCGCGCGCGTGGGGACGACATCGAGCTCATCGCCGGTCATTTCCTCGAGGAAATGAACCAGGCCTGCGGGACGCGCAAGCGGTTCGCGCCGGACGCCATCGGGAAGATGCGGCAGTACCCGTGGCCCGGCAACGTGCGCGAATTGAAAAACTACATCCATAGGGTGTTCATCATGGCCGGAGAAGAACTGGAAGGACCGACGCTCGACGTGGACACGGCACCGATTCGCACGATGGGCACGGCGTCGGCGACGCCCGCCATCACGGTGCCGCTCGGCACCCCGCTGTCGGTGGCGGCGCGTGAGCTGATCCTGTCGACGCTCCAGCATTGCGGCGGCGAGCGCAAGCGCACCGCCGAGATGCTCGGCATCTGCACCAAGACGCTCTACAACCGCCTGCGCGAGTACGGCATCCGCGACGAGCAGAGCCGCACGGGAGCGTCGCGCGTCTGATGGCCGCCCGGCCCGTGGGGGCCGGCGCGGCTGCCCAGGCGCCGCCGCACGCGAGCACCGTCGAGCGTTTCCGCGCCCTCGTCGACGGGGCGCCGGTGATGATGTGGATCGCCGCGGGCGACGGGCGCTGCGTGCACGCCAACCGCCCGTGGCGCGAGTTCACCGGCGAGCCGGCGCACGCGGCGCCTGAGGCCTGGGCCGAGCGCATCCATCCCGACGACCGCGAGCGGCGTTCCGAAGCGCTCGCGCGCGCCATCGCGGAGCGCCAGCCGCTCGAGATCGAGTACCGCCTGCGGCGCGGCGACGGCGAATACCGCTGGCTGTTCGAGAAGGCGCAGCCCGTCGCGGGCGACGGCGCCCTCGCCGGCTTCGTCGCCTCGTGCATCGACATCACCGAGCGCATCCGCGCCGAGGAGGAAGCGCGCCGCCTCACGCGCGATTTCCGCACGCTCGCCGACAGCATTCCGGACGGCATCGCGCGCCTGGACCGCGAGCTGCGGTTCCGCTTCGCCAACCCCGCGCTGGAGCGCGCCTTCTCCCGCGCCGTCGCGCACCTCATCGGACGGCGCGCGCGCGAAGCGGCGTTGCCGCAGGAGCTCGCCGAGCCGATCGAGCGCGCCGCGGCGCAGGCGTTCGCCACCGGCCACGAGCAGCGCTTCGGCTTCGATGCGCACGGCGCGGGCGAGCGGCGCCGCTTCGCCGCGCGCGCCATTCCCGAAGCCGGCGCGACGGGTGCGACCGAGGCGGTGCTGCTGATCGTCTACGACGAGACGGCGCGCGCACGCGAGGACGAGAAGCGCGAGCGCACCCTCGAGCGCGAACGCAGCGCGCGCGCCGATGCCGAGAGCGCCACGGCCGCGCGCGACCATTTCCTGTCGATCGTCTCGCACGAGCTGCGCTCGCCGTTGAACGGCATCAAGAGCTGGACCCACGTGCTCGAGAACGTCCTGCGCGATCCCGATCCGGCCGTGCGCCGGGCGCTCGCCGGAATCATGGTCGGCGTCGAGCATCAGGTGAAGCTGATCGACGAGCTGCTCGACGTCACGCGCGCGATGAGTGGCAACCTCGCGCTCTTCAAGCAGCCGATGCCGCTCTTGCCGGTGCTCGCCGATGCGGTGGAGAGCGTGCGCGGCGAGGCGCTCGAGAAGGGCCTGCGCATAGTCACCGACTACGGGGTGGGCGAGCACGAGATCCACGGCGATCCCGATCGCATCCGGCAGATGTTCGTGAACCTCGTGGCCAACGCGGTCAAGTTCTCGCAACCCGCGGGGACCATCTGGGTAGCGGCGCAGGCGGAGCGGACCATGGCGCGCATCGAGGTGCGCGACGACGGCGCGGGCATTCCGGCCGAGTTCCTGCCCTTCGTGTTCGATCCGTTCCGCCAGGCCGACCAGGCGCGCGACGGCCGGCGCCACGCGGGGCTCGGCCTCGGGCTCGCGCTGGCGCAGCGCCTCGCGGAGCTGCACGGCGGCTACGCGACCTGCGAGAGCGCGGGCGTGGATCGCGGCGCCACCTTCCGCGTCTACCTGCCGCTGCGCCGCGACTCGGGCGCGCGCACCGCGATGGCGCCGCAGCCCCAGCGCGACGGGCCGCCGTTGCCCTCGCTCGCCGGCATTCGCGTGCTGTTGGTCGACGACGAGCGCGAGGCGCGCGAGTCGCTCGGGGCGCTGCTCGCGCAGGCGGGCGCGCAGGTGACGCTCGCGGCGTCGGGACAGGAGGCGCTCGCGCATCTCGCGCTCAATGCCGACCACGGCGATGCCGAGGTGGTGGTTTGCGACATCGCGATGCCCGGCGAGGACGGCTATGCGACCCTCGCGCGCATCCGCCGCTGGGAGCAGGCGCAGCCCGGCCGGGGCACGCGTCCCGCGATCGCGCTGTCCGCCTTCGCGCAACGCGAGGATCGCATCCGCGCGCTCGCGCAGGGCTTCCAGATGCACCTCACCAAGCCCGTCGCCCCGGCGGAGCTCCTCGTCGTCATCGCGAGCCTGGCGCGCCCGCGCGCCTAGGGCACGGTTGTTGCACCCGCCCTCCGATCGGGGCACGCCCATGCCCCCCTTCCGAGGAGATCACCATGCCGAACCGCGACCGCACCCCGGCCTCCAACATCGGTAAACAACACACGGAACCGGATCGCCGTCCGAAGGACGCGCACGACCGCACTGCTCCGCAAGGACCGGGCGGGCGCGACGCCCCCAGGGGCGAGGCCGACGCCGTGAACAAGACGACACGGCGCGGCGAGCGCTGAGCGCGCACGCCCCGCCTCCATCCATCTCGAAGGAGACTCGACGCAATGAGAATGAGCCAATCGCAGAACACGCCCGACGGCGCGCGCATCGTCGGCGGCGAGGACAACCGCAGCGGACCCGGCCCGCAGGTGATGGCGGCCGACACGCTCGAGGGCGACAAGGTCGTGAACCGCCAGGGGCAGGACCTGGGCACGATCCAGGACATCATGATCGACGTGCAGCGCGGGCGCGTCGCCTATGCCGTGCTCTCGTGCGGCGGGTTCCTCGGCATCGGCGACAAGCTCTTCGCGATTCCCTGGGGCGCGCTCACGCTCGACGCGGATCGCCATTGCTTCGTCATGGACGCCGACCCGCAGCGCTTCTCGGAGGCGCCCGGCTTCGACAAGGACCATTGGCCCGCGATGGCGGACAACACGTGGGCCACGCAGGTCCACGATTTCTACGGCGTTCGTCCGTATTGGTCGGACACGACGCAACTCATGTAAGGAGGAGAACCATGAAGAAGACCCTGTTCGCGACAGCCGCGGCCGCAGCCCTCGCCGTGGCGCTGCCGGCCCACGCGTGGTGGCATCACGATGGCGACCACCGTAGCGACGCCGCCTGGGCGGCCGGCCACGGCGTGGCCGCGGCCGACAACGCGTTCCACTACTCCGCGGCCACGCCCGCGGACGAGGCGCTCGCGCGCCGCATCGTGGGCGACCTCGCCGCCGACCCGATGCTGAACGATACGACCGCGACCGTCGCGGTGAACGGCGGCCACGTCTCGTTGAGCGGCAGCTCGCGCGACAACGCGCGCGGCGACCGTGTCGAGCAGATCGCGCGCAACGACGCGGGCTTCGGCCACGTCTCCGGCAAGATCGACGGCATGGGCGGCTGATGCGCCATGCCGGCCGCGGCCCGCACGCGGTCGCGGCCCGGCCGGGAACCCGGCACGCGTCGCGGCGATCCGAGCGAGGAGCGCCGTGGCGCGTGCGCGTGCCCCGCGAGCCGGGGTCCACCACGCCGCACGAGATCGGCTGAAGAGGAACAACGATGCCCCGCGAACTCTGGAAAGGCGCCATCCGCTTCGGGCTGGTGCACATCCCCATCTCGCTCTATCCCGCCGAGCAGCGTGAAGAGCTGAGCTTCTCCATGCTCGACCGCCGCGATCTGCAGCCGGTCGGCTACAAGCGCTACAACAAGTCCACGGGCGACGAGGTCCCGTACGAGCAGATCGTGAAGGGCTACGAGTACGAGGAAGGCCGCTACGTGACGCTCGACAAGGAGGACTTCAAGCGCGCGAACGTCGAGGCCACGCAGACGATCGACATCGTGGGCTTCGTCGATGCGGCCGAGATCCCGCCCTTCTACTACGAGTCGCCCTACTACACCGCGCCCGGCAAGCATGGCGACAAGGGCTATGCGCTCCTGCGCGAGGTGCTCGAGCGGCTCGGCAAGGTGGCGCTGGCCAACGTGGTGATCCGCACGCGCCAGCACATCGCCGTGCTCTACCCGCGCGACAACCTGCTCATCCTCAACACGCTTCGCTACCAGAACGAGATCCGCGAGACCAAGGGCATCGAGGCGCCCGCCGATCTCAAGGAAGCGAAGGTGCAGCCGAACGAGCTCAAGATGGCCGAGCGCCTGATCGAGGACATGGAGATGAAGTGGGACCCGAAGCAGTTCCACGACACCTACACCGAGGACCTGCTCAAGCTGATCGAGGAGAAGGCGCACGGCGAGTTGAAGGAAGTCCCCAAGGCGAAGCGCCCGCGCGAGGCCGAGGTGATCGACTTCGCCACCCTGCTCGAGAAGAGCCTCGAGGCGCGCAAGGGCGGACGCAAGGGCGAGGCCGCCGCGAACGAGGCGGCGAACGACGAGGAGGCCGAGCCGCGGCGCCGGGCGCACGGGCACAAGGCGGCGCCGAAGACGCGGCGCAAGGCCACCACTTCGAAGTCCGGGCATCACCACCGCCGCGCGGCGTAAGGCGAAGGAGGAATCGCGCATGAGAACCGGAGCCTGGATCGCGCTCGCGGCCCTTGTCGCCCTCATCGCGTACAGCTGGCGCCAGAGGCGCGGCTTGCGCGGGGCGCGCGCGCTCGAGCACGGCGAGGCGCCCCGCCCGGCGGCCGACGCCGCGCCGGGCACGCTGCGCCGGGCGCACCCGAGCACGTATCACGAGGGCGATCCCTCGGTGCGCCATTGAGAGCGCGCAGCGGCGAATCGGAGGGCCCATCGCGCGCACGCGCCGGCGCCGCCGCTTCGTGCGACGAGATCGATGTCGCGGGCGTGCGCGTCACGCATGCCACGCGCATCCTGTTCGACGAGCTCGGCCTCACCAAGGGCGAGCTCGCGCGCTACTACGAGGCGGTTTCCGACTGGCTGCTGCCCGACCTGCGCCATCGCCCGCTCTCGCTCGTGCGCTGCCCGCAGGGGCCGGGCGAGGGCTGCTTCTACCAGAAGCACATCGATCGCGCATGGTCCGACGAGATCGAGCGCGTGACCATCCGCGAGAAGGAAGGCGAAGGCGTCTACGCGGTGGCGAACACCGCCGCGGCGGTCGTGGGCCTGGTGCAGAAGGGCGTGATCGAGCTGCACACGTGGGGCGCCACCGTGGCCGACCTGTCGGAGCCCGACCGCATGGTGTTCGATCTCGACCCCGATCCCGCCGTCGCGTGGCGCGAGGTCATGGCCGCAGCGCGTCTCACGCGCGATCGGCTGCGCGACCTCGGGCTCGAATCGTTCGTGAAGACTTCAGGCGGCAAGGGCCTGCACGTGGTCGTTCCGCTCGCGCCGCGCCACGCATGGGAAGAGGTGCGCGATTTCTCGCGCGCGCTCGCCGAGTCGATGGCCGGGGACGATCCCGGCCGCTTCACCGCGCGCATGGCGAAGGCCGAGCGCGGCGGGCGCATCTTCATCGACTACCTGCGCAACAGCCCGGGCGCCACGACGGTCGCCGCGTACTCGGTGCGCGCGCGCGCCGGCGCGCCGGTGTCCACGCCGCTGCATTGGGACGAGGTCGGCGGCCGCCTGAAGCCCACCACCTTCCACGTGGGCAACGTGGTGCGCCGCTTGAGCGGCGGCCTGCGGCCCGATCCGTGGAAGACCTTCCGCCGCAGCGCGCAGGCGCTCACGGCGGGCATGAAACGCAAGCTCGGAGCGCCTCCATGACCGACCGCGACGCGCACATCCCGACGCCGGAGCCGCCGCAATCGCCCGACGATCCGCGCACACCCCCGGTGCCGCAGCAGCCGCCGCCGAAGCCGCCCGACCAGACGCCGCCCGTCGACGACCCGAAGCCCGAGGAGCCGGTGCGCGACCCGCCGCCCGACCAGACGCCGAACCCGCCGCGCTACGGCGCCTGACGCCCGACCATCTTCTCGGGACGCACCCACTCGTCGTACTGCGCGGCGCTCACGTAGCCCAGCGCGAGCGCCGCCTCGCGCAACCCCGTGCCTTCGTGGTGCGCCTTCTTCGCGATCTGCGCCGCGCGGTCGTAGCCGATGTGCGGCGCGAGCGCCGTGACGAGCATGAGCGAGCCGTGCAGCAGGGCCGCGATGCGGCTGCGATCGGGCTCGATGCCGCGCGCGCAATGCTCGTCGAAGCTCGCCATGCCGTCGCCGAGCAGGCGCACGCTCTGCAGGAACGCGTTCGCGATGAGCGGCTTGAAGACGTTCAGCTCGAGGTGGCCCTGGGCGCCGCCGAAGTTGATCGCGACGTCGTTGCCCATCACCTGGCATGCGGCCATGGTGAGCGCCTCGCACTGCGTGGGGTTCACCTTGCCCGGCATGATCGAGCTGCCCGGCTCGTTCTCGGGAATGCGGATCTCGCCGATGCCGCAGCGCGGGCCGCTCGCGAGCAGCCGCACGTCGTTCGCGATCTTCATCAGCGAGGCGGCCAGTCCCTTCAATGCGCCGTGCGCGTTCACCATCGCATCATGGGTGGCGAGCGCCTCGAACTTGTTCGGCGCGGTGGCGAACGGGCACTCGGTGAGCTTGGCGATCTCGGCGGCCGCGCGCGCGGCGAATTCGGGATGCGCATTGAGCCCGGTGCCCACCGCGGTCCCGCCCAGCGCGAGCTCGGAAAGATGCGCGAGCGAGTCGTCGATGTGGCGGCGCGCGTGCGCGAGCTGCGCGGCGTAGCCCGAGAATTCCTGGCCGAGGGTGAGCGGCGTGGCGTCCTGCAGGTGCGTGCGGCCGATCTTCACGATGTCGCGGAATGCTTCGGCCTTGGCGGCGAGCGTCGCGTGGAGCGCGTCCAGCGCGGGAAGCAGCCGCCGCCGCAGCGCGACCACGGCGGCCACGTGCATCGCCGTCGGAAAGACGTCGTTCGAAGACTGCCCGCGGTTCACGTCGTCGTTCGGATGCACGACGCGGCCCTCGCCGCGCGGGCCGCCGAGCAGCTCGCTCGCGCGATTGGCGAGGACCTCGTTCATGTTCATGTTGGTCTGCGTGCCGGAGCCGGTCTGCCAGACGACGAGCGGGAACTCGTCCGGCCAGCGCCCGTCGAGCACCTCGTCGGCCGCCTGTGAGATGGCGCGCGCCTTGTCCGCTGTTAATGCGCCGAGGGAGGCGTTCACCGTGGCGCAGGCCCGCTTGATCCATGCGAGCGCCTGGAGGATCTCCGTGGGCATGCGCTCGCCCGAGATGCGGAAGTTCTCGAGGGAACGCTGGGTCTGCGCGCCCCACAGACGCTCCCGGGGCACCTCGATCGGCCCGAACGTGTCCTGCTCGATGCGCGCGTCTTGCATGCCGGCCTCCGTCGGAAAGATCGCTTCTTCGTCCGCGATTTTCGCTTAAAGTTTGACCCTTTCTTCCAACCCGTCCCACAGAGAGGAGACGAACCGATGCAGAAGACCATCCTCGGCGTCGCGCTCGCCGCCGCCGTCGCGCTTCCCGCCGCCGCGCAGCAACTGAAGCCCGAGGACCAGATCCACCTGCGCCAGTCGACCATGGCGCTGATCGGCTACAACTTCGGCAGCCTCGCCGCGATGGCCGAGGGCAAGAAGCCGTTCGACCGTGAAGAGGCGCAGAGGAACGCGGACATGCTGCCGATGCTCGCGGCGTTGCCCGGGCGGTTCTTCGGCGAGGGCACGGACAAGGGCGGCAACACGAAGGCGAAGCCCGGGATCTGGGCGCACGAGGCGGACTTCGAGCAGAAGCTGCGGAAGATGCAGGAGGAAGTGGCGAAGCTGCCTGCGGTCGCGCGCGCCGGCGACAACGACGCGTTCAGGAAGCAGGTCTCGGCGGTCGCCCACGACTGCAAGGCGTGCCACGACGACTACCGCGCGAAGTGACGTTCGCGCCGCGACGCATCCGGGTCTGGGACCTCCCGACCCGGATGTTCCATTGGGCGCTCGCCGTGCTCGTGGTGTTCTCGTTCGTGACCGGGCGCGTGGGCGGGCAGTGGATGGCGTGGCACCTGAGGAGCGGCTACGCGATCCTCACGCTGCTCGCGTTTCGCCTCGCCTGGGGATTCGTGGGCAGCGAGACCGCGCGCTTCGCGCAATTCGTGCGCGGACCGCGTGCCGCGATCGCCTACGCGCGCGCCGCGTTCGGCGGCCACCCGCCCGCTTTCACCGGGCACAATCCGCTCGGCGCATGGGCGATCGTGCTGATGCTCGCCGCGCTCGCCGTGCAGGCGGCGACGGGCCTGTTCTCGAACGACGAGATCGCCACTGAAGGCCCGCTCGCGGTGAAGGTCTCGAACGCGACGGTGAGCCGGATGAGCGCGGTGCACTCGTACAACGAGTGGGTCGTCGCCGCGCTCGTGCTGGTGCACGTGGCCGCGATCGCGTGGTACCGCTGGAAATGGCACGCGCGCCTGGTCGGGCCGATGCTGCACGGCTGGAGCGAGGCGCTTCCGGGCATGCCCGAGCCGGTCGGGCGCCCGGCCGCGCTCGCCGTCGCGCTGATCCTCGCGTGCGCCACGGCGGTCTATTGGCTCGTCGCCGTGTATCCGCGCTAGCGCGCGAGCGCGCGTGCCGCGAGTGCGCGATAATTGCGCGGCCATGAAAAGATTCGCCGCCCTCCTCCTCGCCGCTGCGGCGTTTTCCGCCGCGCCCTTCACGCACGCGCAGCAACCTTATCCCTCGAAGCCGATCCACTTCGTCGTGCCCTACCCGGCCGGCGGGCCGCTCGACACGGTGGCGCGGCTGCTCGGCCAGAAGGTCGGCGAGAGCCTCAGGCAGCCGGTGATCGTGGAGAACAAGCCGGGCGCGGGCGGCAACATCGGCGCCGAGACGGTGGCCAAGTCCGCGCCCGACGGCTACACGATCCTCATGGGCGCCGTGGCGACCCACGCGATCAATCCCACGCTCTACGCGCACATCCCGTTCGACGCCGAGCGCGACTTCGCGCCGATCACCCAGGTCGCCTCGACGCCCAACGTGCTGGTGGTGAATCCGTCGCTGCCGGTCTCGAACGTGCGCGAGTTCATCGCCTATGCGAAGGCGCACCCCGGCCAGCTCAACTTCGGCTCGGGCAGCACCGGCAGCGCCGGCCACCTCGCGGGCGAGCTCTTCGACACGCTCGCCGGCGTGAAGATGGTCCACGTGCCCTACAAGGGCGCGGGGCCGGCGATGCAGGACCTCATCGCCGGGCAGATCCAGCTCATGTTCGACAACCTCGCGTCGTCACTCGGCCAGATCCGCGCGGGCAAGGTGAAGGCGCTCGCCGTGACCACGGCGAAGCGCACGCCGCTCGCACCCGAGCTGCCGACCATCGCCGAGAGCGGCCTGCCGGGCTTCGACATCAACACCTGGTTCGGCGCGTTCGCGCCGGCCGGCACGCCGCGCGCGATCGTCGACAAGCTGCACGGCGAGTTCGTGAAGGCGCTGAACGCGCCCGACGTGCGCGCGAAGATGCTCGCCCTCGGCGCCGACCCCGTCGGCAATACGCCCGAGGAATTCGCGGCGTACATCAAGTCGGAGGCGCAGAAGTACGCGAAGCTGGTGAAGCAGTCGGGCGCGAAGGTCGACTGACATGGTCCGGCGCATCGCCTGGCTCACGGGCATCGCCGGCTGCGTCGTCTTCGCGGCGATCGCCGCCGCGCTCTTCTCCTCGCAGAGCCACATCCGCATTCCCGCCATCGCGGCGCTCGTCACGTTGTCCGCGGTGATCCTGTCGCACCTGGGCGGCATCGAGAACGGGCTGGCGATCCGCGAGGAGGCGGGCACCGAGCGCACGCGCGCGGTGGCCCTCGCGCTGTCCATCGTGCCGTCGGCCGCGGCGTGGGGCGTGCTGTGGCTGCCGTCGCCGCGCTGGCAGGTGGGCGCCTCGGCGGCGCTCTTCCTCGCCGTGTGGCTCGCCGACCTCGCGCTCTCGCGCCACGGCCTGATTCCCGCGTGGTTCGTCGACATGCGCACGGCGGTCACGCTCGCCGTGTGCGCGATCCTCGCGGCCGCCTGGTTCCTTCTCTAGCGACGCGAAGCGCGCGCGGCGCCCTTGCCGTGGCGTGCCAGCCAGGCGAAGAACTCGCGATACCAGAGCCGCGAGTTCTGCGGCTTGAGGATCCAGTGGTTCTCGTCGGGGAAGAAGACGAGGCGCGTGGGCACATCCTTCGCCTTGAGCGTGTTGTAGTACGCGAGCGCCTGCGCATCGGGCACGCGGTAGTCGAGCAGCCCGTGGATCACCAGCGTGGGCGTGCTCATCCGCCGCGCCCGGGCGCGCGGGTTCTGCGCATCGATGCGGGCGGGATTGTCCCAGTAGAAAGCACCCAGCTCCTTCGGGTGCCAGTACCACGCATCGTCGGCGAACATGCCCACCCAGTCGAAGCACCCGGCGTGGCACACGAACGCCTTGTAACGGTCGGTATGGCCGTTCATCCAGGCCACCATGAAGCCGCCGTAGCTGCCGCCGGCTGCCAGCAGCCGCTCGCGGTCGACGTAGCGATGGCGCAGCATGAAATCGGTCGCCGCCTCCACGTCGGCGAGCTCGCGCCGGCCCCACTCGCCGTCGATCGACTCGATGAAGCGCTGCCCGAACGAGGTCGACCCGTGGTAGTTCACGCACACCACGATGTAGCCCTGCGCGGCGAACAGGTGGTTGTTCCAGCGGAAGTGGAAATGGTCGCCCCACGTCGCGTGCGGGCCGCCGTGGATGTTGTGCAACAGCGGCCATTTCTTCTTCGGGTCGAAGTCGGGCGGATAGATCGCCCACGCCTGCACCGGCTCGCGGTTCCAGCCCTCGATGGTGAGCTCGCGCACCTCGCCGAAGCGGAAATCCGCGAGCAGCGCATCGTTCCACCGATCGACGCGCCGCTCGCCCTCCCCCGCGGGAACGACGAACACCTGCGGGGGCGTGCCCATGGTGTCGCGCACGAAGGCGAGCGCGCCGCCGGCCGCGTCGAAATCGGTGATCGTGCCGCCGCGGGCCACGATGCGCGGCGCGGAGCTGCCCACATCCCAGCGCCAAAGGTGCTGGCGCGCGTTGTCCTCCGCGTGGAAGAGCACGCTCGCGCCATCGGCGCTCCATGCGAGCGGCGCGTGGATGCTGCGGTCCCAGCGCGTGCGCACGACCTCGAGGCCGCCGCGGCGCCGATCGAGGAATGCGAGCTTGTGCGCGGCCACCGGGCTGCGGCGCAGGTCCTGGGTGAGCAGCGCGATGCGCGCGCCGTCGGGCGAATAGCACGGGCTCTCGTGGTTCAGCGGCGAACGCGCGGTGGGCGTGCGGAAGCGCCGGCTCGCGAGTTCGAGCGTCACGATGTCGTTCGGATGGTCGAAGCGCTTCTCCTCGGCCGGGTCGAAGGTGAAGGCGATCTCGCGTCCGTCGGGCGCGATGTCGTAATGGTGCGCGGCGGGGTCGTTGCGCGGCAGCTCGTAGCGCGTGCCGGCGAACAGATCGCGCACGCGGCCGCTTTCGAGGTCGACCACGAAGAGGTGCGGCACGCGCCCGTCGGAGAGCCAGCGGTCCCACCAGCGATAGGCCGCGTGCTCGACGACGTGCGCCTTCACCTTGTCGTCCTTCATCGCCTTGTAGCGCTTCGCGAGATCGGCGGGCCCGTCGGCCTCGGGCCATACCCAGGAGATGAACGCGAGGCGGCGTGAATCCGGGAACCACTTGATCGCGAACGCGCCGGTGGCGATCCGCGTGACGCGCCGCGCCTCGCCGCCGTCGGGAGCGATCACGTACAGCTGCGGTTCCTCGTCGCCCTCGTCCTTGCCGTCGCCCGCGGCCGGGCGCTTGGCGACGAACGCGATCAGGCGTCCGTCGGGCGACCAGCGCGGCTCGCCGTCCTTCTCGCCCGCCTGGGTGAGACGGCGCGGTGCGCCACCGAAGGCCGAGAGCAGCCACAGGCTCGCGCGGCCCCTGTTCTCGTCCATGTCGTACGCGGTCACGGACACGCACACCTGCGCGCCGTCGGGCGACAGGGACGGCTGCGCGGGCCGTTCGATCTTCCACAGGTCTTCGACGCCGAAACGCTTGCGGGCCATTGTTCTTCTTTCGATCCGGATCAAGGCGAGCGGCATTTTAACGTGCGCGAAGCACCTGCCACGGCTCGGGCGTTCCGCGCGCGATAAAATCGGGCATTGCCTGTTCCGGAGCCGTGCATGAAGCCGAACGACATGAAGCCCAGCTTCCAGTGGGACGACCCCTTCCTCTTCGAGGACCAGCTCGCCGAGGAGGAGCGGATGGTGCGCGACACCGCCCGCGCCTTCTGCCAGGAGAAGCTGATGCCGCGCGTGACGCTCGCGCACCGCGAGGAGCGGCCCGACCGCGAGTTCTTCCGCGAGATGGGCGCGCTCGGCTTCCTCGGCCCCACCATCGAGGGCTACGGTTGCGCCGGCGTGAACCACGTCTGCTACGGGCTCATCGCGCGCGAGGTCGAGCGCGTCGATTCGGGCTACCGCTCGGCGATGAGCGTGCAGTCGTCGCTCGTGATGCACCCGATCCACGCCTACGGCACCGAGGAGCAGCGGCAACGCTGGCTGCCGGGGCTCGCGAGCGGCGAGCTCGTCGGCTGCTTCGGCCTCACCGAGCCGGACTACGGCTCGGACATCGGCAACATGGCGAGCCGCGCGCGCAAGGTCGAGGGCGGCTGGCGCCTCAAGGGCGCGAAGATGTGGATCAGCAACGCGCCGATCGCCGACGTGTTCGTGATCTGGGCGAAGGACGACGCGGGCGAGGTGCGCGGGTTCGTGCTCGAGAAAGGCACGAAGGGACTCACGGCGCCAAAGATCGAGGGCAAGTTCAGCCTGCGCACGTCCATCACCGGCGAGGTGGTGATGGACGACGTGTTCGTCTCCGACGACCACCTGCTGCCCAACGTGAAGGGATTGCGCGGGCCGTTCGGCTGCCTCAACAAGGCGCGCTACGGCATCGCGTGGGGCGCGATCGGCGCCGCGGAGTTCTGCTGGCACGCCGCGCGCCAGTACACGCTCGATCGCAAGGCGTTCGGCAAGCCGCTCGCGGCCAACCAGCTCATCCAGAAGAAGCTCGCGGACATGCAGACCGAGATCGCGCTCGCGCTGCAGGGCACGCTGCGCGTCGGCCGGCTCATGGACGAGGGCCGCTCGACCCCCCAGATGGTCTCGCTCGTGAAGCGCAACTCGTGCGGCAAGGCGCTCGACATCGCGCGCGTCGCGCGCGACATGCACGGCGGGAACGGCATCGCCGACGAGTTCCATGTGATCCGCCATGTGCTGAACCTCGAGGCGGTGAACACCTACGAGGGCACGCACGACATCCACGCGCTCATCCTCGGACGCGCGCAGACCGGAATCTCGGCGTTCTAGAAGCGCGGTGGCACACGCCGCCGCTCAGTGCACCTCTTCGCTGGGCAGGATCTCGGGGGCGATCGCCTGCGCGGCGATGCCCTCCTCCTGCAGCTGCGCGGCTTCCTGCAGCGTGACCCGCCCGCGAATGCCGCGCGCCTCCTCCTCGCCGTAATGGATGCGTCGCGCGACCTCGGGGAAGCGCCGGCCGACGTCCTCGGTGTTCTCGACGATCAGTTTGCGCAGCGCCCGCAGCACCTGGCCGCGCACCTCGCCTTCGTTCGCAGGGCAGGCCTGCGATGCCTCGCGCGCGGAGGCCTTCACGTACGGGGCGGATGGAAGGCGCCTTATCTCCACGCTCGTGCACGTGGGACACGCGATCTGCCCGGCGGCGGCCTGCCGCTCGCACGCCTCGGCCGAAGCGAACCAGCCCTCGAAGAAGTGGCCCTTCGCGCAGGCGAGCGGGTAGACGATCATGCGACCGAGTTGGGGGTCACCTTCGGCTTTTCAAGCAGCAGCGGCTCCATCGCCCGGGCGAGCCGTTCCACCGAGGTCGAGGCGACGACCCGGTGATGGTTCACGTATTCCTCGTGGTTGCGCTCGACCTGGTCCAGGTCGTACACGTAGTTCACCATCATCCCGAACGACTGCGCGACGCCCTTGGCCGACGGATCGGCGGCCCAGTTCACGCGTTCGAGCCGCGCGCCGTTGCCGAGGTGGAAACGGGCCACGGCATCGGCCGCGTGCACGCCGCTCCACTCGCGCGTGAGGTACCACGCGGCAAGCCCCGAGAGGTCGTCGCGCGCGCTCGCCGGTGCGGGCGTCGCCGTGTCGGCCGCGAGCGCGAAGAGCGCGGTGCGCCGCGCTTCCGCCTCGGGCGTGCCGCGTCGCACGTCCTGCAGCGCCTTGCGGGCCCAGCTGCGCAACCCGGGGATCGGCGACAGCGTGGCGAAGGTCTTCAGGTTCGGCAGCTCGCCGTGCAGGTCGGCCGCGACCTGCTTGATCAGGAAGTTGCCGAACGAGATGCCTTTCAGGCCCGGCTGGCAGCTGGTGATCGAATAGAAGACGGCGCAACGCGCGCGCCGCGGGTCGGCCACCGCGCTCTCGAGCGCGAGGATCGGCGCCACCTCGGACGGCATCTCGTTCACGAACGCGACCTCGACGAAGATCAGCGGCTCGTCGGGCAGCGCCGGATGGAAGAACGCGAAGCAGCGGCGGTCGCGCTCGAGCCGGCGCTTCAGGTCGGGGAAGCCGCGGATCTCGTGCACCGCTTCGTAGGCGATGAGCTTCTCGAGGATCGCCGCGGGCGTGCGCCAGTCGATGCGCCGCAGCTCCAGGAACCCGCGGTTGAACCACGAGCCGAGCAGGTGCGTGAGGTCGTGGTCGACGACGCCGAGCCCGGGGTGGCGCTTCATCTCCTCGAGAAGCGCGGCGCGCAGCTCGACGAGGAGCGCCGTGCCGCCCGGGGCCATGTTCATGCGGCGGAAGACCTCCTGGCGCGGCGGCTCGGCCTCGCGCTCGAGGGTCGCGAGGTTCGCCGGCGAAGGATCGCGGTGGTACGCCTGCGCCGCCTCGAGCACGCGCTCACGATCGGGCGAGAAATCACGCGCGAGGATCTGGAAGAAATGGGCGCGGCCCGGCGCGTCGAGCCCGCGGTACAGGGCCGACGCGCGGCGCGCGAGCGCGGCGCCCGTCGCCTCGCCCCGCTCCGAGATCAGCGTGCGCAGCACATCGCCCAGGCGATCGGCGCGCCGCTGCGGGACGGTGCGCACGATGCCGCTCGCGGAAAGCGAGCCGACGATGCGATCGATGATGGAGCGCGCGGTCGTCACGGCTGCCGCGGTGCGAAGCGCTGGCGCAGCAGGTTCTTCTGGATTTTTCCCATCGTGTTCCTCGGCAGCTCGTCGACGAAGTAGACGCGCTTGGGCACCTTGAAGTTCGCGAGTTTGCGCTTGAGCGCCGAGATTATTTCGTCCTCGCTCGGCGCATGCGTGCCCGCGCGCGGCACGACGATCGCCGTGACCGCCTCGCCGAAGTCCGCATGCGGGACGCCGACCACGGCCGATTCCTGCACGCCCGGCAGCTCGTCGATGGCGAGCTCGATCTCCTTGGGATAGACGTTGTAGCCGCCGCTGATGATCAGGTCCTTCGAGCGGCCGACGATCGTGAGATAGCCGTCGGGCGAGAGGCTGCCCACGTCGCCGGTGCGGAAGAAGCCGTCGGCGGTGAATTCCTCGGCCGTCTTCTCCGGCATGCGCCAGTAGCCCGAGAACACGTTCGGCCCGCGCACCACGACGTTGCCGATGGCGCCGGCCGCGCAGATCGCGCCCGCATCGTCGATGACCCGCACCTCGGTGCCGGGCAGCGCCGGTCCGACGGTCCCCGCGCGCCGCTCGGCGTCGAGCGGGTTGGAGGTCAGCATGCCTGTCTCGGTCATGCCGTAGCGCTCGAGGATTCGATGCCCGGTGCGCCGCTCGAACGCCTGGTGCGTCTCGGCGAGCAACGGGGCGGAGCCCGACACGAACAGCCGCATGTGCGCCGCCGACTCGCGCGTGAGGCCGGGCTCGGCGAGCAGGCGGGTATAGAACGTCGGCACGCCCATGAACACGGTCGAGGCGGCGAACTCGGCGATCGCGCGCTTCGGCTCGAAACGCGCGTGGAAGCGCATCGCCGTGCCGTTCAGCAGTACGGTATGGCACGCGACGAACAGGCCGTGCACGTGGAACAGCGGCAGCATGTGGATCAGCACGTCGTCGGGCCGGAAGCCCCAGTGCTTGTGCAGCACTTGCGCGTTTGCGGCGAGGTTGCGGTGCGAGAGCATCGCGCCCTTCGAGCGGCCCGTGGTGCCCGACGTGTACAGGATGGCCGCGAGATCGTCGCCCGCACGTTCGGCGGTCTCGAAGCGCTCCGGCGCGCCGCGTGCCGCCGCGGCGATGGTGCCCCCGCCATGCGCGTCCATCGAGAACACGTTCGCGATGCCGAGCTCCGCGGCGAGCGGCTCGAGCCAGCCCATGGAGCGCGGCTGCGCGACCACGGCGCGCGGCTCGGCATTGGTCAGGAAATAGCGCACCTCCGTTTCCTGGTAGGCGCTGTTCAGCGGCAGGTAGGCGAGGCCGGCGCGCAGGCAACCGAGGTACAGGAACAACGCCTCGGGTGATTTCTCGACCTGCACCGCGACGCGATCGCCGGGCACCAGGCCGCGAGTCGCGAGGAGCGCGGCATAACGCGCGGCGGCCGCATCCGCCTGCCGGTAACTGGCGACGGCACCGTTGTCGAGGAGCAGCAGCGGCCGATCACGGTCGGCCGGGAAACGGGATTGGAATAGGGCGTAGAGGTTTTCGTTCATGGTTCGGGGAGCAGGCCGAGCTTCACCTCGGCGTCGGCCACGCCGGCCGCGCGGTACGCGGCGAAATCGGGCGCGGCCTCGCGGCTCGTGCCCAGGATCGCGGCCACCGCTGCACCGGGAAGCACCTGGATGTCGGCGCCGTACACGCTCGTCACGCGCGCGGCGGGCGCGGCGAGCGCGACGTAGACGCCGCCACCCGCCTTGCCGAGCACCGTCAATCCGACGCGCGTGCCGCGCGCCGCGAGCACGGCGAGCGCCGCACCCATGTCGACGATGTATTCGGTGAGGATACGCCGTTCCTCCTCGAGCCGCGCAGCGTGGTTCGCGCAGTCGAGGAACGCCTCGAGGCGCGCGGGCGGGCGTGCAACGTGGCGCCACACCGCGTCGGCGAAGCGCCACGCCCGCTCGGCGGCCAGCGCGCTGTTGCCGACGAGGCCGACGAACGCTTCCGGCTGGCCGTCGCGCCGGCCCTCGCCCTCGAGCAGGCCACGGGCTTCGCGCGCGGCATAGCCTTCGGCATAGAGGCGTTCGAGGTCGCGCCGCCGCACCGGCTCGCACGGCGGCACGGTCTCATTGCCGAGGCGCGTTCGCAGTTGGTCGTGGCGTGTGCGGAACCCGGATGCGGCATCTTCGGCTGCGAACGCCTCGCGCAGGAAAGCCTCGATCGCGGTGCCCGGCGACCACACCGCGTTCGCCGCGCTCGCCGCGGCGCGCGCCGGCGCCGAGAGCGCCGCGTCGGCCATCGCGCGGAACGCTTCGTCCTGCGCGTCGAAGCCGCTCGCCGCGGCGATCACCGCCGGGCCGGACATCGCGAGCCGCGTCTCGGGCGCGAACAGGCGCCGCGGCGCGAGATGCGCGAGCATGCTCGAGCCGCCGTAGCAGTTGCGCCCGAGCACGGCCGCCAGCGGCGCGCCGGCGAGCGCGGCCTCCAACCCGTCGCGATAGAGCGAGCGGAACGCGCCGAGCGCGGCCAATCCCTCGGATACGCGCGCGCCGGCCGAATCGATGAAGAGCGCGACCGCGATGCGCTCGTGGGCGGCGATGCGGAAGGCGGCCGCGAGGCGCTCGCCGTCGGCCGCGCCGATGGCACCGCTCGCCGCGCGGTTCTCGATGAAGGCGCCGAGCACGGGCCGGCCGTCGAAGCGTCCGCGTGCCACGCGCACGTTGCCCACGGAATCGTCGAAACCCTCGAGCGCGAGCGCGGCCGCGAGCGCCTCGCGCAGCCGCGGCGCCGCGCTCACAGCGCCTCCGCGAGCACGACCACGGGATGCACCGCGTTGCGGCCTGTGCCGTGCGCGATCTGCTGGCGGCAGCTCGTGCCCGCCGCGACGATCGTCGCGTCGCCCGCCGCGCGCACCGCGGGCAACAGCGCCGCCTCGGCCATCCGCATCGAGACGTCGTAATGGCCCTTCTCGTGCCCGAAGGCGCCGGCCATGCCGCAGCAACCCGATTCGATCGCGGCGACATCGGCCCCCGGCAGCGTGCGCAACAGCTCGAGCGTCGCGTCGAACGTGCCGAACGCCTTCTGGTGGCAATGCCCGTGCACGCGCAGCGCCTGCCGGGGCGCGCGCATCCACGCCGGGGCGAGGCGTCCCTCGCGGATCTCGCGCGCGAGGTAATCGTCGATCAGGGTCGCGGTCGCGAGCCGCTTTGCGCGCGCGTCGTCGGGGAACAGCGCCGCGTACTCGTCGCGGAACGTGAGCAGGCACGAGGGCTCGAGGCCGACGATCGGCGTGCCGGCCTCGAGATGGGACTCGAGCGCGGCGAGCGTGCGGCGTCCCTCCGCGCGCGCCGCGTCGATCATGCCGGCGGCGAGATAGGTGCGCCCGCAACACAGCGGCCTCCCGCCCTCGCCCGCCGGCGCGAGCACGCGATGCCCCGTGGCCTCGAGCACGCGCTGGGCGGCCGCGAGATTGGCGGGCTCGAACGCATCGTTGAACGTGTCGGCGAAGAGCACGACCGGCTTGCCGGCACGGGTCCGCGGCACGAACGTCGCGCGCCACGATCGCTTCCACGCGGGAAGCGGCCGGCGCGGCTCGAATCCCGTGGCCGCCACGACGGCCGAGGCGCCGGGCAGGCGCATCGCGAGCGTCGCGAGCGGTTGCAGGCGCGCGGCCCAGCGCGAATAGCGCGGCAGGTGGCCGATCAGCCGGTCGCGCAGCGTGAAGCCATGGCGCCGCTTGTACTGCGCGAGGAACTCGATCTTCATGCGCGCCATGTCGACGCCGGTCGGGCACTCGCGCTTGCAGCCCTTGCACGAGACGCACAGCTCGAGCGCCTCGCGCACCGCCTCCTCGCCCGCATCGCCGAGCTGGCCCGAGAGCGCGAGCCGCAGCGTGTTGGCGCGCCCGCGTGTGAGGTCGCGCTCGTTGCCGGTCGCGCGATAGCTCGGGCACATGGTGCCCGCGTCGAACTTGCGGCAATGCCCGTTGTTGTTGCACATCTCGACGGCGCGCGCGAAGCCGCCCCACGCGCTCCAGTCGAGCACCGTCGCGGCCTCGTCGGTGCGATAGCCGGGCTGGTAGCGGAAGAGCGAGCGATCGTCCTGGCGCGGCGGCCTCACGATCTTGCCGGGGTTCATCAGCCCGCGCGGGTCGAACCACGACTTGATCTCGGCCAGGCACGCGGTGAGGCGCGGGCCGAAGAACGGCGCGATCCATTCCGATCGCACGAGGCCGTCGCCGTGCTCGCCCGAATAGGAGCCCTTGTAGCGGCGCACCAGCTCGGCCGCTTCCTCGGCGATGCGGCGCATGCGCACGGCGCCGTCGCCCTTCATGTCGAGGATCGGCCGCACGTGCAGGCATCCGACCGACGCGTGCGCGTACCACGTGCCCTCGGTGCCGTGCTTGCGGAAGACCTCGGTCAATCGCGCCGTGTACTCGGCCAGGTGCGCCAGCGGCACGGCGCAGTCCTCGATGAAGGACACGGGTTTGCCGTCGCCCTTCATGGACATCATGATGTTGAGCCCCGCCTTGCGCACGTTCCAGATCGCCGCCTGCAGGGCCGGATCGGGCACCTCGACCACCGCATCGGGAAAACCCAGATCGCCCATGAGCTCGGCCAGGCGCTTGACGCCCGCCGCCTGCGGCGCCGCCTCGTCGCCCGCGAATTCCACCAGCAGGATCGCGTCGGGCTCGCCCTTCACGAAGCGTCGCACCGTCGGGGCGAACGCGGCGTTGCCGCGCGCGAGCTCGAGCATCGTGCGGTCAACCAGCTCGACGGCGCACGGTCCGAGCTTCACGATGTGCTGCGTCGCATCCATCGCATCGTAGAAACGCGGGAAGTGCGCGACGCCGAGCGCCTTGTGCTTCGGCAGCGGCGCGAGGTCGAGGTGGATGCGCTCGAACCATGCGAGCGTGCCCTCGCTGCCGACGAGCAGCTTCGCGAGGTTCAGGCCTTCGGGCGCGAGGCGATCGAGGTTGTAGCCGGCCACACGGCGCGCGACTTTCGGGAAGCGTGCGGCGATCTCGTCGCGCTCGCGCTGCCACAACGCGCGCGCGCTCGCCGCGATGGCGCCGATGGCCGGATCCGTGATCTGCGCTTCCGGTCCGAAGCGTCCGCGCACGCCCGTGGGCAGCCACGCATCGATCGCGCCGACCCGGTCCACGCTGTTGCCGTACGCGAGCGAGCGCGAGCCGCACGAGTTGTTGCCCGCCATGCCGCCGAGCGTCGCCTGCGCCGAGGTCGAGACGTCGACGGGATACCAGAGGCCGTGCCTGCGCAGCTGCGCGTTGAGCTGGTCGAGCACGACACCCGGCTCGACCACCGCGCGGCGCTTGTCCGCATCGAGCTCGAGCACGTGGTTCAGGTACTTGCTGTCGTCGACGACGAGCGCCTCGCCCACCGTCTGGCCGCATTGCGACGTGCCGGCGCCGCGGGGCAGGATCGGCACGCCTTCGTCGAGCGCGATCTGCATCGCGCTGATCGCGGCATCGGCGCTGCGCGGAATCACCACGCCGATCGGCATCACCTGGTAGATCGACGCGTCGGTCGCGTAGCGGCCGCGATGCGCCGCGTCGAACAGCACTTCCCCGTCGAATTCCCGCGCGAGGCGCCGCGCGAGCGCATGGCGCGTCCCTTCCGCATCCCGCGGAGCGACGGGGCGCGCTGGAGGCTGATTCATGGGGCCTTTTACCGGGGTGCGTGTCAATCGGGCGGAAGCTGCGGCATTATGGCGTCAAACCCAGGAGAGAGCCATGCCCGCCGGTCGCCATTTCCTCCAGATCCCCGGTCCCACCAACGTTCCCGATCGCGTGCTGCGCGCGATCGACCGTCCCACGATCGATCATCGCGGCCCCGAGTTCCAGGCGCTCGGCAAGGAAGTGCTCGAGGGCATGAAGCGCATCTTCCGCACGCGCCACCCGGTGATCATCTATCCGGCCTCGGGCACCGGCGCGTGGGAGGCGGCGCTCGTGAACACGCTCTCGCCGGGCGACAAGGTGCTGATGGTGGAGACCGGGCACTTCGCGACGCTGTGGCAGAAGATGGCGAAGAAGCTGGGCCTCGAAGTCGAGTTCATTCCCGGCGACTGGCGCCACGGCGCGGACGCGGGCGCGATCGAGTCGCGGCTCGCCGAGGACAAGGCGCACGCGATCAAGGCGGTCTGCGTCGTTCACAACGAGACCTCCACCGGCGTGACGAGCCGCATCCCGCTCGTGCGCAAGGCGATCGACAACGCGCGCCATCCGGCGCTGCTCATGGTCGACACGATCTCCTCGCTCGCCTCGATCGACTATCGCCACGACGAATGGGGCGTGGACGTCACCGTGGGCGGCTCGCAGAAAGGGCTCATGCTGCCGCCGGGCCTGTCGTTCAACGCGACCTCCGAGAAGTCGCTCGCGGCGGCGAAGGGCGCGAAGCTTCCGCGCTCGTTCTGGGACTGGAACGAGATGATCGCCGCGAACGCGAACGGCTGGTTCCCGTACACGCCGGCCACCAACCTGCTCTACGGCCTGCGCGAGGCGATCCACATGCTCGAGGAGGAAGGCCTCGCCAACGTGTTCGCGCGCCACGACCGGCATGCCGAAGCGACCCGGCGCGCGGTGCGCGCGTGGGGCCTGGAGGTGCTCTGCCTGAATCCCGAGGAGTACAGCTCCTCGCTCACCGCGGTCGTCATGCCCGCGGGCCACGACGCCGACAAGTTCCGCAACGTCGTGCTGCGGCACTTCGACATGTCGCTCGGCACGGGCCTCAGCAAGCTCGCGGGCAAGGTATTCCGCATCGGCCACCTGGGCGACTTCAACGACCTCTCGCTCGCCGGGACGCTCTCGGGCATCGAGATGGGCCTCGCGCTCGCCGGCGTGCCGCACAAGAAGGGCGGCGTGCTCGCCGCGCTCGAGTACCTGGCCGAGGCGGCGCGCAAGTCGGCCCCGGTGCTGCAGGCGGCCTGAGCCGCGCATGGCCGACATCGAGCTGCACCGCGACCATTCCCTCGGTCTGGAGGCGGCGCGGGCGGCCGCCGAGCGCATGGCGGAGGACCTCGCGCGGCGGTTCGGCCTGCGCGGCACCTGGGAGGGCGACACCCTGCGCTTCGAGCGCCCGGGCGTGAACGGCTTCCTGGCGCTCACCGCGCACGACCTGCGCCTGTCGGTCTCGCTCGGCCTCATGCTGAAGGCCATGCGCTCGTCGATCCGGCATGCGGTCGAGGACCAGCTCGACGCGCTCTTCACCCAGCAGCCGCCTAGGCCGGGCCCTCCCCCGAAAAATAACGCTTGAGCAGCGCGGTCTCGCGCGCACGCAGCGCCGCGAGGAATTCGTCCGAGCCGTTCATGGTGCGGAAGGCGGCGAAGCCCTCCTCGAGAAAATCCTGCAGGTCGGAGAGCCCGGCCAGGTGCGCGGGCGTGCGCATCACCTTGAGCGTGCTCGCGACAAAGGGCTTCTTCACCAGCGCGTCGAGGCGATGGCCGACCGCCTCGATGAGGTCGATCTGGTGCAGCCGTTCCTCGGGCGTGGAGCTGCGCCGGTAGCCGCGCGCGTAGGCCTTCTCGTCGAGCGCTCCCGCATCGAGCGCGGCGGCCAGGCGCTGGTCGAGCGCCTCGGAGAGCGCCTCGAGCTCGATGGCGAGCGACGCCGTCTCGACGGCGTGTGCCGGCAGCACGCGGGCCATCACCGGCACGATGCGCAGCAGCTCCGCGTCGCGGGCGCTGAAGTCCTTCGGCCCATAGAGGTCGTCGAGGAAGAAGCGCGTGGCCGCGGCATAGCGCGGCTGCGATGCGAGGTCGGCATACGCGCGCTCGAGGCGGTCGGCCTGCCAGGCCTTCACCTCGGCGAGGCGCGCCGGAGGTCGACTGCCCGGTCCCCGCAGCGCCTTCAGCGCCTGCAGATGGCGCTTCAGCGCGGATGCGGCCGAGCCGCTGGTCTGCGTGGGTGGCGGCATGTGCGGGGTGTATTCTAGGTTCAAACGGGCGTCCCGCTCGCGGAGCCGCCATGAAGGACCTGATCGCGCTCGAGCGGCGCTACGGCGCCGCCAACTATGCGCCGCTGCCGGTCGTGCTGGTGCGCGGCGAAGGCGCATGGGTCTGGGACGACGCGGGTCGTCGCTACCTCGACATGCTGAGCGCGTACTCGGCGGTGAGCTTCGGGCACGCGCACCCGAAGCTCGTGGCGGCGCTCCATGCCCAGGCGCAGCGCCTGGCGGTCACCTCGCGCGCCTTCCACACGGACCAGCTGCCCCTGCTGCTCGAGCGGCTGTGCCGCCTCACCGGGCTCGACCGCGCCATCCCGATGAACACCGGCGCCGAGGCGGTCGAGACGGCGATCAAGTGCGCACGCAAATGGGCCTATGTGGTGAAGAAGGTGCCCGGGGATCGCGCATGCATCGTCGCTTGCAGCGGCAACTTCCATGGACGCACGACGACCATCGTCGGATTCTCCTCGGAGCCGCAGTACCACACGCAGTTCGGCCCGTTCGACGGCGGTTTCCGCCTGGTTCCCTATGGCGATGCCGCGGCGCTGGAAGGCGCGATCGACGAGCGCACCGCGGCGTTCCTCGTGGAGCCCATCCAGGGCGAAGGCGGCATCGTGGTGCCGCCGGCCGGCTACCTCGCGCGCGCCGCGGCGATCTGCCGCAGCCGCAACGTGCTGCTGCTCGTGGACGAGGTGCAGACGGGCCTCGGACGCACCGGCCGGCTGCTCGCGTGCGAGCACGAGGCGGTGCGGCCCGACGGCGTGATCCTCGGCAAGGCGCTCGGCGGCGGGCTGCTTCCGGTGTCCGCGTTCGTCGCCACCTCCGAGGTGATGGACGTGATCCGGCCGGGTGATCATGGCAGCACCTTCGGCGGCAACGCGCTTGCCGCGGCGGTCGCGCTCGCGGCGCTCGACCTCCTGACCGAGGAGCGCCTCGCCGAGCGCGCGGCCACGCTCGGCGCCCATTTCCTCGAGCGCCTGCGTGCGCTCGCGAGCCCCGTGGTGCGCGAGGTGCGCGGACAGGGACTGCTGATCGGCCTCGAGCTCGACGGTGCCCGCGCCAGCGCCCGCGCGTTTGCCGAGGCGCTGCTCGAGCGCGGCGTGCTCACCAAGGACACGCACCGCAACGTCGTGCGCTTCGCCCCGCCTCTCGTGATCGAGCGCGCCGAGATCGACTGGGCGGTCGAGCGCATCGGCGAGGCGCTGCGCCGGTTCGGGCCGGTGTACGGCGCGGCGGCCTGAGGAGCGGCTACGCGCGGCAGGGCGCGTTCTTCACCTCGCGCCGCAGCACCTTTCCGACGTTGCTCTTCGGCAGCTCGTCCCAGAACTCGACGATGTGCGGCACCTTGTAGGCCGTGAGGTGCTTGCGGCAGTGCTCGATCACCTGCTCGCGGGTGAGCGAGGGCCGCTTGCGCACGATGACCGCGCGCACCGCTTCGCCGGAATGCGGGTCCGTGGCGGCCACCACGCAGACCTCGCGCACCTCGGGCAGCATCGCGATCACGTCCTCGACCTCGTTCGGATACACGTTGAAGCCGGACACCAGGATCATGTCCTTCTTGCGATCGACGATCTTCACGTAGCCCTCGGGCGTCATGAGGCCGATGTCGCCGGTGCGGAACGCCCGGTCGGCCGTCATCGCCTTCGCCGTCTCGTCCGGCCGGTTCCAGTAGCCCTTCATGACCTGCGGCCCGGCCACGCAGATCTCGCCGATCGCGCCGAGCGGCAGGACGTTGCCCTGGTCGTCGCGGATCGTCACCACGGTGGAGGGAATCGGCAGGCCCGCCGTGCCGTTGTAGTCGGCCCCCTCGACCAGCGGGCTCGCGGTCGCGACGGGCGAGGTCTCGGTGAGCCCGTAGCCCTCGAGCAGCGGCTTGCCGGTCATGCGCTTCCAGCGCTCCGCCACCGCGCGCTGCACCGCCATGCCGCCGCCCACGGCGACCTTGAGCGCGGAGAAATCGAGCCGCTCGAAGCCGGGGGTGTTCATGAGCGCGTTGAAGAGCGTGTTGACGCCGGCCATCGAGCTGAAGCGCCAGCGCGCGAGCTCCTTCACGAACGCCGGGAGATCGCGCGGATTGGTGATCAGGACGTCGTGCGCGCCGATCTTCACGTGGGCGAGGCACGCGGTGAGCGCGAAGATGTGGTACAGCGGCAGCGGCGTGATCACCACCTCGCCGCCCTCCTCCATGCCCACGCTGATCCAGGCGGCGACCTGCTGCAGGTTCGCCACGATGTTGCCGTGGGTGAGCATCGCCCCCTTCGAGATTCCGGTCGTGCCGCCCGTGTACTGCAGGAACGCGATGTCGTCGTGGCCGAGGGCGGGCTGCTCGAGGCGCAGCCTCGCGCCGCGCGCGAGCGCTTGCGGGAAGGGCACCGCGCCGGGCAGCCGGAACGCGGGCACGCGCCGCATGACGTACTTCACGACGACGTCGACCAGCACCGAGCGCGGGAACGGCAGCAGGTCGCCCAGGCGCGCAACGACGATGTGCTTCACCGCGGTCTTCGGCAGGGCCTCCTGCAGCGTGCGCGCGAAGTTCTCGAGCACGACGATCGCCCTCGCGCCCGAATCGGCGAGCTGGTGGGCGAGCTCGGGGGGCGTGTAGAGCGGATTGCAGTTGACGATCGTGAGCCCGGCGCGCAGCGCGCCGAACAGCGCCACCGGGTACTGCAGGATGTTCGGCATCATGAGCGCGATGCGCTCTCCGCGTTCGAGCCCGGTCCCTTGCAGCCACGCGGCGAAATCGCGCGAGAGCCGGTCGAGCTCGGCGTAGTTCATCGTCCCGCCCATGCAGCTGAACGCGGGGCGGTCCGCGAAGCGTTCGCAGCTGCGCGCGAGGATCGCCGGGACGTTCGCGAACTCTTCGAGGGAAATCTCCGCCGGCACGCCGGGCGGGTACGACTTGAGCCAGATCTTGTCGGGCGAGCTGACCATCGGCTTCACGCTGGCCATCGGGCGCTCCTTCGCATTCTCGCCGCAGTGTAACTCCCCGGCCGCGCGCCCGCGGGGAAACTCGTCGCCGGCGCCGCTGCCCAAGGGGGATTCCGTGTCCCAAGGAGCTTCCATGGCAACGCGATCCAGGAACGGCGGCCGCACGCGCGACGCCAGGGCCGACGAGAACGACGCGGCGCAGGCGATGCGCGAGTCGGTGCAGAAGATCTGGCTCGCCGGGCTGGGCGCCCTCGAGCGCGCGCGCACCGATGGGCCACGCGTCTTCGAGACGCTGGTCGAACAGGGCCGCAACATGGGCGCGCGCGCCGTGGGCATGGCCGACGACGCGCTCAAGCAGATGCGAGAAGCCAGCTACTCGAACGCCACGTGGCAGAAGCTCGAGCAGGGCGTGCAGGACCGCCTCGTGAAGTCGCTCAATCGCCTCGGCATGGCCGGCGGCAAGGAAGTCGAGGAGCTCACCCGCCAGGTGCGCGAGCTCAACGAGACGGTGCGCGCGATGATGCAGGCGGGCGCCGGTACCGCGACCCGCGCGCGCAGCAAGGCGCGCGGCGAGCCGCGCAAGACCCGCGCCGCGAAAGCGCGCGCGAGCGCACGCGCGCGGCGCACCCCTCGGGCCCGTTCGGCCTAGCCGGGCCTCGCCGCTTCCTCGCGCAGCGCGGCGATCACGTCCATCTCGACCAGGTAGCCGTAGTGCAGCGCGCCCACCGGCACGACGGTGCGCGCGGGCCGGTGCGCGCCGAGCGTTTGCGCATACAGCGCGTTGAACTCGGGCCAATGCGCGACGTCGGCGATGTACACCGTCGCCTTGAGGATGCGCTCGGCGCCGCTCCCGGACGCTTCCAGGATCGCGATCACGTTGTCGAGCACCTGCCGGGCCTGCTCGTCGAAGGACGCGAGGCGGCGCTCGGGCGCCTCGGGCACGATGGGCAGCTGGCCCGCCACGTACACGAGCCCGCCGTGGACGACCGCCTGCGAGTAGTGGCCGCGCGCCGCCGGCGCGCCGGAAGTGGAGATGGTCTGCATGGTCGGCGCCTCGAAAAAAAGAAGGCCGGTCAGCGACCGGCCTTCGTGTCCTTGCCGGCGATGCCGGCCTCCCCTTACTTCAGGTGCTTCGCGACGAGCTTCGTCATCTCGAACATCGAGACCTGCCTCTTGCCGCCGAACACTTCGCGCAGCTTGTCGTCGGCGTTGATCATGCGCTTGTTGGCCTTGTCCTGCAGGTTGTTCTTCTTGATGTAACCCCACAGCTTGCTGGTGACTTCCGTCCGCGGCATCGGGCTGTTGCCCACGACGGCGGCGAGCGTGCTGCTCGGAGTCATCGGCTTCATGAAAGCGGCATTGGGCTTGCGCTTGGTCGCGGGCTTCTTGGCCTTCGCTGCGGACTTCTTCACCGCGGCCTTCTTCACGGGCTTCTTCGCCGCCGGCTTCTTGGCCGCCGGTTTTTTCGCTGCCTTCTTGGCTTTCTTAGCTGCCATTGATGAATCCTCCGATCTGGTGGTGACGTTGAGTTCTCATTCATCCCGCCCGGCTGGGCGACGACAGCGAGAGGATGCCCAAGCGGAAAACGGGTTGTCAACCGTTTTCACTCTGAAAACGGCGTTTTTCCCCTCTGACGTGTGTCCGCGCAACACATCGACGACGCGCGCGGCGGCGCTACACTCGCATCATGACCGCCTTTCCACGACCCGGCGATGCCGCGCCCGACTTCGATGGAACCACCGCGGACGGCACGCGCCTCGCCCTGCGCGACTTCCGCGGGCGCAAGCTCGTGCTGTACTTCTACCCGAAGGACGACACGCCCCACTGCACGAAGCAGGCGTGCTCGCTGCGCGACCACGCGGCCGAGCTCGCCGCGAAGGGCGCCGCCGTGGTCGGCGTCTCGACCCAGGACGCCGCCTCGCATCGCGCCTTCGCGGCGCGCTATGGACTGCGCTTCCCGTTGATCGCGGACACCGACGGGCGGATCGCGCGCGCCTATGGTGCGCTCGGCGGCGGCGGCTGGATCGATCGCCTGCGCTCGGCGCTCGGCCTCGCGCGCCGCGTGACGTTCGTGATCGACGAACAGGGGCGCATCGCCCACGTCGTCGCCCGCCCGGACGTCGCGCGCCATGCCGAGGAGGTCGCGGCGCTGCTCTAGCGCCCGGCGGCGCGCACCTCCTGCGCGACCTGCTCGGCCACCGGCGCGCAACCGGCGAGCGCGATGTGGCCGTACCCGGGGAACACGACGTTGCGCGCCCAGGGCAGGCGGCTCGACGCCTGCGGGGCGACCATGTTGTCGTGCGCCGAATACAGCGAGAGCGCCGGCACGCCGCGGGGCGCCCGCGCCTCGGCGCTCTCGAGCTCGGCCAGGAAGCGCGAGCCGCGCGCCATCTGCCGCGCGTTCTCACCGGCGCCGAATGCGGCGAGCGCGCTGCCGTGGTGCGGCGAGCCGATCGTCACCATCCGCGCCACCTTCGACGGGCCGCGGCGCGCCAGGTACTCGCGCACCGCGAGACCACCCATGCTGTGGGCGACGAGGACCACGCGCGGCTGGCCGGTGCCGGCCGCGATCCGCTCGATCTCGCGGTCGAGCACCGCCGCGAACGCCTCGATCGAGGTCCACGCCGCCGGAAAATTCGGCACGAACAGCGGCGCGATGCCGTGCGCCTCGAGGCGGCGCACGAGAGGCCGCAGGTACCCGCGGTTGCCGAAATAGCCGTGCACCAGCAGCACGGGGACCCCGGGGTGCGGAGATGGCGTGGGATCCGGGCGCAGGACGTGACGCTCCCAAGGGATGTCGACGAGGTTCGCGCGCAGCAGCGCGCGCCACTCGCCGAGCACCATGGCGAGCGTGCGCAGGGGACCGATGCGCTCCCCGGCCCCGCGAGGCGAACGGAAGATCCACGCGAGCGCCATCGAGGCGAGGACGAGCGCGAGGCGCGTGCCGAGGAAGGCCGCGATGACGATCCCCATGGCCAGCCGCGGCCCTGCACCGGCGGCCACGGCGATGGCGACGTAGGTCGCGAGCTCGAGGAGCTGCGCGAAGCGGACCTGGCGCGCGAACATGACCCCGAGTGTAGCAACCGCGCTCCCCCCGGCCGCGGTGCTACCATCGCTCGGCCCCATCGCCGAGCCCACGCCCCTGCACGCCGCGACCGTCTTCCTCAGCGCGTTCCTGCTGTTCCTCGTGCAGCCGATCCTCGCCAAGCAGATCCTCCCGTGGTTCGGCGGGTCCGCGATCGTGTGGACGCTGTGCATGGTGTTCTTCCAGCTCGTGCTGCTGCTCGGCTACGCCTATGCGCATGCGCTCGCGAGCTTCGCCCGTGCGCGTGTCCAGGCGATCGTGCACATCGGGCTGCTCGCGGCGAGCCTCGCCTTCCTGCCCATCGTGCCCTCGCCCGAATGGAAACCGCAGGGCGGCGCGAATCCGGTCGTCGGCATCCTCGGCCTGCTCTTCGCCACCATCGGCCTGCCCTACTTCCTGCTGTCGGCGACCAGCCCGCTGGTGCAGGCCTGGTTCGCGCGTGCCCGGCCCGGAGAAAGCCCGTGGCGCCTGTTCGCCCTGTCCAACCTCGCGTCGATGCTGGCCCTCCTCGGCTATCCGTTCGTGATCGAGCCGTGGCTCGCGCAGCACGAGCAGTCGCGCGCCTGGTCCGTCGGCTACGGGCTCTTCGTCGCCGCGTGCGCGACGCTCGCCTGGGCGAGCCGCGACCTGCCCGCGCTCGAGGCGGAGCGGTTGCCGTCGAAAGGGCTCGAGCCGCGCCCAGGCGCCGGGGCGATCGGACTGTGGCTGCTGCTCGCCACGCTCGGCGCCGCCCTGCTGCTCGCCGTGACCAACCACCTGACGCAGAACATCCCGTCGATCCCGCTGCTTTGGGTCGTGCCGCTCGCGATCTACCTGCTCACCTTCATCCTCTGCTTCGAGGGCCGGCGCTGGTACCGGCGTGATGCCTACCTCGTCCTCCTCGGGGTGGCGATCTGCGCCATGGCCGGCTTCCTCGTCGACAAGCGCGTGCAGTTCGCGCTGCTGTGGCAGGTCGGCGTGTTCGCCGCAGGGCTCTTCGTCGTGTGCATGTTCTGTCACGGCGAGCTCGCCGCGCGGCGGCCGGGTCCCGCGCACCTCACGCTGTTCTACCTGGTCGTCGCGGCCGGCGGCGTGCTCGGCGGCGCGCTCGTGGGCATCGTCGCGCCGGTCACGCTCCCCGGATTCCTCGAGCTCGAGCTCGCCCTCGCGGGCGTCGCGTTCGTCGCGCTCGCCACCAACCGCCATCGCGCCGTGGGCGTGGTGGCCGCCCTCGGCGGGCTGGCCGCGGTCGCGTGCGGCACGCTCGTGTGGCGCGTCGCGACGTTCATGGAGGACACCGTGCACGTCGAGCGCAATTATTACGGCGTGCTGCGCGTGAAGGAGAGTGTGGCGCGGGCCGGCGATCCGGACTCGCGCTACCGCTCGCTCGTGAACGGCGCGATCCTGCACGGCGAGCAATGGCTCGCCCCCAAGTACCGGCGCTCGGCCACCTCGTACTACAAGGTCACCTCGGGCATCGGTCAGACGCTGCTCGCCTACGAGGGCAAGGCGATCCGCGTGGGCGTGATCGGCCTCGGCGCCGGCACCCTCGCCGCCTACGGCGACGCCGACGACGTCTACCGCTTCTACGACATCAACCCCGCGGTGGTGCGCGTGGCACGCACCTGGTTCAGCTACCTTGCCGATACCGCTGCGAAGACCGAGATCGTGCTGGGCGACGCGCGCCTGAGCCTGGAGCGCGAGCCGGCGCAGCGCTTCGACGTGCTCGCCATCGACGCCTTCACCGGCGATTCCATCCCGGTGCACCTGATCACCTACGAGGCGGTGGGCGAGTTCCTGCGCCACATGAAGCCCGACGGGGTGATCGCCTACCACGTGTCGAACCGGTACCTGGACCTCAAGCCCGTGCTGCTCGCGATCGCGGAGAAGCAGGGGCTGGAGTACGCGTACCTGCACGAGCCCGACGACGACGGCGGTACCACCAGCGACTGGGTGCTCCTCACCCGCAACAAGCGCTTCGTGCTGCAGCCGGCGATCGTGAAGATGACCGAGCCGGTCGCGCCCGAGCCCGGCTGGCGGTTGTGGACGGACGACTACAACAACCTGGTCCAGGTGTTCCGGCGCTGAGGGCGTCGTGCTTCAGCGACGCACCAGATGCGCGGTCACCTCCTCGCGATCGTGCGACAGGTGCTTCACCCGCAGGAAATAGCCGCGCCCGCCGAGCGCCTCGTCGATCAGCCCGCGGCAGCGCTCGACCTCCTCCCACCGCTTCTTCATCGGCAGCTTCAGGTTGAAGATCGTCTCGCGGCACCAGCCCTCGGCCACCCAGCGCGCGGCGAGGCGCGCGATGCGTGACGGGCTCTCGACCATGTCGCACACCATCCAGTCGACCGGCTGCGCGGGGCGGAAGTGGAAGCCGTCGTCGCGGCGATGGCGTACCTGGCCCGTGTCGAGGAGCCGCGCATCGATCGCCCCGTTGTCGACGGCGGTGACCATCAGCCCGCGCTGCACGAGCTGCCACGTCCAGCCGCCCGGCGCCGCGCCCAGGTCCACCGCTGTCATGCCGGGCGCGAGCCGCTTCGCGCGTTCGCGCTCGTCGAGGAACTCGAGCATCGCCTCGGCGAGCTTGAGCGTCGAGCGTGACGGCGCCGCCGACGGCATGCGCAGGCGTGCGATGCCCATGGGCCAGGCCGAGCTGTTCGCCACTTCGCTCACCCCCACATAGCAGGCGCGGCCACCGACGAAGAAGACGTGCAGCCGCTCGGGCGCCTTGCCGTCGGCCAGCGCGATGCCGGCCTGCGCGAGCGCGCGCTCCACGTGCGGAGTGAGCGGGCGCGTGAGCGTGGCGAGCGCCTTGCCGTCGTTGGTATCGGGCATCTCGAGCCGCAGCTCGCGAAAGCGCCGGCCGAGCGCGCACGCCGCCGCGACGATCGGCGTGACGCGATCGTTCTCCGGCAGCGCGGCGAGCAGCTCGCCCGTGCGCACCATCTGCCGCGGGAAAACGAGCCGGCGGAACTCGACGTGAGCCGCGAAGTCCGCGCCCATGTCGTCCTGATGCGCCTGGAACACCGCGAATCCGCTCTCGGGCCGCGCCTTGACGAAGCCCTCGACGCCCATGGTGGAGGCCGCGGCGGTGATCTCCTGCGCGCACTCCTTCTCGAAGCCCGCGCGGCAATACAGCAGGAGGCGCGCGGGCTTCACGCCGGCCGCGCGTGGTGGAAGCGGCGGAAGAAGTTGTCCGTGGTCGCCCGCGCGACGTCCTCGAACGCAATGCCGCGCAGGCGCGCGAGCTCCTCGGCCACGTGGCGAACGTAAGCCGGCTCGTTCGTCTCGCCCCGATGCGGCACCGGCGCGAGGTACGGCGAGTCCGTCTCGACGAGCATGCGCTCGAGCGGGACGCGCCGCGCGACCTCCTGCAGCTCGCGCGCGTTCTTGAACGTGACGATCCCCGAGAACGAGATGTCGAAGCCGAGCGCCATGCCCGCCTCGGCGACCGGCCACGATTCGGTGAAGCAATGCAGCACGCCACCGACCGCATCCGCGCCCTCCTCGCGCATGATGCGCAGCGTGTCGTCGGCGGCCGCGCGCGTATGGATCACCAGCGGCTTGCCGGCGCGGCGCGCGGCGCGGATGTGGCGGCGGAAGCGTTCGCGCTGCCATTCGGTGTCGCCCTCGACGCGGTAGTAGTCGAGGCCCGTCTCGCCGATCGCGACCACCTTCGGATCGTCGGCGAGGGCCACGAGCTCGTCCTCGGTCACCTCGCGCGCATCGCGCCGCTCGTCGGGATGCACGCCCACGGTGCACCAGATGTGCGATTGCGCCCCGGCCAGCGCGCGCACCGCCGGGTAGGTCGCGAGCGTCGTGCTGATGGTGAGCGCGTGCGTGACGCCGTTGGCGCGCATGCGTTCGAGCACGCCCGGCAGGTCCGCCTGCAGCTGCGGGAAATCGAGATGGCAATGGGAGTCGACGAGCATGGCCGGCATTCTACGGGGCGTAGGAATCGCCCGACAGCGGAAACCGTGAGCGGGCGATTCAACGCTGCCGCCGCGGCGAACCATAGTGGAAGAATCGCAGATCTGCCGCGTTGGAGGTGCCCATGAATGAAAAGTTGATCCCGCTCGCCGTGGCGGCCGCGCTCTCGCTGTGCGCGGGGGCCGCTTCAGCCGCCGAGGAGCGCGTCTACCGCGTCGACGACGACGCGGTCTACCGGCTCGGCCGCGCGCCCGACTGGAACGTCTCGGCCGCCGACGGCATGTGCCGCCTGCACCTGTGGGTGGACGACCGCGCCCGCGTGCAGCTGCACGGCGACCAGATCGTCGTGACCACCGAGTCCGGCAAGCGCGCCTTCGACGAGGGCAGCGTATGCACCCAGCCGCTTCCGTTGCGCTCCGTCGACAACTTCCACGTCGAGGTGGTGCGCGCCCGCGGCAACGTGCTGAAGGTGCGCGCCCCCGATCCTCACAACGACTACACCGGAGCGCTCACGATCGTCGATCCCCAGGACGGCGGCGACAACTACGATCTCGTGATCGCGTGGCACAACCCCGGCATGGCCGGGCCGCCCGTGGCGGCGAACGAGCCGTACCCGTACTTCGACGCCACGCGCGCCTGCCAGGATCGCGTGCGCGCCGAGTTCCTGCGCCGCAACGCGGACCTCGGCGCCTACATGGAATTCCATGGGGTCGCCACGCGCGACGACGACGGCGTGGACCGCGAACGCATCCGCGGCGAGGGCTGGGCGCGCGACCGCACGCAATCGCGCCCCGTCACGTACGAGTGCGAGATCAATCGGCGCACGGACCGCGTGCTCTCGGCGAGCTACGACGTGGGCGGGTTGCCGCGCGTCTCGTCGCTGCGCTAGCGCTCAGGCGTACATGTAGCCCCGGGTGAGCGGCACGTCCGCCCGCCCGGGCTTCGTGAACTTGGACGCGAGCACCTGGTAGATCGACATCCAGCCCTGCTCGAACCCGTAGGCGCAGCCCGCGAGGTACACGCGCCAGATGCGCGCCGTGCGCTCGTTCGACGCGGCGGTCGCCTCGGCCAGCCGGCGCTCGAAGTTCGCGCTCCAGATGCCGCAGGTGCGCGCGTAGTGCGGCCGCAGGCTTTCCACGTCGTGCACCTCGAAACCCTGCTCGCTCATGTCGTGGATCTCGCGATGCAGGTGCGGCAACTCTCCGCGCGGAAACACGTAGCGGCCGATGAACTCGCCCGCGCCCAGCCCGACCGCGCGATTGTCGACGTCGGCCGAGGTGATGCCGTGGTTCAGGAACAGGCCCCGCTCGCGCAGCAGGCGCTTGACCGTGCCGAAATAGACCGGCAGGTTCTTGAGCCCCACGTGCTCGAACATCCCCACGCTCGCGATCTTGTCGTACACCCCCTCGCCGGGCGTGTCGCGATAGTCGAGCAGCAGCACGCGGCAGCGGTCCTGCAGGCCGGCGGCGCGAATGCGCTCGGTGGCGAGGCGGAACTGGTTCTCCGAGAGCGTGATGCCGGTGGCATCGACCCCGTACTTCTCCGCCGCGCGCATCACGAGCGCGCCCCATCCGCACCCGATGTCGAGGAATTTCTCGCCGGGCTTCAGGCGCAGCTTCGTGCAGATGTGGTCGAGCTTCTGCAGCTGCGCCTGCTCGAGCGTGTCGTCGTCGCTCCTGAAATAGGCGCACGAATACACCATGCGGGGATCGAGCCACAGGGCGTAGAACTCGTTGGAGACGTCGTAGTGGTAGCCGATCGCCTGCTTGTCGTCCTGGCGCGTATGGCGCGCGCCGCCCGATCCCTCGAAGAACGATGCTTTCGGCGACGAGCGGGAGATCGCCTCGGCGCCGCGGATCGCCTCGCGCAGGTCGCCCTCGAGGTCCGCATGCCCCTCGATGTAGGCCTCGGCGAGCGACAGCAGGGTCGGACGCACGAACGCGGACGCCGCGCGCGTGCCCTTCAGCCGCACGGTGACGCGCGGCTCCTCGGAGAAGGCCACCTCGCGGCCGTCCCAGAGCACGAGCCTCACGGGCGCGTGCACCTGCTGCTTCAGCTTGGAAATGGCGTGATCGAACGGACGTTCCCAGAACAAGGTTCGCTCCCGTTTCTCGCCGCGGGGCCGTCCCCGCCGCGCCTCAGATGGTATGGGTCGGACGCGAGGATTGCAGCGCGCCCGCGAGCAGCCCTTCGACCTTCTTGCGCAGCTCGCGCGCGACGTCGCTGTCGTGGAGCTGCACGCCGATGCCCTGCGGCCGGTTTCCGGCCGTGTGCGCCGGATTGATCCACGCGATGTTGCCTTGCAGCGGGATCTTGTTCGGGTCGTCGAGCAGCGTGAGCAGCACCAGGACTTCCTCGCCCAGCGCGTGGGACCGGTTGCTCGGCAAAAAGATTCCGCCGTGCTTGAGCAACGGCATCCAGGCCGCATACAGCGCGGCCTTCGAGCGGATCACCAGGGTGAAGACCCCGGGGCGGTGGACGACGGAATCGGCGGTGGCGACGTCGGTCATGGCCTCGCTCCAGCAGTCGCCCGATTGTATGCGAGGAGCAGGTGCTCCGCCACCAGGCGCGGATTGAGCGGGTGCGCGGCGAGCCGGCGCGCGCCCGCCAGCTCGCGATCGAGGGCGAAGAGCGCGTCCAGATCCGCGGCGCGTGCCCGCGCGGCGAGGGCGTTGCCCAGCTCGCGGTGATGCCGGGGCGCGCCGGCCATGCGCACCCGGACCAGGTCCTGCACCCAGGTCTGCAGCCAGAACAGGAAGCGATCTATCGCACTACGATCGATTCCGGCCGCGAACTGCAGGGCGTCGGCGCCGCCGGGCCGGGCGAGCTCGGCGAGGAGCCGCCGGCGGAACTCCGCTTCCTCCGGTGCGGCGAGCTCGCGGGCGAGAAGCGGCGCGCCTCCCGCCGCGGCGAGCGCGGCCTGCGGCTGCGCCACTGCCTGCGCGGCGAGCCATGCGAGCGCCTCGCGCTCCGCGGGCAGCGGCAGCGCGATGCGCCGGCAGCGGCTGCGCAGGGTGGCGAGCAGGCGCGCGGGCTGGTGCGCGACCAGGACGATCAACGTGCCCGGCGGCGGCTCCTCGAGCGTCTTGAGCAGCGCGTTCGCGGCCGCGGGCTGCATCGCCTCGGCCGGGCGCAGCACGAGCACGCGGAATCCCGCACGGTGCGTGGTGAGCGCGACGAAGTCCGCGATGGCGCGGATCTGGTCGATCTTGATGACCACGCTCTTCGTCTTCTCCGGGGCGGCGGCTTCACCCTCCTCGGGCTCTTCCTCCGCCGCTTCCGGAACGATCTCGCGGTAGTCCGGATGGTTGCCCTGCTCGAACCATCGGCACGACGGGCAGTGCCCGCAGGCCAGACCGTCCTCGGGCGCCTCGCACAGCATCGCCGCGGCGAGCGCGCGCGCGAACTCGCCCTTGCCGATGCCGGCCGGGCCGTGCACGAGCAGCGCGTGCGGCATGCGGTCGCGTTGCGCGGTGAGCGCGCGCAGCACCGCCTCGTGCCACGGAAACGGCTTCATGCGAGCGCGCCTTCGAGCGCGCGGGCGAGCCGCTCGCGCACGGCCTCCAGCGAGCCGGCGGCGTCGATCACGTGGATGCGCCGTGCATCGTGCCGCGCGCGCTCGAGATACGCCGCGCGCACCCGGCTGAAGAAATCCGCCTGCTGGCGCTCGAACTTGTCCGACTGGCCGGCGCGCGCGCGCGCCCGTTCGGCCGCGACGCGCGGATCGATGTCGAAGAGGAACGTCGCGTCGGGCTGCAGCGCGGGATGCACGATGCGCTCGAGCGCCACGACGACCGCGCCGTCGAGACCGCCGCCGCCGCACTGGTACGCGTATGTCGCGTCGGTGAAGCGATCGCAGACCACCCAGGCGCCACCGCCGAGCGCGGGCTCGATCACCGCCTCGATATGCGCGCGGCGCGCGGCGAACATCGCCAGCGCCTCCGCGAAGGGACTGGCCGGATGGTGCAGCACCGCCTCGCGCACCGCCTCGCCGAACGCGGTCCCGCCCGGTTCGCGCGTCACGACCACGCGATGTCCGCGCGCGGCGATGCGGCTGCGCAGGTAGTCGAGATGGGACGACTTGCCCGCCCCGTCGATGCCTTCCACCGTGAAGAACCGGCCGCGCACGCTCATTGGCCGAGCTGGTACTTCGCAACCGCGCGGTTGTGCTCGTCGAGCGTGCGCGAGAACGCGTGGGAGCCGTCACCGCGCGCCACGAAATAGAGGAACTGGGTCTGCGCGGGGTGGGTCGCGGCGTCGAGCGCGTCGGCGCCCGGCATCGCGATCGGCGTCGGCGGGAGCCCGTCGCGCGTGTACGTGTTCCACGGCGTGTCGGTGGTGAGGTCGCTCCTGTGGATGCGGCCCTCGTAGCGCGCGCCCATGCCGTAGATGACCGTGGGGTCGGTCTGCAGGCGCATGCCGATGCGCAGGCGGTTCACGAACACCGAGGCCACCATCGGCCGCTCCTCGGCGAGGGCGGTCTCCTTCTCGACGATCGAGGCGAGGATGAGCGCCTGGTAAGGCGTGGCCAGGGGCAGGTCCGCCGCGCGCGTGGACCACGCGTCGGCGAGCCGCTTCAGCATCGCGGCGTGCGCGCGCTTGAGGATCTCCGCATCGGTCGAGCCGGGCGTGAAGCGGTAGGTGTCGGGAAAGAACCAGCCCTCGAGGCCCGGCTCGGTCATGCCGAGCGCCGCGTGGATCGCATCGTCGTCCTTGCCCGCGAGTATCGAACGCACGCGCCGATTATGCGCGAGCTGGGCGAGCCATTGGTGGAACGTGGTGCCCTCGACGAAGAGGATCTCGACGATCACGACGTCGCCGCGCGCGAGCTTGTCGAGCAGCTCGAGCGGCGTGAGCGGCGCGTCGAGTCGATAGGTGCCCGCCTGGATCGCGGTGGCCTTGCCGAGGAGGCGCCCGAGGATCCAGAAGGTCTGGCCTTCGGCGAGCACGCCGTCGGCCGCGAGCTGGCGCGCGACCGCCTTGAGGCTCGCGCCGGGATGGACCGTGAACTCGTACGCGGGCTGGGGCGGCGTTACGGGATGCGTCGCGAACCACGCGAGCCACCCGGCGGCGGCGAGCGCGGCCGCGATTGCGAGCAGGAGGAGCGTGCGCAGGGCCTTGAGCATCCGCGGCCCGGCGCGCGGTCAGTGGAAGCGCCGGAACGCGAGCGTTCCGTTGGTGCCGCCGAAGCCGAAGGAGTTGGACAGCGCCACCTCGATCTTCATCTCGCGGGCGGTGTTCGCCACGTAATCGAGATCGCACGCGGGATCCGGCGTGAAGATGTTGATCGTCGGCGGCGAAACCTGGTGGTGCAGAGCGAGCACGGTGACGACGGCTTCCATGCCACCGGCCGCGCCCAGCAGGTGGCCGTGCATGGATTTCGTGGAGTTCACCGCGAGCTTGTACGCGTGCTCGCCGAACGCCGCCTTGAGCGCCGCGGTCTCGTTGGCGTCGCCGAGCGGCGTGGACGTGCCGTGGGCGTTCACGTACTGCACCTCGTCGGCGTTCAACCCGGCATTGCGCAACGCGGCCGCCATGGCGCGGCGCGGGCCATCCATGTTCGGCGCGGTGATGTGGTTCGCGTCCGCGCTCATGCCCATGCCGGAGAGCTCCGCATAGATGCGCGCGCCGCGGCGCTTGGCGTGCTCGAGCTCCTCGAGGATCAGGATGCCCGCGCCCTCGCCGAGCACGAACCCGTCGCGATCCTTGTCGAACGGGCGCGAGGCCGTCGCCGGATCGTCGTTGCGCTCCGAGAGCGCCTTGCACGCGCAGAAGCCGCCCACGCCGGACATGTTGACGCAAGCCTCGGCACCGCCCGCGATCATGACGTCGGCATCGCCGTACTCGATGATGCGGCCGGCCTCGCCGACACAGTGCGCGCTCGTCGTGCACGCCGAGACCATCGAGACGTTCGGGCCCTTGGCCTTGAACTGGATCGAGATGAGTCCCGCCACCATGTTGATGATGGTGCCGGGCACGAAGAACGGCGACAGCCGCCGCGGCCCCTTCGCGATCATCTCGCGGATGTTCTCCTCGATCATCGGCAGCCCGCCGATGCCGGAGCCCACGTTCACGCCCACGCGCTCGGCGATCGCGTCATCGATCACGAGGCCCGCGTCTTCGAGCGCCATCTTCGTCGCCGCCAGGCCGTAGTGGATGAAAGTGTCGGAGCGCCGCGTCTCCTTCACCGGCATCCAGTCGGCCGCGTTGAATCCCTTCACCTCCGCTGCGATGCGCGTGGTGAGTCCCGACGCGTCGAATCGCGTGATCGGCCCCACGCCGCTCACGCCCTTGAGCAGGTTGTCCCAGGCTTGCGGGACGGTGTTGCCGACGGGCGAGACGAGGCCCAGGCCGGTGACGACGACTTTGCGCTTCGACATGGTTGGCGGTGCGAGGGCGCCGCGCGGGCGGCGGTGCGGGGCGGGGCCCCGCGGCGAACGGCTTACTGTTTGACGTGGCTCTTCACGTAATCGATGGCTTGCTGCACCGTCGTGATCTTCTCGGCCTCCTCGTCGGGGATTTCGCACTCGAACTCCTCCTCGAGCGCCATCACGAGCTCCACGTTGTCGAGCGAGTCCGCGCCGAGGTCCTCGACGAACGAGGACTCGTTCTTGATGTCGGCTTCGGCAACGCCCAGTTGCTCGGCCACGATCTTCTTCACGCGGGCTTCAATGTTGTCCATCGGATTCTCCAAGCTGTTGCTGTGTGAGGGGGTGCCGAAAAGCGCGTAATTCTACCATAGCGCATCCGCACATCCGGCCGGTTTCCGCAGTCAATCCATGTGCATCCCGCCGTTCACGTGCAGCGTGGCGCCCGTGATGTAGCCGGCGCCCGGCGAGCACAGGAACAGCACCGCCTGGGCGACGTCTTCCACGCGCCCGAGCCGCCCGAGCGGCACGTTCTCGATCAGCTTCTTGGTCTGTTCCGCCGCGAGCGAGCGCGTCATGTCGGTCTCGATGAAGCCCGGGGCCACGCAGTTCACCGTGATGTTGCGGCTGCCCACCTCGCGCGCGAGCGATTTCGAGAAGCCCGTGATCCCCGCCTTCGCCGCGGCGTAGTTGGTCTGGCCCGGGTTGCCGGTGTGCCCGACCACCGAGGTCACGTTCACGATGCGCCCGCTCCTCGCCTTCATCATGCCGCGCACCACCGCGCGGCTCATCACGAAGACGCTCCTGAGGTTCGTGGCCTGGATCTCGTCCCACTCCTCGTCCTTCATGCGCGCGAGGAGGTTGTCGCGCGTGATGCCCGCGTTGTTCACGAGGATCGCGACGGCGCCGAACTCCTCCTGCACGCGATCGACGAACGCGGCGCACTGCGCGGCATCGCGCACGTCGAGCACGCGCCCGGCGCCCTTCGCGCCGAGGTCGGCGAGCGCCTTGCCGATGCCTTCCGCGCCCTTCTCCGACGTGGCGGTGCCGATGACGGTGGCGTTCGCGCGCGCGAGGGCGGCGAGGATGCCCGCGCCGATTCCGCGCGAGGCCCCGGTGACGATGGCGACCTGTTCCTTGAGCATCTCAGACCTTCGCGTTCGCGAGCGCCGCGTCGAGCGCGGCCGGGTCGGTGATCGCCACGCATTCGGCGTCGGCCGCGATGCGCTTGCACAGTCCGGTGAGGACCTTGCCCGGCCCGCATTCGACGATGCGCGTGGCGCCTTCGCGCGCGAGCCACTGCACGGTCTCGATCCAGCGCACAGGATGGTCGAGCTGCTCGACGAGCGCCTCGCGGATGCGCGCCGGATCGTCGAAGGCGGCCACGAAGCGGTTGTGCACCACCGGCACGGAAGGCTTGCGGATCTCGATCTGCGCGAGGCGCTCGCGCAGCCGCTCGGCCGCGGGCTTCATCAGGCTGCAGTGCGACGGGGCGCTCATCGGCAGCATCACGGCGCGCTTCGCGCCCTTCGCCTTGGCGAGCGCCATCGCGCGCTCCACGGCTGCGCGGTGCCCGGCGATCACCACCTGTCCCGGCGAGTTGAGGTTCGCGGGCTCGACCACCTCGCCCTGCGCCGCTTCGGCGCACACCTCGGGCAGCTTCGCATCGTCGAGGCCGAGGATCGCGGCAATGCCGCCGGTGCCTTCGGGCACCGCTTCCTGCATCGCCTGCGCGCGCAGGCGCACGAGCGGCACCGCGTCCTCGAAGCGCAGCGCGCCCGCGGCGACGAGCGCGCTGTATTCGCCGAGGCTGTGGCCGGCGAACCAGGCGGGCATCGGCCCGCCCTTCCCGCGCCACGCGCGCCAGCACGCGACGCCGGCCACGAGCATCAGCGGCTGCGTGTTGACGGTCTGATTCAGAGCGTCGGCGGGCCCGTCGCGGACCATGCTCCAGTAATCGACGCCCACGAGCGCCTGCGCCTCGCGGAAGGTGTTCTCGACGACGGCCTCGCCGGCGAAGCCGTTCATCATGCCGACGGATTGCGATCCCTGTCCGGGAAATACGATGGCGAGCGACATGGCTGTTCAGTACTTGAGGAGCACGGAGCCCCAGGTGAATCCGCCGCCCACGCCCTGCAGCAGCACGGCATCGCCCGGGCGCACCCGCCCGTCGCGCACGGCGACGTCGAGGGCGAGCGGGATCGAGGCGGCCGACGTGTTGGCGTGGCGGTCCACGGTGACGATGCACTTCGACTCGGCGAGCCCGAGCTTCTTCGCGACGCTGTTGATGATGCGCACGTTCGCCTGGTGCGGGATGTAGGCGTCGAGATCGGCGAGCGCAAGCCCGTTCGCCGCCAGCGTGTTGCGCGCGCTCTCCTCGAGCACGCGCACGGCGAGCTTGAACACGGCGCCGCCGTCCATCTTGAGCGTCGGATCGCCGTGGATCGCCCCGGCGCGCACGTGGCCGGGCGTGTTGAGGATGCCGGCGTGGCGGCCATCCGCGTGCAGGTCGGAGGAGAGGATGCCGGGCGTGCCGGACGCCTCGAGCACGACCGCGCCCGCCCCGTCGCCGAAGAGCACGCACGTTCCGCGGTCCTTCCAGTCGAGGATGCGCGAGAACACCTCGGCGCCGACCACGAGCGCGCAACGATGGCGGCCCGAACGCACGAACAGATCGGCGACCGCGAGCGCGTAGACGAAGCCCGAGCACACGGCCTGCACGTCGAACGCGGGACCGCCGCCGTTCGCGCCGAGCTTCGCCTGCAGGATGCACGCGGTCGACGGGAACACCATGTCGGGCGTGGACGTGGCGACGATGATGAGGTCGACGTCGGCGGCGCTGCGCCCGGCCGCCTCGAGCGCGCTGCGGCACGCGTGCACGGCGAGATCGCTGGTGAACTGGTCGTCGGCGGCGACGTGCCGCTCGCGGATGCCCGTACGCTCGACGATCCACGCGTCGGTGGTCTCCACCATCGACTCGAGGTCCTGGTTGGTGAGCGTCCTCGCGGGGAGGTAGCTGCCGGTGCCGGTGATGCGCGAATGGAGCGTCATCACGCCGCCTGCTCGGTCGAGGGCGTGCCCGGTGCGGCGGGAGCGAGCGCCGCGATCTCCTCGCCGATGCGCTCGAGCAGCCCGTGGCTCGCCTCGGAGGCGGCGCGCGCCAGCGCGGTCGCGAACGCGAGGCGGTCGGCGGAGCCGTGGCTCTTCACGACGATGCCGCGCAGGCCGAGCAGCGCCGCTCCGTTGTAGCGCCGGTGGTCGAGGCGCCGGCGGAAGCGATGGATCACCGGCAGCGAGACGAGTGCCGCCAGGCGCGAGAGCCAGCCGCGCCCGTATTCTTCCTTGAGGAAATCCCCGAGCATGCGCGCGACCCCTTCCGAGGTCTTCAGCGCCACGTTGCCCACGAACCCGTCGCACACCACCACGTCCGTCGTCCCCTTGTAGATGTCGTCGCCCTCGACGTTGCCGTGGAAGTTCACCGCGCTGCGGCGCAGCAGCTCGCCGGCCTTCTTCACGACGTCGTTGCCCTTGATCTCCTCGGCGCCGATGTTGAGCAGGCCGACCGACGGGCGGGGCTTGCCCTCCACCGCCTTCACCAGGGTCGAGCCCATGATCGCGAACTGGAGGAGATGCTCCGGCGTGCAGTCGGCGTTCGCGCCGAGGTCGAGCATGTAGACCTGGCCGCCCTTGCGCGTCGGCAGCACGCCGCAGATGGCGGGCCGGTCGATGCCGGGGAGCGTCTTCAGCACGAACTTCGCGGTGCCCATGAGCGCGCCGGTGTTGCCCGCGCTCACGCAGGCGTTCGCCTGGCCGCTCTTCACCAGGTCGATCGCCACGCGCATGGAGGAATGCTTCTTGGTGCGGATGGCCGTGCGCACGTCCTCGTCCATGCCGACGACTTCCGTGGCGGGAACGACGTGCACGCGCGGCTCATGGCCGGCGCCGGCGCGCGCGAGCTCGCGCTCGAGCGGCTCGGTGAGCCCCACGAGCAGCAGCTCCGCCTGCGGATGCGCGGCGAGGAAATCGAGGCATGCGGGCACCGTGACCGCAGGCCCGTGATCACCGCCCATCGCATCGACGGCGATGACGGTCTTCATGGCTGGCTGCGAAGCGTGCCGGGCGGCGCCGGCCGCGCTCAATCCTTGGTCTGGACGACCTTCTTGCCGCGATAGAAGCCGGACGGCGAGATGTGGTGGCGCAGGTGCGTCTCGCCCGTGGTGGGCTCGAGCGCGATCGAGGGCTTGCCGAGGTGATCGTGCGCCCGGTGCATGCCGCGTTTCGACGGCGACTTCTTGTTCTGTTGAACTGCCATGGCTGTCTCCTGTGGGGGGCGTGTCCCGCGGACCGCCCCGATCATCATGTCCTGCGCTTGAGGCTCCCGAGCGCCGCGAAAGGCGACGGCTTCGCGGGCTCCTCCCCTGCGCGCCGCGTCTCCCCGAGCCCCGGCTTGCGTGGCACCATCGGTAGCGAGAGGAGGACGGCGTCCTCGACCACGTCGCGGATGTCGAGCGGCTCGTCCGCCACGACGTAGTCTTCCGCATCGCTTTCCTCCTCGAACGCCGGGAGCTTCGCCTCGTCCTCGACGAGCACCAGCCGGTCCGCGATCGCCACATCGTGCCGGAACGCTTCGAGGCTGGTCTGGCACATGAGAAAAACGAAGCCTTCGATTATACACGACAGCACCTTGCGCCGCTGGGCGTCCAGCTGGGCCGTGATGCGGTAGCGCAGCTCGCCGTCGCCGTTGGCGAGGCTATCCTCGAGCCGCTCCAGGTCGCCGGGCACGAAGCTGCCGCTCCAGACCTGCGGCTTGGTGGACAGGCGCTCGGGATGGATGAGGAAATCGTCTTCCATGTGCAGGGCCTTATGATAGACTTCGCTTTAATAATTCTAAATAACTTTCTGATTTGACTAATATTTCCATCATCCTGGCATCCGCCTCCCGGTACCGCCGCGAGCTCCTCGGTCGCCTCGGGCTGCCGTTCGAAAGCTGGTCGCCCGACATCGACGAGTCTGCGCTGCCCGGCGAGACGCCGGCGCGGACGGCGGCGCGATTGGCGCTCGGCAAGGCGCAGGCGGCGGCCGCCCGCTGGCCCGGCCGCTGCGTGATCGGCTCCGACCAGGTCGCCGAGGCCGCCGGGCGCCCGATCAACAAGCCGGGCACCCTCGAGGGCGCCCGTGAGCAGCTGCGGCAGCTCTCCGGGAAGCGCGTCCTTTTCCACACCGGATTGTGCGTCCTGCACGAGGCGCATCGCCACGAACGGCTGGTCACGACCGAGGTGGTCTTCCGTGCGCTGTCCGACGCCGAGATCGAGCGCTATCTCGCCCGCGAGCCGGCCTTCGATTGCGCCGGCAGCGCGAAGAGCGAGGGACTCGGCATCGCGCTCCTCGAGCGTCTCACGGGCGACGACCCGACCGCGCTCGTCGGCCTGCCGCTCATCGCGCTCGCCCACATCCTGCGCGCCGAAGGCTTCGACGTCCCGTGAGCGCCCCGGGCCGCCTGCTCCTCGTTCCCGCCTGGCTCTCGGAGGACAGCCCGCCCGAAGCCGCGGTTCCGGGGCCGGTGCTCGAGCGCGTGCGCGCCTTGCGCCACTTCGTGGTCGAGGATGCGAAATCCGCGCGCCGCTTCCTCGCCGCGTGCGCCCACCCCGGGCCGATGCGCAGCCTCGCCTTCGCGCAGCTGAACGAGCACACGCCCGCCGAGCGCATCCCGGCGCTGCTCGAGCCCGCGCTCGCCGGGCACGACCTCGGCGTGCTTTCCGAAGCGGGACTGCCCGCGGTCGCCGACCCGGGTGCGCGTCTCGTGGCCCACGCGCACGCGAGCGGCGTGGCGGTCGTGCCGCTCGTGGGTCCCTCGTCGATCGTGCTCGCGCTCGCCGCCAGCGGCCTCGAGGGACAGCGCTTCCGCTTCCTCGGCTACCTGCCGGCCGACCCCGCGGGACGGCGCACACGGCTCGCGTCCATCGAGCGCGACTCCGCGCGCGATCGCGAGACGCAGGTCTTCATCGAAACGCCCTATCGAAACGATGCGCTGCTCGCGGACATCCTCGCGCAGTGCCGGCCCGCGACGCGCCTGGCGATCGCCGCCGACCTCACCTCGCCGCGCGAGTGGATCCGGTCTGACGCGATCGAAGCGTGGCGCGCACGGCCCGCCGCGCCCCTGGGCAAGCGTCCCGCGATCTTCCTGCTGCTCGCCTAGCCGCGCGCGGCGGCGAAGATGTTGTCCGCGCGCAGCAGCGGATAGAGCGCCTCGGCGCGCAGCGGCGGCGAGAAGTAGAAGCCCTGCGCCACGCGGCAGCCCTTGGCGCGCAGCAAGGCGAGCTGCCCGGCCGTCTCCACGCCCTCGGCGATGGTCTCGAGCTCGAGGCTCTTCGCCATGCTGATGATCGCCACCACGATCGCCGCGTCGTTCGGATCGATGGTGAGGTCGCGGATGAACGACTGGTCGATCTTGAGCTTCTGGATCGGCAGGCGCTTGAGGTACGAAAGGCTCGAGTAGCCGGTGCCGAAATCGTCGATGGCCAGGCGCACACCGGTCTCCGCGAGGCGCGTGAGCAGGTGGATGCCGCCTTCGGTCTGGCGCATCACCTGGCTCTCGGTGATCTCGAGCTCGAGCCACGAGGGGTCGAGCCCGGTCTCGGCGAGCACGCGCGAGACCGTGTCGAGGAAGCCGCGATCGGCGAGCTGGCGCGCCGAAAGGTTGATCGCCATGCAGCGCGGCGCGAGGCCCTGGTCCTGCCACGCCTTCGCCTGGCGGCAGCCCTCGCGCAGCACCCATTCGCCCAGCTCGTTGATGAGGCCCGTCTCCTCGGCGAGCGGGATGAAGTCGCCGGGCATGACCGTGCCGCTGTCGGCCGTGTGCCAGCGCACCAGCGCCTCGAGCGCCACGATGCGGCCGGTCTCGAGATCGACCTGCGGCTGGTAGTTGAGCACGAACTCCTTCTGCATCACCGCGCGGCGCAGCGCCGACTCGAGCGTCATGCGCCGTTTGACCGCGATGTTCATCTGCGACGTGAAGAACTGGTACGTGTTCTTGCCGAGCCCCTTGCCGTGGAACATCGCCGTGTCGGCGTTCTTCATCAGCGTCTGCGCGTCCCGGCCGTCCTCGGGATAGAGCGCGATGCCGATCGAGCCGCTCACGTGCTGCTCGCTCGCGCCGAGGGCGAACGGCTGGCGCAGCCCGTTGAGGATCTTCTGCGCCACCTTCGACGCCGCGCCGCCGTCCTCGAGGCTGTCGAGCAGCACGATGAACTCGTCGCCGCCCTGGCGCGCGATGGTGTCCTCGAGGCGCACGCACTCCGACAGCCGGCGCGCGACCTGGCGCAGCAGCTCGTCGCCGACGTCGTGGCCGAGCGTGTCGTTGATGTTCTTGAAGTTGTCGAGGTCGATGAAGAGCACGGCCACCTTGCGCCGCGAGCGCTCGGCGCGGGCGATCGCGTGCGCGAGGCGGTCCTGCAACAGCGAGCGGTTCGGCAGGCCGGTGAGCGTGTCGTGGTAGGCGAGGTGCTGGATGCGCTGCTGGATCACCTTGCGGTCGGTGACGTCGCGCGAGTTGAAGACCACGCCGCCGATGTGCGGGTTGGCCAGGCAGTTGGTGCCGAGCGACTCGAACGTGCGCCACGCTCCGCCGCGATGCCGGAAGCGCAGCTCGATCGGCTCCGAGGAATGGCGCGCGTCGAGGATGCGGCGCATCGCCGTGCGGAAAGCATCGACGTCCTCGCGATGCACCATCGAGAACACGTTCTTGCCCACCGTCTCGGTCGGGTCGTACCCGAGCAGCGAGCGCAGCGCCCCGCTCTGGTAGAGGATCGTGCCGTCCGGATCCACGACCGAGATGAGGTCGAGCGAGCTCTCGGTCATGACGCGGAAGCGCGCCTCGCTCGCCTCGAGAGCCCGCTCGGTCTCCTTGTACCGCGTCACGTCGGTCACCACGCCGATCAGGCCGGCCACCTCTCCCGCCTGGTCGACGAAGCTCACCTTGTTGTAGAGCATCTGGCGCCACTCGCCCTGCGCCGTGGGCATCAGCAGCTCGTAGCTCGTCGACGAGGGACGCTCGAGGAGCGGCCGGTCGCGCGCGTGGTGCTCCTCGGCGATCGCGCGCTCGTACTTGTCGAACACGGTCTTGCCGATCCAGTCCTGGCCGCCGCCGAAGAGCTCGGCCCAGGCGCGGTTGTGCACGAGGTAGCGGCCCTCGCGATCCTTGAAGTAGACGGGGTTCGGGATCGCGTCGATCACCGCGCGCGTGAAGTGCAGGTGGCGCTCGAGCTCGCGCGCGGCCTGCCGGGCCTCGGTCACGTCGATGCAGGCGACGAGGAAACCGCTGATGTGCTCGTCCGCATCGCGCAGCGGCGCAGCGGCGCCGTGGATGTAGATCGTGCGCCCATCGGCGCGTACGCGCTCGAGGTCGAGGCCGTCGAGCACCTCGCCGGCGAGGACGCGCTCGCGCAAACGCGCCGCTTCCTCGCGCTTGGCGGCGGGGATGAAGGGCGCCGGCACCTGGGCCATGGCCTGCTCGCGGGTGAAGCCGAAGGTGCGCTCGGCCGCCGGGTTCCAGAACACCACGCGGCCCTGCAGGTCCGAGGTGTAGATGGCGACCGGCGAATTCGCGAGGATCGCCGCGAGGAAGCCGTTGGCCTCGACGAGCGCGCGTTCCTTCGTCCGCTGCTCGGTGAGGTCGACGAACGCGCCGATCACGAAGCGCGGCGCACCCGAGGCCTCGCGCAGCACGGCCACGCTGCGCCGCACCCAGACCTCCGTTCCGTCGGGCCGCACGTAGCGCTTGTCCACGGTGCCGGGCAGGTCCGCGCCCGCGCGGATGCGCGCGAGGATGTCCTCGTCGCGCGCGACGTCGTCCGGATGGGTGATGCGCTGGAACGGCCGGCCCTCGAGCTCCTCGCGCGCGTACCCGGTGATCGCGCAGAACGCACGATTCACCTGCCGCACGATGCCGTCGGGCGTCATCGCGACGAGCCCGACCGCCGTGCGGTCGAACGCCTCGCGCGCGAGGTCGAGCTCGAGGCGCGGCGGTTCGTGAAGGACGCTCACGGGGTCAGCGCAGCTCGACCGCCGTATGCTGCGCCCACTCGGTGGCGGCGCGCGCGAAGGCACCGCCGAAGGTCGTCCCCAGGCGCCGCGACCAGACGTCGAAGACGCTCTCCTCGGGCGTGTAGTCGACGATCTTCTCGGCCTTGATCACGTCGCGCGCGACCGACTCCGCGCTGCCGTAGCCGTCGGCGAGCCCGAGCTCCACGCTCTGCTCGCCCGTCCACACCAGCCCCGAGAAGATGTCGGGCGTTTCCTTCAGGCGCTTGCCGCGGCCCTCGCGCACCACCTTGATGAACTGCTCGTGGATGTCGTCGAGCATCTTCTGCGCGTGCTCGCGCTGGGCGGGATTCTCCGGCGCGAACGGATCGAGGAAATCCTTGTTCGCGCCGGCGATGTAGGCGCGCCGCTCGATGCCGAGCTTGTCCATCGCGCCGGTGAATCCGAAGCTGTTGATGATCACGCCGATCGAGCCGACGAGGCTCGCCTTGTCGACGTAGATGCGATCGGCGCCCACGGCGACGTAGTAGCCGCCCGAGGCGCACAGGTCCTGGACCACCGCGTAGAGAGGGATGTTCGGGTACTTCGCGCGCAACCGGCGCATCTCGTCGTTGATGTAGCCGGCCTGCACGGGGCTGCCGCCGGGGCTGTTGATGCGCAGGATGACGCCGCGCGTGCCGGGGTCGCGGAAGGCGCGATCGAGCCCGCGGATGACGCGCTCGGCCGAGCCCTTGCCCTCGGGTGCGATCACGCCCTCGAGGGTGACGAGCCCCGTGTGCCGCCCGCCGCCGCCGCTCACCGCCGCGAGATCCTTCTCCGGACGGCCGATCCATCCGAACCATCCGGCGAGGATGAGGAAGGCGAGGATGAACCACAGCAGCTTGAACAGCGCGCTCCACTGGCGTGCGCGGCGCTGCTCGTCGAGCGCCTTCAGGGCGAGGCGTTCGAGCACCGAACGCTCCCATTGGGGCGGTGCGGGATCGATCATCGTTTGTGCTCCGGACGGGCCGGCGGTGGCGCGTCGTTCAGAAGGAAAACCCGGCCGTCCCTTTCGCGGACATCGAGCCGCTCGAGCGATGCCCCGCGGCACGGGCCCGCGACGCAAAGGCCGCTCGCCGGCTCGAAGAGGGCGCCGTGCGTCGCGCAGACCAAGTATAGCCCAGCGGCCTCGAAGAACTCACCCGGTTCCCAGTCGAGCTCCGTGCCCTGGTGCGGGCAACGGTTCACGAAGGCGCACACCCTTCCGCGATGGCGCACCGCGAACCCCTTTTCCTCGCCGCCGAGGGACGCGAGCGTGAAGCGCACGCCCTTCCCCGTCTCGCCCAGGGCGTCGGAGGCGCAGATCAGCCGTTCGTCGTGAGCCATGCGTGCAGGGCCGCTACCGAATCGCAGCGCGCAGCCGCCGGCCGCGTGGCGAGCAGCGACTCGGGATGCGCGCCGTAGGAGACGGCGATCGCGTCGACGCCCGCGTTGGCCGCGAGCTCGAGGTCGTGGATCGTGTCTCCCACCATAACGGCGCGGCGCGGCTCGACGCCCGTCATGTCGAGGAGCATGAGGAGCATGTCCGGATGCGGCTTCGCGAATCCCTCGTCGGCGCAGCGCGTCGCCTCGAACCACGCGCGCAGGCCGCTCACGTCGAGAGCGCGCTCGAGCCCGCGGCGCGCCTTGCCGGTGGCCACCGCGAGCCGCCGCCCGCGTCCGTGCAGGTCCGCGAGCATCGCTTCCACGCCCGGATAGAGCGGCGCCTCGTGCTCGCGCGCGAGGAAGTGGTGGCGATAGCGCTCGGCGAGGCGGCGGCGATCCTCCTCGGCGAGGCCGGGCACCACGCGATCGAGCGAGTCCTTCATGTTCAGTCCGATCACGTAGAGCGCGTCGTCGATCGACGGCACCGGCGCGCCGATATCCGCGCAGGCGTTCTGCAGGCACGAGGCGATGAGGCGCGTCGAGTCCATGAGCGTGCCGTCCCAATCGAACACCACCAGGTCGTAGCAGCTCACGCCGACTCCTCGGCGATGAAGCGGCGGCGGAACGCGTCGAGGTCGGCAGGCAGGGGGGCTTGGAGCGCGAGCCGCTCGCCCGTGGCCGGGTGCACGAAGGCGAGCGAGGCGGCGTGCAGGAACATGCGCCGCAGCCCTTCCTTGCGCAGGCGCCGGTTCAGCTCGAAGTCGCCGTACTTGTCGTCGCCCAGCACGGGATGGCCCAGGTGCACGAGGTGCACGCGGATCTGGTGCGTGCGGCCGGTGAGCAGCTCGGCTTCGAGCAGGCTGAACTCGGGGCCGCGCGCGAGCCGCCGGAACACGGTCTGCGCCTCCTGGCCATCGTCGGCGACCGAGACCCGCTTCTCGCCGGCGGCCGTGGTGCGCTTGGCCAGCGCCGCGCGCACGCGTTGGCGCTCGTTGCGGAAGCGGCCCTTCACGCCGACGAGGTAACGCTTGTCCATCTCGCGCGAGCGCATGAGCGCGTGCAGGGCCGTGAGCGCGCTGCGCTTCTTGGCGACGAGCAGAACGCCCGAGGTCTCGCGGTCGAGCCGGTGGACGAGCTCGAGGAACCGCGCCTCGGGGCGCATGGAACGCAGCGACTCGATCACGCCGTGGGCGACGCCGCTGCCGCCGTGGACCGCGAGCCCGGCCGGCTTGTCGATGGCGAGCAGCGCCTCGTCCTCGTGGATGATGGGCAGGCGGAAATGGGGCGCGGGCAGCGCCTCGTCGCGCTCGGCCACGCGCAGCGGCGGCACGCGGATGCGGTCGCCGGCGGCCACCCGGTCGGAGACGGCCACGCGCTTGCTGTTCAGCCGGACCTCGCCGCTGCGCAGGATGCGGTAGATGCGGCTCTTGGGCACGCCCTTCAGGCGCGCGAGCAGGTAGTTGTCGATGCGCTGGCCCGCCTCGTCCTCGGTCACCTCGATCCAGCGCACGGCGGCCGGCGCGATCGCCGTCGTTTTGCCTTCGTGTGGCATCGCGTATACTATATCTGCTTGATTTCCAAGCCCGCGCTCGCCACGGCGACCGATGCGGCGCCGGGATTGCCGGGGAGATCGGCCTACGCAAGGAGGACGCCACGAAAAGGCGTCCGGGCAGGCAAACGTCGCTCGCCTGCGAGACCAAGAGCGATGGTAAACGAATCGACGCGCTCTCCCGCCACGAATTCCCAGGCGCCGGCCGGAAAAGACCGGCTGGCGCCAGACGAATAACTCCAGAAATCGTCCCTTTCCGCGCACCCACCGTGACGCATCCAAGAACCGACTTCTGAATTCGTCGACCGGGTCCGCCCGCAGCCCCGTTCACCGGGGACGCGCGCGGCGGTTCCCTCTTCCGTGGCGGAGCGCGGGAGAAAAGAACGATGAAACGCATGCTGTTCAACGCGACCCAGGCGGAGGAACTCCGGGTCGCCATCGTCGACGGTCAGAAGCTCATCGACCTCGACATTGAGTCCGCCGGCAAGGAGCAGCGCAAGAGCAACATCTACAAGGGCGTGATCACCCGCGTGGAGCCGTCCCTCGAGGCGGTGTTCGTCGACTACGGCGCCGAGCGCCACGGCTTCCTGCCGTTCAAGGAAATCGCCAAGCAGTACATGGTCAACGAGGGCGGCGAGTTCGGCCGCTCGAAGATGGCCACGCACCTCAAGGTCGGCAGCGAGCTCATCGTCCAGGTCGACAAGGACGAGCGCGGCAACAAGGGCGCGGCGCTCACGACCTACATCTCGCTCGCGGGCCGCTACCTCGTGCTCATGCCGAACAACCCGCGCGGCGGCGGCGTTTCGCGGCGCATCGAGGGCGAGGAGCGCAACGAGCTGCGCGAGGTGATGGACCAGCTCAAGGTCCCCGAGGGCATGAGCCTCATCGCCCGCACGGCGGGCATCGGCCGCAGCGTCGAGGAGCTGCAGTGGGACCTCAACTACCTGCTGCAGCTGTGGAGCGCGATCGAGAAGGCCGCCGAGGAAGAGAAGGGCCCGTGCCTCATCTACCTCGAGTCGAGCCTGGTCGTGCGCGCCATCCGCGACCTCTTCCAGCCCGACATCGGCGAGATCCTCGTCGACACCCCCGCGATCCACGAGCAGGCCCTCGCGTTCATGAGCACGGTGATGCCGGCGAACGTGAACAAGGTGAAGCTCTATCGCGACGACATCCCGCTCTTCTCGCGCTTCCAGATCGAGCACCAGATCGAGAGCGCGTACCGGCGCGACGTGAGCCTGCCCTCGGGCGGCGCGATCGTGATCGACCACACCGAGGCCCTGGTGGCCATCGACGTGAACAGCGCGCGCGCCACGCGCGGCCACGACATCGAGCAGACCGCCTTCAACACGAACATGGAGGCCGCCGACGAGGTGGCGCGCCAGCTGCGCCTGCGTGACCTGGGCGGGCTGATCGTCATCGACTTCATCGACATGGAGAGCGCGAAGAACCAGCGCGAGGTGGAGAACCGCCTGCGCGACGCGCTCAAGCACGACCGCGCCCGGGTGCAGATCGGCAAGATCTCGCGCTTCGGCCTGCTCGAGCTCTCGCGCCAGCGCCTGCAGCCCTCGCTCGAGGAGACCACGCATACGCCCTGCCCGCGCTGTCACGGCACCGGCTACATCCGCGATACCGCCTCGACCGCGCTGCACGTCCTGCGCATCCTGCAGGAAGAGGCGATGAAGGAGAACACTTCCACCGTGCACGCGCAGGTCCCGGTCGATGTCGCGACCTACCTGCTGAACGAGAAGCGCAGCGAGATCTTCAAGGTCGAGACGCGGCTCAAGGTGAACGTGCTGCTGATCCCGAACCCGAACCTCGCCACGCCGAACTACCACATCGAGCGCCTGCGCCACGACGCGCCGCAGCTCGACGTGCAGACGCCGAGCTACGAGATGGTGATCGTGCCCGACGAGGAGCCGGTCGGCTTGCCGACCAAGGCGCCCGAGCCGCGCCCGGCGCGTCCCGAGCCGCTGGTGAAGGGCATCACTCCCGAGCAGCCGGCGCCGGTATCCGTTGCGGCGCCCGAGCCGGTGGCGCATCGGCCGGCCGCGGCAGCCCCGCGCCCCGCGCCCGTGCAGGAAACGCACGTCGGCCTGCTCGACCGGCTGTTCGGCTGGTTGCGCAAGCCCGCCGAAGCGCCGGCGCCGACGCGCGCTGCGGCACCGGCTGTCGAAGAACGTCCGCCCCGCGAGCGTGACACGGCCCGCGGCGGCGAGCGCGGCCGCGGTCGCGAGCGCGAGGAAGCGCGCGGCGAAGGCCGTCGCGACGGGCGCCGCGGCGACGAACGTCGTGGCGGGCGCGGCGAGCGCGTCGAAGGACGGCGCGGCGAAGCGCGTCCCGCGCAGGAGACGCGTGCGGAGCCCCGGCGCGAGCGCGATGCGGAGCGACGTCGCGGCGAGCCGCGCGAAGGCCGCGAGGCGCGTGAACCGCGTGAGGCTCGCGAGCCGCGTGAAGGGCGTGAAGGCCGCGAGGCCCGTGAACCGCGTGAACCCCGTGAGGTGCGCGAGCCTCGTGAGCCGCGTGACGTGCGCGAGCCGCGCGAAGCCCGTGAGCCGCGCGACGTACGCGAGCCGCGCGAAGCCCGTGAGCCGCGCGAAGCCCGTGAGCCGCGCGAAGCCCGTGAGCCGCGCGAAGCCCGTGAGCCGCGCGAAGCTCGTGAGCCGCGCGAAGCTCGTGAGCCGCGCGAAGGTCGTGAGCCGCGTGAAACCCGTGAGCCGCGCGAAGGTCGTGAGCCGCGGGAAGGTCGCGAGCCGCGTGAACCGCGCGAGCCCCGCATGCCGCGCGAGGCGCGCGCCGAAGGCGCTCGCCCGCCCCACCCGGCAGCCGTAGAGGGAATCGTCCCGGAAGGGGCCGAGATTCCCGCGGTCGAGGCGCACGCGCCGGACACCGGCGCCGGCCCCGAACGCGAGGGCGGTCGTCGCCGTCGTCGTCGTGGCCGCGGTGGCGAGCGCGGAGAGCGTGGAGAGCGCGCAGAGCGCGAGCACGCCGAGGCTCCGGCCGCCAGCACGCAGAGCGAGATGTTCGCGTCGCCGGCAGCGCCCGCGACGCAGCCTCACGCCGAGCCCGCGGCGGTCGAGAAGCCCACGGTGCCGAGCGAAGTGCCCGCTGCGCCGCCCGTGGCCGCGCCGCTGGCGCCCAAGGTGGCGCCGGTCGCCTTCCACGAGGTGAGCGAGCACGACGAGGCCGCTGCCGACGCGGCGCCGCGCTCCCATCGTCGTCGTCGCCATGGCGCCGCGCGCCCCGCCGAAGAGGCGGTGCCGCTGCAGCTGGTCGAGACCCAGGCCGAAGCGCCCGCGCCATCCACGACCGACGAGGAGGAGCCCGCGCGGCGCACGCGTCCGCGGCGCCGTCGCAGCGTGGCGAGCGATGGAGGCGGCCCGTTGCAGCTGGTCGAGACCCACGCGCCGGCCGGTGAGGCGGGCTCGGGCGACCAGCCGCATTCGACGCCATGAGTGCCGCGCCCGTCGATTTCTACTTCGAGTTCTCGTCACCGTACGGGTACATCGCGAGCCAGATCGCCGAGGACCTCGAGCGGCGTCTCGAGCGCCCCCTCGCGTGGCGGCCGATCCTGCTCGGTCCCGTTTTCAAGTTGACCGGTCAGGCGCCGCTCACCGAGGTGCCGCTCAAGGGCGACTACTCGAAGAAGGACTTCGCACGCTCGGCACGCTGGCACGGCGTGCCCTATCGCCATCCCGCGAGCTTCCCCATCGGGACGGTCGCGGCATGCCGCGCCTTCTACTGGCTGAGCGATCGCGATCCGGCGCTCGCGCGCCGCGTCGCGCGGACGCTCTATCGCGCGTACTTCGCCGACAGCCGCGACATCAGCGCGCCCGCGACCGTGGTCGAGATCGCGGCGCAATGCGGCGCGGACCGCGCGGCGCTCGCCGCTGCGCTCGAGGATCCGGCGGTGAAAGAGCGCACGAAGAAGGAAGTCGAGGCGGCGATTGCCGCGGGAGTGTTCGGCTCGCCCTTCTTCATCGTCGACGGCGAGCCCTTCTGGGGCGTGGACCGCATCCCCATGCTCGAGGCGTGGGTGAAGAAAGGCGGCTTCTAGCGATGCAACGACCGGGCCGCTCGCGCGGCCCGGTTCGCTTTCAGGCGGTGTGCGGCGGCGGCAATGGGGCCACCGTATCGCGCAGCGCCCAGATCGCGTCGAGGACGATCAGGATGCCGAGCACCAGCTGGTTCACTCCGGCGCCATGCTCGCCGCCCCAGAATCCCAGCACGAACGGCGCGGTGATGAGCCAGATGCCGAGCACGAGCTCGACCCACTCTTCCCACCGGTTCGCCGTGGCGAGCGCCGCCCACGCGAACGCGAAGACGAGGATCCCGAGGACGTACGAGTTGCCCGCCGCCATGCTCGAATGCGACGCGTAGCCCGCCATCCAGAAGGGCGCGAAGAACAACCAGATGCCGAAGATCAGCATCACCCAGTCCTGCCATCGTTTCTCTCTCATGGCCTGCCTCCAATCGTTCCATGTGAATTTTGGAAACACCGAGGCCGAGGCGAGTTCCGGCAACATTTTTCGCGCGAGGCGGCTTTCTTAATCGCCGCTTAAGCCGCTGGTGCGAGGCTCAGGAAGGTTGCCGTGCGCCGTGCGCGGTCAGCCCGCGCGCGAGCTGCGTGATGTCGTTCACGATCGCGTCGGCGCCGGCATCCGCGGGCGCGACGCCGCGGTTGTATCCGTAGGCGACGAGCACCACCGGGCAGCGCGCCGCCCGGGCCGCGGCCACGTCGAGACCCGAATCGCCGACGAAGAGCAATTCCGCGGGCGCGATCCCCAGGCGGCGGCACGCCTCGAGCAGCAGGTACGGCGCGGGCTTGCGCTGCTCGGGCGCATCGGCGCAAAGCACGAAATCGAGGTGCTGCGCGAGCCCGGCCTTCTCGAGCAAGGCCGTGGTGAAGCGGCTGTGCTTGTTCGTGATGCAGCCGAGCGGGATGCCGCGCCGCGCGAGCATCGCGAGCCCTTCGCGCACGCCTTCGAACACGCGGCTCGCGCTGAACACGCGCTTCGCATATTCGTCGCGGAAAAGCGCGCGCGCCGGCGCGAGCCGGCCCTCTCCGGGGGCGCGCCCGGCGCTCTCGGCCAGCGCGCGCTGCACGAGGACATCGATGCCGTCGCCGATCGCGGCGGCGATGCGCTCTTCCGGCAGCGGGCGTTCGCCGAGCGCGACCAGCATCGCGTTGGCGGCCGCGGCGAGATCCGGCGCGCTGTCGACGAGCGTGCCGTCGAGATCGAACGCCACCGCGCGAACCGGGTGGGACAGCGCGAGGCTCAGGACGCGCTCTCCGTGCTGTCGTGCGCGGCGAGGGCGAGCGCGCGCTCGATCTCGGCGCAGGCCTGCGCCTCGCGCCCCTCGAGCACGAGCGCGGCGACCGGGCCTTCCATCACGCGCTCCCAGAAGCGGCGGCGCGCGTGCGGGTCGGGCAGGCGGCGGATCGCCTGCGCGCGATAGCGCCCCGCGAGCGCCGCGAGGCGCCCGAAACCCTCGGGCACCGCGCCCTCGATGCGCGCACGCAAGCGGCGCGCGAGCGCCGGCGACGCGCCCGACGTGGAGATCGCGACCTGCACCGGTCCGCGATCGACGACGGAGGCGGTGAGGAAGGTCGAGGCGCGCGGATCGTCGGCGACGTTCACCGCGATGCCGAGCTCGCGAGCGCATTGCGCCACCGAGCCGTTCACCGCTTCGTCGTCGGTGGCGGCGAACGCCATGAACGCGCCGGCGAGGTCGTCCGCCTCGAAGCGCTTCGCATGGCAGGCGACGACTTTCTCGCGCGCGAGCGCGGCGATGCGCGGATGCGCCTCGGGCGTGACCACGCTCACGCGCGCGCCGCAGCGCACGAGCGACTGCACCTTGCGCGCCGCCACCTCGCCGCCGCCGATCACGACCACGCGCTTGTCGCGCAGGTCGATGAAGGCCGGAAACAGGGCGAAATCCTTGCGGGCGGGCATGGCGACATTGTGCCGCAAACTCGGCGCTAGCCCTGCAGCCGGAATCGCGACGGATCGAGCTCGGCCTCGAAGCGGTCGAGCCAGCGCTCCGCGGCTTCCTCCACCATGTCGAGCACGCGCTCGAAGCCGTCGATGCCGCCGTAGTACGGATCGGGAACGTCCTGCCCCTTCCACTGCGCGCTCGCGTCGAGGAAGAGCGCGAGGCGGGCGCGCGCGCCGTGCGGAGCGAGCGCGCGCAGGATGCGCAGGTGCCCGCGGTCCATGGCGAGGATGAAGTCGTGCGCCTCGAAGTCCTCGGCGCTGACCTGCGAGGCGCGCAGGGTCGACAGGTCGTAGCCCCGGCGCGACGCATGCTTCACCGAGCGGGGGTCCGGTCCCTCGCCCACGTGGTAGTCGTGGGTCCCGGCCGAGGCGATGCGCACGCGCCCGGCGAGGCCGCGCTTCTCGGCCAGGTGCCGCAGCACGCCTTCGGCGGTGGGCGAACGGCAGATGTTGCCGGTGCAGACCACGAGCACCGAAACGTTCGTCCGCGGCTCCGCCCTCACGAGTCGCCCCCTACCGCCATGAGCCGGTCACGCAGGGTCTTCAGCTCGTCGCGCAGGCTCGCGGCGCGCTCGAACTCGAGGTTGCGCGCGGCCTCGAGCATCTCCTTCTCGAGCTTGCGGATGCGCTGGTCGAGCTGCTTCTCGGAGAGCGCGTCGTACTTCGCCTCGGCCTGCGCGGCCTTGCGCGTTTCCTTCGCGCTCTCGGGGTCGTAGACGCCGTCGATGAGGTCCTTGATGCGCTTGGAGATGCTCTTCGGCTCGATGCCGTGCGCGAGGTTGAAGGCGACCTGCCTGGCGCGCCGGCGCTCGGTCTCGTCGATCGCGGCCTTCATCGAATCGGTCTTCTGGTCGGCGTACAGGATGGCGGTGCCGTTGATGTGGCGCGCGGCGCGGCCGATGGTCTGGATGAGCGAGCGCCCCGAGCGCAGGAACCCTTCCTTGTCCGCATCGAGCACGGCGACCAGCGAGACTTCGGGAATGTCGAGGCCCTCGCGCAGCAGGTTGATGCCGACCAGCACGTCGAAGAGGCCCTTCCTCAGGTCGCGGATGATCTCGACGCGCTCCACCGTGTCGATGTCCGAATGCAGGTAGCGCACCTTCACGCCGTGCTCGGCCAGATAGTCGGTGAGGTCCTCCGCCATGCGCTTGGTGAGCGTGGTGACGAGGACGCGCTCGTTCAGCTTCACCCGTTTGTTCACCTCGGAAAGCAGGTCGTCCACCTGCGAGGAGGCGGGACGCAGGATCACCTCCGGGTCGACCAGCCCCGTCGGCCGCACCACCTGCTCCACCACCTGGCCGGATTTCGCGCGCTCGTAGTCGGCCGGGGTGGCCGAGACGAAGATCGCCTGCTTCACCTGGCGCTCGAACTCCTCGAACTTGAGCGGCCGGTTGTCGAGCGCCGAGGGCAGGCGGAAGCCGTAGTCGACGAGCGTCTGCTTGCGCGAGCGGTCGCCGTTGAACATGCCGCCGATCTGCGGGATGGTCACGTGGCTCTCGTCGATCACGACCAGCGCGTCGGTCGGCAGGTAGTCGATGAGCGTCGGCGGCGGCTCGCCCGGCGCCCGGCCCGACAGGTGGCGCGTGTAGTTCTCGATGCCCTTGCAGAAGCCGAGCTCGTTCATCATCTCGAGGTCGAAGTGCGTGCGCTGCTGCAGGCGCTGCAGCTCGAGGAGCTTGCCTTCGGCCTGGAACTGGTCGAGGCGCTCGCGCAATTCCACCTTGATCGCCTCGATCGCGCGCAGCACGGTCGCGCGCGGCGTCACGTAGTGGCTCTTCGCGTACAGCGTGAAGCGCGGGATGCGGTGCAGCAGCTCGCCGGTGAGCGGGTCGAAGAGCGTGAGGGACTCGATCGCGTCGTCCCACAGCGACACGCGCAGGGCCTGCTCGCTGTTCTCGGCCGGGAAGACGTCGATCACGTCGCCGCGCACCCGGAACGTGCCGCGCCGGAAGTCGATGTCGTTGCGGGTGTACTGCATGCCCGCCAGCCGCGCGAGCAGGTCGCGCTGGGAGACCGGGTCCTTCTCGCGCAACACCTGGCGCATGTCCTGGTAGTCGTCGGGATCGCCGATGCCGTAGATGCACGACACGGTCGCCACGATCACCGTGTCGGGCCGCTCGAGCAGGCTCTTGGTCGCCGAGAGCCGCATCTGCTCGATGTGCTCGTTGATCGACGAGTCCTTCTCGATGTACAGGTCGCGCGACGGGACGTACGCCTCGGGCTGGTAGTAGTCGTAGTAGGAGACGAAGTACTCGACGGCGTTCTCGGGAAAGAACTCGCGGAACTCCGAGTAGAGCTGCGCGGCGAGCGTCTTGTTGGGTGCGATCACGAGCGTTGTGCGGCCGGTGCGCGCGATGACGTTCGCCATCGTGTAGGTCTTGCCCGAGCCGGTCACGCCGAGCAGCGTCTGGTAGGCCAGCCCGTCGTGCAATCCTTCGACGAGCTTCTCGATCGCCTGCGGCTGGTCGCCCGCCGGCGGGAACGGCTGGTGCAGCCGGAACGGGCTGCCGGGAAAGGTCACGACTTCCATGGGCCTCGAAAACGCGAACGTCGCGCGGGGAACCCATCATTTTACCCATGGCGCGCCGCGCGACGAAGGCGCCATGCAAGGGCGTTTGTACGGATCCGCTCTGCTGCTGTGCATCATGTCCCTGTAAAATGGAGGTTCTGCCCAGGATTTCCCACTGCCCCCGGAGAACCCCATGTCGCTCGTGTCGACCCGCCTCAAGGCCATCAAGCCGTCCCCCACCCTCGCCGTCTCCGCCAAGGCGTCGCGCCTCAAGGCCGAGGGCAAGGACGTGATCGCCATGGGCGCGGGCGAGCCCGATTTCGATACGCCGCAGCACATCAAGGACGCGGCCATCGCGGCGATGAACAAGGGCTTCACCAAGTACACGGCCGCCGGCGGCACGCCCTCGCTCAAGAAGGCGATCATCGCCAAGTTCAAGCGCGAGAACGGCCTCGAATACACCGAGAAGCAGATCCTGGTCTCGTGCGGCGGCAAGCAGACGTCGTTCAACCTGTGCCTCGCGCTGCTGAACCCGGGCGACGAGGCGATCATCCCCGCGCCCTACTGGGTCTCGTACCCGGACATGGCCCAGATGGCGGATGCGAAGCCGGTGTTCATCCAGACCGGCATCGAGCAGGGCTTCAAGGTCACCCCGCAGCAGCTCGAGCGCGCGATCACGCCGCGCTCGCGCCTCATGTGGCTGAACAGCCCGTCGAACCCGACCGGCGCGACCTACACCGCCGACGAGCTCAAGGCGCTGGGCGCCGTGCTGCGCAAGCACCCGAACATCATCATCGCGAGCGACGACATGTACGAGCACATCCTGCTCGACGGCTCGAAGTTCGTGGACATCGTGAACGTCTGCCCGGACCTCTACCCCCAGACGGTCGTGATGAACGGCGTCTCGAAGGCGTACTCGATGACCGGCTGGCGCATCGGCTACTGCGGCGGCCCGCAGGAGCTGATCGAGGCGATGGAGAACGTGCAGTCGCACAGCACCTCGAACCCGGCCTCGATCTCGCAGTACGCGGCGGAGGCGGCGCTGAACGGCGACCAGTCGTGCATCGAGCCGATGGTCAAGGCGTTCAAGGAGCGCGGCAAGGCGGTAGCCGAGGGACTGAACCGCATCCCGGGCGTGAAGTGCCTGATGCCGACGGGCGCGTTCTACGCGTTCCCCGACTGTCGCGAGGCGATCCGCAACCTGCACGAGGCGGGCAAGCTCCCCGCGCCGACCGACCTCGCGTTCTGCGACTACCTGCTCAGCCAGCCCGAGGCGGTGGCGGCCGTGCCCGGCTCCGCGTTCGGGGCCGAGGGCTACCTGCGCATCTCGTTCGCGACCTCGATGGACAACATCCGCAAGGCGGTGGACCGCATCGCCGCCGCGGTATCGACCGCCCGCGTCCCGGCCTGAGGCGGCTTTGCCCCGCGAAAACGGCGCCCTCGCGGCGCCGTTTTTTTTCATTCGCAACCGGGCCTTCAGTTTCGCGACAGTCGGGTACCATACGCTTCGCTCAAATCAGGGGAGGAAGCCATCATCCTGCGGCTGCTCGAACGGACCCTGCGCGTGGTCGGCGCCGCCGCGATCATCGCTGCATGCCTGCAGTTCCCGGCGGCGCGCGCCGACGTGCTCTACGCCGTCACGCTGCGCAATCATGCGAACATCTCCACCGGCGGCCTCGGCGGCAACCTGTATACGATCGACGCCGATACGGGCGCCGCGCGCATCGTCGCCCCGATCACGCTCAACGGCCAACCCATCGGCCTGCGCGGCATCGCGATCCACCCGAAGACCCGCGTCTTCTATGGCATCACCGCGGGCCTCACCCCCAACGTCCCCCGCTCGCTCGTGACTCTGGATCCGAACACGGGCAAGGCGACGCTCGTGGGCTCGCTCGGCGTAGCCGGCTCCGACATCAACTTCGACGAGAAGGGCACGCTCTACATCTGGCTGCCCGATCGCAACGAGCTCGGCACGGTCGATCTCGGCACGGGCGCGGCCAAGACGTTCGCGGAGTCCGGCATCGCCGAGACGATCGGCGGCGGTTTCGCCATCGACGAGAAGACCGGGCACGCGCTGCTGTCGGCCACATCCGCCGTGGGCACGCTCGATGCCGTCGACCTCAGGACCGGGCGCGTGACGACCGGCCCGCCCCTGGCGGGCGCGCCCTTCGTGAGCGCCATGAGCGCGCTCGATTTCTCGCCGTCCGGCAAGCTCTATGGCGTCAATACGAATCTCGGCGCGCCGGCGAGCGCGACGCTCGTGACCATCGACCCGAAGACGGGCGTCGTTCATGCGATCGGCGCCTTGCCGAACGACACGACCGCGATCACCTTCGGCCCCGAGTCCGACCTCCTGAGCGAGACGGTCACGGTGCGCAAGTGGATCCTCGCGGTGCTCGCCCTCGCCGCCGTGTTGGGGCTGGGGCTCGCAGCCTACCTCGGCTTCCGCGCCCGCAGGCCCTGAAACCTGCCGCCCCGCGCATGGTCCGAGAGGTATGAACGGCAATCCCGAGATCGAGGCCCTGGCGCACGCGCTCACGCAGCCGATGCGCGAGCTCGCGGAATCGCTGAAGAAGATCGCCGACAGCGCCGCGCGCAACGAGCAGCACATGCGCCTCACGCTCGCGCTTTTCGCCGCGGCCATCGCCATGCAGCCGAGTGTCGATCCGCGGCGCCTGCTCGCCGATTTCGACCGCCTGCTCGAGAAGAACGCCTCGCACGACGAGCAGCCGCCCATGGTCGCGATGGACGTGCGAAGCACCATCGCCAAGGTCATCGCCGCGATCGACCGCAAGGAATGAGCGGCGGTTGCTAGAATCGGGGAGTCCTCACAACCCCGGTCTTGCTCGTGGTTTTCTCGCGCTTGATCCGCAGCTGTTTCGCCGCGTTGCTCTCGTGTTCCAGCCTGCTGGTCGCCGCACAGGTCGTGCGACCGGCCGCCCCCGTCACGATCATTCCCGCGTCGCCAAAAGCACAGGACGTCGTGCGCGTGAACATGCCGACCTTCAACGAATCGATCGTGCAGACGAGCGTTTCGATGACGGCCAACACGATCACGATCGACATGGTGTCGTCGCCCTGGACGTGGGATTGGGGCCCCAACCCCCCGAGCGCACCCCTGGATGTAGTCGTGGGTCAGCTACCGGCGGGCGACTATCGCGTCCAGGTCATGCGCCACTTGCAAGGATCGAGCGACGGCGTTCTCGCGGGGTCGACGGCGTTTTCCGTGATGCCCCGTGCTTCATCGGACCCGCCGTACGACCTGACCGACCTGTGGTGGGACCCATTGGAATCGGGATGGGGCCTGAACATCGTCGAGCATCCGTCGGGAACGATCTTCGCGACGTGGTTCACGTATGACCCGGACCAATCGCCTGCATGGTATTTCGTCCCGACCGGCCAGTGGCTCAGCAATCCGAACGGCGGGCCACCGAACACGTACGTCGGGCCGATCTATCGCGCCATGGGCCCGATGCTCGGGCAGACCTTCGATCCTTCCCAGGTGACCCGGACGCTGGTCGGCCAGGCGCAGTTCACGTTCTACCAGCAGGACGGTCTCACGGCGCAGTTCACGATCTACGGCAAGACGATCACGAAGGGCCTTACGCGGCAGAGCTTCTGACGCGAATGCACGCGCAGTGCGGGATGATGTGGTGCCCGGGGCCGGATTCGAACCGGCATGCCTTG
>CAYOGL010000013.1:0-15542 GCA_964403515.1 uncultured Burkholderiales bacterium | reverse complement strand
CGCGCAGTGCGGGATGATGTGGTGCCCGGGGCCGGATTCGAACCGGCATGCCTTGCGGCGCGGGATTTTAAATCCCGAGTGTCTAGCCAATTTCACCACCCGGGCTGTGCAGGCGGTATTTGCCGCGATTGCGGCCGCGATAGGTCGGCGTCAACGCGTGGCAATTCGGACAGAGTAACCGAAGATTGCTGAGCTCGTTGTTCCTCTTGTCACCATCCTGATGATCAAGCTCGAGCGGAATCGGGCGGCCACGCCATTCGCGCAGTCCACACTCGGAACAGCTCGGCGCAAAAACACCCTCGGCGATTAGCCGAATGCGCAAGTCGTGTGAGTTGAACACGGAGTTACGAGTAAGTACCTCGCTCAGGGACCGCGGCCGCACCATGGGCACGTGACTGCCCTTGCGATGGCCCGCCCCGTCCAGTGCGACATATCGAGCTGCATGGATCGTACGACGTTGTGAATCGTGTGGTAATTCGCTCCCGCGACGCGTAGCCCCAACTTGCGAAGCACGCTCGCAACGGAGTACGACGTCCTCACGGCGTCGGCGACACGCGCCAGTTGTTCTTCATTCAGCTTCGGCATTGACCCTCCGTTCGCATGGTTGAACGCAGGGTCTTCTTCGCGCCGAAGCGCATCACCCGATACGCATATTGTCCCTCGATCGCGGTGCTAAGCCAATCGGCGCACGCGGGGAATTGCGGTGGCGGCGCACGTTCACACCGGCATGGACATGAGCGCCACGCCGCCCGACCCGCGCATCAGCGTGGTGATGATCACGCGCGACCGCCGGGAGCGGGCCATCGGGACCGTCTCGCGCCTCCTCGCCCTTCCCGAACGCCCCCGCGTGATCGTCGTGGACAACGGCTCGCACGACGGCTCGGCGCAGGAGCTGCGCGCGCTCGGCCGGGGCGTCGAGGTGATCGAGGCGCGCACCAACCTCGGCGCGGCCGGGCGCAACATCGGCGTCGTGCATGCCCGCACGCCTTATGTCGCGTTCAGCGACGACGATTCGTGGTGGGCCCCGGGTGCGCTCTCGTGCGCGGCGGATCGCCTCGACCGCGAGCCGCAGCTCGGGCTCGTCGCCGCGCGCATCCTCGTCGGCGCCCAGGAGCTTCCCGACCCGGTGTGCGCGCAGATGCTCGCGCTCGACCAGGGCCACTCGCGGACGGGCGTGCCGATCGTCGGCTTCGTCGCATGCGGCGCGGTCGTGCGGCGCACCGCCTTTCTCGGCGTGGGCGGGTTCGACCGGCGCTTCGGCGTGGGCGGCGAGGAAGCCGTCGTGGCGCTCGACCTCCTGCGCGAGGGCTGGCGCATGCGCTACATGGAAGATCTCGTCGCGTACCACCATCCGGCCTGCGCACGCGATCCGGGCGCACGGCGTGCCCGCGAGGTGCGCAACGCGCTCTGGTCGGCGTGGATGCGCCGCCCGTGGCCACGCGCGCTCGCGATGACGGCACGCGCGTTTGTCCGCGCCGCGATCGACGCCGACGTTCGAGCCGGCGCGCTTGAGGCGGTGATCGGCGGCGCGTGGACCTTGCGTTCGCGCTCGCCCATCCCCGGCAGCATCGAAGCGCAGGTGCGGCGCGCCGAGTGCTTCGATCGCGACTGCATCGCCGCGCCGATCGAGCGCCCGCGCCGCGGCTCACCGCGCCGCGATTCGCCTTCGCGTTCGACGCCCGCGAACGCCTGAACCGTTGCGACGCCGGCGAGCGCCGCCGCCCCGTTCACGCGACGAGATGCCGCGCGATCTCGCCCGCGTCGGCGAGCTCGTCGATACCCATCACCGCCTCGCGCAAAGCCCGACGCTGCTTCTGGGAAAGCGCGCGCGCGGCGAGCTTGTCGAACTTCGCGAAGACGTCGGCATCGGCTGCGAAGCGCGCCTCGCTGCCGCGCGGCGCTGCCACCGAGGCCTCGAGCCGCGTGCCGTCCGCGAGCCGCACTTCGACGCGAACGGCATGGCGGAACGCCGCGCCGCGCGCCGTGATCGCCGGATCGTGGACGACCTCGACACGGCGCGCGAGCGCCATGCGCGCGGGATCGGCGACCTTGTCCTCGGTGAACTGCTCCACGAAGCAATCCCCCTCGATCAGGAACGTGGCCACGCAATACGACAGGTTCAGCTGCGCCGACGTGAGCCCCTGCGGCACGTAGGGCCAGCCGACGTGCTCCACGGTCGCATGCGAGCCGTGCACGACGATGCTCTCGACATCGCGCGCCCCGAACGGATGCTGCGCCTGCATCGAACGCAGCGCATCGAGCGTGGTGTGGTTGCTGCCGACGCACGAGTAGAACTTGAGCGCCACGCCCATCGTCTGCCACGCGCTGCCCAAGCCCGCCGAGAGCTGCGCGAGATCGAAGCGATCCTGCGAGCGCGAGAACGTCGTGCAGAAGCCGCCGTAGGGACTCTCGAACACGTTCGCGATGCCGGTGAAGCCCTCGGCGGCGAGCAGCGCGCCGTAGAGCCCGGACTGCGCGGCGCGTCCCGCGTGCATGCGCTTCACCATCGAGCCGTATTGCGCGGCCATGAGCCCCGCGGCCTGCGTGCCGGCGATGCCGAGCGCGTGCACCGTGCGGCCTTCATCGAGATGGAGGGCGCGCGCCGATGCGGCCGCCGCCGCGAAGACGCCGACCGTCGCGCCCGAATGCCAGCCCTGCGCGATGTGCTCCGGCCCCATGCACAGTCCTACGCGCGGGCCGATTTCGTAGCCCGCGACGGCGGCCGCGAGAAAATCGCGCCCCGAGAGCGGGCCGCGCGTCTCCGCGATCGCCACGAGCGCCGGCAGCACCACCGCGCCCACATGGAGCACGCCCGCGCGGTGCACGTCGTCGAGCTCGAACCCCTGCACCTGCGTGCCGTTGGCGAGCGCGGCATGGGGCGCCGAAAGCCGCAGTGACGTTCCCCACACGGCGCAGGCGCGCGTCGCGTCCACGGCCCCGAGCGTGCGCTGCAGGATGCGCGTCCACGTCAGGTCGGCGCCGTACAGCGCGCACCCGAACGCGTCGAGCATCAGCAGCTTCACGCGATGCCGCACGTCCTGGGGGATGGCGTCGTAGCCGAGGCTCGACACGAACCGCGCCACGGCGCGCGTGGCGGGATTGTCGACGGGACTTTCTTGATCCATGGCAAGAATCGGGGCGCGTGAGTAAAGAAGGAACGCGAGCTTAGCAAGCGCGTGGCGCGCGTGCGCGATGATTTTGCCCCGCGGATGGAACCCCGGTCGCCGGCGGTCTCTCTAACTGGTCCCGAGCCTCCGTGCCCGCCACTCGGCGACGCGTGCTTGCCTTCCCGGAGGAACAACGAATGGCGGAGACCGTCAGCGATTTCCTGCTCAAGCGCCTGGGCGCCTGGGGCGTGAAGCGTGTCTACGGATTTCCCGGCGACGGGATCAACGGGATCATGGGCGCGTTCGAGAAGAGCGACGCGATCGAATTCATCCAGACGCGCCACGAGGAGATCGCCGCCTTCATGGCGACCGCCCACGCGAAGTTCACGGGCGAGATCGGCGTGTGCTGCGCGACCTCCGGGCCCGGGGCGATCCACCTGCTGAACGGTCTCTACGACGGGCGCCTGGACCACCAGCCCGTGCTCGCGATCATCGGGCAGCAGAAGCGCGCCTCGCTCGGCGGGGACTTCCAGCAGGAAGTCGACCTCATGTCGCTCTTCAAGGACGTGGCGAGCGAATACGTGCACATGGCGACCACGCCCGACCAGGTGCGTCACCTCGTCGATCGCGCCGTGCGCATCGCGCTCGAGCACCGCACCGTCACCTGCATCATCATGCCGACCGACGTGCAGGAGATGGACGCGGTCGAGAAGCCGCCGCGCCTGCACGGCGAGATCCCCTCGGGGATCGGGCTCGCGCGCCACAGCGAGGTGCCCGACATGGCGGCGCTCGAGCGGGCGGCCGACATCCTCAATTCCGGCAAGAGGGTGGCAATGCTCGCAGGCGCGGGCGCGCTGCACGCGACCGACGAGCTGATCGAGACCGCGGAGCTGTTGGGCGCCGGCATCGCGAAGGCGCTGCTCGGCAAGGCGGCCGTGCCCGACGACCTGCCCTTTGTCACGGGATCGATCGGGCTCCTCGGCACGAAGCCCAGCTGGGACCTCATGACCGAGTGCGACACGCTCCTCATGGTCGGCTCGGCCTTCCCCTACTCCGAGTTCCTGCCCGAGGAAGGCCAGGCGCGCGGCGTGCAGATCGACATCGACGGACGCATGCTGAGCCTGCGCTACCCGATGGAGTTGAACCTCGTCGGCGACTCGAAGCAGACGCTGCGCGCCCTCATTCCGCTGCTCAAGCGCAAGGAAGACCGCTCGTGGCGCAAGGGCATCGAGGAGAACGTCGAGCGCTGGTGGCGCGTCCTCGAGAAGCGCGCGATGAATTCGGCCAACCCGATCAATCCGCAGCGCGTGTTCTGGGAGCTCTCCCCGCGGCTGCCCGACGGCTGCATCCTCACCTCCGATTCCGGGTCGGCGGCGAACTGGTACGCGCGCGACATCAAGATGCGGCGCGGCATGAAAGGCTCGCTCTCCGGCGGGCTCGCGACCATGGGCCCCGGCGTGCCGTACGCGCTCGCGGCGAAGTTCACCCATCCCGACCGCCCCGTCGTCGCGCTCGTCGGCGACGGCGCGATGCAGATGATCGGCATCAACGGCCTCATCGGCGTCGCGAAGTACTGGAAGCGCTGGAGCGATCCGCGGCTCGTCGTCATGGTGCTGAACAACCAGGACCTGAACCAGGTGACGTGGGAGCAGCGCGTGATGGAAGGCTATCCCAAGTTCACCGCCTCTCAGGACGTGCCCGAGTTTGCGTACGCGGCGTACGCGGAAATGCTCGGCCTGCGCGGCCTGCGCGTGAACAAGCCCGAGGACATCGGCACCGCGTGGGAACAGGCGTTCGCCGCGGACCGGCCCGTCGTGCTCGACGTCATCGCCGACCCGAACGTGCCGCCGATTCCGCCGCACGTGAGCACGAAGCAGGCGAAGGCGTACGTGCGCGCGCTGCTCAAGGGCGACCCGGACGCGATCGGCATCGTGAAGGCTTCCGCGAAGGAGATGTGGGCGGAGCTCGTGCCCGCCGGCAAGTGAGATCGGCGTGCGCGCGGTGGCACCCATCGCGGCGATCACCGCCGCGGCCTACACCATTCCGACCGATGCGCCGGAATCGGACGGCACGCTCGAGTGGAGCGCCACGACGCTCGTCGTCGCCAACGTCGAGGCCGGCGGGCGCCGCGGCATGGGGTACAGCTACGCGGATACCGCGACCGCGACGCTGATCCGCGACAAGCTCGCGCCGCTGCTCGCCGGGCGCGACGCGTGGTCGATCAACGCGCGCTGGATCGACATGGTGCGCGCGATCCGCAACCTCGGCCGCCCCGGCATCTGCTCGATGGCGATCTCCGCCGTCGACAACGCGTTGTGGGACCTGAAGGGCAAGATGCTCGGCGCGCCGCTCGTCGACCTCCTCGGCGCCTCGCGCGACGCGATCCCCGCCTACGGCAGCGGCGGCTTCACGTCGTACTCGATCGAGAGGCTCAGGGAGCAGCTCGGCGGTTGGGCCGCCCAGGGACTCACGGCGGTCAAGATGAAGGTGGGACGCGACGCGGCCGCCGACCCGAAGCGTGTGGCGGCGGCGCGCGAGGCGATCGGCGCGGACGTGCGCCTCTTCGTCGATGCGAACGGCGCGCATACCGTCGAGCAGGCCCTGCGCCAGGCGCAGGCGTTCGGGCTCCTCGACGTGCAATGGTTCGAAGAGCCCGTCTCCTCCGACGACCTCGACGGACTGCGTGCCGTGCGCGCGCGCCGCCCGCCCGGCATGGCGATCTCCGCCGGCGAGTACGGCTACGACATGAACTACTTCCGCCGCATGCTCGAGGCGCAGGCGGTCGATGCGATCCAGGCGGATGCGACGCGGTGCGGCGGCGTGACGGGATTCATGGGCGCGGCCGCGCTCGCCGACGGGTTCGGCATCCCGCTGTCGAGCCATTGCGCGCCGTCGCTGCACGTGGCGCCGTGCTGTGCCGCGCGCCGGGCGGTCCACCTCGAGTGGTTCCACGACCACGTGCGCATCGAGCACCTCCTCTTCGACGGCGCGCCCGAGCCTCGCGCGGGCCTGCTGTCGTGCGACCTCTCGCGGCCCGGGCTCGGCCTCGAGCTCAAGGCAAAGGACGCCGAATGCTTCCGCGCCAGTTGATCGACGGCCGCCAGGTTCGGCGCGCACCGTCCACCCTCGACAGCCAGGCGCTCGCCGCCGACCTGCGCCGCGCCATCGCCGGGGAGGTGCGCTTCGACGACGGCAGCCGCGCGCTCTACGCGACCGACGCCTCGAACTACCGCCAGGTGCCCATCGGCGTGGTGATCCCGCGCACCATCGACGACGTGATCGCCACGGTCGCCGCATGCCGCAAGCACGGAGCGCCCGTGCTCGCGCGCGGCGGCGGCACGAGCCTGTGCGGGCAGTGCTGCAACGTCGCGGTCGTGATCGATTTCACCAAGCACCTGAACCGGATCGTCGAGCTCAATGCCGAGGGCCACTACGCGATCGTGGAACCGGGCGTCGTCCTCGACGACCTGCGCCACGCCGCTGAGCGTCACCATCTCACCTTCGGCCCCGATCCCTCGACGCACAACCACAACACGCTGGGCGGCATGATCGGCAACAACTCGTGCGGCGTGCACTCGGTGATGGCCGGCGAGACCGTGCACAACGTGATCGAGCTCGACGTGCTCACGTACGACGGGCTGCGCATGACGGTCGGCGAGACCAGCGATGCGGCGTACGAGGCGATCCTCAAGGGCGGCGGCCGCAAGGCGGAGATCTTCGGCGCGCTGCGCGCCCTGCGCGAGCGCTACGCCGACGAGATCCGCCGCAAGTTTCCCGACATCCCGCGCCGCGTGTCGGGCTACAACCTGCCGGCCCTGCTGCCCGAGAAGGGCTTCAACGTCGCGCGCGCGCTCGTCGGAACCGAGGGCACATGCGTGATCGTGCTCGGGGCGAAGGTGCGCCTCGTCGACAGTCCTCCGGGCCGCTCGCTCCTCGTGCTGGGCTACGAAAGCGTCTACGAGGCCGGCGACCATGTTCCCGAGGTCATGGGGTTCGGCCCGATCGGCCTCGAGGGCATCGACGACCGGCTGGTCGACGACATGATCGCGGTGCACCTGCATCCGCAGGACGTGAAGCTGCTGCCCGATGGCAAGGGCTGGCTGCTGGTCGAGTTCGGCGGCGCAGATCGCAAGGAATCCCACGCGAAGGCGCGCGCGGCGATGGACAAGCTGCGCCACGCGCCGAAGCCGCCGTCGATGAAGCTCTTCGACGATCCGAAGCAGGAGAACATCATCTGGGAGGTGCGCAAGTCGGGCCTCGGCGCGACGGCGCACGTGCCCAACAAGCCGATCACGTGGGAAGGCTGGGAAGACTCGTCGGTTCCGCCGGACAAGCTCGGCGAATACCTGCGCAAGCTGCGCGCGCTCTTCGAGAAGTTCGGCTACGAATGCGACCTGTATGGCCACTTCGGCCAGGGCTGCGTGCACACGCGCATCGACTTCGATCTGGAAACGCAACCCGGCATCGAGAAATTCCGCCGCTTCCTCGACGAGGCGGCGCACCTCGTGGTGAGCCTCGGCGGCTCGATCTCCGGCGAGCACGGCGACGGCCAGTCGAAGGCGGCCCTGCTGCCGATCATGTATGGGCCCGAGCTCATCAGCGCATTCCGCGAGTTCAAGGCGGCCTGGGATCCCGGCAACCGCATGAACCCGGGCAAGGTGGTCGATCCCTACCGGCCCGACGAGAACCTGCGCCTCGGCGCGACGTACAAGCCGCGGGTGGTCGAGACGCACTTCCGCTATCCCGACGACCAGGGCGACTTCGGCCGCGCGGCGCTGCGCTGCGTGGGCGTGGGCGAGTGCCGCAAGAAGACCGGCACGATGTGCCCGAGCTACAAGGTCACGATGGAGGAGATGCACGCGACGCGCGGACGCGGCCGCCTGCTCTTCGAGATGATGCGCGGCAGCGAGCTGCACGACGGCTGGAAGTCGGAGCCGGTGCGCGAGGCGCTCGACCTGTGCCTGTCGTGCAAGGGCTGCAAGGGCGAATGTCCCGTGCACGTCGACATGGCGACCTACAAGGCCGAGTTCATGGCCCATTACTACGAAGGCCGCCTGCGCCCGGTCTCCGCGTACGCGTTCGGATGGATCGACCGCTGGGCCGAGCTCGCCAGCCTCGCCCCGGGGCTCGCGAGCTTCTTCATGGACACGCGGCTGGTGAAGGCGATCGTCGGCGTGCATCCGGCGCGCCGCGTGCCGCCGTTCGCGAAGCGCACGTTCCGCGCGCAATCGGGGGCACGCCGTCCGCGCCATCCCGAGGGCGCGCGCGTGATGCTGTTCCCCGACACGTTCAACAACTACTACCATCCGGAGACCGCGCTCGCCGCATTCGACGTGCTCGAGGATGCGGGCTATCGCGTGGAGATCCCGCGGGAGCGCCTGTGCTGCGGACGGCCGCTCTACGAGTTCGGCATGCTCGATCGCGCGCGCCGCTACCTCGAGACGATCCTCGCGGCGCTCGACGCCGACATCTCGGCCGGCACGCCGATCGTCGTGCTCGAGCCCGCGTGCGCGAGCACGTTCCGCGAGGAGCTTCCGAACCTGCTCTTCGGCGACGAGCGCGCCAAGCGGCTGAGCCGGCAGGTGGTGCTGCTCGACGAGCTGCTCGCGCGCCGGCCGAAGGATGCGCGCACCGCGCACCGCCTCGAGCGCAAGGCGATCGTGCACGCGCACTGCCACCAGAAGTCCGTCCTCGGCATGGAGGCGCACGAGGCGGTGCTCGCCGATCTCGGCGTCGATTTCCACGTGCTCGACTCGGGCTGCTGCGGCATGGCCGGCTCCTTCGGCTTCGAGAAGGCGAAGTACGACGTCTCGATCGCGTGCGGCGAGCGCGTGCTCCTGCCCGCCGTGCGCGCGGCCGACTCCGGCACGCTGGTCATCGCGAACGGCTTCAGCTGCCGCGAGCAGATCGCGCAGACCACGGGCCGGCGCGCGCTGCACCTCGCCGAGGTGCTCGCGCTCGGCCTCAACGCTGCCAGCGGGTCTTCCGCGCCTCGCGGTTCCGGCGGTACGTCTCCGGGTCCTGCGGCTTGACGAGCAGGAGCACGACCTCGGGGTGCGCCTTGCGCACACGCGCCTCGAGATGGGCGACGACGGCCTGCAGCTCGGAGGCGCGCAACGAAGGAACGAAGTCGACGCTGATCGCGACGACGACGTCCCTGGGCGCGAGCTGGAAGCTCAGCATGCCGTTGAAGTGCGCGATGCAGCGCTCGGCCTCGGCCAGCCGCTGGACCGAGCGGATCAGCTCGTCGTGCGCGGGCTCGCCCATGAGCAGGGCCTTGTTCTCGCGCGCGAGGAACGCGGCGATGACCGCGAGCAGCAGCCCGATGGCGATCGAGGCGATGCCGTCGAAGACCGGCAGGTCGAGGAGCTGCGAGGCGGCCGTCCCGGCGAGCGCGAGCGCGATGCCGACCAGCGCCGCGCTGTCCTCGAGGAACACCATGATCGCGGACGGATCCTTGGTCTCCACCGCCGCCTGGAAGTAGCCGCGCTTGCCCTTGCGGCGGCGGAACTCGCCGAACGCGACGGTCCAGGAGCCGCCCTCGAAGAGCGCCGAGGCGAGCAGCACGACGTAGCTCACGAGCGGATGCTCGATCGGTCGCGGATCGAGGACGTGGTGGACGCCTTCGAGGATCGAGACGCCGGCGCCGACCACGAAGATGAGCAGCGAGACGACGAAGCTCCAGAAATAGACCTCGCGGCCATGTCCGAGCGGGTGCTGCGCGTCGGGCGGCCGCATCGCGCGGTTCGCGCCGTGCAGGAGCAGGATCTCGTTGGTCGAGTCGACGAACGAGTGCACCGCCTCGCCCAGCATCGCCGCGCTGTGCGTGACGGCGGCCGCGACGAACTTGGTCAGCGCCACGAGCACGTTGCCGGCCAGCCCGACGTAGAGGACGCGGCGCGTGGCTTCCATGGCGCCCTAGGTGAGCGGCAGCTGGGCGCCGAGGATCGCGCCGTAGAGCGCGTGGGCGATGATGGTCGACAGCGGCGTGCGGTAACCGTAGTTGAGCGCCGCGAAGCCCGGCGGCTGCAGCCGCCGCCCGTGCGACGGGCCGTCGTACTCGCTCGCCATGCGCGGGTGCAGGTGCGGCAGCAGCGGCAGCACCATCACGAGGAGCACGAGCCCGTGCGCCGCGCCGATCAGCGTGCCGAGGAGCCATCCCTTGTGCCCGATGCTCACGAAGATGAAGTAGTAGATGAACGCGAAGAGCCACCCGCCGAGGAGGTAGAGCACGACCCCGAGCGCGTTGGCCGAGGAGCGGTCGCCCGTGAACATGGTGCCGATCAGGAACGGAAAGGAAAGGCGCGAGTAGCCCAGGCGCTGCGCCCCGAACATCACCGCGGAAAGCGCCGCCGTGGCGGCGAAGCCCCAGAGCAGGATGACGAGGATCTCGGCGCCGGTCTGCGTCATGCTCACGCGGTCTTGTGCTTGTAGAGCGCCGTGGCCGCGGAGATCAGGCTCACGTGCGTGAAGGCCTGGGGGAAGTTGCCCACGGGCTTGCCGGTGCCGATGGCGATCTCCTCGGCGAAGAGGCCCACGTCGTTCGCGTAGCGGCACAGGTGCTCGAACAGCCGCTTCGCGCGCGCGTCGTGGCCGGCGTTGGCGAGGTACTCCGCGGCCCAGAAGTTGCACGGCGCGAACGCGTTCTCGTGCGCGCGGATGCCGTCGTAGGAGGCGTCCTCGCGGTAGCGCCGCACGAAGCCGTTGTCGCACAGCGTCTCGTCGATGAAGCGGTAGGTGCCTTCCATGCGCTCGCTTCCGGGCTCGGCGTATCCATAGCGCGCGAGCAGCAGCAGGCTCGCGTCGGCCGCGTGGCCGCCGAAGTACGAGACATACGCGCCACGCTCCCGGTCGAAGCCCTTCTCGTCGATCTCCGCGCGGATCGCGTCGCACTCGCGCTCGAGGTGCGCGCGGTCCAGCCCGATCGGAAAGCGGTCGGCGAGCTGGCGCAGGCGATCGAGCGCCACCCAGCACATCGCCTTGGAGAACGTGTGGTGGCGCGGAGCCGCGCGCGTCTCCCAGATGCCCTGGTCCGGCTCGCGCCAGAGGCGCAGCACGTGCCGCCCCACGCCGCCCAGCATGCGGCTCTCCGCGCGATCGAGCGAGCCGCCCGCTCCCACGTACTGCACGATCGTCTCGAGCAGCTCGCCGTAGATGTCGAGCTGCAGCTGGTCGTGCGCGGCGTTGCCGATGCGCACCGGCTTCGCCCCGCGGTAGCCGCCGAGGTAGTCGAGCGTCTTCTCGTCGAGCTTGGTCTCGCCGTAGATGTCGTACATCACCTGGAAGCGCTGCCAGGTGAGCCGCGTGGCATGCAGCAGCCACTCGAGGAAGCCCTCGGCCTCGGCGACGAACCCGAGGCTCAGGAACGCGTGCAGCACGAGCGCGCTGTCGCGGATCCAGCAGAAGCGGTAGTCCCAGTTGCGCGGGCCGCCCGCCACCTCGGGCAGCGACGTGGTCGGCGCGGCCACCACCGCCCCGCTCGTGCAGCAGGTCATGAGCTTCAGCGCGAGCGCGCTGCGCATCACCATGTCGCGGTACGGGCCGTCGTAGCGCGTGCCCGCGCTCCACGACTTCCACCAGCGGATCGTCGCATCGAGGCGCAGTTGCGCCTCGTCCCCGAGCGGCGGCACGACGCCGATCTCGTGCTGGTCGTAGGCGAAGGAGAACCAGCGCTTGTCGCCGGCGCGCAGCCGCGCCTCGCCCACCAGGCGGCCGCCCGCGCGGTCCTCGCGCAGCTCGACGTCGGTCAGGAGGCGCGCGCCGAACGGGCAGCCCACGAACTGCCAGCCGAGCTTGCGATGGTTGGCGAAGGCGAACGGGCGCCGGCCGTAATCCTCGCGCGGCGCGAACGCCGCCTCGAGCGTGACCTCGCCCTCGACGCATTCGACCCGCCGCAGCAGCTCGTGCTCGGGCTCGAGCAGCGGCTGTCGGGCCACGGGCAACGTCATGCAATCGGTGAGGCGAAGCGTGCCGCCATCGGCCTTGAACGTCGTCTCGAGGACGTTGGTATCGTCGACGTAGCGGCGCGTCGCCGCGTACTCTCCCTTCGGGCGCAACGCGAAATGACCGGCCCGACGGTCGAGGATCGCGGCGAAGATCGCCTCGTTCGCGAACGTCGGCAGGCACATCCATTCGACCGCCCCGTCGCGCGAGACGAGCGCGGCCGTGCGGCAGTTGCCGACCAGCGCGTAGTCGCCGATGTCGGGGAAGTCGTCGGCGGCTTCCACGTCAGGCGACGGGATAGGCGACCGTGGTGAGCAGCGCGAGGGCCGGGTCGCGCGAGTCGAGGCGCGTGTGCTGCACGACGATCGGCACGTCCGATTCGATGAGGCTCGCGTAATCGGTGCCGCGCGGCACGGGCTGCGGATCCTGCAGGTCGTTGAAGCGCAGGTGCAGCGTGCGCCGCGCGGGGACGGTCACGCGATAGGGGCCGACCGGCTCGCGATCGGCGAAATAGAGCGTGATGCGCACGTGCGCATCGGTGTCGCCGGCGTTCAGCATGCACGCCGTCTCGTGGCTCTCGAGCGCGCGCGAGCCCTGCTGGCCTCCGGGCGGGATGTAGCCCTCGGCGATCGCCCACCGCGTGCGCCCGACCGAGCTCATCGCAGCCTCCTTCGCAACAGCAGCCCGCCGAGGCCGAGCGCGAGCGCCGCGGTGGCGAGCGCCGCCCGATTCATCGAGAGCCAGAGCTGCGCGCTGAATGGCTTCGAGCGCGCATCGAAGCGGCCGTGCGCCCCGTGATCGCCCGGCACCGGCGCGTAGAGGTTGTCGCGGCGTCCCGGCGGAAGCGGCTCGTCCGTGTGCTGCCCGTCGTAGCCGCGTCCGGCCGCGAGCTTGTCGAGCAGGCCGGGGAAGAACTTGTTCGCGACGATCGCCTGCACCGCGGGCCAGCCGACCCAGAGCTCGCGGCGCCGGTGCGTGGCCGCGTAGTAGATGCCCTCGGCCGCGACCTCGGGCTCGAAAATGGGCGGCACCGGCTGCGGCTGCCGGGTCCCGCACGTCTTGCCCCAGTCGAATTGCGGCGTGTTGAACGCGGAGAGCTGCACCATCGTGAGGTGCACGCGGCTCTTGTGGCGGATGAGCTCCGAGCGCAGCGAGTCGATGAACCCGCGCAGCGCGCTCTTCGCGCCGCAGTACGCCGACTGCAGCGGGATCGAGCGGTAGGCGAGCGCGCTTCCCACCTGCACGATGGTGCCGCGGTCGCGCGGCATCATGCGCTTCAACGCGGCGCGGATGCCCCACACGTTGCCGAGGTAGTCGACCTCGGTGATGCGGCGGAAGTCCGCGACGTCCATGTCCGTGAATTCGCAGTACGCGGTGACCATCGCGTCGTTCACCCAGACGTCGATCGGGCCCCACTCGCGCTCCACGCGGTCGGCCGCCGCCTCGACGGCTTCCTGGTCGGAGACGTCGAGGGGGATCACCATCGCCTGGCTTCCCATGCTCTCGATCTCGCGACGCGCGCCCTCGAGGCCGTCGACGCCGCGCGCGACCAGCGCCACGCGCCAGCCTGCCTGCCCGAAGCGTCGCGCGGTCGCCCGCCCGATGCCCGCTGCCGCGCCGCATACCACCGCTATTCCCGCTCGCTGCATGGCTTCCATCCCTTCATGAACCGTCCGGCGCCGTCCATGGCGCGGGGCTCACGCGGCGGGTGGCGTAGTCGGTGCCGCTCAATCCGAACAGGATCGCGAGCGCGAAGAGCGCCGCCACCGCGAAGACGATGACGAGAGCCGGCGCGCGCCGCAGGTGCATGAAGAAGAGCGCGACCAGCACCGCCTTGGCCGCGGCGATGCCGAAGCCCGCGATCGTGTTCCACGTGCCCAGGGGAATGCGGGCGATGGTATACGTCGACGCGAGCAGGACGAGCAGCGCGGCCCAGGTAAGGAAGTAGACCCGGATCCGAGGGGGCGAGTTCATCGGTAGCGCTCGATCAGGTAGAACATCGGATAGAGGAAGACCCAGACCACGTCGACGAAGTGCCAGTAGAGGCCGACCATCTCGACCGCGTTGCGGCCGGAAGCGTAGAGGGGCGCAACATGCGCGCGGTGCGCGAGCCACGCCACCAGCCCGATGCCGATCGTGAGGTGGATCGCGTGCACGCCGGTCATCAGGAAGTAGAGGAAGAAGAACGCCTCGACCGCCGGCCCGTGCGCGCCCGCATAGGTGAAATGCAGCACGGGGGCGAGGCCGTCGCGCCATTCGAGCACGTACTCGGTGCCCTTCACCACGAGGAACGCCAGGCCGAGGAGCGCGGTGGCGGCGAGGCAACGGCGCAGCGCGCGGCGCTCCTCGAGCGCGGCGAAGCGCACGCCCATCGCCATCGCGAAGCTGCTCGTGAGGAGGATCGCCGTGTTGAGCGTCCCCAGCTCGAGGTGCGTGAGACCGCTCGCGACCGCGAAGCCGCCGGCCGATTGCAGGCGCTCGTGCACGTAACCCATGAAGAGCGGCCCGAAGAACATGGCCTCGGTCGCGAGGAACACCCACATCCCGAGCGAGGCGACCTCGCGGTGCCAGCCCGCCTGCGGGTGGGTCGCGGGGCGCGCGCTCATGCGGGCGGGTGCTCCGGGTCGTACTGGTAGGGCCCGCGCTCCACGTGCGGGATGGTCGCGAAGTTCTCCTTCGGCGGCGGCGACGCCACGGTCCATTCGAGTCCCGTCGCATGCCACGGGTTCGGCGGCGCCGGGCGTCCCTTGAAGAGCGACCATCCGAGGTAGACGAGCGGCAGCAGGTAGCCCACGGCGAGGATCGAGGCGCCGGCCGAGGACAACACGTTGAGCAGCGTGAATTCCGGCGGATAGGCGTGGTAGCGCCGCGGCATGCCGAGGTAGCCCAGGACGTACTGGGGGAAGAACGTGAGGTTGAAGCCGGCGAAGATGACGAGCGCCGCGACTCTCCCCCACGCCTCGTTGTACATGCGCCCGGTGATCTTGGGCCACCAGTAGTGCACGCCGCCCAGGTAGGCCATGACCGAGCCGCCCACCATGATGTAGTGGAAGTGCGCGATGACGAAGTAGGTGTCGGTGAGGTGCACATCGACCGCGAGCGCGGCGAGGAAGAGCCCGGTCATGCCTCCGATCATGAACAGGCCCACGAACCCGAGCGCGTAGATCATCGGCGCGGTGAACTCGATCGATCCCTTGTAGAGCGTGGCGGTCCAGTTGAAGACCTTGATCGCCGACGGGATCGCGACCATGAACGAGAGCAGCGAGAACACCATGCCGGCATAGGCCGACTGGCCGGCGACGAACATGTGGTGGCCCCACACGAGGAAGCCGAATGCCGCGATGCCGAGGATCGCGTAGCACATGAAGCGGTAGCCGAAGATCGGCTTGCGGGCGAAGCACGTGATGAGCTCGCTCGTCACGCCCATCGCGGGCAGGATCATGATGTAGACGGCCGGGTGCGAGTAGAACCAGAAGAGGTGCTGGAACAGCA
>CAYOGL010000012.1:66479-108471 GCA_964403515.1 uncultured Burkholderiales bacterium | reverse complement strand
AGAGCGAGTACTACGCCGAGTTCGCGCACAAGCTGCGCTACGCGCGCATCGTCACCCGCGAGCCCGTGCCCGACACGCTGCGCGACCGCGTGACGAAGCTGCTCGCCAACGGCGTGCTCGAGGAGAACCTCGGGCTCAAGCTCGACCACGACCGCTCGCGCATCATGCTGTGCGGCAACCCCGACATGGTCGAGGACTCGCGCAAGATCCTCATCGACCGCGGCTTCCGCCTCTCGCGCCGGGGCGAACCGGGGCATCTCGCGGTCGAGAACTACTGGTAAGGCGCCGCATGCGCACGGCGCGTCCACGACGACGAAAGGAGACACCATGGCGACACTGAGACTGGGCGACACCGCCCCCGATTTCACCCAGGATTCGACCGCGGGCCGCATCGAGTTCCACAAGTGGCTCGGCGATTCCTGGGGGGTGCTCTTCTCGCACCCGAAGGATTTCACGCCGGTGTGCACGACCGAGCTCGGCTACACCGCGAAGCTCAAGGACGACTTCGCGAAGCGCAATGTGAAGGTCCTCGCGGTGAGCGTCGACCCGATCGAGTCGCACAAGGGCTGGGTCGGCGACATCGAGGAGACCCAGAAGGTGAAGGTGAACTTCCCCATCCTCGCCGATCCCGACCGCAAGGTGGCGGACCTCTACGACATGATCCACCCGAACGCCAACGACACGCTCACCGTGCGCTCGGTCTACGTGATCGACCCGAAGAAGAAGGTGCGCCTCATCATCACCTACCCCGCGAGCACGGGCCGCAACTTCGACGAGATCCTGCGCGTGATCGACTCGCTGCAGCTCACCGACAAGCACAGCGTGGCCACGCCCGTGAACTGGAAGCAGGGCGAGGACGTGATCATCGCGCCGTCCATCACCGATCCCGCGGTCCTGAAGCAGAAGTTCCCGAAGGGCTACCGCGCGGAGAAGCCGTACCTGCGCTACACCCCGCAGCCGGACCGTTGACGCGGCGCGGCGGGCGCGGCAGGCTGTCGCGCTCGCCGTCGACCGGAGGTCCGCCATGAGCCGTTGGTACGAGGACAATTCCCTTTCCATCGGGCGGACCCCCCTCGTGCGCCTGAACCGCATCACCGACGGCGCGAGGGCCACGGTTCTCGCCAAGGTCGAGGGCCGCAACCCCGCGTACTCGGTGAAGGACCGCATCGGCGCGGCGATGGTGTGGGACGCCGAGAAGCGCGGACTGCTCGGGCCCGGCAAGGCGCTGGTCGAGCCCACCAGCGGCAACACGGGCATCGCGCTCGCGTTCGTCGCCGCCGCGCGCGGCATTCCGCTCACGCTCACCATGCCGGACACGATGAGCGTCGAGCGGCGCAAGCTCCTCGTGGCCTACGGCGCGAAGCTTGTGCTCACCGAAGGCGCGAAAGGCATGAGCGCCGCGATCGCCAAGGCCGAGGAGATCGTCGCGAGCGATCCGGGCCGCTACGTGATGCTGCAGCAGTTCAAGAACCCCGCGAACCCGCGCGTCCACGAGGAGACCACCGGGCCCGAGATCTGGGACGACACGCTCGGCAAGATCGACATCCTGGTCGCGGGCGTGGGCACGGGAGGCACGATCACCGGAGTGGCGCGCCACATCAAGAAGGCGCGCGGCAAGCCGATCCTCGCAGTCGCGGTCGAGCCCGCGGGCAGCCCGCTCATCGCGCAGAAGCGCGCGGGCCAGCCGCTCAAGCCCGGCCCGCACAAGATCCAGGGCATCGGCGCGAACTTCATTCCCGACGTGCTCGACCTCTCGCTCGTGGACGCGGCCGAGTCGGTGACGAACGAGGAGGCGGTCGAGTACGCGCGCCGCCTCACGCGCGAGGAAGGCCTCCTCTCCGGCATCTCGGGGGGCGCCGCGGCCGCGGTCGCCGCGCGTCTCGCGAAGCGGCCGGAGCATGCCGGAAAGACCATCGTCGCGATCCTGCCCGACTCGGGCGAGCGCTACCTGAGCTCGACCCTCTTCGAAGGCATGTTCGACGCGGCGGGCAACGCCGCAACCTAGGACCAGCAGCGGCGCGTTTCATTTCTTCTGCGCCTCGCCGTGGAGGCTGAAGATGTTTTCGACGGGGACGGCGAGCGCGCGTGCAAGACGCAGCGCGAGCAGAACGGAAGGCACCATTCGCCCCGTCTCGATCGCGTTCACCGACTTGCGCGTCACGCCCGCCCTGGCCGCGAGGTCGGCCTGCGTGAGGTCGTGCATCGCGCGCAGCACCTTCAGCGTGTTCCTGAGCTCTTCGGGCATCGTCATCCGCGATCGGCGACGAGGAACGCGACGATGTAAGTCGCCAACGCGATCGTGATCGTCGCGATGCTCATGACGCTCACCGCTGCGACCGCGGCGAGTCCGGACGCGACGACCGCGAGCGGGGCCTGCGCGATGAGCACGACGACGAGCGCGATACGCTGCGCCCGCGCGACATTCGCTTGCCGGAACTCGTCTTTCATCACCGTTTCCACCTCGGCATCCTCCGGTCCCAACGATCGGCGCGCCGGCACGACGAACATGACCAAGACGGCGACGATGGCCACCGGCAAAAGCCATGGGAATCGCGATGCCCAGTCGGCGAGAAGCGACCCGGGACGGACGACATGCGCGATGAGCGTCGCCGCGACGACGAGAATGATCGCCAGCAACACCACGAGCGATCGACGGTGGATTCGAAGCAGCGATTCGGTGCGCTCGGCTTGGCCTGAAGCGGTCTTCTGAACGCTTCCTAGCATGGGGCAGCTCCTTGGTAACCGATAGGTGTCATTATATAACCTATCGATCCCTCAATGCAACCGATAAATGACTTGGGTGAAGGCGCTTTTCCGTCGGCCTCATACAGCGCCGGGCTCGATGAAACACTTGAGCTGCAAGGCTCGTTCGCACTCGGTGCGAGCGCAAACGCGTGGCGCTCCACAACGCGCGGGAATGTCCGAAAGAGAAATCCGAAAAGAGCGGGCGCGTTGCGGCGCAGGCACCAGAGCCTCACCGGGCTTCGCGTAAAGTAGCCGCGTGATTCCGTGGCTGCGCGGCGACGCGCCGTTTCCCCCGGTCGAGAGGGCGCTGCGCTCGCCCAACGGGCTGCTCTGCGCGGGCGCCGATCTCTCGCCCGCGCGGCTTGTCGAAGCCTATCGACACGGCATTTTCCCGTGGTACTCCGAGGGCGACCCGATCCTGTGGTGGTCGCCCGACCCGCGCATGGTCCTGTTCCCCGCCGAGCTCAAGGTCTCCCGGTCGCTGCGCAAGACGCTCGCGCGCGACGCGTTCGAGACGCGCACGGACACCGCCTTCCGCGCGGTGATCGAGGCGTGCGCCGAGCCCCGCGCGGGTCAGGGCGGCACGTGGATCGTGCCCGAGATGGTCGAGGCGTACGTGCGCCTGCACGAGCTGGGATTCGCGCACTCGGTCGAGTCGTGGCAGGACGGGAGGCTCGTGGGCGGCCTGTACGGCATCGCGCTCGGCCACGCGTTCTTCGGCGAGTCGATGTTCGCGCGCACCGCCGACGCCTCGAAGGTCGCGCTCGTGCGGCTCGTCGAGCGCCTGCGCGCACGCGGCTGCCGGGTGATCGATTGCCAGCAGGCGACGGCGCACCTCGCCTCGCTCGGCGCGCGCGAGATCCCGCGCCCGGCGTTTTCGCAGTTGCTGCGGGAGTCGATACAATATCCACCAACGGGCGAACGCTGGGGCCCGTAGATATCGGCAGCCTCAAGAGGAATATGGCGAAGCTCAACGACCTCCCGATCGCGAACCTGCAGTTCTACGCGACCGCGCCGTATCCGTGCAGCTACCTGCCCGGCAAGCTGGCGCGCTCGCAGGTCGCCACGCCGAGCTACCTGATCGACACCGAGACCTACAGCGCGCTCGTATCCGCGGGCTTCCGCCGCAGCGGCGCCTTCACGTACCGGCCTTATTGCGACCATTGCCATGCGTGCGTTCCGGTACGCGTCGTCGCGGCCGAGTTCGAGCCCAACCGCTCGCAACGCCGCGCCCGGGCCCGGCATGCGGGCCTCGAGGCGAAGTACGGCGAGCTCAAGTTCAACGCCGAGCACTACGCGCTCTACCGCCTGTACCAGAGCGAGCGCCATCGCGGCGGCGGCATGGACCACGACAGCCGCGAGCAGTACGCGCACTTCCTGCTGCAGTCGAACGTGGCCACGCGCCTGGTCGAGTTCCGCGAGGCGGGCGAGCTGCGCATGGTGTCGATCGTGGACGAGCTGTCCGACGGCCTGTCGTCGGTGTACACGTTCTTCGATCCGCTCGTGCGGCAGGCTTCCTTCGGCACCTACAACATCCTGTGGCAGATCGAGGAGGCGAAGCGCCGGCAGCTGGCGTACGTGTACCTCGGCTACTGGATCGGGCAGAGCCGCAAGATGAGCTACAAGAACCAGTTCCGCCCGATCGAAGGCCTCGCCCGCGGCGAGTGGAAAAGGCTCGCCTGAGCCGTCCTTGCTCTACACCCTCGCCCGCGCCGCCCTCTTCCGCCTCGACCCCGAAGTCGCGCACGACGTCGCGCTGAGATCGCTCGCCACGATGGGGCCTGCCGCGGCCTGCCTCGCGAGCGGCGGCGCGGCGAGCGCCGCGGAGCGCCGGCGCGTCATGGGCCTCGATTTCCCCAACGCCGTCGGGCTCGCCGCAGGACTCGACAAGAACGCGGCCTACGTCGACGCGCTCGCGGCGCTCGGCTTCGGCTTCATCGAGGTGGGCACCGTCACGCCGCGCCCGCAGCCCGGCAACGCGAAGCCGCGCCTCTTCCGCCTCGAGGAGCACGCCGCGCTCATCAACCGCCTCGGCTTCAACAACGACGGCGTGGAGCACCTGCTGCGCAACCTCGAGCGCACGCGCTTCGAGGGCGTGCTCGGCATCAACATCGGCAAGAACTTCGACACGCCGCTGGAGCGCGCCGCCGACGACTACGTCGCGTGCCTCGACGCGGTCTACCCACGCGCGAGCTACGTGACGGTGAACATCTCCTCGCCCAACACCAAGAACCTGCGCGACCTGCAATCCAGCGAGCGGCTCGACGAGCTGCTCGCGATCGTCATGGCGCGCCGCGACGCGCTCGCCGGCCGCGACGGGCGCGTGAAGCCGCTCGCGGTCAAGGTCGCGCCCGATCTCGACGACGCGCAGATCGAGACCATCGCCACACTCGCCGTGAAGCATCGCGTCGACGGCCTCATCGCCACCAATACCACGGTCGCGCGCGAAGCGGTCGCCGGCCATCGCCTCGCCGGCGAGAGCGGCGGCTTGTCGGGCCGCCCGCTGTTCGCGCGCTCGACCGAGGTGCTGCGGCGGCTCGCCACCGCGCTCGCGGGCCGCGTCCCGCTGATCGGCGTGGGTGGCATCCTCTCGGGGGCCGATGCACGCGCGAAGATCGACGCGGGCGCGAGCCTGGTGCAGGTGTACACCGGCTTCATCTATCGCGGCCCGGCCCTGGTCGGGGAGGCGCGCCGCGCGCTGCGCTGAGCGGCCCATGCGGATCGGCGTCCCGAAAGAGACCAAGGAAGGCGAGCGGCGCGTGGGCCTGCTGCCGGCGCAGGTGCGCACGCTCGTGGACGACGGGCACCGGGTGATGGTCGAGCGGGGCGCGGGAGCCGGCGTCGGGTTCGACGACGACTCGTACGTCGCCGCGGGCGCATCCGTCGTCGAGACGCACGGCGCGTGGAACGCGGACCTGGTGGTGAAGGTGAAGGAAGTGCAGGACGCGGACCTCGCGCACGTGAACGCGCGCGCGACGCTCTTCGGCTTCCAGCACCTCGTGGGCGAGCCGGAGCGCACGCGCGCCCTCTGCGGCCGCGGCGCGAGCGCCATCGCCTACGAGCTGCTTCGCGATGCCGAGGGTCGTTTCCCGTTGCTCGCGCCCATGTCGGTCATCGCCGGCCGCATGGCGATCGAGGTGTCCGCGCGGCTTCTCGGGCGCTCTCCGCGGCAGGTGCTCGTGCTCGGCGCGGGCAATGCGGGCATCGAGGCGGCACGCCAGGCCGCCGCCCGCGAATCGCACGTGGTGCTTCTCACGCGCTCGGCGCGCTCGCGCGCTGCGGCGCGCGCGCAGCTTCCGCGACTGGTCGAATGCGGCTTCGCAACGCGGGAGGCGATCGAGCGCGCTGCGCTCGAGGCCGACCTCGTCGTCGGCGCCGTCTTCATTGCCGCCGCTCCGACGCCCAAGCTGCTGCCGTGTTCGCTCGTGCGCCGCATGCGCGCCGGCAGCGTGATCGTGGACGTCTCGATCGACGGCGGCGGCGTGGCCGAGACGTCGCGACCGACGAGCCATGCCGAGCCGACTTACGTCGCGGAAGGCGTGGTCCACTACTGCGTGCCCAACATGCCCGCTGCGGATCCGGTGGCGAGCGCCGCCGCATTGGCCGAGGCGGCGCTGCCCCACGTGCGCAAGCTCGCCGGCCGGGGCATCGAGCGCGCGCTGCGCGAGGAGGCCGCGCTGCGGGCCGCCCTCGTGGTCTGGAAGGGCCACGTCACCCATCCGGGCATCGCGCAAGAGGCGGGCCTGGCCTACACTCTTGCCTTTGCCGACGTGCCATGAACGACGCCCTCGCCGCCGCCCTCGACGCGCTCCTGCCGCAGACCCAGTGCACCCAGTGCGGGTTCGACGGCTGCCGTCCCTATGCCGAGGCGATCGCCGAGGGCCGCGCGGACATCGACCAGTGCCCGCCCGGTGGCGATGCGGGCGTGGCGAAGCTCGCGCGCCTGCTCGGGCGCGCGCCGAAGACGCTCGATCCGGCGCGTGGGCCGTTCCGGCCTCCGCAGGTCGCGGTGGTCGACGAGGCCGCGTGCATCGGCTGCACGAAATGCATCCAGGCCTGCCCGGTGGACGCGATCGTCGGCGCCTCGAAGCTCATGCACACGGTGATCGCCGCATGGTGCACCGGCTGCGAGCTGTGCATCCCGCCCTGCCCCGTCGACTGCATCGCGCTCGAGCCGGTGCCCGCCCTGCCCGATGCGGACCTTTCGCGCGAGCGCCACGCGTTTCGCGCGATGCGCCTGGCGCGCGACGAAGCGGAGCGCGCGACGCGCCTCGCGGCCTACGAATGAGCCCCGCCAAACGCGAGGCTTTCTTCCGCGCGCTTGCCGCGGCGATTCCCGACCCGAAGAGCGAGCTCCACTACGGCAGCCCGTACGAGCTGCTCGTCGCCGTCGTGCTCTCCGCGCAGGCCACGGACAAGAGCGTGAACCTCGCCACCGCGAAGCTTTTCCCCGTCGCGAACACGCCGCAGAAGATCGCCGCTCTCGGCGTGGAAGGCCTCGAGCAGTACATCAAGACGATCGGCCTGTATCGCGGCAAGGCGAAGAACCTGGTCGCGCTGTCCAACCTGCTGATCGAGAAGCATGGCGGGAAGGTGCCGCGGACGCGCGAGGCGCTCGAGGAGCTGCCCGGCGTGGGCCGCAAGACCGCGAACGTCGTGCTGAATGCCGCGTTCGCCGAGCCCACGATCGCGGTCGACACGCACGTGTTCCGCGTGGCCAACCGCACGGGGCTGGCGCCCGGCAAGGATCCGCTCGAAGTCGAGACGAAACTGATGAAGGTGGTGCCGAAGCGATACCTGCAGCACGCGCACCATTACCTCATCCTGCACGGCCGCTACACCTGCGTGGCGAAGAAGCCGCTGTGCGCGAAGTGCCCGGTGTACGACCCGTGCGAGTTCCGCGAGAAGAAGAAGTTCGCCGCGCTCGAGGCGAAGCCGATGGCTGCGGTGCCGCGCCGCTCGCGGCTGCCCCGTTAGGGATCGACATCGCGATGTTCAATCCGAGCCGCGACCAGGCGCGCGCGTTCCTGTTCGACACGTGGGAGAAGCACCGCTCGGGCGCCCCGCTCACGCCGCTCGAGACGACAGCGCTCGCCATCCTGCTCGAGCATCCCGAGTACCGCGCGGTGCTCGAGGACCGCAGCCGCTACCTCGACCGCGATTGGCACCCGGAAGGCGGCGAGACCAACCCGTTCCTGCACCTGGCGATGCACCTCGCCATCGAGGAGCAGATCTCGATCGACCAGCCGCCGGGAATCCGCGCCGCCGTGGAAGCCCTGGCAAGGCGCCTCGACTCGACCCATGAAGCGCGCCACGAGGTGATGGACTGCCTCGCGGAGATGATCTGGCAGTCGCAGCGCCACGGGGCCGCGTTCGACAACGCGGTGTATCTCGAGTGCATCGAGCGGCGCGCCCGCCAATGACGAGCGCCGCTTCCCGTCCCGATTCGCCCGAGGCGTTCGTGCGCCTCATGGCCACGCTCGGCATCATGACGATCGGCGCGAGCGCGATGTACGTCGTGCCGGTCATCCTGCCCTCGGTCCAGGTCGACTTCGGCGTGCCGCGCGCCGATGCGTCGACGCCGTACTCGCTGCTCATGATCGGCTACGGCATCGGCGGTTTCGTCATGGGCAAGCTCGCCGACCGCTTCGGCCTCATGCGCCCGCTCGTCGCCGGCGCGATCTTCCTCGGCCTGGGATACGCCGTCGCGGCGCACGCTTCGAGCCTGACCGTCTTCACGCTCGCCCACGCGCTGCTCATGGGAATGCTCGGAAGCTCGGTGACGTTCTCGCCGCTGCTCGCCGACACGTCGCTCTGGTGGGCGAAGCGCCGCGGCATCGCGGTGGCGGTCTGCGCGAGCGGCAACTACCTGGGCGGCGCGATCTGGCCGCCGGTCGTGCAGCATTTCGTCGCGACCGACGGATGGCGCGCGACCTACGTGGGCATGGGCATCGTGTGCTCGACCTCGATCGTGCTGCTCGCGCTGCTCATGCGGCGTGCGCCGCCCGCCCTCGCCCCGCACGCCCTCGCGCACGAGCATGCCACGCACGCGCGTCCCTTCGGGCAGCCGCCGGCCGCCGCGCAGACGCTCTTGTGCATCGCGGGCCTCGCGTGCTGCGTGGCGATGTCGATGCCGCAGGTGCACATCGTGGCCTACTGCACCGATCTCGGATACGGGCCGGCGCGCGGCGCGCGCATGCTCGCGCTGATGCTCGGGTTCGGCATCGTGAGCCGGCTCGTCTCGGGCCTGATCTGCGACCGCATCGGCGGCTTGCGCACGCTCCTGCTCGGCTCGTTCCTGCAGGGCATCGCGCTGCTCCTCTTCCTGCCATTCAAGGGCGTCGCCTCCCTCTACGCGATCTCGATCCTCTTCGGCCTCTTCCAGGGCGGCATCGTGCCTTCGTACGCGATCATCGTGCGCGAGCATTTTCCCGCGCGCGAGGCGGGCGCGCGCGTCGGAGCCGTGATGATGTGCACGCTGGCCGGCATGGCGCTCGGCGGCTGGATGTCGGGCCGCATCTTCGACCTCACCGGGTCCTACCGCGCCGCGTTCGTGAACGGCATCGCGTGGAACGTGGTGAACCTCGCGATCGCCGGCTTCCTGCTGCGCGGCGGCCGGCGGGTCGGGACGGCCGGCGCGCTCCAGCCGAGATAGGGCCCGCCGCGCTCAACCCGGCTTGCGCCGGTCCGCGATGCGCTTGATCTTCGAAGTCTGCGACGTGCCGGTGTACGGATCGAGCGCACCCTTGTCGTGCAGCGTGACGCCGACGCGCACGCCGAGCACTTCCTTCATGCGCCGCTCCAGGTCCGCGCGCATGGCCGCGCGATCGGCGGCCGCGTCGACGACCTCGACCATGACCGTCATCTCGTCGACGCCCGCCTCGCCGACGCGGTCGACCACGCAGAAGTATTCGCCGTTCGAACGGGCATCCTCGCCCACGACGGCGCCGACCGCCTCGGGAAAGACGTTCACCCCGCGCAGCTTCACCATGTTGTCGTTGCGCCCGAAGATGCGCTCGAGACGGCGCATCGTGCCGCCGCACGCGCAGCCCCCCGGCACGAACGCGGAGATGTCGTTCACGTTGAAGCGGATCTGCGGCGCCCCGTACTTGTAGAGCGTCGTGATGTAGACGGTGCCCTTCTCGCCGTCGGGCAGGATGCGGCCCGTGTCGGGATCGGCGATCTCGAGGATGAAGGCGTCCTCCTGCACGTGCATGCCGGCCCGCTGGCGGCATTCGGCGGCGAGCATGCCGCTTTCGTGCGTGCCGTACATGTCGTGCACCGGAGCGTCCCACAGCGCTTCGATGCGCGCGCGCTCCTCCATGCCGAGGTGCGAGCCGATGAGCCGGATGCCGAGCGTGCACGGGTCGATGCCCATCTCGTCGCGCGCGACGAGCGCCATGTGCCTCAGGTAGGAAGGAAAGCCGAGAATCACGTTCACCTTCCATGCGCGGATGATCTCGATCTGCCGGCGCGTGGGCGTGGTCGCGCCGCCGCCGGTCATCACCGGGATCGCACCGGTGTAGCGCCAGATCGCCTCGCGCGGCGCGAGCCCGCCGTTGGTGAGGCCGAGGGCATAGGTGACGAGCACCAGGTCGCCCGGCCGGATGCCGTGCAGCGCGAAGCGGCGGCCGCCCAGGATCGCCATGACCTCGCGGTCGCGCGGCGCATAGAGCATCGGCCGCGGCAGCCCGGTCGTGCCGCCGCTCGTCTGCAGCACCAGCGGCATGCGCTTGCCGTCCTCGGGCGCGAGGCCCATGAAGTCGCCGAAAGGCGGATTGCGCTCGATGCTGTCGCGGATATCGTGCACGTCGTAGGGAGGGATCTTCGCGAGATCCTCGAGGCGCGCGATATCGCCGCGCTCCATGCCCGCCTTCGCCCAGTGGCGCTGGAAGAACGGGATCTCCCAGCCGCGCGCCACGGTGTCGAGGAAGCGTCTTTCCTGCAGCGCGTGCAGCTCGTCGCGCGACATGCGGAACGTGGTGCGGAAGTAGTCCGGTGGCGGCGGGAACTCGCGCGTGAGCGCGTCGAAGTCCAGCGACTTCCAGTACCACGGGATGAATTGCGCGACTTCGTCGTCGCGTGCGACGTCGTTCATGTCAGGTGCGCTCCCCGTCCCCCGTCGATGTGGAAGACGCTTCCGGTGATGTACGCCGCATACGGGGAGGCGAGGAACGCGACGAGCGCGCCCACCTCCTCGGGGCGGCCGATTCTTCCCACCGGCGTGTCGCGCGCGAGCTCGGCCAGCTTCTCGCCATCGATCGCGTTGCCGCTGCCGAAGATCTTCGCCAGGCGCGCGGTGGCGATCCGCCCGGGGCAGATCGTGTTCACGGTGATGCCATCGCCGCCGACCTCGAGGGACAGCGTCTTGGCATGGCCGAGCACGCCGGCCCACGTCGCCACCGAAAGCCCGAATTGCGCGGCCGGCTGCAGCACGGTGAGCGAGGTGACGTTCACGATGCGCCCCGCGCCGCTCGCGCGCAGGTGCGGCAGCGCGTGACGGCACAATCGCACCACGCTCATCAGGTTCTGCTCGATCGCCTTCTGCCACGCCAGGTCGTCGAAGGCGTCGATACGGCCGAGCGGCGGCGCGCCGTCGTTGTTCACGAGGATGTCGAGGCGGCCGAAGTGCCCGGCGCAATGCGCGACCATGCGCTCGCAGTCGGGAGCGCTGCGGATATCCGCGGGAATCGCGAGGGCCTCCGAGCCGGTCTCCGCGCGGATTCGCGCGAGCGCCGCGTCCAGTCGGTCGGCGCGCCGCGCCGCCATCGCCACCTTCGCGCCCTCGGCCGCGAGCCGGTGCGCGATCGCGTAACCGATGCCGTCGCTCGCGCCGCCGACGAGCGCGACGCGGCCGCCGAGCTGCAGGTCCATCAGCCCGCCGTCCAGCCGCGCACGCCCTGCATCAGCCGCTCGGCATTCGCGTGGAACACGTCCTCCAGGACCGCCTCCTCGTAGCCGAGCGAGCGCCAGTCTTCCACCAGGCGCTCGTAGCGGAAGAGCGGATAGTCGGCGCCGAACATCACGCGCTTGCGCAACCGGCGCGCGATCTCGCGCTTGAGCCCGTCGGTGAGGTACTTGGGCGACCAGCCGTGGAGCTCCGACCAGACGTTGGGCTTGTGCAGCATCACCGCGATCATCTCGTCCTGCCAGGGCCACGCCGGGCGGCCGGTGACGATCTTGAGCGTGGGGTGATCGATCGCGAGCTCGTCCACGTAGCGCGGATGGCAGAGATCGAGCTTCACGCCCTTGCCCCCGGGGATGCCCGCGCCCGCTCCCGTATAGCCGACGAGCACGAGCACCGGCACCCCGGCGTCGAGCGCGACCTCGTAGAACGGCTCGTAGATGGCGTCGCTCGCGGGATAGCCCATGCCCGCCGCCGAGATGCACACGCCCACGAAGCCGCCCGCGGCATCGATGCAACGGCGGAATTCCCGCGCGCCATCGCGTCCCGTGCGCGGGTCGATCTGCACCCAGATGCCCGCGATCGCGTCGGGGAAGCGGCGCTGCGTCTCGAGCGCGTAGTCGTGGTGCTCGCGCACCTGTTCGAGCGGAAGGTTCTTGGTGAAACCGAAATCGAGCACCGCGCGCACGCCATTGCGTCGCAGGTAGCCGGCCATCTCCTCCTCGGTGTCGTACTTCGGCTCGGAGTTCCAGGTGCGCTTCTGCTGCGCGAGCTCCTCCTCGGTGCGCAGCACGTAGCCCCGCCGCGTGCCCCAGTGGGAGTGCAGGTCGACGATGCGCATCATCGACCCTCGGCGGTGATGCCCTTCTCGCGGATCACCTCGCGCCAGCGCACCATCTCCGACGCGAGGAACTTCTGCGCCTCCTCCGGCGTGCCACCGACCAGCTCGATGCCCTGCGCGGTCATGTTCTTCTCGAGCTCCGGATCCTTGATCGCCTTGTTGATCGCGGCGTTGAGCTTGTCGACCACGTCCTTCGGCGTGCCCGCCGGTGCGAACACCATGTACCAGGCGCTGATGACGAATCCCGGCATGCCCTGCTCGATCATGGTCGGGATGTCGGGCGCGAGCGGCGTGCGCTTCTCGGTGGTCACCGCGAGCGGCTTGAGCTTGCCCGCCTTGATGTGCGGCAGCGACGTGGGCAGCGTGTCGAACATGAAGGGCACGTGCCCGGCGAGCACGTCGCTCAGCGCGGGGGCGTTGCCCTTGTACGGCACGTGCACGATGTTCACGTTGGCCATGTACTTGAGCAGCTCGCCCGACAGGTGCGCGCCGGCGCCCGCGCCGCCCGACGCATACTGCAGCTCGCCGGGATGCGCCTTCGCCATGGCGATGATGTCCTTCACCGAGTTCGCCGGGAATGCCGGGTTCGTGACGAGGACCAGCGGGATGTAGCCGACGAAGGCGACGGCGACAAAGTCCTTCTCGGTGTCGTACGGGACCTTCTGCAGGATGGGGTTCGTCGCGTGCGCGGAGTAGCCCATCATGATGGTGTGGCCATCGGGCGCCGACTTGGCGAGCGCCTCGGTGCCGACGATCGCGCTCGCACCCGGCTTGTTCTCGATCACGACCGGCACACCGAGGCTCGTCGCCATCTTCTGGCCGAGCACCCGCGCGAGGAGGTCCACGCCGCCACCGGGTGGCACCGGCACGATGAAGCGAATCGCGTGCGAGGGAAACCGGGCGGCGTCGGCCGCGGCAGTGCCCGAGGCCGAGAAGACGACGCACGCCGCCAGCACCAGCCGCACGAACGAGAGCATGCCGCACCTCCTCCCTGTTTGCGGCCAGTTTAGCGACTGGCGCACGAAACCGGAATGCCGGCGCGGATGCGCACGCCGCCAATGAAAAGGCCGCGCGAGTCGGCGACCCGGCGGCCTTCGCAGGCGCGATCGCGCGCTACTTCTTCACGAACAGGCCCCGCTGGCTCGCGAAGTAGGCCGTGAGGTCCTCGATGTCACGCTCGGTGAGGTTGGCGACCTGGCCCTGCATGATCGGGTTCTTGCGCATGCCGTTCTTGTAATGGTGCAGGGAGGCGATGAGGTAATCCTGGTTCTGCCCGGCGAGATTGGGGAAGTCGGGGCTCACGCTGATGCCCTTCGGCCCGTGGCATGCCTGGCAGGGCGTCGATTTCTTCTGTCCGACTTCGGCATCGCCCGACTCCGCGGCGGCGGCGAAGGACAGCGCGGCGAGCGCGACGGCGAGGAGGATCTTCTTCATTGCGACTTCCCGGCGGGTTGCGGGCCGGACTCGGCCTTGCCCTGGTCGCCCGCGAAGTAATTGCCGAGGTCCTGCATGTCCTTGTCGGACAGCTCCATCGCCATTGCGTGCATCGTCCCGAATTCGCGCTGTCCGTTCTTGTATTCCTTGAGCGCCGCGACGATGTAGGCGGCTTTCTGCCCGCCGAGCTTCGGCACGTGATACACCTCCGGGAAGGCGGTCTTCCAGTCGTCGATGCCGTGGCATCCCTGGCATTGCGCGATCTTGTTCTGGAGGGTGGGCGTCGTGTTGTCGGCGGCCGCCGGGAGCGCGATCGCGCACACGACGAGGCCGGCGAGGATTCGAGGTGAAGGCATGGCGTCTCTGGATGCGGGTTGCAGGCAGTTGCGGGAACGGGTGAGCGCGCAAGTATAGCAGCCGACGCGCGCGCGGAAGGATTTCCCCCTAGGACGGCTCGAAGATCGCTTCCCACGGACGCGGCGGCGCGAGGAAGAAACCCTGCCCGAGGGGGATGCCGATCTGGATGAGCTTGCGCGCGATGTCCTCGGTCTCGACGTACTCGGCGATCGTCTGCAGGCCCAGGCTCAGGCCGATCTTCTGGATGGATTCGACCAGCGCATAGTCGAGGTAGTTCTTCGCCACGCCCCTCACGAACAGCCCGTCGACCTTGATGCCGTCGACCGGGAAATGCTTCAGGTAGTTGAACGACGACAGGCCGCTGCCGAAGTCGTCGAGCAGGAAGCGCACGCCGCGCCCACGCAGCTTCTCGATGAGCGAGCGCGCGCGCTCGACGTTCGCGATGGCGGCCGTCTCGGTGATCTCGAAATAGACCGCCTGCGGCGGCACCGCGTACTCGGCGAACTTGGCGTCCATGAACTCGGCGAAGTCGGGGCTCGAGAGCGTGTGGCCGGAAAGGTTGATCGAGAATTCGGCGGGCAGCGCCTGCTCGCGCATCTTCACGAGCCGCCGGTAATCCGAGAACGCGCGCTCGATCACCCAGCGGTCGATGGTGCGCATCAGGTCGTAGCGCTCGGCCACCGGGATGAACGACATCGGCAGGATGAGCTCGCCGCCCGTCTCGCTCATGCGCAGCAGCGCCTCCACGCGCGGCGTGCCCGCGGCCTTCGGCATCTCGATCGGCACGATCGGCTGGTAGAGCAGCGTGAACGCGCCCTCGGCGATCGCGTCGTTGATGCGCTTCAGCCAGCCGCGGCTGGTCTGGCGCATGTACTGCGAGGTGCTCGCGTCGTGGAAGGCGAAGACGCGGTTGCGCCCCTGCTCCTTCGCGGTGAAGCACGCGGTGTCCGCCTCGGAAAGCACGGCCGACAGGCTGGGCGAGAGCTTGGTGATCGCGACCACGCCGATCGACACGCCGACCTGGAACGCCTTGTCGCCCCACTCGAACTGCCACGCCTGCACCGCATCGCGCAGCTGCGTGGCCGCGTTCTGCGCGAACTCCGCGCTGCAATTCTCGAGCAGCACCCCGAACTCGTCGCCGCCGATGCGCGCGAGCGTCTCGCCGTCGCGCAGGTTCGACTGCAGCACCGGCGCCAGGCGCCGCAGCAGGTCGTCGCCCGCGAGGTGGCCGAACGAATCGTTGATGCGGTGGAAGTAATCGAGGTCGAGGTAGAGCAGCGCGTGCGTGCTGCCCTGGCTCTTCGCGCTCGCGATCGCGCTCTCGAGCCGCTCCTCGAATGCCTTGCGGTTCGGCAGCCCGGTGAGCGGATCGTGGTTGGTGAGGAAGAAGATCTGCTGGCGCGCGGTGTCGAGCCGCTCCTGCATCTTCGCGTGCTGCGTGCGCAGCGTCTCCGCGAGCCCCACCACGTCGTGCTTGAGCTCCTCGAGGGGCGGCGTGAGCTCGGGCAGCTCCGGCTGCGGCAACCCCTCGGCCACGTGGCGCAGCGCCTCGCGCACCGCCTCCACTTCCGCCACCACCGTGCGCGCGGCGAGCGAGGCGAGCAGGAACAGGCCCGCCACGCTGCCCGCGAGCGCGAGCGACAGCGTCCAGACCTGCGTATTGAGCGTGTCGACGCCGAGCGCCGCGCGGGCGAGCACGTAGACCGCGCAGAACACCGCGATCGGGATCGCGCCGAGCGCGACCAGGCGCCCCGACAGGATCTTGCGGGTGTCCGTGGGCGGTCCCGCGTCGCGGTCCGCCGCCGCGGGCCTCACGCCGGCGCGAGGTGTAGCCACAGGCATCGTCCCTTGCTGTCGCGCTCGAGGCGCTCGCAGAACGCGGCGTGCGCCGCGCGCTCCTCGTCGCTCGCGCGCACCACCACGAGCGCGCCCTCGCGCGGCGCCTCGGCGAGCGCCATCGACGGCCCCGCCGCGGCGAGCGCCCCGATGTCGAGCGTCTCCTGCCCGCGCGTCATCGCGATCCACACGTCGGCGAGCAGCTGCGCGTCGAGCAGCGCGCCGTGCAGCGTGCGCCGCGAGTGGTCGATCGCATAGCGTTCGCACAGCGCGTCGAGCGAGTTCTTCTTGCCCGGGTGCATCTCGCGCGCGAGCGTGAGCGTGTCGGAGACCCTGCACACCGCATCGAGCGGCGGGCGCCCGACGCGCTCGAGCTCGGCGTTGAGGAATGCCACGTCGAAGCCCGCGTTGTGGATCAGCAGCTCGGCGCCCTCCACGAACTCGAGGAACTCGTCGGCGATGTCGCCGAAGCGCGGCTTGTCGAGCAGGTCCTCGCTGGTGAGCCCGTGCACCTGGCTCGCGGCCACGTCGATGTCGCGCTCGGGGTTGAGGTAGCGATGGAAATGGCGGCCCGTCGGGCGCCGCCCGTGCAGCTCGAGGCAGGCGAGCTCGATGATGCGATGGCCGGCCGAAGGCTCCAGGCCCGTCGTCTCCGTGTCGAGCACGATCCTTCTCATTGCCCTGCGCTCCCCTTCGGCCGCGGCCATTCCCCTGACCGCATCATTCGCCGTTCATGTGCGTTTATCCGCGTTCGTCCGCGGGTCGTGTGTTCACGATCGCAGCGATTCGACGCCCTTGTTCGCGAGCGCGTCCGCGCGCTCGTTGCCGTTGTGCCCGGCATGTCCCTTCACCCACACCCAGCGGATGTCGTGGCTCGCGATCGCCGCGTCGAGCTTGCGCCAGAGATCGGCGTTCTTCACCGGCTCCTTCGAGGCGGTCTTCCAGCCGCGCGCCTTCCAGCCGTGGATCCACTCGGTGATGCCCTTCTGCACGTATTGCGAATCGGTGTGCAGCACGATGCGGCACGGGCGCTTCAGCGCGGCGAGCGCCTCGATCACGGCGGTGAGCTCCATGCGGTTGTTGGTGGTCGAGCGCTCGCCGCCGAAGAGCTCCTTCTCCGTCCCGTCGTACTCGAGCACGGCGCCCCAGCCGCCGGGACCGGGATTGCCCTTGCATGCGCCGTCCGTGTAGATGTTGATCACCTTGCCCTCGGTATCGGGTGCGAGCGCGCTTCGCATCGACTCACTTCACGACCTTGAGATGCTTCGCGCCCGCCGCGCCCTGGCGCTTGGCCGCGACGACCAGCGCCTTCTCGCGCGCGCTCTTCTCCTGCCACGCCGGCGTGATGAGCCGCATGCCGCGCACGCGCTTGATCGCCTGCAGCATGTAGACCGCGCCGCCGACCGCCCACCAGCGATCGCCCGCGGGCTCCATGAAATCGAAGCGCCGGCGCAGGCGCGCGTTGTCGAAGGGCGGCGCATACACCGCGAGGCGCCCGGCGGAGACGTCGAAGCCGAGCAGCGCGAGCCAGTCCTTCACGCGCAGCAGCGACACGAAGTGCCCGTTCCACGGAAAATCGCCGCGCGCCGGGCCGAGCGCGCTGCGCAATCCCCACAGGCTCCACGGGTTGAAGCCGAGGATCACGAGCCGCCCCTCGGGCATCATGATGCGGTCGACCTCGCGCAGGATCGCGTGCGGGTGCTCGGCGAACTCGAGCACGTGCGGCAGCAGCACCAGGTCCACCGATTGCGTCGCGAACGGCAGCTCGTGGCATTTCGCGAACAGGTCGGGATGCCCGTGCGAGGCGACCCGCATGCGGTGCGCGATGCGGCTCTCGCGAAGCAGGTCCGCCGCGGGCAGCCCGAGCTGCAGCGCGTGGAAGCCGAAGATGTCGGGCGTGACCTCGTCCAGGTAGGCCCGTTCCTTCTCGAGCACGTACTGCCCGAGCGGCGCCTCGAACCATTCCTGCAACGTGTTGGTCGGCATGGGCCAATTCTAATAGACTCGGAACCATGGTGCAGGTCCATCCGGTTCCCGCTTTCCAGGACAACTACCTCTGGGTGCTCGCGAACGGGACCCACGCCGCCGTGGTCGACCCCGGCGACGCCGCTCCCGTCCAGCGCTTCCTCGACCAGCACCGGCTCGCGCTGGACGCGATCCTCGTCACGCACCACCACGCCGACCACATCGGCGGCGTGGACGAGCTGGCCGCGCGCTGGAAGTGCCCGGTGTTCGGCCCCGCGCACGACGGCGTCGAAGACCTCACGCGGCGCCTGGTCGAGGGCGATCGACTGACCGTCCCGGGCGTCGGGGCGGAACTGCAGGTGCTCGATGTGCCGGGCCATACCGCGGGGCACATCGCCTACCACCATGCCGACGCTGCGCCGCTGGTGTTCTGCGGCGACACGCTCTTCGCGTGCGGCTGCGGGCGCCTCTTCGAGGGCACCGCGCAGCAGATGTCGCGCTCGCTCGGCAAGCTCGCCGCCCTGGCGCCCGCCACGCGCGTCTACTGCGCGCACGAGTACACGCTCTCGAACATCCGCTTCGCGCAGGCGGTCGAGCCGGGCAACGCCGCGCTTGCCGAGCGCCGGCGGCGCGACGAAGCCACCCGCGCGCGCGGTGCGCCCACGGTGCCGTCGACCATCGGCGAGGAGCTCGCCACCAATCCATTCCTGCGCTGCGACGTGGCGGAGGTCGTGCGCGCGGCCGAACGCCACGCGGGGCGCGCGCTCGCCGGCCCCGTCGAGGTGTTCGCCACGCTGCGCGAGTGGAAGAACCACTTCTGAGGTCCCGCGTGAGCCACCTCGAACCATGAACGATTTCGCGATCCGCGCGGCCACGCCGGCCGACGTCCACGAGCTGCTGCGCCTCATCGGCGCGCTCGCCGAATACGAGAAGCTCTCGCACATGGCGGTGGGCACGCCCGGCGAGCTGCACGAGGCGCTCTTCGGCGCGCGCCCCGCCGCCGAGGCGATGGTGGCCGAGCGCGGCGGGCGCACCGTCGGCTTCTCGCTCTACTTCACGACGTTCTCGACGTTCCTGTGCCGCCCGGGCCTCTACCTGGAGGACGTGTTCGTGGAGCCCGCCCATCGCGGCCACGGCATCGGCAAGGCGCTGCTCGCGGCCCTCGCGCAGCTCGCGGTCGCGCGCCGCTGCGGGCGCCTCGAATGGCGCGTGCTCGACTGGAACGAGCCGTCGATCCGGTTCTACGAGTCGCTCGGCGCGCAGCGCCTGCCCGAGTGGCAGCTCGTGCGCATGATGCCGCCGGAGTTCGCGCGGCTCGCCGCGGGGGCGCCCGCCGCGGGCCGCCCGGCCACGGTAAGATAACGGCATCGGCCGCCGTGGGCGGCCGGTCCGTTTCTGGAGCTCGCCATGGATGTCCGGGAAGCCCCCGCCCGCCTGCCGGCGGATACGTTGCGGCGCGATTTCCTCGCCGCCGCGCCGGCGGTCGATTTCTGCGCGCTGCGCTTCGTCGAGGAGACGAGCGAATACCTCGCGGTGCGCCAGGACGTGCCCGAGCCGCCGCGCATCGCGACCGATCGCGGCGCGATGGTGACCGTGATCGATCGCGGCGGCATCGGCTACGCGGCGACGAGCGACCTCACGCGCACGGGAATCGCCGAGGCGCTCGGTCGCGCGCGACGCTATGCGCGGCTCACCGCCGGGCGCACCGTCGTCGACTACAGCGCGATCGCGATGCCGCGCCCGAACGGCGAATACCGCTCGCCGCTGCAGCGCGACCCGGCATCGCTCGCGCGCAGCGACAAGTACGAGCTGCTCGCGAACGAGGCGAAGCAGTGCCGCATCGACGATCGCATCGTCGACTGGGAAGCGAACCTGTGGACGACCCGCTCGCGCCAGGCGTACTTCACCGCGGACGGTGCGGCCGTCGCGCAGGAATTCCACTTCCTCGTGCCGAACGTCTCCGCCACCGCCTATGCGAGCGGCGAGACGCAGACGCGCTCCCACGGCGGCCGCTACAACGGCTTCTGCCGGCAGGGCGGGCTCGAGATCCTCGATGCTTTCGGCCTGAAGGGCGCGGGACGCGAGGTCGCCGAGGGCGCGCTCGAGCTGCTGGCCGCGCCGAACTGCCCGAGCGGCACGATGGACCTCGTGCTCATGCCCGACCAGATGATGCTGCAGATCCACGAGTCGATCGGCCACCCGCTCGAGCTCGACCGCATCCTCGGCGACGAGCGCAACTTCGCCGGCACGAGCTTCGTGACGCTCGACATGTTCGGCACCTATCGCTACGGCTCGGAGCTGCTGAACGTGACGCACGATCCGACGCGCCCCGAGCAGTACGCGAGCTACGGCTGGGACGACGACGGACTGCCCGCGGAGAAGCGCTACCTCATCCGCGACGGCATCCTCGAGCGGCCGCTGGGCGGCGCGATCTCGCAGAAGCGCGCGGGGATCGAGGGCGTGGCCAACACGCGCGCGGCGGCGTGGAACCGCGCGCCGATCGACCGCATGGCCAACCTCAACGTCGAGCCCGGCGCCTCCTCGCTCGCCGAGCTCATCGCCGGCGTCGAGCTCGGCGTGATGATGCGCACGAACGTGTCCTGGTCCATCGACGACTCGCGCAACAAGTTCCAGTTCGGCTGCGAGTGGGGACGCATGATCCGGGGCGGCAAGCTGGCCGAGGTGGTGAAGAACCCGAACTACCGCGGCATCTCCGCGACCTTCTGGCGCTCGCTCAGCGGCGTGGGCGATGCCTCGACCTTCCAGGTGCTGGGCACGCCGTTCTGCGGCAAGGGCGAGCCGTCGCAGGTGATCCGGGTGGGCCATGCCGCGCCCGCCTGCCGCTTCGCGAAGGTCGCGGTCTTCGGCGGGGAGGGCTAGGCATGCGCGACTACTTCGAGGCGCTCGCCGCGCACCTGGGCTCGCTCGCGCGCGCGGGCGAGGTGGTGAGCGCGGCGCTCGCGGCCGAATCGAGCGACTTCATCCGCTTCAACAAGAGCGCCGTGCGCCAGGCGACCCACGTGCGCCAGGCCGCGTGGACCGTCTCCCTCGTTCGCGCGAGCAAGCGGCTCGATGCGCGCACCAGCGTGAGCGGCCGGCTCGACGAGGATCGCGCGGCGCTCACCGCTCTCGTGGGCGAGCTGCGCGATGCGCTGGACGGCGTGCCCGAGGATCCGTTCCTGCTCTACGAGACGCAGCCTTCGACGTCGTGCGCCGAGCGCAGCGGCGCGCTGCCCGATGCCGCGCAGGTGCTCGACGAAGTGCTCGCCGCCGCACGCGGCCTCGATCTCGTCGGATTCTTCCAGTCGGGCCCGGTCTGGCGCGGCTTCGCCAACTCGCTCGGCGTGCGCCATTGGCACGCGGTGGAGAGCTTCAGCCTCGGCTGGTGCCTCTATCACGACCGCGACAAGGCGGTGAAGACCACCTACGCCGGCTCGCAGTGGGAGCGCAGCGCGTTCGAGGCGAAGATGGGCTTCGCGCGCGAGCAGCTGGGGCGCCTCGGCGACAAGCCGCGCGAGCTGGCGCCGGGCGCGTATCGCGCCTACATCGCCCCGGCCGCGATGAACGAGATCCTCGCGATGCTCTCGTGGGCGGGCTTCGGCGTGAAGAGCCGCCGCACCAAGCAGAGCGCCCTCATCCGCATGGACGAGCAGGACGCGCGCTTCTCGGACCTGGTCACGCTGACGGAGAACACGCGCGAAGGCATCGCCGCGGGCTTCCAGTCCGAGGGCTTCGTGCGGCCGCCTTCGGTGCCGCTCGTGGAACGCGGACGGCTCGCGGCTCCCCTCGTGAGCCCGCGCTCGGCGCGCGAGTACGGCTTGCCGACCAACGGCGCGAACGCGGCCGAGACGCCCGAGGCGCTCGACCTCGGGGCGGGAACGCTCGCCTCGACGCAGGCGCTCGCGGCGCTCGACACCGGCATCTTCGTGGGCAACCTCTGGTACCTCAACTTCTCCGACCGCTCGGCGTGCCGCATGACGGGCATGACGCGCTTTGCATCTTTCTGGGTCGAAGGCGGTCGAATCCGTGCGCCGTTGAACGTGATGCGCTTCGACGATACGGCTTACCGCATCCTCGGCGACAACCTCGAAGCGCTCACCCGCGAACGGGATTTGATACCGGACGCGGACACCTACGGCGAGCGCTCGACGTTGTCGACCCGCACGCCGGGCGCCCTGGTGCGCGAATTCACGCTGACGTTGTGACTTTGTAGGTTGACGCTCCGCGCCGGGCCCGGTAGCATCCAAAAGTTCAAATGAAACAAAGACTAACTTGAGGCATTTCGCGCGGTACCTGAGGACGATCGCCCTGCTCCTGGCGTTGGCCGCGGCCCCCGCTTTTTCCGCGACCACCGAGTCCTGGGTTCCGGCGCCGAAGGACCTGCCGCCCGCCTTCGAGAATCCCGACGACGTCCCGCTGCCCGACCCCGACCTGTGGCAGCGCATCCGCATGGGCTTCGCGATGGAGCCGCTCGACTCGCCGCTCGTGGCCGAGAACGAGCAGTGGTATGCGAGCCGGCCCGACTACATCAAGCGCTTCGTCGATCGCGGCAGCCGCTACCTGCACTACATCGTCGAGCAGGTCGAGAAGCGCGGCATGCCGACCGAGATCGCGCTGCTGCCCGTGATCGAGAGCGCGTTCACGCCGAAGGCCTACTCGCGCTCGAACGCCTCGGGCCTGTGGCAGTTCATTCCGTCGACCGCGAAGAACTTCGGGCTCACGCGCGACTGGTGGCACGACAACAGGAACGACATCGTCGCGGCCACCGACGCGGCGCTCGACTACCTGCAGCGGCTCTACGACATGTTCGGCAGCTGGGATCTCGCGCTCGCCGCGTACAACTGCGGCGAGGGCTGCGTGAGCCGCGCGATCGGCTACAACCAGCGCCACGGCCTGGCCACCGACTACCAGAGCCTCAACCTCCCGCCCGAGACGCGCAACTACGTGCCGAAGCTCATGGCGGTGAAGAACATCGTGCTCTCGCCCTCGACCTACGGCATCGATCTCGAGTCGATCCCCGACCAGCCTTACTTCGCGAAGGTGCAGGCACCGGCGAAGATCGACGTGAAGCTCGCGGCGAAGCTCGCCGGCATGAGCGAGGAGGACTTCCTCGCGCTCAATCCCTCGCACAACAAGCCGGTCGCGGTCGCCTCGTCGGGCACGCTGCTGCTGCCCCTCGACAAGGTCGACACGTTCAAGGAGAACCTCGAGAACTACGACAAGCCGCTGGTGAGCTGGACGATGTACACCGCCAAGCGCGGCGAGTCGATCGACACCATCGCCCGCCGCCACGGCGTCACGCGCGCGCAACTCAGCGCGGTGAACGGCTCGCTCAAGCTCGACAAGCGCGGTCGGCTGCGCAAGGGCGGGCCGCTGCTCGTGCCGATCCATCATTCGGGCATGCGCCTCGCGGGCGGCGCATCGGTGCACACCGTCTCCGCCGGCGCGGCCCCGCGGCTGGAGCGCGAGCGCGGCCGTGCCGTCGAGACGGAGCGCGCGTCTGCCGTGGCCGTGAAGGTGGCCTCCGCCGGGGCGAAGACGCGCTGGTACGTCGTGCGCGCGGGCGACACGCTCTTCAGCATCGCGCAGCGCTTCGGCACCGCGGTCGACACGCTGCGCCATCTGAATCGCCTCGGCGCGCGCAGCGTGATCCATCCCGGCCTCAAGCTGCGCCTGCCCTCCTGATCAGGCAACGCCGCTAGTTGCGACACCGACCGATGGCGTCGAGGAAGGCGGCATCGGAGGGCGCGCGACCGAGGAAGTCGCGGACCATGGCGCGCTCGTCGCGCTGCGCCCCCTGCGAGAGGATCTTCGCGCGCAAGCGCGCGCCCACGGCGGGATCCATCAGGTCGCCGTCGAATGCCGCGAGCAGGTCGAGCGCGAGCGCGTCCGACCACAGGTACGCGTAGTAGCCGCCCGCATAGCCGTCGGCCACGTGCGTGAAGGAGGCGGGAAAGCGCGTGCCTTCGACATGGCCGAGGGGCGTGGCCGATTCGAGCCGCTTCCAGGTCGCGAGCGGGTCGCGCGCCCCGGTCGCGAGCGCCATGTCGTAGGCCGCATAGAGCCATTGGCGCGCGTAGCGGATGCCCGCGCCGAAACGGCGCGAGGCTTCGAGCCGCTCGATCTCGTCGCGCGTGAGCGGCACGCAGTCGGCGCACACCTCGCGGAAGAGCCGGAGCGGCTGCTCGCGCCGCGCCCACGCCTCGAACATGCGCGACGGCGCCTCGACGAAGTCGGCTTTCGTCGCGGTTCCCGACGCCGGATCGTATTCGACCTGCGAGAGCACGTCGTGCAGCACGTGGCAGAACTCGTGCATGAGCGTGGCGAGCTCGTCGGGCGTGAGGCCGGCGGGTTCGAGGCTCGCGACCAGCGCGGCGAGCGGCGTCCGCCCCGCCCGCGCGCTCGCGCCCCGGATCGGGAACGCCGCCGTGCGCGGATCCTTGCCCTCGCGCGGTCGCAGGTCGAGATAGAGCCCGGAGACGAACGTGCCGCTCGACGCGTCGAGCACGTCGAAGTAGCGCACGTCCGGATGCCAGGTCGCGACCGGCACCTCGCGGAACGTGACGCCGTAAAGGCGCTGCGCGATGCGCAGCATGTACGCGACCGACTCGTCGGGCGGGAAATGGGCGCGAAGCGCGGCCGGATCGATGGCGAAGCGCTCGCGACGCAGCCGTTCCTGGTAGTACGCGATGTCCCACGGCTCGAGCCTCGTCGCCGCGGCGGGCGTTGCGAGCGCTTCGGCCTTCGCCGCACGCAGCTGGTCGAGCTCGCGCCGCTCCGCGAGCGCCACCGCGCCGTGCACGTCGCCGAGGAATTTCTCCACGGCGCGCGGCGTCGAGAGCATGCGATGGCGCAGGACGTATGCGGCGTAGGACGGCGAGCCGTGCAGCGCCGCGAGCTCCTGGCGCAACGCGTTCATCTTCGCGAGGCGATCGAGGTTCGCCATGCCGCCCTGTCCGAGCTTGGCGCGATAGTAGCGCTCGCGCGCCGCCCCGCTTGTCGCGTTCTCCATGAACGGCACGTAGATCGCGGCATCGAGACCGAGCACGTAGCGGCCCTCGGCATCGCGCTTGCGCGACTCGAGGTAAGCGGGCGGCAATCCGTCCATCTCGGCCGGCGTGAACGCCACCTCGGTGGGATCGTCCCGCACGTCGCGGTCGAACGCCTCGCGCAGCGAATCGAGCTCGTCGAGGATGGCGTTCGCGCGGGCGCGCTTCGCGGCAGTGAGCGATGCGCCGGCGTCCTCGAATTGCCCGAGCAGGTCCTCGCGCAGCTTCGCCTGGTGCGCGCTCGCCGGCTTCGCCGAGCGCACGCGGCGATGGAGCTTCGCGTCCTGGAAGAGCTCCGTCTCGAGCGCGGAGAAGCGCGCGAGGCACGGCTCCGCCGCCTCGCGCACGGCCTTGTCGGGCGCGACGTTCGCGAGCAGGTAGGCGGGATTGCCCACGTCCTCGAGCGCGATCGCGAGCCGGTTCCACTCATCGAAGATGCCCCCGGCCGTGCGCTTCGCTTCCATCGCGCGGATCATGTCGGTCGCGTGGGCGAGACCCGTGTCGCAGGCCCGGGCGAGCGACGACGCGTCGTAAGGCGGCAGCAGCGGCCGTTCCGCGGCGAACGTCGCGCTGCACGCGCCGAGCAGCATCGCGCCGGCGAGCGCGCGGGCGCCCGCCCTCCTGCGCATCACCAGATGACCACGCGCTCGTCGGGCGGCCGCCACATGCCGTCGCCCGGCTTCACCCCGAACGCGTCCTCGAAAGCCGCCTGGTTCCTCGCGGCCGCGTTGGCGCGGATCGGGTCGGGCGCGTGCGGATCGACCTTGATCTCGCGGATCTGCTCCTCCTCGCGCGTCTTCTGCCGCCAGATGCGCGCCCACGAGAGGAAGAAGCGCCGGTCGCCGGCGATGCCGTCGACGACGGGAGGCGCGGCCCCGTGCAGCGAGATCGTGTACGCCTTCCACGCGATGGCGAGGCCGGAATTGTCCGCGATGTTCTCGCCCAGCGTGAGCTCCCCGTTCACGTGGTATCCCGCGACCGGCGAGTAAGCCGAGTACTGCGCGACGAGCGCCTCGGTCTTCGCGTGGAAGCGTTCGTGGTCCTGCTTCGTCCACCAGTCGCGCAGCCGCCCTTCGCCGTCGTACTGGCTGCCCTCGTCGTCGTAGCCGTGGCTGATCTCGTGGCCGATCACGGCGCCGATCGCCCCGTAGTTCACCGCATCGTCGGCGTTCACGTCGAAGAACGGCGGCTGCAGGATCGCGGCGGGGAAGACCACCTCGTTCTTCTCGGGATCGTAGTACGCGTTCACCGCCTGCGGGCCCATGTACCACTCGGTGCGGTCGACCGGCTGGCCGAGCTTCGCGAGGTTGCGGTCGTACTCGAACGCCTCGCCGCGCATCACGTTGCCGACCAGGTCCGTCGGATCGATGGCGAGACGCGAGTAGTCGCGCCACTTCACCGGATAGCCGATCTTGGCGCGGAAGAGCGCGAGCTTCGCCTGCGCCGCGCGCTTCGTCTCCGGCCCCATCCAGTCGAGGCCGTCGATGCTCACGCGGTAGGCGGCGAGCAGGTTCGCGACGAGCGTGTCCATGCGCGCCTTGCTTTCCGCGGGGAAGAAGCGCTGCACGTAGAGGCGCCCCAGGCCGTCGCGGACCAGCCCGTTCACGAGCGCGATCGCCCGCTCCCACCGCGGCAGCTCCTGCGGCGTGCCGGTGAGGACGCGGCCGTTGAACGCGAACGACTCCTCCTCGAGCGGGCGCGAGAGATAGCGCGCGAACTTCTCGACCACGCGCCAGCGGAAATACGCCTTCCACGTCTCGAGCGGCACGGTCGACACCCGGTGCGCGAAGGCCGTGAGGTAGCTCGGCTGGCTCACGATCACGCGATCGATCCGTCCCTCGAATCCGGCGCCCGCGAGGTACGCGTTCCATCCGAAGCCGGGCGCGAGGCGCTCGAGGTCGCCGACCGCCACCGGGTTGTAGGTCTTCACCGGGTCGCGATTCGCCACGCGCGTCCACTGGTCCTCGGCGAGCCGCGTCTCGAGACCGAGGATCGCGTCGGCCTGCGCGGCGGGCTGCGCCACGCCCGCTTCCGCGAGCATCCTCGCGACGTGCTTGCGATACTCGGCGCGGATCGCGGCCAAGCGCTCGTCGTCGCGCTTCAGGTAGTAGTCGCGATCGGGCATGCCGAGGCCGCTCTGCCCGAGGTCGACGATGTAGACCGTGGGCCGCTTGGCGTCCTGGTGGATCTCGGGCGCGAAGGGCGTGTCCACGCCGATCCGTGACAGGTGCGCGATGAGCTCGGGAACGTCGTCGACGCTCGCGAGGCGATCGACCCGCGCGAGCTCGCCCGCGATCGGCTTCGCACCCAGGGTCGCGATGCGCGCCTCGTCCATGAAGCTCGCGTACAAGTCGCGAACGCGTTGCGCATCCGGGTCGCCGTTCGCGCCGCGACCCGCCACGAGGTCGTCGACGATGCCGTGCAGTTGCTGCTCGGTCCGCTCGTGCAGCGCGACGTAGGAGCCCCAGCGCGCCTTGTCCGCGGGGATCTGCGTGGCCGCCTCCCAGCGCGCGTTCACGTAGCGGTAGAGATCGTCCTGCGGCCGGATCGCCGGATCGAGCGTGGCCGGATCGATGGCGGCGGGATGGGGCGGCGTGCCCGCGCATGCGGCGAGCGCGCATGCGGCGAGAACGCTGGCGATGCGCGCGTTCATGCCGGCACCTGCGCGCGCTGCAGTCCCTTCGGGATCGAGGCGAGCAGTCGGCGCGTGTATTCCTCGCGCGGATGGCGATAGATCTCGTCGGAGTCCGCCATCTCCACGATCGCGCCGTCGTTCATGACCATGATCTCGTCGGAGATGTACTTCACGACGGCGAGGTCGTGGGAGATGAAGATGTACGACAGGCCGAACTCGTCCTGCAGGTCCTGCAGCAGGTTGAGCACCTGCGCCTGCACCGACACGTCGAGCGCGGACACCGACTCGTCGCAGATGAGCACGTCGGGCTTCATCGTGAGGCAGCGTGCGATGGCGATGCGTTGCCGCTGCCCGCCGGAGAACTCGTGCGGGTACTTGTAGAACGAAGCCTCCGCGAGCCCCACGCGGTTGAGCAGCTGGAAGGCGGCGTCGACGCGCTCGCCGGCGCCGGCGCCGATGCCGTGGATGCGCATCGGCTCGACGAGGATCTGGCCGATGGTGAAGCGCGGATTCAGCGACGCGTACGGGTTCTGGAAGATGATCTGGATGCGCCGCCGGTACGGCATCATGTCCTTTTCCGAGAGCGCGAGGAGGTCGCGCCCCTCGAACAGCACCTCGCCGCCGGTGGCTTCGTGCAGCCGCATCACCGTGAGCCCGACGGTGGTCTTGCCCGAGCCCGATTCGCCGACGAGCCCGAGCGTCTTGCCCCTGGGCAGGCGGAAGCTCACCCCGCGCACGGCGGGCACGGCGCGCTTGCGGAAGAGCCCCTCCTTGAGGAAGAACGTCTTCTCGAGGTTCTTCACCTCGAGGATGATCGGGTCGGAGGGCGAGGTGCCGCGGTGGCGCTCCTCGAGGCGCACGCTGCCGCCACCCTTCAGGAAGTCGTCGATGACCGGCAGGCGCTTCGGCCGCCGGTCGAGCCGCGGTCGGCACGCGAGCAGCGCCTTCGTGTACGGATGCTGCGGGTGCTCGAAGATCCGCCGCACGTCGCCCTGCTCCTGGATCACGCCGTTCTGCATCACCACGACGCGATCGGCGATCTCGCCCACGACGCCGAGGTCGTGCGTGATGAAGAGCACCGACATCTGGTGGCGCTCCTGCAGCTTCGCGACGAGCTCCAGGATCTGCTTCTGGATGGTGACGTCGAGCGCCGTCGTCGGCTCGTCGGCGATGAGCAGCTTGGGCTCGCACGCGATCGCCATCGCGATCATCACGCGCTGCTGCTGGCCGCCCGACATCTCGTGCGGGTACGAGGCGAGCCGCAGCTTCGGATCGGGGATGCCGACCTCGCCCAGCAGCGCCTCGGCGCGCGCCTGCGCCTCGCGGATGCCGAGGCCCATGTGCATGCGCAGCACCTCGCCGATCTGCTCGCCCACGGTGAACACGGGATTGAGCGACGTCATCGGCTCCTGGAAGATGACCGAGATCTCCTTGCCGCGGATCGACTGCAGCTCGGCCTGCGGCGCCTTGAGCAGGTCGCGGCCGCCGTAAAGGATGCGGCTTTCCGGGGCGACGATCGCGTTCTCGGGCAGCAGCCCCAGGATCGACATCGCGGTCACGCTCTTGCCGCTGCCCGACTCGCCGACCAGCGCGACGGTGCTGCGCCCGGGAATGTCGAACGAGATGCCGTTCACCGCGCGGAAGGGCTCGCTCTTGCGGTCGAGCCGGAAGCGCACGTCCAGGTCGCGCACCTGGAGCAGGAGGTTCGGGTCGCTCATCTGAGTTTCGGGTCGAGGGCGTCGCGCAGCGAGTCGGTGAGCAGCGAGAACGCGGTGACGAGGATGGCCATGCTCGCGCCGGCGGCGACCAGCTGCCACCACTTGCCGATCACGAGCTCGTTCTGCGCCTCGGCGAGCATCGTGCCCCACGACACCATGTCGACCGGCACGCCGAAGCCGAGGAAGGACAGGATCACCTCCGCCTTGATGAAGCCGACGGTGTACTGCGACAGCTGCACCAGCGCGACGTGGCTCGTGTTGGGCAGGATATGGTGGAACATGCGCGAGAGGTTCGTGGCGCCGATCGCCTGCGCCGCCTTCACGTACTCGCGGTTCACGTGCTTGATGTACTCCGCGCGCATGAGCCGGTAGATGCCGGTCCAGCCCGTGAGCGAGAGCACGAGCACGATCGGCACGATGCCCTTGCCGAGCTTGCCGGTGGCGGTGGCGACCGCCGCGAACGCGAGGATGAGCAGGATGTACGGGATCGAGGTGAAGATGTTGTAGAACCACTCGAGGAAGTCGTTCACCTTCCCGCCCCAGTAACCCGCCATCGCGCCGAGGAAGGTGCCGATCAGCGTGGCGAGCAGCGCCGAGGACAGGCCCACGAAGATCGACACCTCGGAGCCCTTGATCGTCTTCTGCAGCACGTCGCGCCCCCACTTGTCGCCGCCGAAGGGCAGCGTCTGCGCGCGCGGCGTCTCGGTGACGGCGATCTTCTTCGCGCGCTCGTCCCATTGCCGGTACCAGGGCGCGAGCGGGTCGACGTCGGAGAGGTCCACGGGCGCGCCCTTCGCGGCGCCCTCGTGGCGCGCCATCGCCTCGGCCTCGAGGTTCGTCGCGCCGGCGAGGAACGACGGGTTCGCGTAGGAGACGCCCTTCTCCTTGTTCCAGTCGCGCGCGATGAGCCCGGTGTACGAGGCGGTCATCATCGCGAGGTAGAAGGCGACGATCACGAGCGAGACCATGCCGACGCGATCCTGCCTGAGGCGCCGCCACGCGAGCGTCCAGAGGCCGGGGGATTCCTGGCGCGCGGCCCCGCGCGCGGGAGCGAGGACGGCGCTCATTTGAAGGTCACCCTCGGGTCGACGAACTTGTAGAGCACGTCGACCAACAGGTTGATGATCATGGTCAGCATCGCGAGGTACACGGTGACCGCCTTGATGACCGGGAAGTCGCTGCGGTTCACGGCCGTGACGATCTCGCGGCCGAGCCCCGGGATCGAGAAGAACACCTCGAGCAGGAACGAGCCCACGAAGATGCCGGGCAGCGCGATGCCGAGGTTGGTGAGGATCGGGATCATCGCGTTCCTCAGCACGTGCTTCATCATCACCTTGGTCTCGGGAACGCCCTTGGCGCGCGCGGTGCGCACGTAATCCTGGTGGATCTCGTCGAGGAAGAACGAGCGGTAGAGCCGCAGCTCCGGGGCGAGCCCCACGAACACCGCGAGCATGATCGGCAGCGGCGCGTAGTAGAGGAGGTTCTTCCAGAAGCTCTCGCTCCAGCCCTGCACCGGGAACCAGCCGAGGACGAAGCCGAAGAGCCACTGGAAGACGATGATGTAGACGAGGAAGCTGATCGACATCGCGACCGTGCAGCCGATCATGATCGCGCGGTCGGTGAGCGTGCCGCGCACGTAGGCGACCATGATCGCGAACACCACCGCGAGCGCGGTCCCGATCAGGATCACGGGCACCGTGATGGTGAGCGTCGGTCCCACGCGCGTGAGGATGATGTGCGACACCAGCTCGTTGGTCGACCAGCTGCGGCCGAAGTCGAACGTGAAGACCTGCTTCACGAACACCCACAGCTGGTACCAGTAGGGCCGGTCGACGCCGAGCTGGTGGCGGATGTTGGCGATCTGCTCGGGGTTCGAGATCTTGCCCGCGAGCACCTGCGCCGGGTCGCCGCCGACCCAGTTGAAGAGCAGGAAGATCAGCAGGATCACCCCGAAGATCGTGGGGATCATCTGCCAGATGCGGCGGATCACATAGGCGGTCATCGGGACGTTGCCTCCTTCGCCGGCGCTAGCGCACGGCCGCCTGCCGGGCGGCGGCGTCGATATCGAGCCATCGGTAGTTGGTGACCAGGATCGGGTGCTTCTTGAAGCCCTTCACCCACGGATATTCCAGGTAGTTCACGGTCGGCGTCACGCCCAGCCGCCAGGGCGCGTACGCGTACGAGAGCCGGATCATCTCGCGGTAGATGCGGTTGCGCGCCTCGCCGTCGGGCAGCGCGAGCGACTTCTCGTAGAGGCGGTCGTACGCGGGGAGGCGAAAGCGCGATTCGTTGGACTGGTCGGTGTTCGGGCCGTAGAGGAGCTGCAGGAAGTTCTGGCCGTCGGGATAGTCGGCGATCCACGCATCCATCGCGAACTGGAAGTTGCCGAGGCGCCGGTCGTTCACGAGGTCGGCGAACTGCACGGCGGTGGCCTCGACGCGGATGCCGATCTCGGCCATGCAGTCCACCCAGAGGCGCGCCAGCTCGCGCGAGGCCTGGCCGCCCGCCTGGTACTTGTAGCGCAGCACGAGGGGCCGCCCGTCGGGCCGCTCGCGGAAGCCGTCGCCATCGCGGTCGGCATAGCCGAAGAGATCGAGGAGCGCCTTCGCGCGCGCCGGGTCGTAGTCCTCGGTGCGCGACCACAGCGCGGGATCGTGCCCGACCACGCCTGGCGGCACCGGCGTGCGCGCGGCGATCGCCTGTCCCTGGCGCACGATCGCGATCTCCTTCTCGTGGTCGTAGCCGAGCACCATCGCGCGGCGCAGCGCCACGCGTTCGGGCCCGAGGCCGCCGAGCGGGTTGTCCACGCCGCCCACCCTGGCGTCGAGGTTGAACACGTCGTAGGTGAGCGTCGGCTCGACCTCGCGGAACACGCGCACGCCCTGGGCGGCCAGCTGCGGCGCGAGCATGCCTTTGGGCAGCACCTGGTTCACGAACTGCGGGGGCAGCTCGAGGATATCGTGCTCGCGGTTCAAGAACGCGAGGTAGCGTGGCTGCGCGTCCTCGATGGGATAGAGCTCGATGCGGTCGAGCAGCGGCAGGCGCTTGCCCGCGAGGTCCTCGATCACGCGCCGGTCCTCCTCGTCGCGCGGATCGGCATAGCGCGTGTCGAGCTCGAAGCCGCGGTAGCCGGGATTGCGCTCGAGGACGATCTTCGCGCGCCGCACCCACTCCTTGAGCACGTACGGTCCCGTGCCCACCGGGTGCGCCATCGTGTCCGCCGCGTACGCCTCCATCACCTCGCGCGCGACCGGCGCCACGTTCGGCATCGCCATGAAGTAGAGGAAGTTGTAGTTGGGCGCCGTGAGCTTGATGCTGATCTCGTACGGGCCGCGCACTTCGAGCCCCGCCACCTTCGCGTCGTAGTCGAAGTGGCCTTCCTTCTTCGCGCGCTCGGCGAGCGCGTCGAGCCCGACGATGTTGTGCTCGAAGAGCCACGCGTAGGCGCTGCGGACCTCGGGATCGCGGAAGCGCTTGATCATGTACTCGACGTCGCGCGCCACGAGCTCGCGCTTCTTGCCCTTGAACACGGGATCGTCGGCGAAGTAGATGCCCGGCCTGATGCGGAACGTATAGCGCGTGCCGCCGTCCTCGGGCTCGGGCACCGACTCGGCGGCGAGCGCGACCACCTTCACCGGGCGCGCGAGATAGTCGTACGTGACCAGCGTGTCGAACAGGTTCTCGCAGATGCCCGCCGAGATCTGGTCGTAGACCCGCTGCGGATCGAAGCCGCTCTCGGCGGCACGCAGCGCCATGCGCAGCACCTTCGGCGGCGCGTCGGACGCCGGCGCCGCGAACGCGAGGCAGGCGACGACCGCAAGGAAGAGGAATCGCAGCGCTTTCAAGGGTGGGGAACGGGACCGAACATCGGATTATAGGCGCGCGAGCGCGGCCCGCCTCAGTGGCCCCGCGCCTGGCGGGCGACGTCGATGTCCGCATAGCGCCAGCCGGCGAGGAGGATCGGATGGCGCCGCCAGCCGAGGACCCAGGGCTCGACCAGCTCCTCGACCTTCGCCGCGGTGTGCAACTTGACCGGCGCGTAGGCGGTGATGAGCTTCGCCATCTCGTCGTAGACCGCGGTGCGCTCCGGGCCCTGCGGCATGCCGCGCGCCTTCTCGTAGAGCGCGTCGTACGCGCGCAGCGCGAAGCAGCCGTCGTTCGAGCTGCCGCAGTTCGGGCCGTAGAGCAGCTGGTAGAAATTGTCCGCGTCGGGATAGTCGGCCGACCAGCCAACGTCCCAGAGCTGCAGCTTGCCGAGCTTCGACTGCTTGCGCTGGTCGGGCCACTTCGCGATCTGCACGTCCATGCGCACGCCGATCGCGTCGAGGTCCTTCTTCCAGAGCTGCGTGAACAGCCGCGAGAGCTGGTCGGGCTGCGTGGGATAGTGGAAGACGAGCGGGCTGCCGTCGGGCATGTCGCGCCAGCCGTCGCCGTCGCGGTCGATGTAGCCGAACATGTCGAGGAGCGCCTTGGCGCGCGCGGGGTCGTACGTGCGCCCGAGGGAGAAATGCGGATCGTGTCCCTCGACGCCCGGCGGGGCGATCTCCTGCAGCTCGACGGCCATGCCGTTGCGCAGCAGGTGGATCTCCTCCTGGTTGTCGTAGGCGAGCGAGATGGCGCGGCGCAGCGCGATCTTCTCCGGCGTGTAGCCGCCGAAGGTCGGGTCGCGCATGTTGAAGTAGAGGTAGCTGATGGTGGGCTCGATCTCCTCGATCGCGCGGATGCCGCGCTTCACGAGCCACGGCGCGGGCTTGCCCGCCGGGAGGACGACGTTCATGAACTCGTAGGGCAGCGCGAGCAGGTCGAGCTCGTCGTTGAGGAACGCGAGGTAGCGCGGCTGCGACTCCTCGATGATCGAGACCTCGACACGGTCGACCTGCGGGATGCGCTTGCCCTTCATCTCGGCATAGAGCTTCTGCGACAGGGCGTCGTCCGCCGGCGGCTCGGCTTCGTAGTGCTCCTCGCGGAATCCGGCGTTCTTCTCGAGCACGATGCGCGACGAGCGCTTCCATTCGGCGAGGCGGAAGGCTCCGGTGCCCACGGGATGCGCTCCGATGTCCGCGCCGTAGTGCTCGACCACCTCGCGCGCCTGGGCGCCGATGGCCGGCATCGCGAGGATGTAGAGGAACGTGTAGTCGGGCTTGAGCAGGTGGAAGCGCAGCGTGTAGCGGTCGACCACCTCGAGCCCGGCGACCGGCGCGTCGTAGTCGAAATGCCCCGCCTTGCGCGCGCGGGCGACCGCCTCGGTCACGCCCGCGAGCCGTCCCTCGATGAGCCAGAGGTTGGGCGAGCTCACGACCGGATCCATGAGCCGCTTGAACGCGTACTCGTAGTCCCTGGCGGTGAGCTCGCGCTTGCGGCCGGCGAACACCGGATCGTCGGCGAAGTCGATGCCCTTGCGCAGGTGCAGCGTGTAGGTGCGGCCGCCGTCGGTGATCGTGGGCAGCGCCGCGGCGGTCTGCGGCTTCACCTTCGCGGGGCGCGCGAGGAAATCGTACGTGAGCGGAGACTCGAAGATCTCCTCCTGGATCGTGCCCGAGTAGATGTCCGAAGTGGCGGCCGGATCGAAGTTCGTCTCGGCGATGGGGAACGCGACGCGCAGGACCTTGAGCGGAGCGGCGTGCGCGATCGCGGCGAGCGCGAGCGCGCCGAGCGCCGTCGCCATGCGCGCGCGCCATGCCTTCATCACGGACGCGGCGCCATGCGCCGGCGCACGGGAATTCGCCGCATTATGGGATACACTTCGAGCCCGTCGCACTCATCGAACCCATCCATTCTACGGGGGAAGGAACCGCCCATGGGCTTCCTGCAGGGCCGCCGCATCCTGATCACCGGGATGCTTTCGAACCGCTCGATCGCCTACGGCATCGCACGCGCGTGCGCGCGGGAAGGTGCCGAGCTCGCGTTCACGTACGCGGGCGAAGGCGTGCGCGAGCGTGTCGTCGAGCTCGCGGGCGAGTTCGGGGCTTCGGACCGGGTCTTCCCCTGCGACGTGGCGGACGACGCGCAGATCGAGGCGCTGTTCACGGGCCTGCGCGCGCGCTGGGATGGTCTGGATGGATTGGTGCACGCGATCGCCTTCGCCCCGCGCGAGGCGTTGAAGGGTGGCTTCCACGAGAGCGTCACGCGCGAAGCGTTCCACATCGCGCACGACATCTCGAGCTACAGCCTCGCCGCCCTCACCAAGGCCGCGCTGCCGATGATGGAGGGACGCAAGGCCTCGGTGATCACGCTCACCGAACTCGGGGCGGTGCGCTCGATGCCGCACTACAACGTGATGGGTCTCGCCAACGCGAGCCTCGAGGCGGGCGTGCGCTATCTCGCCGCGGGCCTGGGCCCCAAGGCAATCCGCGTGAACGCCATCTCCGCCGGGCCGATCAAGACGCTGGCCGCGGCCGGCATCGGCAACTTCTCGAAGATCCTGCGCTTCGTCGAGAGGAACGCGCCGCTGCGCCGCGGCGTGACGACGGAGGAAGTGGGCAACACCGCGGCGTTCCTGCTCTCCGACCTCGGCAGCGGCATCACCGGCGAGACGATCTACGTCGACGCCGGCTTCAACAGCACGACGCCGGGCCTCGAAGGCGACGAATAGCCCGCGGGCCGCGCGCCCCGCGCCTCAGCTCTGCGGCTGCTTCTCGATCGCTTGCTTGCGGTAGGTGACGCCGACGCGCTCGCGCAGGCTCCCCAGCGTGGCGTCGAGCTCCTCGACGCCGACCGTCTCGCGCAGCCGGTTGGCGAGCGCCGTGCGCTGCGCCTCGTCGATCTTCGTGGGCTCGTTCACCTTGCTCACGCGCACCAGCGAGTAACCCTGCGGCGTGGACACGCCCACGTACGCCGGCACCTTGCGGGGATCGATGTGGAACACGCCCTCGATCACCTGCGGCGGCAGCCCGCCCGGCTTCTGGCGGTTCACCGCGAGCGGCGCGGGCCACTTGAGGCCCGGGTCCTTGCCCGCCTTGAGCTCCTTCAGCTTCGCCTCGCCGTCGGCGGCCGCGAGCTTGAGCGCCTCATCGCGCGCGAGGCGCTGCTCGATGCCGGCCTTCACGCTGTCGAGCGGTTGCAGCGTCGCCGGCTTGTAGTCGACGACGTGCGCGGCGACGTAGTCGCTCGGCGCGACCTCGATCGCGGACGTGTTGCGCTTGGCCTTGATCGAGTTGTCCGAGAAGAGCTCGGCCTGCAGCTTGGGATTGGCGAGCAGCGGCGGGTTCGCGGCTCCGCCCTTCTGCACCCAGCCGTTCGACTGCTGCAGCGGGAGCTTGAGCGCATCGGATGCGGGCTTGAGGCTGTTCGGCTGCTCGTAGACGATGTTCGAGAACTGCTCGGCGGCATCGGCGAACTTGGTGGTCGCCTTCTGCTTCTTGAGCGTGGCCTCGATCTCCGGGGTCGCCTCCGCGAGCGACTTCACCTTCGAGGGGCGGATCTCGTCGACGCGGATGATGTGGTACCCGAAGTCGCTCTGCACCGGTCCCACGATCTCGCCCTTCTTCGCCGCGAACGCCGCGTCCTCGAAGGACTTCACCATCGCGCCGCGCCCGAAGAATCCGAGATCCCCGCCGTTGGCGGCGGAGCCCGGGTCCTGCGATTCCTTCTTCGCGACTTGCGCGAAGCTCGACGGGTTGCGGCGCACCTCGGCGGCGATCTTCTGCGCCTTCTCGAGCGCGGCCTTCTTCTCCGCGTCGGTCGCGTTCGGCTTCAGCGCGACGAGGATGTGGCTCACGCGCCGCTGCTCGGGCTGGCCCCACTTGCCCTGCTTCAGCTGCTCGTCGTAGGCCTGCTTCACCTCGTCGGGGGAGACCGTGGTCTGCGCCGCGAGCGTGTCGAGGGAGAGCTCGACGTACTCGACCTTCGCCTCCTCCGGCGTGGTGAACTCGGGATGATGCGCGTCGTAGTACGCCTTCACCTGCTCGGGCGTGACCTTCACCTTCGCCGTGTACGCCTCGGGCGAGAGGTTCACCACGCTCACGTCGCGCGTCTGCTCGGACAGCTTGATGAACGCCTCGATGGTCGAGCGCGGCACGATCGCGGTGTCCGTGATGGAGGAACGGAACTGCTGGTCGCGGTAGTCCTGGCGCAGGCGCTCGTCGAGTCCGATGGGCGACAGGTTCATCGAGCGCGCGACGTCGTCGTAGCGCTGCTGCGAGAACTTGCCGTCGACCTGGAACACGGGCTCGCCGGCGATGCGCTGCGCGAGCAGGCGGTCGCTGATCGCCACGCCCGCGCGGTCCGCCCCGATGGACACCAACCGGTCGTTCACGAGCCGGTCGAGCACCGCGAGCCGGATCTGCGGGTTGTCCATGATCGACGCATCGAACTGGCCGTGGAACTGCTGGCGGTAGAGCTCGGCCTGGCGGCGCAGGGCCTCCTCGAAGTCGCGCTGCCCGATGCGCTGGCGCCCGACGTTCGCGACCGAGTCGCTGCCGACGTCGGAGCGGAAGTAGTAGTCCACGCCGAACAACGCGAAGGGAACCGCGAGGAACAGGGCGAGCGCCAGCTGGACGATCTTGAGGTTGGCGATGTCGCGGAGCTTCTGGAGCATGGTCGCTTTCGATGCGCGCTGGTTCAACAACAAAAAGGGCGAACCGTTGGGGTTCGCCCTGGATTTTGGCGGAGTGGACGGGACTCGAACCCGCGACCCCCGGCGTGACAGGCCGGTATTCTAACCAACTGAACTACCACTCCCGAGTTCGGCTGCTGGTGGGTGCTGAGGGGATCGAACCCCCGACATTCGCCTTGTAAGGGCGACGCTCTACCGGCTGAGCTAAGCACCCTTCAAAAGCACCCGGCGAAGACGATTATTCTAGTCGATTCGACCCCGGTTTTCCACCGCTCAGTGCTTGGTGACGAGCGGCCGGGACTCCGGCGTGGAAGCGGCGGGCGGCGGGGCGACGGGCGCCTCGGCGAGCGGCTCGGGCTTGCGCTCCAGCGCGCGCTCGAGCACCTCGTCGAACCAGCGCACCGGCACGATCTCGATCGCGCTCTTCACCTCGTCCGGGATCTCCTGCAGGTCCTTCACGTTCTCCTGCGGGATGAGCACGATCTTGATGCCGCCGCGGTGCGCCGCGAGCAGCTTCTCCTTCAGGCCGCCGATCGGCAGCACCTCGCCGCGCAGCGTGATCTCGCCCGTCATCGCGACGTCGCAGCGCACCGGGATGCCGGTGAGCACCGAGGTGATCGCGGTAGCGATGGCATTGCCGGCCGAGGGACCGTCCTTCGGCGTCGCGCCCTCGGGCAGGTGGATGTGCAGGTCGAGCGTCTGGTAGAAGTCCTCCGGGATGCCGAGGCGCTTGGCGCGCGCGCGCACCACGGAGACGGCCGCCTTGATCGACTCCTGCATCACCTCGCCCAGCTTGCCGGTGGTGACGGTGTTGCCCTTGCCCGGCAGCTTGACGGCCTCGATCGTGAGCAGCTCGCCGCCCACCTCGGTCCACGCGAGCCCGGTGACCTGGCCGATCTGGTTCTCCTTCTCGGCGATGCCGTAGGTGTACTTGCGCACGCCCAGGTACTTGTCGAGGTTCTTGGAGTTGACGGTGAGGTGCGAGCCTTCCTTCTTCTTGGTGAGGATCGACTTCACGACCTTGCGCGCGATCTTCGCCAGCTCCCGGTCCATGCCGCGCACTCCGGCCTCGCGCGTGTAGTAGCGCGTGATGTCGTGCAGGGCCGAGTCGGTCACCGCGAGCTCGCCTTCCTTCAGCCCGTTTGACTTGATCTGCTTCGGCAGCAGGTACTGCTTGGCGATGTGGACCTTCTCGTCCTCGGTGTAGCCGGACAGGCGGATGAGCTCCATCCGGTCGAGCAGCGGCGCCGGGATGTTGAGCGTGTTCGCGGTCGCGACGAACATCACGTCCGAAAGGTCGTACTCGACCTCGACGTAGTGGTCGACGAACGTGTGGTTCTGCTCGGGGTCGAGCACCTCGAGCAGCGCCGACGACGGGTCGCCGCGGAAGTCCATGCCCATCTTGTCCACCTCGTCGAGGAGGAACAGCGGGTTGCGGACCCCGACCTTGCTCATGTTCTGCAGGATTTTGCCGGGCATCGACCCGATGTAGGTGCGGCGGTGGCCGCGGATCTCCGCCTCGTCGCGCACGCCGCCCAGCGACATGCGCACGAACTTGCGGTTGGTCGCGCGGGCGATCGACTGCCCGAGCGAGGTCTTGCCCACGCCGGGCGGGCCCACGAGGCACAGGATCGGCGCCTTCAGCTTGTCGACGCGCTGCTGCACCGCGAGGTACTCGAGGATGCGTTCCTTCACCTTCTCGAGGCCGTAGTGGTCGGCATCGAGCACCTTCTCTGAATTCTTGAGGTCCGTGGAGACCTTGGTCTTCTTCTTCCACGGCAGGGCGACCAGCGTGTCGATGTAGTTGCGCACGACGGTCGCTTCCGCGCTCATCGGCGACATCAGGCGCAGCTTCTTCAGCTCCGCCTCGGCCTTCGCGCGCGCCTCCTTCGGCATGTGCGCGGCCTTGATCTTCTTCTCGAGCTCCTCGAGGTCGGCCCCTTCCTCGGAATCGCCGAGCTCCTTCTGGATCGCCTTCACCTGCTCGTTCAGGTAGTACTCGCGCTGGCTCTTCTCCATCTGCCGCTTCACGCGGCCGCGGATGCGCTTCTCCACCTGCATGATGTCGATCTCGGTCTCGAGGAGCTGCAGCAGCTGCTCGAGGCGCGTGCCGACCTTGAACGTCTCGAGGATCTGCTGCTTCTGCTCGAGCTTGAGCGGCAGGTGCGCGGCGATCGTGTCCGACAGGCGCCCGGCGCCGTCGATGCCCGCGAGCGAGGTGAGCACCTCGGGCGGGATCTTCTTGTTCAGCTTCACGTACTGGTCGAACTGGGCGAGCAGCGTGCGCCGCATCGCCTCGACCTCGTTGGAGTCCGGCTCCTCGGAGGCGATCAGCTCGATCTCGGCCTCGAAGTTGGCCTTCTCGGTGAGCACGCGCTCGATGCGCGCGCGCTGCACGCCCTCGACCAGCACCTTCACCGTGCCGTCGGGGAGCTTGAGCATCTGCAGGATCGTCGAGACCGTGCCGACCGCGTACAGGTCCTCGGGATTGGGCTCGTCCTTCGCCGCCGACTTCTGCGCCACCAGGACGACGTTCTTGCCCTCCTCCATCGCCGCCTCGAGGGCCTTGATCGATTTCGGCCGCCCGACGAACAGCGGAATCACCATGTGCGGGAACACCACCACGTCGCGGAGCGGCAGCAGCGGGAGGACGCGGGATTCAGCGGAAAACGAAGCGGTCATTGTCATTCCTGGGTTGTCTGCACGGGTAGGTGGGGCCGGGCGGGCGCCCGATCAACTCCCCCACCGGAGCGCGGCGAGAAAAAGGAACGCCGCGCCTACTGCTGGCCACTCGCGACCTTCGGCTGGTCGGAGTAGATGAGAAGAGGCTTGCCATCGCCGGAGATGGCGCCGTCGTCGACGACCACCTTCTGGACCTTCGACAGCGACGGGAGATCGAACATGATGTCGAGCAGGGCATGCTCGATGATCGACCGCAGGCCGCGCGCGCCGGTTCGCCGCTCGAGCGCCCGTTTCGCGATCGCGGTGAGGGCGTGGTCCCGAAACTCCAGTTCGACGCCCTCCATGGCGAGGAGTTTCTGGTATTGCTTGACCAGCGCGTTCTTCGGTTCCGTGAGGATCTTCACCAGCGCGTCCGCGTCGAGCTCGTCGAGCACCGCGACCACCGGCAATCGCCCCACGAACTCGGGGATCAGGCCGTACTTGATCAGGTCCTCGGGCTCCACCTCGTGGAGCATGTCGTTCAGCTCACGCCGGTTGTTCATCGAGCGCACATGGGCGCCGAAGCCCATGCCCGAGCGGTCGGTGCGGTTCTGGATCACCTTCTCCAGGCCGCCGAAGGCTCCCCCGCAGATGAACAGGATGTTGGTCGTGTCGACCTGCACGAACTCCTGGTTGGGATGCTTGCGCCCGCCCTGGGGCGGCACCGAGGCGATGGTGCCCTCGATCAGCTTCAGGAGCGCCTGCTGCACGCCCTCGCCGCTCACGTCGCGCGTGATCGAGGGGTTGTCGCTCTTGCGCGAGATCTTGTCGATCTCGTCGATGTAGACGATGCCGCGCTGCGCCTTCTCGACGTCGTAGTCGCACTTCTGCAGCAGCTTCTGGATGATGTTCTCGACGTCCTCGCCGACGTAGCCCGCCTCGGTGAGCGTGGTCGCGTCCGCGATCACGAACGGCACGTTCAGCAGCCGCGCGAGCGTCTGGGCGAGCAGCGTCTTGCCCGAGCCGGTGGGCCCGATCAGCAGGATGTTCGACTTCGCGAGCTCGACGTCGTCCTGCTTGCCGCCGGTCTTCAGCCGCTTGTAGTGGTTGTAGACCGCGACCGACAGGATCTTCTTGGCCTGCACCTGGCCGATCACGTACTGGTCGAGGATCTCGCAGATCTCGTGCGGGCTCGGCAGGTCGCTCTTCGCGGCCTTCTGCGCGCCGTCGCTCGAGGCCTCCTCGCGGATGATGTCGTTGCAGAGGTCGATGCACTCGTCGCAGATGAACAC
>CAYOGL010000012.1:0-66379 GCA_964403515.1 uncultured Burkholderiales bacterium | reverse complement strand
CCTCCTCGCGGATGATGTCGTTGCAGAGGTCGATGCACTCGTCGCAGATGAACACGGACGGGCCCGCGATCAGCTTCCGCACCTCGTGCTGGCTCTTGCCGCAGAAGGAGCAATAGAGGAGCTTCTCGCCACCAACTTTTTCGGTCATGTCGCTGCCCGCGAAGACACGCGTTGTTTCATCTGGCCGCCGTTCGCGAGGACGCGCCGCCGTCCAGTGCCTGCGCGGCGTGAAACCGCCAACGGTTGCCGGAAATCCCTTGCTTTCATGCGACGGATGACTCGCTCCGGTTCTTCAAGACTCGGTCGATGAGTCCGTACTTTACCGCGTCTTCGCTGCCCATGAAATTGTCGCGATCGGTGTCCCGCTCGATGACTTCCAGGGGCTGGCCGGTGTGCTGCGCCATCATCTCGTTCAGCTTGCGCTTGAGGTACAGGACCTCCTTCGCGTGGATCTCGATGTCCGAGGCCTGGCCGGAGAATCCCCCGGACGGCTGGTGGATCATCACGCGCGAATTCGGCAGGCAGAAACGCTTGCCCTTGGCGCCGGCGCACAGCAGGAACGCGCCCATGCTGGCCGCCAGGCCCGTGCACAGGGTCGAGACGTCCGGCTTGATGAACTGCATCGTGTCGTAGACCGCCATCCCCGCCGAGACGCTGCCGCCCGGCGAGTTGATGTACAGGTGGATGTCCTTGTCGGGGTTCTCGCTCTCGAGGAACAGGAGCTGCGCGACGATCAGGTTCGCCATGGCGTCGTTGATCGGGCCGACGAGGAAGATCACCCGCTCCTTGAGCAGGCGCGAGTAGATGTCGTAGGCGCGCTCTCCGCGCCCCGACTGCTCGATCACCATCGGGATCAAGCCCAGGCCCTCGGGCTCGTCGCGGTCGATTTCGTGGTTGATGAACATGTGTCTAGCCCTTCTTGGTTCCCATCAGTTCGTCGAAGTCCACGGGCTTGTCCTCGACCTTCATTTTTCCCATGGCCCATTCTACGACGTTGTCCTCCATCACGAGCGCCTCGACTTCCGCCAGCCGGGACGGATCCGCGTAGTACCACCGGACCAGCTGCTCGGGCTGCTCGAAGCTCTCGGCGTGCTCCTCGATCACCTTGCGCACCTGGTCGGGCTTGGCCGAGAGCTCGTGCTTCTTCACCAGGTCGGCCACCAGCAGGCCGATCTTGATGCGGCGCTCGGCGCGGTCGCGGAAGAGCTCGGCGGGCAACGCCTTGTCCTGCACCGACATGCCGCGCTGCTTGAGGTCCTCGAGCGCGGTTTGCTGCATGCGCTCGATCTCCGCGTCGAGGAGCGACTTGGGCACGTCGAACCGGGCCGCGTCGTGCAGGCCTTCCATCACCTGCTCCTTGACGCGCGTCTTCACGCGCTTGGCCACTTCCTTGTCCATGTTGGCGCGCACCTCGCGCTTGAGCTGCTCGACGTCGCCGCTTTCCACGCCGAGCGACTTCGCGAGCTGCGCGTCGAGCGCGGGCAGCTTCGGCTCCGCCACCTGGTTCACCGTCACGGTGAAGTCCGCGGTCTTGCCCTTCACCGCCTCCGCATAGTCCTGGGGGAAGGTGACCGGGAAGGTCTTCTGCTCGCCGGCCCTCATGCCGACGAGCGCCGCCTCGAAATCGGGCAGCATGCGGCCCTCGCCGAGGACGATGGTGAAGTTCTGCGCCTTGTTGCCCTCGAACGGCTGGCCGGCGATCAGGCCCTCGAAATCGACGTTCACGAGGTCGCCGTCCTTGGCGGCGCGCTCGACGTTCTCGAACTGGGCGCGCTGCTTGCGCAGGGTCGCGAGGGTCTTGTCGACGTCCGCGTCGCCCACCTGCGTGACGGGACGCTCGACGGTGCGCCCGGAGATGTCACCCATCTCGACCTCGGGATAGACCTCGAAGGTCGCGGTGTACTCGACCTCGTTCGCGCCCTCGGTCGCCGGCTTCGGCTGGAAGCGCGGGTAGCCCGCGACGCGGTAGTTCTGCTCCTTCACCGCTTCGGCGAACGACTTCTGCACGGTATCGCTCACGACTTCCTGCCGCACCTGGAAGCCGTACTGGCGCTCCACCATCTTGAGGGGCACGTGGCCCGGGCGGAAACCCTGCATGCGCACGGTGCGCGCGAGGCGCTTGAGGCGCGTGGCGATCTCCGCCTCGATCTGCGCGACCGGGACGGACACGGTGATGTTGCGTTCGAGCGGACTCGGCGTGTTGGGGACTGCCTGCTGCATTCGAGATTTTCCTTGTTGGGATGAACCCCTCAAGCCTTCGCGAGGGCGGGGACAATACCGTGACGAGGCGACCTGGTGCGAAAGGAGGGACTCGAACCCACATGCCTTTCGGCGCTGGAACCTAAATCCAGTGCGTCTACCAATTCCGCCACTTTCGCGGTCACCGAATTATACCGGAAATCGAGCGCTCCCGACGCGTGCGGAAGTCCCCCTCCCAGCCGATATAATCCCTAAAATTCAAGCGGTTCCATAGCCCTTGCCGGTCGATCACTACGAGAACTTCCCGGTCGCGTCGTGGCTGCTGCCCGCGCGCCTGCGCGCGCCCGTCGAGGCCATCTACGCCTTTGCGCGCGGGGCCGACGACGTGGCCGACGAGGGCGATGCGAGTGACGCCGAGCGCCTGGCCGGGCTCGACCGCTACCTCGCGGCGCTCGACGCGATCGAGGCGGGACGCGAGCCCGAGGCGGCATTCGCGCGCATCGCGCGCGCGGTGCGCGAATACGCGCTGCCTGTCGAACTGTTGCGCGATCTCATCGACGCGTTTCGCCAGGACGTGACGACCAAGCGCTACGCGACGTTCGACGGCATCTGCGATTACGCGCGCCGCTCGGCGAATCCCGTGGGCCGCCTGCTGTTGCATCTCTTCGTGAAATCAGGGGTCTGTCCCCAAATTGCGGAAGGCGAAAGGATGTCGGACCGGATCTGCTCCGGGCTGCAGTTCGCGAACTTCTGGCAGGACGTGGCCATCGACTGGCGCAAGGACCGCGTGTACCTGCCGCAGGAGGATCTCGCTCGCTTCGGCGTGAGCGAGGCGCAGATCGCGGCGGGCCGCGCCGACGAGCGCTGGAGCGCGCTGATGGCGTTCGAGTGCGCCCGCACGCGCGCGATGCTGGTCGAGGGCGCGCCGCTCGGGTTGCGCCTTCCCGGGCGCGTGGGCCTCGAGATCCGCGCGACGGTCGAGGGCGGGCTCGCCATTCTCGATAGAATCGAGGCCGCGCGCGGAGACGTCTTCCGCCACCGGCCGACGCTCGACGCGGCCGCGTGGATGCGGATGCTGGCGCGCGCGATCCTCCGGAAGGCCCCGCGTTGAGTCCCGACCAATACTGCCAGGACAAGGCCGCGAAGAGCGGCTCGAGCTTCTACTACAGCTTCCTGTTCCTGCCGGAGGACCGGCGCCGCGCGATCACCGCGCTCTACGCCTTCTGCCGCGAGGTCGACGACGTCGCCGACGAGGTGAGCGACGCGGCCGTCGCGCGCGCGAAGCTCGCGTGGTGGCGCACGGAAGTGGCGAACCTCTTCGCCGGCCACCCGCAGCATCCGGTCACGCGCGCGCTCGAGCCGTTCACGTCGACCTACGGGATCGATGCCGCGCGCCTGAACGAGATCATCGACGGCATGGAGATGGACCTCTCGTATCACCGCTACCCGGATTTCGCCTCGCTGCAGGCCTACTGCCATCGCGTGGCGGGCGTGGTGGGACAACTGTCCGCGGGCATCTTCGGCTATCGCGACGCGGCCACGCTCGAGTACGCCGAGTCGCTCGGCATCGCCTTCCAGCTCACCAACATCATCCGCGACGTGGGCGAGGACGCGCGGCGCGACCGCGTCTACCTGCCCGCCGAGGACCTGCAGAAGTTCGGGCTCACGGCGCAGGACATCCTCGAGCGACGCGGCGGCGCGCCCTTCGAGCGCCTGATGGCCTTCGAGGCCGAGCGCGCGCAGTCGTTCTACGAGCGCGCGTTCGCGGCGCTGCCCGCGGCCGACCGCCGCTCGCAGCGCCCGGGGCTCATCATGGCGGCGATCTACCGCACGCTGCTCGACGAGATCCGGCGCGACCGCTTCGCGGTGCTCGACCGGCGCATCGCGTTGACGCCGCTGCGCAAGCTGTGGATCGCGTGGAAGACGTGGGTGGCGGCGTGAAGCGGGAGGCGCGATGAAGCGGCGCGTCGCCGTGATCGGCGCGGGCTATGCGGGGCTTTCGGCGGCGGTCGCGCTCACGCACGCGGGCTGCGCGGTCACGGTGTTCGAGGCGAACCGCGTGCCGGGCGGGCGCGCGCGGCGCGTCGAGTACCGCGGCGTCCTGCTCGACAACGGGCAGCACATCCTGCTCGGCGCCTACCGCCGCACGCTCGCGCTCATGCGCGAGGTCGGCATCTCGCGGCTCGCGCTGCAGCGCCATCGCCTCGCGCTGCGCATCCCGCACCGGCTCGCGCTCGCCGCGCCGCGCCTGCCCGCGCCGCTGCATCTCGCGGCCGCGCTCGTGCTCGCGCGCGGCCTCGACGGCGCCGACCGCTGGGCGGCGCTGCGCCTCATGCTGCGCCTGCGCCGCGCGCAATTCCGCGTGCCCTCGGGATCGACGGTCGCCGAGTGGCTCGCGCAGATGCGCCAGACACCGCGCACGATCGAGCTGCTGTGGGCGCCGCTGTGCGTGGCCGCGCTGAACACGCCGCTCGCGCGGGCGGATGCCCAGACCTACGCCCACGTGCTGCGCGATGCGCTGTTCCGACGGCGCGAGGATTCCGACCTGCTGCTGCCCGCGCAGGACCTGTCCGCGTTGCTGCCCGATCCCGCCGTGGATTGGCTCGGCGAGCGCGGCGCGGAGATCCTGCTCGGCACGCGCGTGGCCTCGATCGATGGCGCGCAGGAAGGCTGGGAGATCGCGACCCGCAACCGCTCGCGCCGCTTCGACGCGGTGGTGTGCGCCGTCGCCCCGTTCCAGGTCGGCGATCTCATCGAGGGCGTGCCGTCGCTCGCGGCGCTGCGTGCGAGCCTCGCCGCGATGGAGCACGAGCCGATCGCCACCGTCTACCTGCAATACGACGAGCCGGTGGCGCTGCCCTATCCGATGATGGGATTGGCCGGCGGGCAGGTGCAGTGGGTTTTCGACCGCGAGTCGCTCTCGGGCGCGCGCGGGCTGCTCGCCGCCGTGATCTCCGCGAGCGGCCCGCACGTGGCCCTCGACAACGATGTGCTCGGCACGGTCGCCCACCGCGAGATCGTCGGCGCGTTCGGCGCGCGCGGCGCGCCGATCTGGACCAAGGCGATCGTGGAGCGCCGCGCGACCTTCGCGTGCACGCCCGGCGCCTTCCGTCCGCCGAATGCGACCGCCGCGCCCGGCTTCTTCCTCGCCGGCGACTACACCGCGGGCGATCATCCCGCCACCCTCGAGGGCGCGGTGGCGAGCGGCGAAGCCGCTGCCGCTTCGGCCATCGCCTTCCTCTCCCGCCATGACGACCGCAAGCTGGCTTCCCGACCCGTTTGAACCGCCGCCCGACCTGCTCGCCGGCCGCGTGGTGCTCGTCACCGGCGCGGGCCAGGGCCTCGGCCGCGCGGTCGCCCTCGCGTGCGCGGCGCACGGGGCCACCGTCGCCCTCGTCGGCCGCACCCAGGAAAAGCTCGAGCAGACCTACGATGCGATCACCGAGGCGAAGGGACCGCAGCCCGCGGCGATCCCGCTCGATCTCGCGAGCGCGGGCGATGCGCAGTTCGACGCGCTCGCGCAGCTCGTGGCGCGGGAGCTCGAGCGCCTCGACGGCATCGTGCATTGCGCGAGCCACTTCATCCCGCTCGCTCCCCTCGACAACCAGACGCTCGAGCAGTGGACGGCGCTGCTGCGCGTGAACCTCGTCGCGCCCTTCGCCCTCACGCGCGCGTGCCTGCCGTTGCTCATGGCGGCGGAGGATTCGTCGGTCGTCTTTACCGGCGAGACCCATGGCGCGCACCCGCTCGCGTACTGGGGCGGGTTCGCCGTGGCGAAATCCGCCCTGTCCCCGCTCGCGCAGATCTGGGCGCAGGAGCTCGAGCACCGCGGTCATCCGCGCATGAACGTGCTGGTGCCCGGACCGATCGCCTCGCCGCAGCGCCTGATCAGCCACCCGGCGGAGAACCGGGCGAGCTTGCGCAAGCCTGAAGCGGCCGCGCGCGCTTTCCTGTTCCTGCTCGGGCCCGGCGCGCGCACCCTGAACGGGCGCACCCTCGAATTGTGAGCGGATGCACAGGCGTTCGGGCGGCCGATCGGTTAAACTAGGATTCGCCGCAAATTCGCTTCGTAAGTCCCTGCATTACCACAACTAAACGCGAGGACGGCACCCCGCCGCTCACCAGGTCGCACGATGCTCGATCAGGCCAATCGCACGTTCATCTGCAGCGTCGTGTTCATCGACCTGGTCGGCTATTCGAAGAAGCCGGTCACGGAGCAGATCCGGCTGAAGACGAGCCTCACGAGCAACCTGTCCGAAGCGATCAAGGACATCCCGCCCAACGACCGCATCATCCTCGACACCGGCGACGGCGCGGCGATCAGCTTCCTCGGCGATCCCGAGGACGCGCTCTTCGTGACGCTGTCGTTGCGCGAGAAGATGGTGCGCGAGAACGCGACGGCCACGCAGGTCGAGGCGAGCGGCGAGGACTCGGTGCGCATGGGCATCAACCTCGGCCCGGTGAAGCTCGTGAAGGACATCAACGGGCACCCGAACATCATCGGCGACGGCATCAACGTCGCGCAGCGCATCATGAGCTTCGCCCGTCCCGGACAGATCGTCGTCTCGCGCTCGTACTACGACGTCGTCTCCAACCTCGCCACCGAGTACGCGAAGCTCTTCCACTACGAGGGCTCGCGCACCGACAAGCACGTGCGCGAGCACGAGATCTACGTGGTCGGCCACAACGAGGGCGCGCTCGCGAAGGCGAAGGAAGGCATGAAGGACCGCGCCTCGGCCACGGCGCCCGGCACGCGCAAGCCGCGCGAAGGCGCGACGGCCGGCACGTCGACCGTCACGCTCACGATCCCTTCGTTCGTCCACGACCGGCGCAAGCTGACGATGGTCGCGGGTGGGCTCGCCGTGCTCGTGCTCGTGCTCGGCATCCTCGTGGCGACCAAGCGTCCGGCCGCCCCGCCGCTCACGACGGCGGCGGTGACGACCGAGAGCCCGAAGCCGGCGGCGGCCGAGGCGCCGGTGTTGCCCCCGCCCCCGGCGGCGAGCGCCGCGGAAGCCCCGAAGCCCGCGACCCCGCCGAGCGCGGAAACGAACGTGCTCGAGCCCAAGCCCGCGCCCGCGCAGGTGCCGCCCGCCGCGACGCACGCGACGGAAGGCCACGAGAAGGCCGCGACGAGCGCGACCAAGGCGCCGGCGAAGGCCGCGGAGACGAAGAGCGAGGCGCCGAAGCCCGCGCTGCCGCCGGCCACGATCGTGTTCGCCGTGCAGCCGTGGGGTGAGATCTACGTGAACGGCAAATCGCGCGGCGTCACGCCGCCGATGAAGTCGCTCAAGCTCGAGCCGGGCAAGTACAAGGTCGAGGTCCGCAATACCACGTTCACGCCGTACGTCCAGAACCTCGAGGTCAAGTCGCGCGACGAGGTCACCGTGAGGTACAAGTTCCAGTGATGCCCATCCATCCTTCCCGTGCGGCGCTGGTCCTCGCCGCAGCCCTCGCCCTCGCCGCCTGCCAGCAGGTCGGCGAGGAGAAGAAGCCGGTCGCACCTCAGATCACCGAGGAGTCGCTGCGCACGCGCGCCCAGGAGCAGCTCGCCCAGGGCACCAAGCAGTACGAGGCGGGCGACTACGAGGCCGCGATCAAGAGCCTCACCAGCTCGCTCGAGCACGGCCTGCTCTCGAAGGTCGACCAGTCGAAGGCGCGCAAGCTGCTCGCGTTCAGCTACTGCGTGACCAGCCGCGAGGCGCAGTGCCGCGACCAGTTCCGCAAGGCCTTCGAGATCAACCCCGACTTCTCGCTCACGCCGGCCGAGGACGGCCATCCGATCTGGGGCCCGGTCTATCGCGACGTGCGCACCCAGCTGATCGAGGAGCGCGAGGCCGCCGCGGGAACCGGCAAGCCGAACGCGCCGCTCGGCAAGGCCGAGCAACTGCTCGCCGACGGCCTCGTGAAGTACGACTCGGGCAACTTCGAAGCCGCGCGCACGCTCCTGCAGGCCGCGATCGACGAAGGCCTCAAGGACAAGCCGAACCAGGTGAAGGCGATGAAGTTCATCGCGTTCACGCTCTGCCTGCAGAAGCACTACCACGCGTGCCGCGAGCAGTTCATCAGGATCTACGACGTGGACCCGAACTTCGACCTCACGCCGGCCGAGGCGGGACACCCGTCGTGGACGCACACCTTCGCCTCCGCCAAGGCCACCGCCAAGCGCAACCTCGAGCGCAAGGCCGGCCACGAGACGAAGGAAAAGGACAAGGCGAAGACGCCGGCCGCGCCCGCCAAGGGCGACAGCGCGAAGTGACGATGATCTCGTCGCTCGGCCGCTACAAAGTCGTCGCGGAAATCGGCCAGGGCGCCATGGGCGTCGTGTACAAGGCCGTCGATCCGATCATCGATCGCACGGTCGCGATCAAGACGATCAACCTCAACCTCTCGAAGCAGGAGCTCGAGGAGTACGAGGCGCGCTTCCAGCAGGAGATCAAGGCCGCCGGGCGCCTGAACCACCCGAACATCGTCACCATCTACGACGTCGGCAAGACCGAGCAGGTCGCGTACATGGCGATGGAGTTCCTCGAGGGCCAGGAGCTCAAGGACATGATCGCCTCGGGCAACCTGCCGCCCGCGGACAAGGTGGTCGACATCATCGCGCAGGTCGCCGACGGCCTCTGGTTCGCGCACCAGCAGGACATCGTGCACCGCGACGTGAAGCCCTCGAACATCATGGTGCTCAGGGGCGGCATCGCGAAGATCACCGACTTCGGCATCGCGCGCCTGCCCAACTCCGCGGTGAAGACGATGACGGGGCTCATCCTCGGCAGCCCGCGCTACATGTCGCCGGAGCAGGTGATCGGCAAGACCATCGACGCGAGGAGCGACATCTTCTCGCTCGGGGTCGTGCTCTACGAGGCGCTCACCGGCATCCCGCCCTTCGACGGCGACAACGTGAACGCGATCATGTACGCGACGGTGAACACGACGCCGCCGCCGCCGTCCTCGCACAGCAAGCAGCTGCCGCCGATGCTCGACCTGATCGTGGCCAAGGCGATGGCGAAGCTGCTCGAGGACCGCTACCAGACGATCAAGGAATTCGCCGACGACCTGCGCGAGGTACGCCGCCAGATGGACGCGGGCCGCCCCGCGACCGCGCTCAAGGCGACCACGTCGCCGCCTTCGCCGCCGCCGCGTCCGGCCGCCTCGATCCTCGCGCCCGAGGCGCAGGTCGACACCGCCACGATTCCGCTCGCGGCGACGGCCACCAAGGAAGAGGAAAGCGCGAAGCCGCTCGCGCTCGCCAAGGGCTTCGACTCGTTCGACGCGACGTTGCGGCTGGCGGCGATGACCGACCAGACCGAGGATTTCCGCGACTACATCAGCGCCACGCAGAAGATGCGCGCGTACGGCGGCAAGATCGAAAACCCCGCGCCCGCCGCCGCCGCTCCCGCGAAGAACGGCGTGGCCGATGCCGAGCGCAAGAAGGCGCCCGCGTTCCGTCCCGCCCCTGCGCCCGCGAAGCCCGCGCCCGAGCCAGTCGCCGTGAGCGTCTCGCCCAAGCTCGCGCTCGCGGCCATCGTGATCCTCACGTTGATCGCCATCGGCCTGCTCATCGCCCTGCTCACCAAGTGATCGATGGCCGACGATTGGGGACTGACCCCAATTATCGCGAAATGATAATTGGGGTCTGTCCCCCCAATAGATTCCAAATGGATTCCCAGGTGGATCAGAGGCGGTCGACGGCTTCGACGAGGCGATCGACCGCGATGACCTCGAGCCCTTCGATGGGCTGCTTCGGGCGGTTGGCGGCGGGCACGATCGCATGGGTGAAGCCGAGCTTCGCCGCCTCGCGCAGGCGCTCCTGGCCGCGCTGCACCGGCCGCACCTCGCCCGCGAGCCCGACCTCGCCGAACACCACGTGCTTCGCCGGCAGCGGCTTGTTGCGCAGGCTCGAGACGACCGCGAGCGTCACGGCGAGGTCCGCGCCCGGCTCGGCGATGCGCACGCCGCCCACCGCGTTCACGAAGATGTCCTGGTCGAAGCACGCGATGCCGGCGTGCCGATGCAGCACCGCGAGCAGCATCGCGAGGCGATTGAGCTCGAGCCCGACGGTGAGGCGCTTGGGGCTCATGCCGTGCGCGTCGTCGACCAGCGCCTGCAGCTCGACGAGCAGCGGGCGCGTGCCTTCCTGCGTCACCATCACGCACGAGCCGGCCACGCCGGCATGGTGCTGCGAGAGGAAGAGCGCGGAAGGATTGGTCACCTCGCGCAAGCCCTTCTCCGTCATCGCGAAGACGCCGATCTCGTTCACCGCGCCGAAGCGGTTCTTGAATGCCCGGATCAGGCGGAAGCTCGTGTGCGTCTCGCCCTCGAAGTAGAGCACCGTGTCGACCATGTGCTCGAGCACGCGCGGCCCCGCGAGCGCTCCCTCCTTCGTGACGTGGCCCACGAACACGATGGTGGTCGCGCTCTGCTTGGCGATGCGGGTGAGCTGCGCCGCGCACTCGCGCACCTGCGCCACGGATCCGGGCGCCGAGGTGAGCGCGTTGGAGTAAAGAGTCTGGATCGAATCGACCACGGCCACGCGCGGCTTCTCGCTCGCGAGCGTGGACTGGATCTTCTCGAGCTCGATCTCCGGGAGCAGGCGCACCTTCGAGGCGTTCACCCCGAGCCGCCTCGCGCGCAGCGCCACCTGCTGCGCGGACTCCTCGCCCGTGATGTAGAGCACCGGCACCTGCTCGGCGAGGCGTGCCGCGGCCTGCAGCAGCAGCGTCGACTTGCCGATGCCCGGGTCGCCGCCGATCAGCACGACCCCGCCTTCCACCAGCCCGCCGCCGAGCACGCGGTCGAACTCGTTGATGAGCGTGGGCAGCCGCGGGAAGTCGCGCGCCTCCACCTGCCAGAGGTCCACGACCGCGCCCGCGCCGCCGAGGCTCGCGAAGCGATGGCCGCCGGCCTTCGGGGCATCGGCCGCGCTCTCGACCAGCGTGTTCCACTCGCTGCAGTGCGGGCACTGCCCTTGCCACTTCGGCGACTGTCCGCCGCACTCGGTGCAGGTGAAGACGGTCTTGACCTTCGCCATCACGCTCCGTCCTGCTCGGCCATGCGCACGCGCGGCGCGACCTTCGAGAGCAGCTCGTAGCCGATGGTGCCCGCGGCGATCGCCACCTCGTCGACCGGGAGCCCTTCGCCCCACAGCACCACGGGCGAGCCCACCTGCGCGCTCGGCACGGGCGTGAGGTCGACGGTGGTGAGGTCCATCGAGACACGGCCCACGGTCTTCGTGCGTGCGCCCGCGACGAGGACCGGCGTGCCCGACGGCGCATGCCGCGGATAACCGTCGGCGTAGCCGCACGCGACCACGCCGATGCGCATCGGGATCTCCGCCCTGAATCCGCCGCCGTAGCCCACCGTCTCGCCCGCCGCGAGATCCTGCATCGCGATGAGCCGCGAGGCGAGCGTCATCGCGGGCCGCAATCCGAGCGTGCGCGCCGGCCGGTCCATGAAAGGTGTCGCGCCGTAGAGCCCGATGCCGAAGCGCACGACCTCCGCATGCGACCCGGGATGCGCGAAGAGCGCCGCGGAATTCGCGAGGCTGCGCGGGAGCCTCAGCCCGGCGCTCGCCGAATGGAAGCGCCGCATCGCTTCGTCCACGCCGGGCGGCGCATCGGCCGTCGCGAAGTGCGACATCAGCGTGACCGAACGCGCGGCGCGGCACGCCTCGAGGCGCTCGATCACGTTGCGCACGCGATCGGGCGCGAAGCCCAGGCGGTTCATGCCGGTGTTCACCTTGATCCACACGTCGAGCGGGCGCGCGGCGCGGTCGAGCTCGATCATCTGCAGCTGCTCCTCGCAGTGCACGACCGTCGCGAGGTTCGATCCGACGAGCGTGACCAGCTCCGCGGGCTCGAAGAAACCCTCGAGCAAGAGGATGGGCAATGTCGGATGGCGTTCCCGCAACGCGACCGCGCCCTCGAGCTCGAGCGTGGCGAAGCCGTCGGCGCGCTCGAGCGCGCGCGCCACGCGCTCGAGCCCGTGGCCGTATGCGTTCGCCTTCACGACCGCGAAGACCTTCGAGCGCGGCGCGAGGCGCTTCGCCACGAAGTAGTTGTGGCGCAGCGCCGGGAGCGAGATGGTGGCCTGGAGCGGGCGCGGCATGGGAAGGACGCCCATTCTACCGGGCGCCGGTATCAGAACCCGGGAGCGCCCGAATAGTTCTCGAACCGCGTGTGCTTGCCGAGGAAGGTGAGCTTCACGGTCCCGATCGGGCCGTTGCGCTGCTTGCCGATGATGATCTCGGCGATGCCCTTGTCGGGCGAGTCCTCGTTGTAGACCTCGTCGCGGTAGATGAAGAAGATCATGTCCGCGTCCTGCTCGAGCGCGCCCGAGTTGTGGCTCACGATGCCGTCGGCGAGCCAGCACGCGGGGCCCGGCACGGTGAGGTCGAACACCTCTTCCTCGCCGTCGGGCTCCACGGACAGCACGCGATCCCAGGCGATGTCCGCCCCGGGCCGCTCGTCGATCGTTTCGCTCCCCAGCGGCGGCGCGACGGTGCGCGGACGGGACGCGCGGCCGGCCGTCTCGAAGAACGTCTCGAGCGGTGCGGCGCGTTCGGCCTCGCGCAACCAGTCGGCACGACCGCTCGTGCGCGCCGGAACCTTCGTGCCGGGCCTGGGCATGATGCCGAGCTGCGTGAGCAGCGCCACGACGTCCGGTCCGCGGCCGTCCTTCCACGCGAGGTGCTCGGCCGGCTCGGGCAGCCGGCGCGCGACGGCGAGCCGCATGCCGGGCTTGAGCTGGCCCACCGTGATCCAGCCCTCCGGCCCGTAGAGCCGGTGCTCGCGCGTGGCACGGATCGAACGGCCACCGGCGAGCCGCACCCTGAAGACCGGCTTCACGCCCACGGGCCACACGCAATCGGAGGTCGCCGCGCGCAGCCGCCCGTCCTCGTAGAGCGAGATGACCTCGGGCATGGTGCCGACCAGCTCGCGCACCGGCACGCGCCGGCCGTCGGAGAGGACGACGAGCGTCTCGCCGGTCACGCACTCGCGCAGGTCCGACATCACCGGCCGCTTGTTCGGGCGCTGCTCGAGCGAGCGGTTGAGCTGCGAGAGCGCGATCACCGGCACCGAGAGCTCCTTCGCCATCGCCTTGAGGCCGCGCGAGATCTCCGAGAGCTCGGTGGCGCGGTTCTCGCCCGCGCCCGGATCGGTGCCCTGCATGAGCTGGATGTAGTCGATCACGACGAGGCCCAGGCCGCCGTACTCGCGCCACTTGCGCCGTGCACGTGCGCGCAACTCGAGCGGGTTCAGCGCCGGCGTCTCGTCGATCATGATCGGCGCCTCGTTCAGGCGCCCGAGCGCCACGCCGAGGCGATCCCAGTCGGCGGACTCGAGGCGGCCGGTGCGAAGCCGCTGCGCATCGACCTTGCCGACCGAGCCGAGCAGGCGCGTGGCGAGCTGGGTCGAGCCCATCTCCATCGAGAACACGAGGACCGGGAGCTTGAGCTCGAGCCCCACGTGCTCGGCGATGTTGAGCGAGAACGCGGTGTTGTGGGTGACCACGTATTCGTCGGTGATGTAGAGGCGCGACGGATGGGAGACCGAGATGCACTGCGTCGCCACCACGCGCGAGGCAACGACCGACGTGATCACCGGGCGCCATTCGCCGTCGTATTTCTTCGGCAGCCGCGCGCGCTTGTGCTCGGCGCGGAAGAACGAGCGCGGATCGGGATGGCGGATCGCGAGCCCGAAGGCCGTGCCCGTGCCACCCGTTTCACGTCCGGGCGTGGGGCGCTTGTCGACGAGGCTGCACCAGCCGCCGAGCGAACGCACGAGCTCCGCGACGTCCGTCGCCAGCCGGTAGCCGCTCGTGCAGAAGCGGATGCCACCGCCCTTGTCGACCCAGCCCGCCGTGTCGAGGAGCCCTTGCAGCAGCGCGAGGCGGGCGGCGCGGCACGCGTTGCGGTAGATGCGCGGCACGTACTTGTCGTGGCCCTGGATGCCCCAGACGCCGAGCCGGCGCAGTCCTTCGAGCGGCGGCGGCGCCGCGCCCTCGCGGTTGCGCGCGATCACGGCGTGCCAGTCGTAGGCGCCGATCTGGTTGCGCCGCATCGACTCCCCGATCGCGTTCTCCATCTGCTGCACGGCGAAGGGCTCCGCGCTCGCAAGCGTGAGGGAGCTTGCGGGATGACCGTCGCCGAGAAACGCCCCGAGCTCGTAGGGATCGACCGGCAGCGCATCCTCGTGTCCGAAGTCGCCGGTGAGCGCGTCGACGGCGAGGCGGTTGCGCAAGCGCGGCTTGTCGAGCATCTGCGCGAGCTTCGCGGTCGAGACGACGCGCGCGGCCTTCCAGTCGCGATGGTGCACGCGCCACAGGTGCTCGGCGCAGGCTTCGGCGCTGCGCCCGTCGGAAAACGCGACGCGGTAGACCTGCCGCACGCCCTGGGGGAACACGCCGGTGACGATCGACGGTGCGCCATCGATCGACGCCAGCGCGTCCCCCACCTGCAGCGAACCCATTTCCACCCAGCCGGTGGGCGTCTTGATCTTTGCATCCAGCGACTGTGCCTTGCCCATCGACGGGCGCCCCGCGACGATGATGAGGTCGCCGTCCTGCAGGCCCGTGGTCATCTCGTCGAGGTCGACGAAGCCCGTGGCCTTGCCGGTAACCGAGGCGGGATTGCGATGCAGCTCGTCGAGGCGGCTCATCACTTCGGCGAGGACCATCGACATCTTCGCGAAGCTCTCCGAGGAGCGACCGCCGGATTCGCCGATCTCGAGGATGCGGGTCTCGGCTTCGTCGAGGAGCTGGCGCGCCTCGCGCCCCTGGGGCGAATACGCCGAATCGGCGATGGCGGTGCCGACTTCCGCGAGCTTCCGCATGATCGCGCGCTCGCGCACGATCTCGCCGTAGCGCCGGATGTTGGCCGCGGACGGCGTGCCGCTCGCGAGCTGGTGCAGGTACGACAGGCCGCCCACGTCCTGCAGCTCGCCGGTGATCTTCAGCGCCTCGGAGACCGTGAGGATATCCGCCGGCTTGTTCTCGTCGATGAGGCGCGTGATCGTGCGCCACAGCACGCGGTGGTCGGCACGGTAGAAATCCGACTCGGTGAGGATGTCGCCGACGCGATCCCACGAGGGATTGCTGAGCAGCAGTCCGCCGAGCACGGACTGCTCCGCCTCCACCGAATGCGGCGGAAGGCGCAACGACTCGATCTGCGCATCACCCGGCACCGTGCCGGAACGGGGAAAACGATCGGAACCGGCAGGGGCCGAGGGCATGTTGCTCTTCTCTCCTCGTTCGAACGGCGCGATGCTCCCAGACATCGCGAGCACGGAGTCTGTCATGGCCCTTCGGTGGATTCAATTGGATAAGTCTGTAGATAAGTTGTGGGCAAGCGGTGATCTTCCGAGGACAACCTGTTGAGGAAAATACCGCGCCGCAAGCTCATGAGATGAGCCCGCCAAATCGATGCTAAATGGAGACAGACCCCAATTGTCGGGAGGTGATAATTGGGCTGTCCCCAATCATGGTTGGCAGGCGGCGCTGGCGACGGTGGAGACGCGGGCAGTGAATTCCGCGCTGGAGAGGAAGGCCTGGCGCACCTGCTCGCGGGTCTGCGCGCCCGAGGCGAGCTGCGAGACCCAGTACTGCAGGCCGGCGAGGTCGGCGCCGCGGCGCACGAAGGCGTCGTAGAGGTCCGCGACGTACTGCGCGTCGGTGCGATTGCGGGACGCGTATTCGGCGCCGGTCGCGAACGTGCGCGAGATCGCATCGGAGACGGCGAAGACCGCCGCCGAACCGCTGCACTGGGCCGCGCGGAACTGGCCGAGCCAGTAGGCCATGCCCGCGTCGTCGGGCAGGCGGCCGAGAAGGCCACGGTAGAAATCCGTGACGAGGCTCACCTCCGGCCGCACGGTGGGAGCGCCGAACAGGCCCTGGGTGAACCCACGGTACTCGGGCGACAGCATGAAGGACGCGAGCACGGCATCGCGCGGCAGGCCCGACGCGATCTGCCCGCTCCAGTAGGCGATGCCGCTCGCATCGGCCGGTCGATCGAAGAAGGTCGCGTAGAGGTCCGCCACGAATCCCGCATCATCCCGGCCGCGCGCCGCGTACTCGCCGCTCGCGAAGAATGCCAGCGCCATGGCGGGCCACGCGTCGTTCACGTCCGCGCCGAGACCGACCATGCGCTGCGCCTCGGCCTCCCAGAAGATCTTCCCCGGGGCGTCCGGCGCGCGCCCGAGGATCGCTTCGTAGTAGTGCGTGACCAGCGAGCGCTCGGCCTGGCCGGCGATCGCGATCGACGCCGAGCCGTTCGCGGTCGAGAACGTGAGCGTCGCCGAGACCGCCGCCGTGGTGCCGATCGCGCCGGGCGTCACCGCGGGCGTGAATGCGATCGAGACATGGCAGCTCGCCCCGGCCGCGAGCGTGCCGCAATCGTTGGATTGCGAAAACTGCGGATCGGACACGGCGATGCCGGCGATCGTGATCGCGGACGCGCCGTTGTTCACCACGGCGACCGTGATCGTGGACGACGTCGTGCCCATCGACTGTCCGCCGAAGTCGAGCGTGGCCGGCGTGAACGAGAACGGCAGCGTGCCCGTGCTGCTCGCGCTCTGCAGCGCATTCACCGTCTGGGAGAACGCCGCGGACGTCTGCGCGGGATACATCGCGTCGCCGGAATATTTCGCCGTGATCGCGTGCGTGCCCGCCGCGAGCGTCGCGCTCGAGCACGTCGCCTGCCCGGAAGAAAGCGCCACGCCGCTGCATCCCGCGATCGCCGCGCCGCCATCGAGGAAGTCGACCGTGCCCGTCGGAGCGCCGTTCGCGCCCGTGGCGGTCGCGACGAACGTCACCGCCTGCCCCGCGTTCGACGGGTTCACCGAGGCGGAGACGGCGAGCGCGACCCGCGGCGACTTGAGCGCCGAGAGCGCGAACCGGTTGTTGTTCATCGACTGCGCGGTGTCCGCGGCGTTGCTCGCACCGTCCGCGATGCCGCACGGCACCGCGATGCCCGACGGCCCCGCGCAGCTGATCGCGGGATTGGAGAACTTGTACACGCGCGGCGAGCTGTAGAAGTACGACATGATGTCGCCGAAGTTGCTCGGGTCGCTCGTCGAGCACTCGGGCTCCGCCGTGCAGCTTCCCGCGGTGTACGGGTCGCAACTCGTCCTGCCGCTCGCGCAGAACGCGTACCCGAACGAATACGGATAGGCGCCGGCGGGCGGCGTGGGGGTGTTCGCCTGCCACGCCGCCGTCCCGCGGTCGTGCACGTTGCCCATGTTGTGGCCGAGCTCGTGGATGAACAGGTATTCGCACGCCTGCGTGCAACCGGTCACCACCGAGTACATGTAGTCCGGGTCGGGCGTGCTCGAGCCGATCCACGCGAGCCCGCTGCCCGAGAACGCGCCGCCGTCGCGCATGAGCACGACGAGGTCCGCGCCGTTCGCGTCGCGCTGGCTCTCGATGCCGCCGAAATCCGACGGGTCGAACGCCGCACCGCAGAGCGAGGCGGTGCAGACCGGCGTGATCGCCTTCAACGCCGTATCGTCGCTGGTCGTGTCCGAATACGGCGTCATCGCGGTCCCGACCAGGCGCAGCGTGATCGCGATGTCGCTGTCCGCGTACGCCGTGTTGGCGCGCGTGACGAGGAAGTTCAGGCGCGTCATGAGGTTCGCGCCGAGATCGTTCGCGAGCCCCTGCGTGTAGACCACCATGACGTCGATCACCGCATTCGGCGTCGGAGTCGATTTGCCGAGGTATGGCGTGGTGGTTCCCGCCTTCGCCTCGATGACGGTCGGGCTTCCCATGCGCGAGGACTTGCGCATCATGCTCGGCCGCGGTGCGCGTTGGTCGTCGCCCTTCTCGCGCCCGACCGTTTCCGCTTCGCCGCGCATGTCGACGAGCCAGTCGTGCGCGCCGCCGGGAAGCAGGCGATACGTGCCCGTCGGCGTCTCGAACGCGCCGTACGACCCTCCCGGTCCCGTGGTCACGATCACCCGGCTCGCGTTGCCCGCGCCCTTCACGTGGCCGACCCACGAGGTGATGCCGCCGCCCTGGTCCTGCACCAGGTCGGCGACCACGACGTGCTTCGCGCCATCGGGCAGCGTGAGCTCGGCCTCGGCGCCCCCGCGCATCGCCAGCAGCGCCTTCGCGTTGAGCTTCACCGCCTTGGGCTTCGCATGCAATCCGGCGGGCGCCGCGAGGCTCGCGCCCGTGAAGGGTTCGAGCATCGCGGGCGCGGCGAGGGCCGGCCACGGCAGCGCGAGGACCAGGACTGCGAGGACAGCGAAGAAGCGTTGTCGAATCATGACGACGAGAAGTGACGATCTCGTACGACATGTTCGTCAGCGGCGGTCGCAAGGTCTGTCGCGCGCCGCCGATTCCGGTGTGCGCGTGCGTGGCAGCGTGGAGTCGGCCCACGCTTGCGTCGGTTCGAGCACCGGGGAGTTCACGGACACGCAACAAAAAATGACCCGATCGAACTGCGCGCAAAAGAAAAGCCGCCCGGAGGCGGCTTTTCGGAAGAGACCCCGGCGGGGGACCCGCTGCCGCGGGCGCCGGGGAGAAGTGCAGACGTTTACGCTTCGGCGACCACGTGGACGGTGATGTTCGCGAGCACGTCGGAGTGCAGCGCGACCACGATCGGGAATTCGCCGATGTGCTTGAGGGGTCCCTGCGGCATGCGCACCTCGGCCTTCTTCACCTGGATGCCCGTGGACTTCGTGAGGGCTTCGGCGATGTCGGCGTTGGTGACGGAGCCGAACAGGCGCCCGTCCACGCCGGCCTTGGCGGGGATGTCGACCTTCTGGCCCTCGAGCTTCTCGCCGCGCTCCTGGGCGCCCTGGAGCTGCTCGTTGGCCTTCTTCTCGAGCTCGGCACGGCGCGACTCGAACTCCTTCAGGTTCGCTTCGGTCGCGCGCTTGGCCTTGCCTTGCGGGATGAGGAAGTTGCGGGCGAAGCCGTCCTTCACCTTCACCACGTCGCCGAGGCCGCCGAGGTTCACCACTTTCTCCATCAGGATCACTTGCATGGCGGCCTCAGTGCAGGTCGGTGTAGTGCAGCAGCGCGAGGAAGCGCGCGCGCTTGATCGCGACACCGAGCTGGCGCTGGTAGCGCGCCTTCGTCCCGGTGATGCGGGCGGGAATGATCTTGCCGTTCTCGTTGATGAAGTCCTTCAGGACGGCGATGTCCTTGTAGTCGACTTCCTTGACTTTCTCGGCGGTGAAGCGGCAGAACTTGCGGCGGCGGAACAGCCCCCGGTTGGACGCGCGTCCATCCTTCTTGGGCTTGCCCTTGCCACGGCCGCGCGGTGCGGGTCTCGGCATGGTCTATCTCTCCGTATCGAAGGGGTCAGGCGGCGGCCGGCTGGGCCGGCGCGGCGCCGTCACCGGCAGGCTTCGCTTCGCCTGCAGCGGCCGGGGCCTCGGTCACGTTGCGGGACTTCTCCTCCTTCATCATCGGGGAGGGACCGGTCTCCGCTTCGCGCTTGGCGACGGTGAGGTGGCGCAGGACCGCGTCGTTGAACTTGAACGCGTTCTCGAGCTCGTCGAGCGTCTCCTTGCTCACCTCGATGTTCATCAGCACGTAGTGCGCCTTGAACACCTTCTGGATCGGGTAGGCGAGCTGGCGCCGTCCCCAGTCCTCGATACGGTGCACCTTGCCGCCACCCTGGGTGATCGTGTTGCGGTAGCGCTCGATCATCGCGGGCACCTGCTCGCTCTGATCGGGATGCACGATGAAAACGATTTCGTAATGGCGCATGAATTCTCCTTGTGGGTTGCAGCCCCCCGTGCATGCGCTTGACGGTGGGGCAAGGTCGAAAGAGCCCAACATTATAGCGGAAAAGCCCGCGTTCCGACAAAGGTAAAGCTTGCCTTCGCCCGGCTGCCGCGGCGTGTCGCCAAAAGCGCACGTCTCCGGCTTTCCTACACACTGAACCTAGCCCTGCCGACAGAACTTCGACGCGGTCCACGACGAACATGGGGACAGTCGTGCCACGGATCGGTCGGTCGGGTCTGACGCCTACAGCAGCGCCCCCCTCGCCCCCGCTCCGCTGGCCCGGAAACAGCCAACCAGCCGGAGCTTCTCCATGTCCTTGCATCATTCGTTGCGTTCGATCGGCGCCCGATTCCTGGCGCTGCTCATGGTCCTTTCGGCACTCCCCGCGCTCGCGGCGAGTGGCGTCGACCTCATCGTGAAGACCCGCATCCCGGGCGGCAACAACGCCGCGACCGCGATCACCGTGCAGCCCGACGGCAAGTTCGTGACCGCGGGCTACGCGCGCTGGGGCACCCAGCAGTTCTCGATCGCGCGCTACAACACCAACGGCTCGCTCGACACCACCTGGGGCCCCGCGGGCATCGGCTACATCCTCGAGCCGCTGGGCTCGGGCAATGCGAGCGCGACCGGCGTCGCGATCCAGTCGGATGGCAAGGTCGTGGCCGGCGGCTACGTGAACACGGGAATCGTGGAGAAGTTCGCCATCGCGCGCTTCAGTGCCGCCGGCGTGCTCGACACGTCGTTCGGCGGCGGCGGAGCGGCGACCCCGGTCGGCACGGGCAACGCACGCGCGTACGGGATGGTGATCCAGGGCGACGGCAAGATCGTGCTCGCGGGCTTCGCGACCGATCCCAACACCGGGCACCAGGGCTTCGCCCTCGTGCGCTACAACACGAACGCCACGCTCGACACCACGTTCGGCGGCACCGGCATCGTGATCAAGCCGCTCGGTGGCGTCGACTCGCAGGGCAATGCGATCGCGCTGCAGGCCGATGGCCGGCTCGTGGTGACCGGCACGTCGGGCGGTGCGCTCGCCATCGCACGCTTCAACAGCGACGGCTCGCTCGATACCTCTTTCAACGCGGGCAGCGGATTCCGCACCCTCGGCGGCGGCTTCACGTCCGGCACCGCGATCGCGTTGCAAGGCGACGGCAAGATCGTCGTCGGCGGCGTTTCTTCCGGCACGTTCGGCTTCGTTCGGCTGAATACGGACGGCACGCTCGACGCGACCTTCAACGGCAGCGGCACGCAGGTCGTGACCTTCAGCCAGGGCGCGAGCCTCACGGCCATCGCGATCCAGGGCGACGGCAAGATCGTGGGCGGCGGCTCGGCCACGACCGGCGGCGGACCCGCGAATGCGGCCACGCGGCTGAACAGCAATGGGACCGTCGATACCAGCTTCGGCACGAGCGGCAAGCTCGTGTCCAGCGTCTTCGGCTCGGACACGCCGGCCGCGATGGCGCTGCTCGGCGACGGCCGCTTCCTGCTCGCAGGCCGCACGGTCACCGGCTCGGGCGCGATCGACGAGGATCTCGTGATGGTCACCGCCGCGGGCGCGATCGACACGACCTTCGGCACGGGCGGCGGAGTCACCGAGGACTTCGGCAGCGCGCCGTCGCAGGCGAAGGCGACGCTGGTGCAGACCGACGGCAAGATCGTGATCGCCGGCACCGTTCCGTACGAGCTGCCGCAGACGAATCGCCCGGCGCAGTCGTCGGTAGTCGCGCGCTACAACAGCGACGGCACGCTCGACACCGGCTTCGGCACCGGCGGCATGGTGGTGAATCCGACCGGGGCCACGGGAACCAAGGGCTGGGCCGCGAACGCCATCGCGCAGCAGGCGGACGGCAAGCTCGTCACGGCCGGCTTCAATCGCGTGGCCGGAACCACGAACTACGAGATCGAGGTGGCGCGCTACACGACGAGCGGCGCGCTCGACGCGAGCTTCGGCAGCGGCGGCTTCGTCGAGATCTCCGTGCACGGCGTCGATGACGAGGCCACGTCGATCGCGATCCAGTCGAACGGCAGCATCGTGGTCGGCGGCTTCACCAGGAACGGCACGTTCTACAACTCCGTCGTCCTGCGCCTCACCAGCTCCGGAGCGCTCGACACGACGTTCAACAGCACCGGCATTTCCGAAGTTTCGATCACGACGGGCAGCGACCAGGTGACCGCCATCGCGCTGCAATCCGACGGCAAGATCGTCGCGGCGGCCTGGGAGGACCTGAGCAGCACGCAGACCGGCTTCGGCGTGTTCCGCCTGAACACGAACGGCACGCTCGACACCGGCTTCGGCTCGAGCGGCATCACGACCACCGCCATCGGACCGGCCGGCGCCTACGCGCAAGGCCTCGTGATCCAGGGCGACGGCAAGATCGTGCTCGGCGGCCGCGCGTTCAACGGCTCGGCCGACGAGATGACGCTCGCGCGCTACACCGCGAGCGGCGTGCTCGACACGACGTACGGCAACCACGGCATCGCGCAGAACGTCCTCAGCAACTACACCCGCATCGATGCGCTCGCGCTGCTTTCGAGCGGCGAGGTCGCCGCGGTCGGCGAGCTGGCCGGCGAGTATCTGGCCGCGCAGTACACGACGAGCGGTGCGCTCGACACGGCCTTCGGCAGCGGCGGCACACTGCCCTTCCAGGCCAACCCCTATGCGGGCGCGGACGTGGCGTACAGCGTCGCGATCCAGCCTTCCGACGGGAAGTGGATCGTCGCGGGCAACGGCTCGGGCATCCTCGCCTGGGCGCGGCTCTTCGCCGCGGGCACCGGGCCGGCGCCCGTCACGCCGAGCGTGGCGGTCGCGTCGTCCGTGAACCCGTCCAACTCGGGACAGAGCGTCACCTTCACCGCGACCGTCTCGGGCTCGAGCGGCACGCCGACGGGCACGGTGACGTTCCTCGACGGGTCCACCGCGATCTGCTCGTCGGTCGTGCTCTCCTCGGGCGTGGCGACGTGCACGACCGCCTCGCTCGCGTCCGGGTCGCAGTCGATCACGGCGAGCTACTCGGGCGATGCGACGTATGGCGCGGCAACGTCGGCGGCGCTCACGCAGACGGTGCAATCCGGCTCGACGCAATCCGGGCAGCTCACGCTTTCGCGCGGCTCGATCGACTTCGGCGGCGAATCGATGGGCACCACGTCGCTGCCGCAGACGATCACCATCACGAACAGCGGCCACACGACGATCACCATCAGCGGCATCGCGGCCTCGAGCCAGTTCGCGCAGTCCAACAACTGCTCGACCCTCAACGCCGGGGCGAGCTGCACGGTGACCGTGACCTTCACGCCGGCCGCGGCCGCGGGCGCGATCAACTCGACCGCGGCGGTGAGCGGCTCGCTCAGCATCACGAGCAACGATCCCGCCAGCCCGGCCACGGTAGCGCTCGCGGGCACGGCCGAGAAGTCGATGATCACGCACTACTACGAGTCGATCCTGCGGCGTGAGCCGGACGCGAGCGGCAAGCCCTTCTGGCAACAGGAAGCGGCGACCGTGGTGAGCATGGGCCTCGACGTGAACGAGACCTGGTACGCGATGGCGATGCAGTTCTTCGCGAGCCCGGAGTACGCGAGCCTGAATCGCGATGACACGGGCTTCGTGACCGACCTGTACGAGACGTTCTTCAACCGCGCCCCCGACTCGAGCGGCATGTCCTTCTGGACCGGCCAGATCGCCCAGGGCGTGCCGCGCGACGTCGTGCTGGTCTCGTTCCTCTTCTCGAACGAGTTCACGAGCTTCAGCCAGAGCGTGTTCGGCAATACGACCGTGCGTGCCGAGATCGACATGGTGACCGACTTCTACCGCGGTCTCCTCGGTCGCCTCCCCGACAGCAGCGGATTCAGCTTCTGGGTGCAGCAGTTCCGCACCGCGCAGTGCCAGGGCTCGGCGCAGGTCACCGCGCAGGCCGATGCGATCTCGTCGTCCTTCATGAACAGCGGCGAATACGTGAACCGCAACCGCACCAACGCGCAGTTCGTCGGGGACATGTACGACACGTTCCTGCGCCGCGGCGGCGACGTGAACGGCGTGCAGTTCTGGCTGAACCAGCTCAACAGCGGCGGGATGACGCGCGAGCAGGTGCGCGAGCAGTTCGTCGCGAGCCAGGAGTTCCAGACCCGCGTGAACGCCGTGATCTCGCAGGGTTGCATGCACTGACCAACTCTTCCCTCCCTCCCCCTTGGGGGAGGGCTGGGGAGGGGGTCAACCGAACGCGACTTCAGCGACAAGGAGCCTCGATGCACTTCATCCGCAAGCTCGTCACCGGATTCTGGTACGTCACTCTCTTCGTGCTCTTCGCCTCCTCGCTCGCGATGGTCGGCACGTTCTGAGTAGGCCTCCTGCGGTGACTTCGGGGCGCTTCGGCACCCCTTCTTTTTTTCAGCGGCTCTCCCCGCCTCGGCGGCGGCCTGGGACGGCTTCGTGTGTTTCCCCTGTGCCTTGGGGCTGTGCTGGGGAGGGGGTCGCGCGGTCAGGCCCTGTAGTACTCCCGATACCACTTCACGAATCGGCGGATCCCCTCCTCCACGGGCGTGTTCGGCCGGAATCCCGTGACCTCCTCGAGCGCGCTCGTGTCCGCCTCGGTCGCAGCCACATCGCCCGCCTGCATCGGCAGCAACTCGAGCTTCGCCTTCCTCCCGAGCGCCGCTTCCAGCGCGTGGATATACGTCATGAGCTCCACGCGTTGATGATTGCCGATGTTGAAGATGCGCCACGGCGCGCTGCTCGTCGCCGGATCCGGGTTCGAGTTGTCCCATGCGGGATCCGGCTTCGGCGGGCGGTCGATCACGCGCACGATGCCCTCGACGATGTCGTCCACATACGTGAAGTCGCGGATCATGCGGCCTTCGTTGAAGACCGGGATCGGCTCGCCGGCGAGGATGCCCTTCGTGAACTTGAAGAGCGCCATGTCGGGACGTCCCCACGGGCCGTAGACCGTGAAGAAGCGCAGCCCCGTGCACGCGATCCCGAAGAGATGCGCGTACGAGTGCGCCATCGCCTCGTTGGCCTTCTTCGTTGCCGCGTACAGAGCCACCGGGTGATCGGTGTTCTGGCCCTCGTCGAAAGGCATCTTCGCGTTCAGCCCGTATACCGAGCTCGTGGACGCGAAGACGAGATGGCCGGTGCCGTGGCGCCGCACGCCCTCGAGCACGTTCACGAAGCCCATGACGTTCGCATCGATGTACGCGTAGGGATTCTCGATCGAATAGCGCACGCCGGCCTGGGCCGCGAGATTGACGACGGCGTCGTAGCGTTCGAACGCCGATTCCATCGCGGCGCGATCCGCGAGGTCGACCTTGCGGAACTCGAACGCGCGATGCTCGCGAAGCAGCGCGAGGCGCCCTTCCTTCAGCGCGACATCGTAGTAGGCGTTCAGGTTGTCGAGCCCGACGACCGAATCGCCGCGCTCGAGCAGGCGCCGCGCGAGATGGAAGCCGATGAACCCGGCGGCACCGGTGACGAGGATCTTCATCGTTTGAGCTTGTCGTCGACGTACGCAAGGATATTGGAAAGCGGAGTCGCGGCGGCGATCCAGCCCGCGGCCACGCCGATCGCGTCGTCGCGCATGTCGCTGTACGCGAAATCGCGGCCGACCCAGCCCTGCACGTATTCGAGTCCGATGCCGAGCAGGCAGAGCGCGATCGCGATCACCACGCGCTGTGCGGTGGAGCGGTAGATCTGCGAGAACCAGAACATGCACCACGCATAGGCGATGAAATGCCCGGACTTGATGCCGGCCACGCGCGGCACGTCGAGCGGATTCGGCGTGAGCGAGAGGTAGATCACGAGGGCCACGAAGCCCATCCCGCACAGGACCCACGCGGTCCGATGTCGCAGCGACTTCTGCATCCGTTACTGCCTTTCGTTCGGATCGTCCGGGCGGCCGTTCGCCTGCCTGCCGTGGTACAGCGCGATCCAGCCGAGCGCGAGCAGCACCATGAACAACGTCGCGTTGGCCGGGATCTGCAGGTTGAAGTCCACCCAGGAGTGTATGAGGATCGAGGTGACGCCCATGATGCAGGCGAACGACATGCCGCGCATGAGCGGGTCGCGCCTTCGCCATTGGGCCACGAGCGCCGCCGCGAGCGACGCCACGACGAAGCCGCCGATGGCCGCGAAGCCGAGCAGCCCGGACTCCGCCGCGAACTGCGCGTAGTCGTTGTGCGCTTCGGCGTAGAAGTTGACGACCGTGATGGGACGGTACCGGGGGAAAGCGACATGGAACGTGCCGGGCCCTGAGCCGAAGAGCGCATAGTCCTCGATGAGCGGCAGCGTATAGGCGGCCGGTTCCTCGCGCTTGATCACGTCTTCCTGAGTCGTCTGCTCCAGGCGCTGTGCGAGGCGCTCGACGCCGAACCAGCTGCCGACGATGAAGAGATCGATCGCGACGAGGCTCGCGATGAGGACGACCGTGTTCCTCGGAGCGTGGCGCGAGAGGACGAGGCCGATCACGCCCGCGACGAGCAGCGATGAGAAGAACGCGCTGTTGCCCATGCGCGAATGCGTCGTCGTCAGCGCGATCACGAGCACGCACAACGCGAGGCGCAGCACCATCTTCGGGCTGAGCACCCATTCGAGCGTGAGGCGGAAGAACTTCCTCCAGGTCTCGGCCTTGCGGTCGGAGATACCCGCGACGAGCAATCCGATGCCGAGCGCGAGGCTCATCTCGAGGAAGCCCGCGAAGTGGTTGCGGTTCGAATACGTGCCGCTCGCGGAATCGGCCGCGCTCATCATCCATCCGAAGTAGTCGTACGTCGCGCCCGAAAGATGCAGCAGAACGGCGATGACCGAGTGGGCGAGCGCCGCGTAAACCAGGACCCGCACGAGGAGCAGCAGCCGCGCGCGCCGGTTCACCAGCATGAGCGTGAGAAAGAAGATGCATGCGTACGCAAGGGTCTTCAGGAGCGACACGTGGGACGCATACGGGTCGATCGACAGCGTGACGGCGCGCGACTCCACGCCGAGCACGAGCGCGCGCGCATGCATGCGGGCAGCCTCGGGCGAGAGCACGGCCACCACTTCGCGCGGAAGCGGAACGATCGCGAGCGCCTGGAGGAACAGCCACACACCGAGCAGGATCCACGCGGGTTTCGCCCGCCGCGCCACCTCGGAAGCTTCGACGCGCCCCAATGCCCACGCCAGCAACCACAAGCCGGCAAGTGCATACGCGGCGAGCTCGAGAACCATCCAGGCCCATGGCCGGTTGCTGCCGAGCGGGATGGGCGCCCAGAGAAGAAGCAGAACGAAGCCGGCGTAGAGAGGGCTGTCGAGCTCGAGGGAATGGCGCGGCTTAACCAAGGCTAACGTTCAAACGAAAGGGCCACCCCGGCGATGAACCGGGATGGCCCCGAATGTCAGTGAGGCCGGTCGTCAGGGGTTGCTCGCGCCACCGCCTCCCGCACCGCCGCCTTGGGGCGTGCCGGAACCGGAACTACCCGGCGTCCCCTGTTGGCCCTGCTGTCCCTGCTGGCCCTGGTTGCCCTGGTCACCCTGCTGACCTTGTTGGCCTTGCTGACCCTGCTGGCCCTGGTCACCCTGCTGGCCTTGTTGTCCCTGCTGGCCTTGTTGCCCCTGCTGCCCTTGCGTGCCCGACGACCCCTGCCGGGGTGTACCGGGGGACGCCTGGTTGACGGCGGCCTGCAGGTTGTTCGCGCTGTTGTTCGTCGCTTGCAGTTGAGGCGGTGCGCTGCTCACGATCTGCGGCGTCGGGCCGACCGTCACGACGTTGTTTGGCCGCACCAGCACTGCGCTGAATTGCCCGACGACGAACGGCCGCGGGTTACCCGCGACATTGACTACGATCTGCCCGTTCGACACCGAGAGAAGAAGGCCGCTCTGCACGTGGTACGAAAGGTTGAATTCGGTGCCGCGGATGCCGATCGTCGCAGTGCCCGCCTTGAAGTTCACGTTCGCCGGGTTGTTGTGGCCGATGAGGCCCGTAACCGCACGCAGACCGCCCTCCAGCAACGACAGGAGCACGCTTCCCGTGCGGGCCTGCGCGTTGTATTGATATGTCGTGACCGTCATGTGCGAGTTCGCGGTCAGCGCGGCGACCTGGCCGTCATCGAACTTGAGGACGACCGTCGAGTTCGACCCCGTCGCCACGACATCGCCCTGGACGACCTCGTCACCTTGCCGCAAAGGACGCGCGGCGGCCGTGCCCTTCTGAACGCTCACGGTACCGGTCAGCGACGTGACGACAGCGCTCGCCGCGAGCGCGGCGTCCGCAAACGCGAGCACTATCAACGCCAGCAGGACGGAAACTGTTTTCATGATGTTGCCTCCGTGCTTTGGCAGATGCCGAGCCACTGTTTGTCCTCCCTGGACGGCAGATGGCGGCACGCGACGGCCAGCCTACCACGCTTGGCCGCGAGGCGCAGCGTCCCCCCGGGATCCCGTTCCATTGCTCTTGTAACCACGATTTCGACCGCCCGGTGGGTGTCAGGGGCGACCTCGTTCCACACGGCAAGACCGTAGTCGACGACGTCGCGCTCGACTTCCGGCTCCGACGGACCCAGCTCGGCCGCATTGCGAAGGGCCGCCTCGAAGACCGGACCGGTGCCGCCCAGCCGATATTCGAGCGCGACGAGAGTCGACCACGTGTATGGCGAGCTCGGCCTGAGCTGTGCGGCGAGCTTCGCCTGCTCGATGGCGGCGCGGGCGTCGGCATCGACACCACCGCGGCGGACCGCCACAACTGCCTGCAACTCGTGAGGCGCGGGGTCGTAAGGCACTTCGTGCTCGGCGAGTCGAAGCGTCGAGACGACGTCTGCACGGCTCGTCTCGGCGCGACTCCATCCTTCGATCACGCCGTTCGCTTCCGCGACGTGCTGTCCCTCGTTGCCGAGGCGAATCGCATGTACGGCGGTCAGGGCAAAGAACACCAACGCCGGAACGGCGACCAGGGCCCGTGCCCGCCGCTCCAACTCAGTCTCCTTGCGCTCCGTAGGTGCGGCCGTAGCCGTACTTGCCGTACTTGCGATACCCGCGGTAGCTGCGGTACCCGCTGTATTCGCCGTAGTACTTCTCGGCCTTCTCGAGATCGAGCTGGTTGAGCACGACGCCGAGCAACGGCGAGTTCACGCGGCGAAGTTTCTTGAGGCCGTTCTGCGCCACCTGGTAAGGCGTCGAATCGGCCTTCACCACATAGATCACGGAGGATGCGAATTGCGAGAGGACTTGCGCATCGCTCACGAGCTGCAGCGGCGCGCTGTCGACGATGACGATGTCGAACGCGTCCTTGAGCTTCTGGATCACGTCGCCGAAGCGCTTCGAGCTCAGCAACTCGAGCGGATTGGGCGGAACGGTCCCGGCCGGAAGGACGTGGATGCCCGCCTTCTCCACGAAGAACACGCACTGGCTCACCTGCGCCTGTCCGGCAACGAGGTCGGCGAGCCCGGGCAACTTCGGATCGCGTCCCACGAGCCGCCCGATCTTCGGTCGGCGCAAGTCGCCGTCGACGAGCAGGACCTTCTTCACCTGGCCGAGAGCACACGCGAGGTTGAACGAGAGCGTCGTCTTGCCCTCCTCCGGCACGGAAGAGGTCACCACGACGACCTTGTGCGGAGAATCGAGGGAAGACATGAGCACGCCGGTTCGAACCGTCCGCACCGCTTCCGAGAACGTGGACTGCGTGTCATTGAAGAAAGCGAGCTCGGAGATGAATCCCTTCTTCATGAAGCCGCCGATCTTCTGCAGCACGCCGAGAACCGGAACGCCCAGGCGATTCTCCACGTCGGACGTGGAGTTGATGGTGTTGGAGAGCCGGTCGAGGAGGAGCGCGAGCATCGCGCCGAGAACCAGCGTGATGGCCACGGCGATCATGACGATGCGCGACTTGTTCGGCGCGTAAGGCCCGCCGGGCACGCTCGCCGGATCGACGACGCGCGCGATGGTCGTCTGCAGATCGCCCGCCGCGCTCGTCTCCTTCAGCCGGTTCACGAACATCTCGTAGAGATTGCGGTTCTGCTGGACGTCGCGCTCGAGGATGCCGAGCTGGAATTCCTTGCGGTTCAGGCCCTGGATGTCCGCCTTGCTCTGGGAAAGGGCGCGCTCGACGGCGACCTCGTTCGCCCGCGCGAGCTCGTATTCCTTCTGCAGTCCGGCAACCACCGCGTCGATCTGCCGGTGGGTGTTCTGCCTGGCCGCATCGAGCTCGGCCTTCGCCTGGATCATCTTCGGATGCTCCGGCCCGTAGCGCTTCGCCGCGTCGCTGAGGCGCTTCTCGGCATCCGCCTCCTGCTCCTTCATCTTCTGCACCAGCGGGCTGCGAAGTACGGCCGGGATCGAGTCGTAGCTCACCTGCGTACGGCCGGCCTTGATTTGCTGGACGAGGGAGTACGCCGATTCCGCCTCCGCCCGATGCTGCCGCGCCTCCACCAGGGACTTGGTGAGATCCTCGAGCTGGCGGCTCGCGCCGGACATCGCCACGCCCTTCGCGTCGACGATGTGCTCGCGATCGCGGAAATCCTGCAATGCCCGCTCGGATGTGTCGACCTTCGCGCGCAGCTCGGACATGCGATCACGCAGCCATTCGGAAGCCTTCTGCGTCATCGCCATTCGCGCCTCGAGGTCGTTCTCGATGTACGTGTCGGCCAGAGCGTTCGGCACCTTCGCGGCGAGCTGCGGGTCGTAGGCGCTGAAGCTGATCTGCACCATCTGCGTGTTGCGGATCAGCTGGACCTGGAGATTGCGCTTGAACTGCCCGAGGACGCTCTTCATCACGGCCTCGTCGGACCGCGGCGCGGCCTGCGCAGGGGCCAGCGAAGGCACGAGGCGCGCCATCCACCCGGGCGGCGCCTGTCGGGGATCGTAGTCGGGGTTGGTCGTGAGGTTGAGCTTCTGGATGACCTTGCGCGCCAGGTCGTCACTCTTCAGGATCTCGACCTGCGTCTGGTAGTACTCGCGCTGGATGAGCCCCTGGCTGTAGACCTCCTCGATCGACACCACCTTCGACTTGCCCTGCTCGATCAGAAGCGTGGTGGAGGACCGGTACAGCGGCCGCATCGACGACACGACGAGCGCCGTGATAACACCCACGATCACGGCGAGCCCGAGGATGGCCCAGCGTCGCTTCGATATGGCCCGCCAGTACTCGACGATATCGAGCGACTCGCCACCTGCAGTCGCCCCGACGTCCGCGGCCTGGAGCCGTTCCTGCAGAGTGAGATCGTTCATCAGAAGAAGCTTTCCTCGACCGTGATGATGTCGCCGGGAAGAAGGGCCGTGTTGAGGTCGACCTTATGCGGCGTCTGCTTCGGGTCGTCGTCGTGAATCACGCTGATCTTGTCCCTCGCCGCGCGCTCCTTGAAGCCGCCCGCGATCGAAACCGCCTTGCGTACCGTGAGGCCCGGCGAGTACGGATATCCTCCGGGCTTCTCCACCATGCCGTTCACGTAGAAGTTGCGGTACTCGTCGATGGAAACCGTGACCTGCGGATTAAGCAGGTAGCGCCCCTTCAACCCCTTCGTAATGTAATCCTCCAGGGCGCCCACGGTCAGCCCCTTCACCTGGATCTCCCCCAGGACCGGGAAGGAGATCGTACCCGCGTCCGAGAGCTTCACGTGCTCGCGCTTCAGGTCGTCTTCGCCCAGCACCCGGATCGAGATCACGTCCCCGGCTCCGAGCTTATAGCTCGAAAGCTCCGGAGAAGCAGCGAGCAGGGGCGACGAGGCGAGCGCGGCGATGAGCGGCGAAGACAGGAACGCGAAGAAGACGACGATGAAGCGGGCGAGGCGGGCCATGGAACGTTGGTTCGAAGTGCGCCGGCATCGACGGATGCCGGCGCTATTGCACATTACATCGTCGCCGTCGCGGTCAGGAGATAGATGTTCTTGTCGTAGTCGAAGGGATCCTGGGTAGAGTCGCGCTTGGTGTGGCTGTACTCGGCGCCCAGCGTGAGCCAGCGCCGGAACTTGTAGCCCGCCTTGAGCCCCAGCGCATAGATCTTGTCGGTGCGATCGAACCCCTGATAAGCATCACGCTGGTATCGCAGATCGACGCCGGTCGTGAGATAAGACGTCCAATAGTGCGACCAGGTCACGCCGCCGATCGACGAGAGGATGAAGCTGCCCAGGCCGGTCGACTCATTCGTCTGGCGCGCGGTGTAGAACTCGAACTTCGAGTAACTGCGTGGCAACCAAATGACCAGGCCTTCCCAGCTCGTGCCCGAGAAATTGGGCTCGGCGGACGAGACGAAATCGCGCCGCAGCTGGCCGACCTTCAGTGTGCCCGTCGTCGCGGCCGTCGCTTCCCAGGTCACGCCGGCGTAGTAGCGGTGTTCGTCCGCGCTCAGCGGCGAAGCGACGTCATAGCGGATGTTCGTCTCCCGAGCCTCCGCCATGACATAGGTCTTCGGGAAGGCGCGGTAGTAGAACGCGCCGCCGTACTCCTGGGAGCTACGGTCGCTCGTGATCGTGAACGTGCGGTTGTTGAGGTACTTCCGCGTCGGATCGCTGTAGTAGAGCTCGACGCGGCCGATCGCACCCGGCGCGCCCAACGCGTAGGTCACGTACGGGTTGTCCTGGCGGTACTTGTCGGGCTCGTTCCCGAACGGCCGGTCCGTCGATCCACGCGGGTCATGGCCGCGGATGTAGTCGAAGCCGAGCTTGAGGAAGTTGTGCGCATTGATCGCGAGGTCGAACTGCGCGCGTGCGGCGTGGTCGTTGTAGTCGTCGTCGGTGCTCGACGTGTACCAGCCCCACTGCCCTTGGTAGTTGAGCTGGAAGACCTTGTTGGGATCGCGAGCATCCAGCTTCAACCCCGGGCTCAGGACGTATAGCGCAGAGCTCTTCTCGTTCGACGGCTTCAGGAACAGGTTGTCGTCGTACCCGGCGGCCAAGCCGAGATACGGGGTGACGAACAGCGGCGTTTGGCCGACCCGCACGTTTGCAGGCCCGGCCTCCGGCGGCTTCTGCGGATACTGGTACGTTGGCCGCACGTACGCAGACTGCGCGTGCGCACACGCAGCACCCGCGAAGGCAATAGTTGCCACAGCACGAACCACATTCTTGTTCATCTTGTCGCTCCCTCGATCCCGCGCCATCGTCGCGGGATACGCACGAACAGCCCGTCCAGGGCTATCCGCGCGGCTGCCCCAACAGGAAATGTTTGTAAGTTCTTGTGCTGGCTGGGAAAACTACGGTCCCGAGCCCACGCGAATGGTACGGCGCCCCCCTGTTTTCGTCAAACGACGGCTGTAGCGGAGCCGGCGGCCTGGATGATCACCTGCCGCCAGCGCTCCGTCGCCGTTCGCATCCCGAAGCGCTCCTCGAACAGCCTCCGGGCATTCGAGCCCATCCGCTCCACGGTCTGGGGACTGTCCTTCAACGCCTGGATCGCCGTCGAAAGGGCTTCGCAATCGCCGACCCGGACCACCAAGCCGCATTGCGCATCCTGCAGCAACCGGGGAATCTCGCCCTCCGGGTGTCCGATGAACAGCGTGGGCCGCCCGACCGCGGCGATGCCATAGAACTTGCTCGGCACGATGAGCCCCTCGAGCTCCGGCCGCAGGCTGACGAGGTGCACATCCGCCGCGGACAGGCTCTCGGCCAAGCGCTCGCGCGGCTGATACGCCCGGAACTGGAACAACGAGGAAAGCCCCCGACGCTCGACCTGGTTGCGCAGCCACGCTTCCTTCTGCCCTCCGCCCACGATGAGGAAAACTAGCGTGCGTTCTTCCCTCAGCCGCTCGGCCGCACCGACGATCGTCTCGAACTCGTGCGCGCGCCCGAGATTGCCGGAATAGGCGACGACGAACTTGCCCTCGAGCTGCCATTCGTCCCGCAGCAAATTCGCTCTTCGATTCCCGGGGCGGATCGACTCTCCGTCGAACCAGTTGTGGATCACCACGGTCCGCGCTGCATCGACACCTTCCTGGCTGGCGACCTCGCGAGCCATGAGGTCGCCGAGCACCACGTTGGTCGTCGCGACTCGAAGCGAATAGTTCCGCAGCCGGCGAGCGATCGCGCCGGCGATTCCTCCGACCATGCCGAGCCGCACGGCGACTTCCGGGAAGACGTCCTGCAGCCAATTGATGAGCTTGGCGTGCTTGCGCCGAACCACCCACGCCGCGATCACGGACACGAGGGGCGGATCGGTCTCCGCGATCACGACGTCGCCCGTGCGCACCAAAACGAGGAGCCGCCAGGCCACGCTCACATAGAAGGTGAGATAGTCGAACGATCGCCCGACGAGCGACGAGCGCCCGAATCGCGTCGTCCACACGCGATGCACACGGACGCCTTCCCATTTTTCTTGAGGCGCAAGCGATGCCGCCGGATCGTCGTAGCGTTGGCGGCTCGCGATGACGTGGACCTCGAAGCCGGCGCCCGCGAGATGCTGTGCCAAGTCGGTTAGCAGCTGGCTGGTGGCGGAGGTGTCCGGAAAGAAATAGCGGTTGACGAAGACGAGTTTCATGCAGACGCCGCGGTTTCTCGGCGCAGCACCCAGTTCCCCAACACCAGCATGTCCATGCGGGTGCGAAGGAAGCAATCGAGCGCTTCCCCGGGATTGCAGACCACCGGCTCATTCTCGTTGAACGAGGTGTTCAGCACCATAGGCACGCCGGTCAAGCGGGCAAAAGCTTCGATCAACCTGTAGTAGCGAGGGTTTGTATCTCGGTAGACCGTTTGAAGCCGACCCGACCCGTCCACGTGTACCACTGCTGGCACTTGCGCCCTCTTCTCCGCTCGCACTTGGTAGACCTGCATCATGAAAGGAACGTCGTCATCCACCTCGAACCACTCCGGCACTGCCTCTCGGAGTACGGACGGAGCAAAGGGTCGAAACGACTCACGCCGCTTGATCTTCAGGTTGAGGATGTCCTTCATGTCCTTCCGCCGCGGATCGCACACGATGGATCGGTTTCCCAAGGCGCGCGGTCCCCATTCCATGCGTCCCTGAAACCAGCCCACGACCTTTCCCGATTCAATCGCTTGCGCGGTCGCATGACAAAGAGCGGACTCATCGGCAATGCGGCTCGACGAGCACGCCTGTTCATCGAGACGGCCGCGAATGCCTTCGAGAATCTCGCCGATTTCCGCGTCCGAATACTCCGGCCCCCAGTAAGCGTGATCCATCACGAAACGATTTGGCGCCGCCGCTCCTCGACCGACGAGTGGCGAGGGCAGCACGACGGGTTCCGTGCTCACCGCTCGCGATACGACGAATGCAGCGCCTATAGCGCCGCCGGCATCTCCCGCTGCCGGCTGAACGTAGAGTCGCTTGAAGGGCGAGCGCGTGAGGACCTTTCCGTTCGCTACCGAGTTCATCGCGCAGCCGCCTGCCAGGACCAGTGAATCTACGCGATAGCGTGCGTGCAGCGTGGCCAGGAGATGGAAGAACGCCTCCTCGTACATCGCCTGAACCGAGCGTGCGATGTCCATATGGCGCTGCTCCAAAGGCTGCTCGGGGCTTCGCGCGGGACCAAGGAGCGCCTCGAGCGCCGGGGAATACAGCCGGCCGAACCGAGGCTCTCCGCCCTCCCATTCGTAACTGATCCTCTCTCGATGATGGCGGAAATGCGCGAGGTTCAGTCGATACGTGCCATCACCGCGCAGCGACACGACGCGCCGCATCTCCGCCATGAACCGGGGCTGCCCATAGGGCGCCAAACCCATGACCTTGTACTCGTCGCCGTAGCTCGGAAAGCCCAGATATTGGGTCAGCGCCTGGTAGAAGACGCCGAGTGAATGCGGGAAGAACACCTCGCCGTCGACCTTGATGCGACCTTCAGCCGTTCCTACGCCCCACCCAGCCGACGCAAAGTCGCCGAAGCCATCGATCGAAACCGCCACCGCCTCGCGGAATGGTGACACGAGGAATGCAGAGCCGAGGTGCGCCAAGTGATGCTCGACATGGTGCATGCGGGCAGCGATCGGCTCACCGGGAAACAGAGACCGAAGCTCCTCGATCACGCCGATGCGCCGCTTCTTGGTTCGGATCCGGTCCAGGATCAACGCCGGGGATGGCCGATGCAGAATCGTGTAGCCGAGCTTGCGAAGGAGATTCGCGGTGGGATTCTGGTTGATCGCGATGTGATCGACGTCCGCGATCGTGATTCCCGCCTGATCCAGGCAATAGCGAACGGCCTGCGATGGGAATCCCGCCCAGTGCTTGACTCGCCGAATTCGTTCCTCCTCGATCGCGGAAGCAAGCACCCCGTCGTGTACGACGCATGCCGATGCGTCGCCGTGGTAGGCGTTGATGCCGACAACCACGCTACCGTCAGTCATCGCTGCACCCTGCCACCCACATGGGCCGCGATACGCTCCGCAACGGCGATGCACAACGGGGATGGTCCGGCCGCAAGTGCGTGAGGCGCCGCTTCTTCTGCAAGCGTGCGTTCCACGGCAGCGCGCAGTTCGCTTTCCGATTGGGCAATGAGCACCTTTCCGCGACTCGCGAGCGCCTGTACGAATTCGACCTGGTGGTCATCGACATGCTCGCCAAGGCGTCGAACTCGCGGCATGACGACCGGTCGCTTGCCGGCACGCAATGCATGCAGAACGGAGCCGGCGCCGCCGTGCGTGATCAGCACACGGGCACTGCCCACGGCTCTCTCGAATTCGGCCATTTGCATGAACGCCGTGAGGTGGCAACCATCGAGCGGGCAGCCTGTATGACCGTGCTGTACCAACACCGGCGCAGGCAGGATATCGATGAGGCTCGCAATTGCACCGAGGAGCCGGGCAAATGGTTGCTTCGCATTGCCGACCGTGACGAAAGTACCCGGGGCGTCGATCAGTTCACTGTCCAAGCCGCGCCCCCTTCACGTGACGAGACCGAGGCAGATGCCTTTCGGGAACCAACGTCGAAGCGGCTCATGCTGAAAATAGAACTCGTCCGTGAGCCGGTACATGATCCTGCCCGTAAGCGAAGGCCGTGCGACCCGAGTCAGCGTCTCGACGTAAATGACCGGGATCCCGAAGAGCGACCGGGCGAGCAATGCGAACGGCACGATTGGACCGGCGCCGGTGCTGAGCAGAACCTTCGGGCGTACGGAGCGCAGGATCTTGAATGCCTCCCAGACGTTCAACAATACCCTCCAATCCCGCTCCGCATGAGTGATGAAAAGCGTCCTTCCCAGCATGTCGTCGGGCAGCATCGCCCTGTCGTTCAGCACGTAGAGATGCGGAAGATGCCGGTAGGCGTCCATCAGGCAACGGACCTCGGTGAGATGGCCGCCGCACGATGAGACGATGCAGACGTCCGTGCCGGCAAAGCGCCGGCGCAAGTCGTCAGCTCGCCCGCTGTCCATCGACGAGATCGGAATACAGGTGGACCATCCGCGCGGCAACGCTCGTCCAACCGAAATCGCGCTGCATCCAGTCGCGCCCACGCGAACCCATCGCCGCCAGGTCGGAGCGACTCATCATCTCAATGGCGCTCGCGAGGGAATTCGGGTCATTTTCGACCCACAGCCCGGCGCGATTGCGTTCAAGATCCGCCCAGGGCGTGCCTTTCGACGCAACTACCGGAGTTCCATGGGCGAGCGACTCTGCGACGACCATTGCGAAGTTTTCGGTGAAAGAGGGCACAACGGTGAAGTCCGCGGAGCGCAGCTCGGTCGACTTGGCCGACCCATCAGCGAAACCGACGAATGTCACCTGGGGCTCGAGACCTAATTGCCGAACCAGCTCTCGGAGGCTGCGCACGTAATCGTCCTCTCCCGTGCCGCATATCCTAAGCGAAACGCCCCGATTGCCGAAGATCGATATTGCACGCAGCAAGTTCTCGATGCCCTTCTTCGCGTGCAAGCGGCCGAGGTAGAGCAGGCGAATCCGGCCTCCCGGCATCCATTCCGACCGTTCAAGCTGGGCAGGCATCTCCACGCCGTTCGGAATGACTTCGACTCGCGCTGCTCGGATTCGCGCCAGGCTCTCGTCTCGCTCGTCTGTTGAGGTCGCATGCAGCACGAGCCGCGGCTTGTCCGCACAGAGATTGCAGCAGCCTTCCCAGAGCCCCTTCAGGATAGGTCGCGACGATCCCGGCCACCTTTGCAGCGCGCCCCTTGGCGACCACACCACCGGTTTTCGCCACAGGCGCGTAGCGACCAGAGTGGGAATCGTTGGAAACGAATAAACGCCGGTCAGATGAACGACGTCTGCCCAGCTCACGAGTGATGGAAGGTCTGTGAGAAATTCAGGGGCCACGTCGCGACCCCATAGCCGGCGCGCAAAGGTGACGTGGTAACCCGGATACAAGCCGCGATCGATGTCCCGGGGGACACGCTCTCCACGCATTGGACCGGCACTGTCCGTGGCAAGCACTTGAAGTTCCACACCCGATGTGGCCGCAATAGCGTTACAGAGCGCGTAGACAGAAAATATCGGCCCTCCCCAATAGACGGCCGGAAAGAAGGTAGGCGCCACATGCAATATCTTCATCATCGAAGCAATGCGGCCACACAGACGCCGGTTTCGCCGGTCCGCCGGAGTTCCGCCGGCGCTCTACGCACTAGTCAGAGCCCTTTGTCGTCGTAAGGCCAATGCGCGCGGGGACGAGCCTGAGCGCACGAAGTTTGACGTCATCGGGAAGCAGAGCCCACTGTCGGAACGCCACGGCGACAATGATCGCCAGCGCGAGGAGCAATGCAATCGGATAGGCCGACGGCCATCTGCCGTAGACCACCAGCGCACCGACAACGCCGAGAACTGACACGCCGCCGAGCAGGAATCCGTCCTGAGGCCAAGGCGCCCCCATGCCCCCAAACTCGCGCCTCACTATGAATGCCGGCAACAGCACCGCGGCGATGAGCTCCGCCGCCGTCAACGCGATTCCGATCCCGATGAGGCCAAGGCCGGGTAACAACAAGGCGCATCCGACGAGGGTGACGATGGCCCGCGATGCGGAAAGCGCAAGCACGATGCGCGACCAGTTGAAGAGCGAAAGGAACGTGTTGAATGCCCCTCCCCAGCTTCGGAAGACGACGCTCGCACCAAGCCATGCCATCAATACCGGGTCGAATTGCAGCTTGCCGCGAGTCCAGAAGGCGTATATCGGCTCTACTAGGACGAGGCCGAGAAGCAACCCGCCATAGATCACGACTCCCGTCAGGAGCCAGTACGATTGGAACGCTGCGACGAGTTTTTCAGGCTCCTTCCTCACGTGGTACCGAACTAGGTCTGGGCTTATGGGCTGGAGCAGGAACGAGCTGCCTTGCATCACCGTGTTGGCGACCGTGCGAAGTGTGGTCAACAGCGGAACGACGCCGGCGCCCATCGTGCCCGTGACGAACAGGACGACGCCCTGATTCGAGAAACTCTCGAGGATTCCAGTCGCGGCGAAGACGGTCGATTTGACCAGGTTCGCGAAGCCGATGCGAAGGCTGCCCGCTTTCCACCAGGGAGTGAGATCGGGAAACAATCTCCATATATCCCAATAGAAAGCGATCCCGACTAAACCTGCCACGGCCCAGTAGAACAGCCCCACCCAGGGTAGCGACCATCCGGCCGCAGCCGCCACAACGAGCGCCAGAAATTGCACGACCCGGGATGCGATGCCCCAGAGCGTGCCGCGTACGTAGTAGCCCCCTACCGGCATCAAGCGCACCACCACCGACGCGAGCGAGCCGAGCGCGATCCAACCCGCGGTGTAGATCAGAACCGCAGCGGCAAAGCCCGACGAGTTTGCCGGATTGACGGAAAGAACCTCGTAGATCTTGCCCGAGATACTCAGCCAGGCCGTTATCGCTAGCTGTATGGCCCCCGTGACGACAACGATTCGAACGGCCGACCCAAGCGTCTTATGAACCGCATTCCTATCGACGACCCATTCGCCGGCCATCTTGTTGCCGACGTACGTCAGGTGTCCTCCGTCGAGAGCGGTGAGCAAGGTGGACGCCGCCACCACGCTCAGCCACAAGCCGTACTTCTCCTGCGGCCATAGCGAAAGCAGCACCCATACCTGGAGAATATTGAGGAGGAAGTTGAAGGCGAAATTGACGGCCGAGATCGCGCTGCCCTTGAGCGCTCGGTGCTGTATCGGCTCGGCTTCCGCCGATCTGACTGTTTCGGAGCCCCCATCTCGGCTACCGCTTCTTCGCTTCCCTACACTGAACACCGGGTCTCCAGTCCTCTACCCCACCGATCTCCGCCAAACCACAATGCGTCGATTTCACCTACACTGCGAAACACCAGTCGCCAGATCAAATGCGAAAGAACGTGTAGTCGCACTGTGACTTATAGATGAGTGAATATCCCGCGGACCGAAGCCTGCGCACCGCTGAACTCGTCATCCTCCTCGGAACATGATCCAGAAAGTGGTGAAACTCGACGCAGATTTGCGTCACGTCGATCGAGTACGACACTATGTCGTCGACGACACCGTACTCGAATCCCTCGATGTCCATCTTGAGCAGATCGATCCTGCGATGGCCTCTTTCCGCCATCAGCGAGCGCAAGTCCTTGCATTGAAATTCCACGGAATCACCATCGGTTCCGGCCACGGTGAATGAACCCTCGCGCGGGTCTTTCGGCAGCGCAAATCGAGCGGCCTCGATGCGCGACCCGGCAAGCCCCACGCAGTGGAAGTGAAGTTGGGGAAGCCCGTTTTCGGGTCTTCGCATCGTGGCCACCCCCGTCGGTGTGGGATCGAACAGCTGGACATCCACCTCAAACCGACGGATCAGCTCCTTTTCGAAGGAAACATCGAGCCCCACCCCCGCCGAATACACAACAGAGTTCCTGTTGAGTTGTCCCGTCTTCACATGCCAAGAGCTTGCGACGCCGATCTTTTCGATATCGGGCCAGTCCTCGCAAAACAAGGCGTCGTACTTCCTCCTTCCCCAGCGCCGCAAGCGCGACGTCATTCCAAGCACCACGGCCTCCCTGAGCCAGTATTCGCTCGAGTCGTCCAAATCCTGCGCTTTTCCACTTATCATCGCATGCCCGTCGGACGCGAGACAGTACCATTCAAAGGACGCGAACACGAAGCTAACAGTCGTGGTCACGAGCGTTGCATTTTGGAGTGTCCGCCCCACGCGGTGTGATGACAGTCGAGAGTCCGGATGAGAATTGCACAAATAACTCTCGGGAGATTCCATCACTTTGACTTGGCGCGGGAACTCCTGTGCAGGGGGTTCCTGGAGGCCGTATACACGTCGCTTCCCCGAGCTTTGCTCCGAAAAGAGGGATTACCCGGCAACAAGATAAAGACGTTCCCATGGGTCCACCCAATGCTGCTCGGGAAATGGCGCCTGGGCTGGAAAAGCGAGCGCTTAGATAAGAATCTTGCCTGGTGGTCGGCAGAGACGCTCGATCGCTACGTTGCCCGCACCATGCAGGAATGCGATGTGCTCATGGCATTGTCCAGCGTTGGACTTCACGCGGCGAAAGTTGCAAAGCGGCGCGGCTCCCAGTACATCTGCGACCGCGGGTCAAGCCATATCTCGTACCAGCAGAAGCTATTGGACGAAGAGTTTCGTCGCTGGGGACAGGAGTTTCGGGGAATCGATAACAGGGTCATATTCAAGGAACAAGAGGAGTATGCACTGGCAGACCGAATCACGGTCCCATCCGAGTTTGTCCGGCACAGCTTCCTGGAGATGGGAGTGCCGGCAGATAAGCTGAAGAAGGTGCCTTATGGCGTGAATCTCTCAAGCTTTTCGAAGATAGCGGATCCTTCCCGCGATACCTTTGACGTGCTCTTCGTCGGCCAGGTATCACTTCGCAAAGGTGTGCCTTATCTCCTCGCGGCCTTTGAACAACTGGGTCATCCGAGGAAGAGACTGCGCATAGTGGGCGCGATGCAGCCCGATATGGAATTCTTTCTCTCGACGCGTCGATTCAGCAACGTGGACTTCGTCGGGCCGGTACCGCGTAGCACTCTCAGCAAGTACTTCAGCACGAGCCACGTGATGGTGCTACCCAGCATCGAGGAAGGTCTCGCCCTGGTGCAGGGTCAGGCGCTCGCCTGTGGGTGTCCCCTGATCAGCTCGACAAACTCTGGCGGCGAGGACCTGTTTTCCCACGGCAAGGAAGGTTTCATCGTTCCCATCAGGGATGCCGCAGCAATTGCAGATCGACTAGAGCAGCTCGCCGCCGACTCTGGGCTAAGAACGGAAATGAGCAATGCGGCCCTTAGGCGCGTGAGGCACCTAGGTGGCTGGTCGACCTACGGTGACAACATCACTGCAGTGTGCAAGGAGCTAACCAAATTATTGAATTAGAGCTTGCTGGCAGCTCGATCATCCTGGCTTTGGCGTCAGAAGTAATCAGAAGCCCTGGGGCCGATTTCGCATAGTCAATTGTTGAATGTCGCGCGCATTTTCCCCCGTCGCGCTCTTGTGCTTGGTGTAGCCAACGGTCGGGCGGAATATGACCAGCTGCGCGATGATCAACATCGGCACCGCGCGCAGGAGCGAGACCAGGATCGTGTTGTAGGCGGAATCGACTATGATCAGCGGCCGCAGGATCGCCAAGCCAATCAATGCCGCCCCAGCGCCCGCAAAGAGGAGCTCGCCGGCGAATCTCTGCAGTATCCCAACAGCAAAGAAGCCGATGATCACCATGGTGATTCCACCCGCGAAGTAGAGATAAACGATGGGGCCCATGCCTACCGAGGTCACAAGGTCCTCGCGTTGCCCAAGCACCTCCTGATTGAACCAACCGCCAATTTCCTCCTTTGGCTTGTCAGGCCAGATCGCCCTCGGGACATATGCCATCAGCGGGGAAAGCACGATCTGCGACAGGAAATGTGGCGCGTTCTCCGGCATGTCGCCGTCAGCAACGAACTCAAGCCCTTTCCCGGTAACCACTACCATGTCGGACCGTTCGAGCAGTCGTGCCAGGGTTTCCTCTCCGAACACGCCGCTACCGAATTCCCCGCTCGTGGCAACGCTTGCCATGGTAGCGGCGATGCCCGTGACCGAGTCGTGCGTGAAAGATGGGTCCTCGTAACGAAGTACCCGAAAAGGCTCTATCAAGGCGTACGCAAATCCCAGCAGGACGATCGCGGTCGCGAGCCACTTGCGCGAAAAGGTTCCTGTCATGAGGTACCGAATGAAGGCGACAATGATCACCGGCATGATGACCATGCCCTTGAAGCCCGAGAGCAGCCCAAATCCGATTTCCTCGCAAAGAATTGCCAACAGGAGAACGGTCGAGTGTTTCTGCGGCCGGGCCCGGTCGTAGTAGTTCATTGCATAGGCGATCAGCGCCAAAGATCCACACGAATCCATGTAGTACAAGTACTGCTTGTACTCGATGCTCTCGGTGAGGCTTCTTTCATCGGCGCTGTATCCATATATGCCGAGCCATATCATCGCGAGCCGTCCGGCGATCGCGATTCCGACCAACAGGACGATCACCGACACGCTGCAATCCGGCGATACGCGAAGCACTTTCCTCAGGAGATCCGAGAATGTGTCGCTCATCGCGCTTCCAATCTCCGAGTCGAAGCCCCGCCACATCGCGAATGCCGCGATGATTGCAAGAAGCATCGCCCTGTTTCCGAACTCCGTAATCTCGAAAGTCGAAAACGGAGTGAGCTTGGGAGCGAAGGCTGACAAGCAGAACGACAGCAGAAAGGTGAATATGGAGGCGATCGTCGGTGGCAGGACCAACCATCTCTCCGGATTTACCCTTCGGTGGTAAAGAACTTCGGCCGCCAAGTAGAACGCCAATCCAACGTCCATGACCATGAAGACCTCGGTCACAGGGAGAGCGTCCTTGATGGCGAGATACGTGAGCACCACCGCACCGAACATCAGTGTAGGAACGGTGGGCAGGAGCGGCGTCTTGATCGCGATTCGCATCTCAGTCTTCACTCCAGTAGCCCACTTTCGTGCCCTCTTTTCTTCCCGGCCAGCGTGTCGAGAAGAAGCTCGATCCGATGAGCGTAGGTGTGGCTGTTGTGCGCCCGCGCCTGGCCTGCTATCCGGATTCGGTCGCGCTCGGCTTCGTGGCCCAGGTAGTAGTCTATCTTCTCCAGCAGATCGTCGATCCCACGGAATGACACTATCTCCGATGGGTCATCGAACAACTCGCCAAGCCCGGGACGCCAGTCGACGAGTTGGAATGCCCCGATTCCGGCCGCCTCGAACGTCCGCACGTTGACTCCCCAGATCTCGGCCGGCAACAGGTTGTTTATCACGATCTTCGCGCCGCGAAAGGCGAGCGCCTTTTCCTCGTTGGCGACGAAACGACCTTGGTACACGCCATCGAGCCATGGGCTTGCCGCCCACACGGGAGGCGGATTACCCCATATCTTCATGTGGTATCGCCGAAGTTGCGAAAGGAAGGCGATCCGGTACGCATGCATGTTCCCTGCCGTGGTCAGATCGCACCGATAGGAATCCGTGTCGATCGAATCGCTATTCGGCAGGCGATGACGATGCGGATTGAAGCACTCGGGCAAATAGTGGACCCGGCCCTTGAGCACGTCGCGCAGCGAGTGCACGACGTAGGGATCCTTGAAGAACAGCGCATCGTAAGGCGCAAGCAGGAACTTGGCGCGACCGAAATACGAGATGGGGTCCGGGAACCACAAGGCGATCTGCGCTCCGGTGCGTCGCTTTAGCTCACGGCACTGCTCTGGAAAAAGGAAATCGTGGCATGAAAGAACGAGCTGGGGACGACTCGCTTGCGCCACCATGTAAAGTGACCTGCTTCGCCAGCGCTGAAGCTGAGGCACTCCTTCCGTGAGCCCGTACACCGCCCGCCCCGCTTGTTCGATTCGCTTGAGCAGCGAGCCGCGCGCATTGAGGTGTCGAGGGCCGGGCTCGTAGCAGGCGACCGTGTGGCCCATCATGCGCAGGGTCTCGGCTATGTGCAGGCCGAAACCCTCTTCATGGAACTTGCCGATCACGAGTATGTTCACCGGCGGCCCTCGTGTGGCTCAGGCACCGGGCTTCCGGCAGACGACGATCGTCATCCTCGCCCAGCTGTCAGGCAGGAATGCCCGCAGCATGCTGTCCATCGCCCTCTGTAACGCCGTGTAGGGATAAAGCCACGGATAGCTTCCGAGCTTGGCAAGAAGATCGAAGAGCCGATCGGTCCGTGCACCCCAATCGCTGAACTTCTCGAATACAGAGGGGGAAAGGACCGGCGTCATTTCGAGCCCGTCGCTTGCAAGGACCTCGAAGCCGTGTCGCACGAAGCGCGTGATGTTGGCATCCCACGATTCGTAGCCGACATGTCCGTCATTATCGAGGAACCGCTCGCGGTACGTGTCCGGCGACAGGCGCCTCATTCTCTCGATCAGCGGATTGCGAGTCTCCACGTCGTACAAGAAAACGATCTTTCCGCCGGGTTTAAGGACGCGCTGGATTTCATCGAGCGCATCGTCCTTTTTGCCCGGGCTCAGGTGCTCCCAAAAACACGACGAAATGACCGCATCCGCACAGTGCGCCGGCACCGGGATGCATGTCGTAACGTCCGTCTGGATGCACGTGCTATAAATTTGTGCAGTCTTGACGAGAGAGGACCCTGACAGGTCGCATCCGATCATGCGGTAGCGACTGCCGAAGTAGGCGATGCCGCCGCCGGACCCCAATTCGATCACGAGGCTCCCCGGCGCTACGTGCCGGCGCACTGCCCATACATAGCCGCTGTTCAGGAGCCACAACGGCCACGCCTTCCAGATCGATTCCCCGCGCGGAAGGTAGCGGACCTGGCTCTGATAGGCGCCCTCATAGAACGGATCGTTTTCGCAGAGACGGACCACATTGCCCTCGCGAGGGTATGTCCGTCCACAGGTCGAGCACGACAGCGCGCGATTGTCCTGCGTTTCGACCAGGATCGATCGGTCTTCCGGGCAAACGAGCTGTCCGGACCAGCTCGTATTGTCGATGTTCATCCCCGGCCGCGCTCGGTCCTCATCCGCCAAGGCGCGCCCTGATGGCGGCAGGCGAAAGCGGAACGACCGCATTGACTGCTCTTGCGAGCGAGCGCAAGAAGGAAAGCACAACGTCTACGCTGGATCCGTACCGGCGCGCGACCTGGACCACGCCTTTCGGCCTGCGCAGCGATTCGAATACCCGCGCGTACGACCGGGCCACTTGCGCGCGGCTCATCGACCGCACAATTGCGGCGCGCTGGCACTCCGCCTGGGTACGCGCGAGGATGCGGCGCAGGCGCATCCGATAGGTGTGTCTACCGGCAACCTCGAGCCTCCCCGCTTCCGCAATCCGACGCCGCTCGTCTTCATGAAGGAGGAAGCGGTCGATCTTCTGCACCGCCTCCTCGACGCTGGAGTATCCGACATAGTGCACGTCCTCAGTGAACAACTCCGCGAGCCCGTTCTCTATGCGATCGGTCAACAACAACGCTCCCGATGCCATGGCCTCGAATGCCCGCATGTTCAGGTCGCCGTTGATGCTCCTGTTGAACACGATCTTGCACCGCGAATAGAGCTGCCCCATCTCGGTGGGCGAGTAGTAGCGGGCGTAGTCGTTGGTTCGATAGCGCGATAGCACCGCAGCCAGCGTTTCATGGCGCGCTGTCGCCCGACCGCCCAGCTTACCGACGAATCCCAGGTCGATCGTGCGCTCGACTCCCGGGACGAAGTGCACGTCCGGATCACACGCGAGCGGCAGCCATTCGGCGTTGGGAAAACCCGAACGGGTGAAGTGTCCGACATAGTCGCGCTGGGCGATGAAAATGCGATCAAGGAACGGCGCGTACAGCAGTCGAATGTCGAGGTTCTGATGCACGTCTATCAGGTAACCCGCGATCGGGCAGCTCAATGCCTCCCAGCCGATGGGCCAGACGGGCCCCGGCGGATCCACAAAGAACAGGAGATCGAGGTCTCGGCCGGCGATTAGGCCCGCGAATTCAGGCGCAGGAGGCGCATCCGTGCGGGGATGCTCTGCTCCTATTCGAATGAGCTCGTGCCCTTCGTCGCGGATAGCCTTCGCGAAATACTCCGCAGTCGAGAATTCCGCGTGGTACGAGAAAAGCCCGATCTTCACTCTCGCTCGCCCAGGTCAGGCCGTTGCCCGGAGACGCTGGCGTACGGCATGTCCCGCGGCAAGCAACGCGGAGATGAAGACGGACGGAATCCTGCGCAGTATGTGGGCTGCGAGAAGGACGGCGCCGGATCCATGGTCGGCTAGGCAATCCAATCCCTCGTGCCACTTGCGCCGATCTCCGCTTGCGATTGCCCGCAGCATCGATCGGAAAAGCACTCGGTTCGCCTTGGCCCGATAGAGTTGCTGCAATTTGGATCGCTTCCCCGGCTCGAGAGCGCAGTAGCGCTCGAGGTTGGTTCGGTGAATATCAAGCGTCCAGCGGATCAATTGCCAGTTCAATGCACCAAACTCATGTCCTGGCTCGCGTGCCTTGCAGGTGATCAGCGGTTGCCGGATGTAGCCAATATCGAACTCGAGCCCGATTCGATACCACATGTCCACATCGCTCAAGAATCCGAATCGATCGTCGTACCTTCCGCCCATCGCCTCATACGTAGATCTGCGGACCATACCGCACGCGTTGACCGGGCAGGAAAAATCGCGCGATTCGAGCATGTTCCGTACGAGTTCCCGCTTCGGAATGGTGGGCGGTAGCTCCTCCAGGAGCTCGCGATATCCCTGTCCAAGGTGATCGGTCCAAGCCAATCCGCTGAAGACGAAGCCAATCTCCGGTCGCGCCTCCAGCACGCGCACCATTTGTGAGATCAAAGACGGATGGAACGAATCGTGATCGTGCAGAAAGATGATGTACTCGCCCTTCGCACGTTCGAGAACGGCGTTCAGGTTTCCGGGGATCCTCAAGTTGGATTCGTTGCGGCGGTATACCAGACGCTGGTCACGAAAGTTGCGGACGACATCCGGCGTCGAATCCGTCGATGCATCGTCCGAGACGATCACTTCAATGTCGCGGAAATCCTGGCCGAGGATCTGTGCAAGGGCGTGCCCGAGGTGAGCTGCCCTGTTGTACGTGGGAACCCCGATCGTTACCTTCGGCATCGCATTCCTCGGCGGCTCATCGGGCGACCCGGTCATCCACGACGTCCTTGAGGACGCCGGCCTGTCGCTGGCGCCTGTACTCTCCAAGCGCATCCCGCACGGTATCGTCGATACCGAATTTGGGCACCCAGTTCAGCTCCGTGGCGGCCTTCTGGGCATCCGGAAACTTGTCATTCGCTTCCTCGTAGAGAGGCCCGTAGATCGCCTTCGGGTCGACGAAGGTGATTGCGTCTTCCTTCGCCCCCATGAGCCTCACAACGCGCTTCGCCAGGTCGAGGATCGTCGTCTTGTTCGCGGGATTGCCGACGTTGTATGCCTCGCCGATGCGCCCTCGCTCCATCGCGAGAAAGATGCCCTCGATCATGTCCTTCACATGGGTGAATGCCCGGACCGCACTTCCGTCTCCAAAGACCGTGAGCGGTTTGCCCGAATCGAGCTGCTGGATGAATCTGGGCAACACGAATCCGCCCTTTGGCGACTGGCGCGGCCCGGCGACATTGAATGGCCGCACGATCCTCGCGTCGAGCGGCTTGACGCGGCATGTATTGATGATTGCGGTCTCGGCGGCCAGTTTGCCGATGGCGTACTCGAGGCGGACGGTCGTGTTCGGAGGGACGATCTTGGGAGTCGATTCCGGACAGTAGCCTTGCTGTCCACCGCCATAGACTTCGCTCGTCGAGACGTCCAGCAGACGCGCGCGCTTGTCCAGAGAGTAATCGACGAGCGTATAGCAATCACGGACGATCTCGCGGACCATGTTGCCCGCATGCTTCAACACACCGGCAGGTCCCACCGGCGAGGCGAGATGGAAGATCTCCTGGAAGTCCCGCACGTTTCCACGCCGGAAGTACTCATCTATCGTGCATACGTCGAAGGTCAGGTTGCTCGGCTTGCCGTTCTGTTTCAGGTAGTCATCGAGGTCGATCGGGCTGGTGGACAGGTCATCGACGACGTGGACGTGATTTTGGGAATCGCGAATCAGCCTTTCGGTAAGGTGACTGCCGAGAAAGCCGAATCCGCCCGTCACAAGGATGTTCTTCATGATCGCCCGCTCACCTCTCCCTGTCTTGGAACTTCACCCACGCATTGTTCGAGCGCCGCCCGCAGCCCCTCGATGCACTGCGCGTAACCCCACCGCCCGATGCAGTCTCGCGCTGCAGAGCCGAGCTGGCGGCGCAAGTCTTCATTTTCCAATACTTTGCGTAATGCCGCAGCCAGCTCGTCAACGCATCCGGCCGAGTAGGCAAAGCCAGTGTGTCCGTCTTGAACGAGGTCGGCGGCGGCGCCGACCTCGGTGGTGGTGATCACTGGCAGGCCCGCGCACATGGCTTCGTTGATGATGAGGCCCCACGGCTCATCGGTAGACGGCAAGACGAACACGTTCGAAGCGGCGAGATACCTGGGCAACTCCGTCTGATTCTTGAATCCGACGAAATGCACGTCCGGGATCGCTTTCTCGCGCACCTCGCGCTCGAGGTCACCTCGCTCGGATCCATCGCCGATGTAGACAAGCGCAGCGGCCACGCCGGAAGCCCGTAGCGACTCGTACGCGAGCAAGAGATCGGCCGGCCGTTTTCGCGATGTCAACTTGGACGCGAACAATATCAGCGGTATCCCGTCGGCCACACCCAGCTCTGCACGGGTCGCGTCGCGCAGCGCCCGCGATCTTTCCGTCGCAGAGAAAAACGCTGCGTTGTCCACCGAGTACGGAACGAAGAACAGCCTTCGCTCCGGGACCCCGAGCGAACGATAGAAATCACGGTTCCGACTGCCTATGTACAGGCAAGCGTCACAGATACCATAGAACCAACGCATGAGCGCCTTGCGCAGCAGCCTCTTGATCGGCGCGCGGCGCAGCAACAGATGCGTTTCCCCCCGCATGAATACCTTGGTGCCGACGATCTTCGCGGCACACAGTGCAAGAACGTTCGTAAGGTGGTTGTGCCCGTGCAGCCAAACGGCATCGTAGCGATGGTGGAAGAGCTCGCTCACAATGCCTGGGTTGAACAGGCTGAAGAACCCGCCGACCCCACGATCCCCCAAGGGGTTCGCGAGAAAGACGTGGCGATAACCTTCGAGCAGCGGCACATCCCAAACCACCTCGTGTCCGAAGCCGGGATCGACGTAACCCTGCTCGAGGCCTTGACGGCTGCAGTAATACGCCGTTATCTCGATGTCGGCCGTCTTGGCGATCTCCCGGTACAACGGAGCGAAGTACTGGATCGGGTGCGAGTTCAGTACCGCTATCCGATAGGGCTTCACGATGCGGTCAGCCGGACACCGCGATGGTGTCGAGCATCAGACCTTCGACGCGCCGCCGATAGGCTTCCCACGAGAAATGTCCCAGTCCTTTCGGCACGCCCTTCGGGGTCCGCAGAGCCGATCGAATGCCCTCGATGATTTCAGTTTGCGATGACGGATCCACCAGCACACCGAGTTCACCACCCAGCAGCGCTTCCCTGCTCCCATCCGCGCTGCTACCCATGACCGGGACGCCACAGGCCAGCGCTTCAAGAAAGACGATTCCAAAGCCTTCTCCGCGGCTCGGCATTACGTACGCATCGGCGAGACGGAAGTAGTCCGGCTTGCGGCTCTCCGGGACGAATCCGAGGAACCTCACTCGATCTGCGACGCCGAGGGCTGTCGCCTTTTCCCTGAGCCGAGGCAGGTCGGGGCCTTCGCCAGCAACCAGGTAAACGATCTCGGGTCGAAAGCGTGCCAGCAAAGGCAGGACTTCAAGGACCTCGTCGAATCCCTTGTATCGTTCGAGCTCCGATAGTCGACCGACGGTGAGCAGCACGGTCTTGCCGGACAATCCCAGTTGATCGACCAGATCCGGTGCTTTCGGCCCCGGCCCGAACTTCGACAGATCGACGCAGTTCGGCAAGACCCGGCAGCGATCGTGTCCGATCTTGCTCCACGCTACGTACCGCTCCAGCGTCACCCCGCTGACCGCAAGAACACCGTCGACTTTGCCCGACAGTACGTTGACGACGGCGCTCCGGGTCGGTTGCCACGCGTCGATGCCGTGGATGACGAGCAATGTCGGGCAGCGCTTCCACCACGCCGAAAGGGACGCGAGCGGCAACAGATTGATGTGACCGCAAATCACGATGTCGAACCTGCCGCCAGATGCAAGCACGCCGAGAATCGTGCGCAGGTACCTCAGCTTGCTGTTGGCGGCGGTCGCGAGAAACTCCACCTTTTCCGGAATATCGTCGAGCACGTCATCGTTGATGAGCCTTGGGACGGCGACGACGCGCTCGCAGTATGGAATGTCGCTGATCGCCGTCAGGAGGTCCCTGTTGAACTTCGCGATTCCGCCATGTCCCCCAAACGCGTCGGTGACCATCGCGAGCGCGCGGAAGCGGCGTAACGGCGTGGAATTGACCCGCTTCGCCCAGCCCCGGAGTCCGCGCTCGCCGGAGCCGACGCCTCCGATTCTCAGCATCCATTTCGCGACCGGTACCGAGAAACCTGTCTTGGGCCTTTGCACGACCGCCTCAGGCAGCGGCCGTCCGATGGCCTGCACCAAGTTCGCTTTCGTCGGGGGCTCATCGCTCGTCAACATCGGCGCAATCGCGTCGAACAGGTCCACGTCGACGAGCGGCACCCTAATTTCGAGAGAATGGGCCATGCCCGCCCAATCAGCGTCACGGAGCAGCTGGTTACGCATGTACCACGTATGCTCCAACGTCGCCACGGCCGCATGAGGCGACCGAATTCCCCGCGACTCGCGGTTCAGCCTATCCAGCAATTCCAACCGCTCGAGTCCCTCATCTACGAAGGCCGGATCGATCAGCCGTTGAGGCAGCTCCCACGGCATGAAGAGACCCCGTCGCAGGAGATACGCTCCACCGAATGTATTTCCGTATTCGAGGACGCCCGCGAACTTGGGGGAGACCATGCGTGACAGCACTGGCGCGGCGAGGCGCCTCAGCGCTCGCCCGAGCGATGGGACCCTTCGGCTCCATAGTGCCGCACGATGTATAAGCGGTACGTCCCGGAAGCTGGGATAGCTGCCGAAGAGCTCGTCGCCACCGATGCCGGACATTGCAACCTTCATTCCCGCATCGCGGGCGACCTTCGCGACGAAATAGGTGTTCACTCCATCGATTGAAGGCTGATCCATCGATTCGAGAATGTGGTCAAGGCTCGCGACGAAGTCCTCCTGCCTGATCCAGCGGGATTCATGCGCGACGGAAAAGGAGCGCGCCACTTCTTGCGCCAACCGCGTTTCGTCATCGAGCGTGCCTTCAAACTCGCGGAATCCCAGCGTAAGGGCACGCACGTTTGAAGCAGCCGCGCTCGCGAACGACGTAATGGCCGAGGAATCGATACCGGACGACAAGAAGACGCCTACCGGCACGTCGGCTACGAGATGTCGCTTGACGCTTTCCTGCAGCGCCACGCGAAGCCTCTCGATACGCTCGTCGGCATCGGTCCCTTGCGGTTGTCGCTGAGCCTCGCGAATCTTCTCGCCGACATCGAAGAACCGGACTGCGGGGCGCCGCCCTTTGCCATCCACCCACACGGTACTTCCAGCACTCAGCGCATGAATGTCACGAATCGTCGTAAATGGCTCGGGCACCGAACCCAGCAGAAAGAAGCCAACGTGCCCGGCCGGATCCGGAACGTCCGCCACCCGCCCGCCCGCCATGAGGGCTTTGACTTGCGATGCGAATCGGAAGGTTGAGCCGTCATCCGAGTAGTAAAGAGGTTTGATTCCGAAGGCATCGCGCGCAAGGAACAACGCGTGGCGATCCCCATCCCAGATGGCAAAGGCGAACATGCCTCGAAGACGATTGACCATCTCCGCGCCACAGTCCCGATAAAGGTGCAGAAGGACCTCCGTATCGCTCTCAGTACGGAATGCGAAGCCCTTGCCCTCCAGTTCCCGGCGCAACTCGCGGTAGTTGTAGATCTCTCCATTGAATGTGACACAAAGCGAGCCATGGGCATCTCGCATCGGTTGCGCCCCGGCTTCCGTGAGATCGATGATGGCAAGGCGCCTGTGCGCCATACCAATGCGGCGATCATCGGATATCCAAATACCCGCGCCGTCGGGGCCGCGAGCAGCCATGTGCTCGCGAATCCGCAGCAATTCCTCTTGATCGACCGGCGGCGCCTTATCGCCGTAAGCCAGGATCCCCGCAATCCCGCACATCAGGAAGCGGCCGCCATGGCAGGCGAGGCGTAGACCTCGTCGACGTCGTCGGTCTCGCGCGAAACCTTTCCCCCATGCAGGTCCCAGCACGCATAGCCAGCATCGCCCAGGATCCGAATGCAGTCGCGGCGTTGCTGCAGACCGTACAGCGCCTCGAGCAATGTCGTCTTATATTCGGAAAGCAACGTTCCGGCCCCTTGGCCAAGTCCCTTCGCGCCAACGAGCCATGAGAATGAGTTGGGCTCGGAGAGGAATCGCAACTCCGAGCAAGGAGCCACAGGAACACGGGGAAAACGTCGGGCAGACGGCAAGTGGGATAGTCGAGGCTGGCTTAATGCCTCGGATCGTGCCGGGCCGTGAGGTGCAGTGTCAACCGGCCCATGAAGGGCGCCTCACGGAACGCGGACCGCTGGTTTCACTATCGCGGGGTACCCAGCGAACGAAGACCACAGAACCAGCGGACTAGGCGCGTGGTGGCTTAATCCGTATATTTCCCAGGCGGCCCAATGTTTTCGGCTGACAAGTGCTAAAGGGGATAGTGATGGCAGCGGAAGCCACGGAAAGGACGAGCGTCAGAACGCACCGCCTCGAGTCGAGTGCGACGACCCTGACGTTGGCAGTTGTCGGCCTCGGTTACGTGGGCCTGCCCCTTGCCGTTGCCTTCGGCCGCAAGTACCCCACGGTGGGATTCGATTTGTCGTCAGACAAGGTGGAGAGCTATGCGCGCCGCTGTGATCCAAGTGGCGAGATCAGTCGCGAAGACTTTGTCGCGGCGCACATGCTCGAGGTGACGACGGATTCGTCGCGACTCGCAGGCGCAGACATACTTGTGGTCGCCGTGCCAACGCCCGTCGACCAGGCGCACCTTCCCGATTTCTCGCCACTCATTTCCGCATGCAATGTGATCGGGCCGCACATGAAGCCAGGCGCGACAATCGTCTTCGAGTCAACTGTTTACCCTGGTGCTACTGAGGAGATCTGCATCCCGGCGCTCGAGCGCGCATCCAAGAAGATATGGAAGAAGGATTTCTTTGTAGGATATTCGCCCGAGCGAATCAATCCGGGCGACAGGGAACACACACTCACGCGCATCACGAAAGTCGTTTCAGGGGACACACCGCAGACGCTTGCTCGACTGCTCGCGGTCTACGGAACGGTTATCTCTGCCGGTGTCCATGCGGCGAGCAGTATCAAGGTCGCCGAAGCGGCGAAGGTGATCGAGAATACTCAGCGCGACCTCAACATCGCGTTGATGAACGAGCTGGCGGTGATCTTCCATCGTATGGGCATCGACACGACGGAAGTGCTCGAAGCTGCTGGAACGAAATGGAACTTTCTTAAGTTCAAGCCAGGCCTCGTCGGAGGACATTGCATAGGCGTGGACCCGTATTACCTGACGCATGCGGCGGAGAAATTTGGCCACCACCCCGAAGTAATCCTGGCGGGGCGACGCATCAATGACAGCATGGGCAAATATGTGGCGGAGCAAACGGTCAAGTGCATGGTCGCGCGCAACCGGCCCATCAACGGTTCTAAAGTCGTCGTATTGGGCCTCACGTTCAAGGAGAACTGCCCCGACCTGCGCAATAGCAAGGTCATCGACATCATCCATGAGCTCGAGAGCTACGGCATTCGCGTTTACGTGCACGATCCGCGCGCAACAAGCGAGGAAGCGCAGCGTGAGTATGGCGTTCCTCTCACCGAGTGGGACCAGCTTCCTGAAGCGGACGCGTTGGTGCTCGCTGTTGCCCACCGCGAGTTCACCGAAGGGCCGATCGAGGCGCTGCTTTCAAAAGTTGCCCCCGGCTCATGCCTCATCGATGTGAAGTCGGCGCTGAATCGCTCCGAGATTGAGGGTCGCGGTTATTCGCTGTGGCGCCTCTGAGAGCTGAAGGCGCGCCGCTCTGCCGTGGGCATATGGCCGCGTGTTCAGCTCATCGGCGATCGCGCGCGCGTGCCACAAGCGTTGTGAAGGGCACGCCCAGCTGAAGGAAGCTTATGAACCAAACGAGGGACTTACAGCGATTGCCGGCTCTGGATGGTATCCGAGCTGTAGCTGCCCTCATGGTGATGATGTTCCACGTGATTCGCGATAACGATGTTTCTGCCAGCATTCGGCAGTTGACGGTCATCGGCCAGACCGGAGTAGATCTATTCTTTGTGCTGTCGGGCTTCTTGATCACGAGAATACTCATAGCATCAAAGAACTCGCCGAACTATTTCAGCACGTTCTATGCGAGGCGCAGCCTTCGAATTTTCCCGCTCTATTACGCATTCCTCGTGATCTATTTTTTCGCGCTCCCTCTCATATATTCATATCCCATTCCAGACATATCTAAACAAGCGTGGGCCTGGCTTTATCTCGAAAATATCCCGGACACCTTCCGGTCGCTGATGACGAGCGGCCCCCCGCACTTTTGGTCACTATCGGTGGAAGAGCATTTCTACCTGTTTTGGCCCCTCTTAGTGTGGGCGACAAGTAGACGTCAATTGACAGCCGCGGCAATTGCCATCCTGCTTACGGCACCAATGCTTCGGCTGGCCTTTGTAGCAAACGGAATTTCTGTTTTCTATTTCACCCTTACCCGCATGGACGCCCTCGCCTTTGGGGCACTGCTTGCCGTCATTGTTTTGATGCGGCCCGAGGCACAGAGGGCGTACCGCACGGCATTCCGGGTGTTGCTCATAGGGCTCTTGGTCGTGCTGCTACCAGCCTTTATGCGTCTATCGGGAACGCATGCTGGTTGGGTGCAGGTCGCAAAATTCTCACTGATACCTGCGCTCTACTTCTCCCTGATCGGCTTAATTTTGGTGGACCCGATCGCAAGCCTGCCGAACAAGATCTTAGCGAGCAGTGTTCTCCGTTGGCTTGGCTCCATTAGCTACGGACTGTATATCCTTCACCCGGCGTGCTTCGACCTAATCCAACGGTTCGCTGGCGCGCCGAATCTTGCTGTAAGAGTATCGGAATCGTTTGTTCTGACAATTGCCCTGGCGACGATCAGCTACTATTTCTTCGAGTCTCCGATTCGTAGGCTTAATGCCCGCTTCGAGTACGGGCCTACGCGGGATGGCAAACGATTCCCATTGTTGGAATCATCGGAACCGCGTGGGCAGTCTGAAAGCGAAGCAACGTCGGCGCCTACCTAGTTGCCGCTGCTTCGATATCGTCAGCAAGCACTAGTTGATATTCACTGGCAGCCTGGCTGAACGCCCCGCAGCAGGCTCAGGAGCAGGTTCAGCACGATCTTGAACGCCGCGACCGCCCAGCATTTGACGCCGTGCACATGGGTCGCCTCTCCCCTGCGCCTCTGCTACGCTGTCGGGCGACGCCCCATTCTCGAATTCCTGCCCGATCGTGACCACCCTGGTAACCGTTGGAATCCCGGCCAGAAACCGCACGGACATGCTCCATGATGCGATTTCCTCTGTGCTCGGGCAGACCTGGGAGGATTTCGAGATCCTCGTCTCCGACAACGCCTCCGTAAAGGACGTGCGCGGAGTGGTCGAGAGCTTCAAGGACGCGCGCATCCGCTACCACAGGCATGATCGCTCCATTCCGATGGCGCGAAACTGGCAATTCAGCTTCCTCTCTCCGCGCACGCGATACGTCGCGACCCTGCAGGACGACGATTACTGGGCTCCCGATCATCTAAGGTTCGCGCTCGAGTGCCTCCAGGCTGAGCCAGCCGCCGTCTTGTACTCGTGCGCAATCCAGCACCTGGATTCAACGGGCCTTCTCGAATTGCAGCAGGTTCCCGGTTACGAAAGCCTCGAGACGCCACGTACGTTCCAGCCGCCGGAGACATTCTCCATCTGGCTCCGACGACACAGCATGCAGCTCTCCTCGACCGTCTTTCGACGCACCGCGCTGGACAACGTGCACTGGGGTCCGAGGAATACGCTCTTTCCTCTCGATTCGCAGATCATCGCGATGGCCGCGCTGAAAGGCTTGTGGATCTACGATCCCCGATGCACCGCGTTCTATCGCCACCACGCGCAGAATCTCTCGAGTACGACGCCCCGGCTTGGCATCAAGTATGTCGCGCAGGGGAATTACGTCATGCGACTTGTTGCCGAGAAGGCGATGGAGCTCGGATGCTTCGACGAGGAAAAGCTGTTGCACGACATTGGACAATGGCCGCTCGCGCAGCGTGGGGGCGTCGTGGTCGCGCTCTCCGCTCGTAATTCAACGCCCGCCCTGAAGAGGTTCGCCAGGAAGCTGCTGCAAACGTATCCGGAGATCCTCGAATCCGACGCCACGTCCACACACTGCCGCATTGCTGCGCGCGTTGGGGGCTGGTACCTCGGAGTCGCCGACTTCGTCAATCGGCTGCGCGCCGGATGGTGGCCCGTCGGGCGGCAGACCGTCCCGGATTTTCGTTAGCGGCTGCCGAGCCAGTCGAGGAATCGCCGGATTCCGTCTTCGAAGGAAACCTGCGGGCGCCAACCGACGGCGTGCTCGATCTTCGCCCCATCGACGATGAACACGCGCTGATCGCCCTGGCGTTGCGGTCCGCGCTCGATCGCGATCTTTATGCCGTTCGTCCTCTCGAGCAGCTCGAGAAGCTCGACGAGCGAAAGGCTGTTGGCCCTTCCACCGCCGATGTTGAAGACCTCGCCGGCAACGGCCTCGATGTTTTCGATCGCCGCGAAATAGAGCCGGATCACGTCCGAAATATGGAGCACATCGCGCACCTGCTTGCCGGTGCCCGAGATGTTCACCCGGCCGGTGCCGCCGGCTCGCGCGATCTCCAGCGCCTTCTCGCAGAACCAGCCGATCCATCCCTGGTCGACGGTCGAGTGCTGTTGTCCACCGTAGATGGTCGAGTGCCTGAAGACGACAGTCCTCAATCCGAACATCCTCGCGTAATCGCGCATGTACTGGTCGGCCGCGCCCTTCGAGCAACCGTACGGCGAATGGAAATCGAGCGGTGTCGATTCGTCGAATCCGGCCGGGTGTTCCGCGCACTCCCAACGTGTCCCGAGATCGTTGTAGTGGAACTGCTCGAGATCGCCGTAGACCTTGTTGGTGGAAGAGAAAATGATCGGCGCGGAAGGCGCATGCAGCCGAATGGCCTCCAGCAGGTTGTGGGAACCGACCGCGTTCACCTCGAAGTCCATTCGCGGATTGGCGAGCGAGGTCGTCATCGCCACCTGCCCGGCGAGATGGAACACCGCGTCCGGCTTGAATTCATCCACCACGCGAGATACATCGTTGTAGCTGCGGATGTCCCCGTGCACGAATGTGAAATCGCCGCGACTACGAAGCCACTCGAGATTCTCGGCGCTGCCGTGGCGGTAGAGGTTGTCGAACACGCATACCGATGCGCGGCGCGCGATCCCTTCCGCCGAGAGATTGCTTCCGACAAAGCCGCATCCGCCGGTGACGAGGAGCTTCATGACGATTTCTCGAGCTCGATCGTCCTGCGCAGGCCCTCCTCCAGCGAGAACCGCGGCGCCCACCCGATAGCGGCGAGAGGCGCCGGATCGATATCGCACTTCATCGGATCGCCAGCGCGGTACGGAATCGCGCCGAAGAGAAGGCGCGTCTTGGAGCCGGCGATCCGGTGCGCCAGCTCGGCGAACCTGCGCACGGAGACGCCCGTCCCGAGTCCCAGGTCGAAGCTGCCACCCGGTGCACGCGTCTCGAGCGCCCATCGACAGATGACGACGAATGCTTCGACGGCGTCGTCGATGTAGACGAAGTCGCGTTCCTGCAAACCGTGGGTGAGCTCCATCGAGGGCACGTTCGCGGCGCAGTTCCGGATGACCTGCGTGGTGAACTTGGTGTCGTCGTCTCCCGGGCCGTACATGTGCCCGGTCCGGACGTTCACGAACGCCATGCCTTCCAACCTTTCTTCCTCCAACGCGCGGCGTCGAAACTCGGTCTTGGAGCGAGTGTAGTCGTTCACGTCCGCCGGAAGGACGGTGTCGACGTTCACGAATGCCCGTGCCCGTGCCCCGGCGGCATCCCTCAGAAGGCGGAGCGGGAAATGGAGATTCGCCTCGAATATCTCGGCCGCCGTCTCGCCCCTCCTGCCATAGCTCGTCGCTGCGTGAAGCACGACCAGCGGCCTCGATGCGCGATCGAAGATCGCAGTGTTCGGCGCCCCATCTACGTCACGCACCTGCAAACGCTCCATGAAAGGCCGTAGCCGGGCTACGTTCGACGTCGACCGCTTGAGGGCGATGACTTCGTAGCCCCGATCGAGGAAGGCACCGCAAAGGCGGCTTCCGAGATAGCCCGTGGCTCCGGAAATGGCGAGGAGCGGTGCCATCGCCGGCTAGAAGCGCACGCCGGCGAAGGTCTCGAGCTTCGTGGCCACGTAGCCCAGCATTTCCGTAGTGAGCCCCGGATGCACGCCGATCCAGAACGTGTTGTTCATGATGGTGTCGGTGCGCGCGAGATCGCTCGCAACGCGGTACTCGCGCCCGGCGAAGTACGGCTGCCGCGTGATGTTGCCGGCAAACAGCAGCCGCGTCCCGATCTTGTTCTGATCGAGGTACCTGACGAGGTCCACGCGCTCGAAGGGGGCGGAATCGCGGATCGTGATCAGGAAGCCGAACCATGAAGGATCGCTATCCGGTGTAGCTTCCGGGAGGATGACGAAGTCCTGCAGCGATTCCAGGCGCTCCCTGAGATACGAAAAATTCGACCGGCGCGCCGCGATGAATCCGGGAAGCCGGTCGAGCTGCGCCACGCCCACGGCGGCCTGCATGTCCGTGATCTTGAGGTTGTAGCCGGCGTGGGAATACGTGTACTTGTGGTCGTATCCGGTCGGCAGCCGGCCGAGTTGCCAGGAGAATCGCTTCCCGCACGTGTTCTCCATGCCCGGCGCGCAATAGCAGTCGCGCCCCCAATCGCGGAACGATTCCAGGATGCGCTTGAGATCCGCGTTGTTCGTGAAGACAGCGCCGCCCTCGCCCATCGTGATGTGGTGCGCCGGATAGAAGCTCAGCGTGCCGACGTCGCCGAACGTTCCGACTTTCCGGCCACCATAGGTGGCGCCCAACGCATCGCAGCAGTCCTCCACCAGCCAAAGGTTGTGCCTGCGCGCGATGTCGGTGACGACCTCGAGGTTGTACGGGTTGCCCAGCGTGTGCGCCAGCATGATCGCGCGCGTCTTTTCGGATAGCGCCCGTTCGATCAAGCTCGCGTCGATGTTGTATGTCGGAATGTCCACATCAACGAAGACGGGAACGCATCCGTTCTGGAGGATCGGATTCACCGTCGTGGGGAATCCCGCGGCGACCGTGATCACCTCGCTTCCGGGCGCCAGGGCCCGCGGCCCTAGCTGGGGCGAGGTCAACGCGGTGAACGCGAGCAGGTTGGCCGACGACCCGGAATTGGTCGTGAGCACGTGCTTGACTCCGAGAAACTGAGCGAGCCGCCTTTCGAATTCCTCGTTGAAGCGCCCCGTCGTGAGCCATCCGTCGAGCGAGGCGTCGACGAGCAGCTGCAGCTCCCGCGCTCCCAGCACCTTTGCCGATGCGGGAATCGGAGTCTCGCCGGGAACGAAGTCCCGAGGCGAGTAGGCAAGGCTCGCATACTCACCCACCATTTCGATGATCTGCTGCCTCAGCCTGAGCAGGCTGTCCGAGGCGCTCACGTGACGAGCTCGGCTTCGCGGCTGTACATCGATATCTGCTTCAACGTGAACGCCCGCATGTCCTGGCCGCTCGCATGAGCGCGGTGCCAGTCGATGACCCACTGCAGCGCATGCTCGATGTCGAGCCGCGGACGCCAGCCGAGCAACGCGCGCGAGCGCGACGAGTCGAGCCTGAGATAAGTCGCCTCGTGCACGGAGGGCTCGGCTCCTATCTTCCACGAGGCACCGTCGCCCCATTTTCGGATGAACCTATCGACCAGCCACGAGACGCTGCGCGACTCGTCGTCGCTCGGCCCGAAATTCCACGCCGAGGAGAACATCGCGCCATTCTCATGCAGCTTCTCCGCGAGCCGCAGGTAGCCGCTCAACGACTCGAGGACGTGCTGCCAGGGGCGCGTGGCATTTGGATGCCGAACCTCCAGCGGTCTTCGCGCTGCGATCGCGCGTAGCAGGTCGGGCACGAGGCGATCTTCGGACCAATCGCCTCCCCCCAACACGTTCCCCGCGCGAGCTGTGGCGATCGCCGCGTTGTGACGCGAGCCGCTCGCGCCGTTGAAGAACGAATGACGGAAGGCGGCGGTGATGAGCTCGGCGCACCCTTTGCTGCTGCTGTACGGGTCGCTTCCTCCCATCGGATCGTTCTCGCGGTATCCCCGGCTCCATTCCCTGTTCTCGTAGCACTTGTCGCTCGTGACGACCACGACGGCTCGAACGGTGGACACCAGACGGATCGCCTGCAACAGGTTCACGGTGCCCATCACGTTCGTGTCGTAGGTGCCGCGCGGATCGTCGTAGCCCGCGCGCACGAGCGGCTGGGCAGCGAGATGCAGGACGACTTCCGGGCGGAATGCCGCGACGGCTTTCGACAGGCCGTCGAAGTCGCGGACGTCTCCGATCATCGAATCGATGCCCTCGGCGACACGAGCGACCTCGAAGAGACTCGGCCGAGTCGGCGCCGGCAGGGAATACCCGCAGACCTTGGCGCCGAGACTCGCCAGCCACAGCGAGAGCCAGCTCCCTTTGAAGCCGGTGTGCCCGGTGAGGAAGACGCGCTTCCCCTTCCAGAAGGACGGATCTGCTACCAGACTTTCCATGGTGCCTTGCCCGAGGCCCAAAGCTCCTCGAGGTGGTTCTTGTCGCGCATCGTGTCCATGGGTTGCCAGAAGCCGCCATGCACGTAGGCGTTGATCTGGTCGTCGCGAGCGAGCCGCTCGAGCGGTTCCTTCTCCCAAGTGGTGTGGTCGCCGTCGATGTATTCGATCGCTTTCGGGGACAGCACGAAAAAGCCGCCGTTGATCCACGCGCCGTCGCCCTGCGGTTTCTCCTCGAAGCGAAGGACACGCTGGCCATCAAGGCGAAGCGCGCCGAAGCGGCCCGGTGGCTGCGTGGCGGTGATCGTCGCGAGCCGGCCGCTGGTCCGATGGAATTCCACGAGCTTGGCGATGTCGATGTCGGCGACGCCGTCGCCATAGGTGAAGCAGAAATCCTCATCGCCGATGTACTTCGCGACCCGCTTGAGACGGCCTCCGGTCATGGTGTCTTCGCCGGTATCCACGAGCGTCACGCACCACGGCTCGACGTTGTTCTGGTGGATCTTCACTTTGTTCTGCTCGCGCATGTCGAACGTCACGTCGGACATGTGCAGGTAGTAGTTGGCGAAGTACTCCTTGATCACGTAGCCCTTGTATCCGAGGCAGATGACGAAGTCCCGGATGCCGTGGGCCGAATAGATCTTGAGGATGTGCCACAGGATCGGCTTGCCGCCGATCTCGATCATGGGCTTCGGGCGCAGCGAAGTCTCTTCACTGAGCCTGGTGCCCATCCCTCCCGCGAGGATCACAGCCTTCATCGGTGACTGTCCTGCCCTGTGCCGCGAAGACGCGTTGCCGGCGTTTCGCGGTCGTAATCGTGGTGTTTTTAGGTCCCCGCGCAAATTCTAACCCGAGGGGTCCGGGGTTCCGCCATTCGGCCGAGACAGGCCGTTTCCACCGATTTCGTTCCAAATGTAACCGGCCCGATGCCTCTTGCCCGAGGGTTCGGGGTACGCGGCATGCTGACAGCCCATGAAACAGGAGCCTATACTTTTCGCTCGTCCACCCAGGACCCGAGGGAGAGAATGGCCGCAGAAGCCGTTCGGGGTGTGGAGTTGCTTGCCTGCGCCGTGGCTTTGGCCGCGGGGCTGGTGCTCGTATTCGGCCGGCTCGCTCCGGGCATCGGCCTGCTCGACGTTCCCGGCGGACGCAAATCGCACGATCACCCGGTGCCGCTCGTCGGCGGGCTGTCGATCTTCGTGGCGCTGCTCGGCGGGGCCGAGCTCGTCGGCGTCTCGCGCCAGGAGCCGTATTTCCTTTTCGCGCTTTCCCTCATCATCGCGATCGGTCTTTGGGACGATGTGCGGGATCTCGCGCCGCGAGTGAAGATCGGCATCCAGATGCTCGCGTGCGCCATCATGATCTGGGGCGCCGGCATCGAGCTGCATAGCGTCGGTGACCTGCTGGGATGGCGAGTGATCGGTTTGTCGGTCTTCGCGATCCCGCTCACGATCTTCGCAGTGGTCGGAGTCGCCAACTCCGTGAACATGCTCGACGGGGTCGACGGACTCGCGGGAACGATCGGTGCGCTGGCGTTCGGGTGGTATGCGCTCGTCGCGAAGCACTCCGGTCTCGAGTCAGACTTCGAGACGGCGCTCCTGTTCTTCGGCGCGATCGCCGGTTTCCTTCTCTTCAACCTTCGCTTTCCGTGGCAGCCCCGCGCCAAGGTGTTCCTGGGCGATGCGGGCAGCCTGATGATCGGCTTCGCCCTCGGCTGGTTCGCCATCGATCTCACGCAGGGCGAGAACCGCACCTTCCCGCCGATCGCGGCGCTGTGGGTGCTGCTGCTGCCGCTCGCCGATTGCGTTTCGCTGATGTTGCGGCGAATCGCGAAGCGGGAGAACCCGTTCATCGGCGATCGCCAGCACATCCACCACTATCTGCTTGCCCGTGGATTCACTCATGGGCAGACGCTCGCGATCCTGGCCGCGGCGTCGACGCTTTTCGGGGCGATCGGATATTTCGGATGGCTCCTGCGCGCGCCCGAACCTCTCCTCTTCTGGCCCTTCTTCTTCGGCTTCTTCGCTTACCACTATTGGATCGGGCGCGCCTGGCGAGGGCTCGAGCGCACGAATATCGAGACCGCCGCGTTCGCGCCGCTCATGAACGGTCAGATCGAGGTCGAGGAAGAGGAGTCGGTCTCGGTTGCTTGAGCAGTACTGATGCGCTCCGTCCTCTTCGTCTGCACTGCCAACATCTGCAGGTCTCCGATGGCCGCCGGCTACTTCGTGCGCCAGCTCGCGAAGCGCGATCGCGCGGACGACTTCGAGGTAGCTTCGGCCGGCACGCATGATTACCACGCGGGCAAGCCGCCGTTCCCCACGGCGCTCGAGGTCGCCAAGAAACGCGGCGTCGACATGACGCAACACGTCGCGCGGCGCATCTCGCCCGCGGACCTGGATCACTTCGACTTCATCCTCGCGATGGACCGCGCGAACATCGCCGCGCTCCGGGCGATCGCTCCCACGCGTTGCAAGCAGAAGATCGAGCTGTTGCTCGAATACGGCGACAGGTACCACGGCCAGGAAGTGCCGGACCCGTATGGCGGAACGGTTCAGGATTTCGAGCTCGCCATGGAGATGATCCGCGACGGATGCAAGGGGTTGGTGAAGCTGTTGGTGCGGTACTGACCCTCACCCCGGTCCTCTCCCAAGGGAGAGGCAGAAGAGCGGACCCACTCCCCAACACCCTCCCCAAGGGGAGGGAGCACTTAATGTAATCTCGCGATCACATTCCTGTGGTCTCATCCGGGGTCATGTCCCAAGTCCTCGTCACCGGTGGTGCCGGTTACATCGGCACCCACATCCTTTGCGTGCTCGCGGCGGCCGGACGCCGCGCGCTCTGCATCGACAACTACGTCAACAGCTCGCCGAAGTCGCTCGCGCGAGTCGAGCTGATCGCGCCGCGTGCTGTCGAGGCGGTCGAGCTCGACATTCGGGATGCGTCAGGTCTCAGAAAGCTTCTCGCTACGCACCCGATCGACAGCGTCATCCATCTGGCCGGATTGAAGGCCGTCGGCGAGTCGGTCGAGCAGCCCCAGCGCTATCACGAGAACAACGTCGAGGGCACACGCGTGCTGCTCGATGCGCTTCGCGAATGCCTCGGCAACGACGCACCCAGGAGCTTCGTGTTCAGCTCGTCGGCAACGGTCTATGGCACTCCGCGCAAGGTACCGATCGATGAATCGCAACCCACGTCGCCCCAAAGCCCCTACGGCGAGAACAAGCTCGAGATCGAGAAGATGCTCGCGCGATTCGCGGCCGACAATCCCTCATGGCGAGTGGCGAACCTCCGGTACTTCAATCCGGTGGGCGCGCACGAGACGGGCTTGATCGGAGAAGACCCGCGCGGCATTCCGAACAATCTCATGCCCTACATATGCCAAACGGCCGTGGGCAAACGCGACGAGCTGCGGATCTTCGGCAACGACTATCCGACCAAGGACGGCACCGGTGTCCGCGATTACATCCATGTGATGGACCTCGCGGAGGGCCATGTCGCCGCATTGCGAGCGCTGGAGCGGTCGCCGGGCGGCACGGTGATTACCGTCAACCTCGGAACGGGAAGGGGCTACAGCGTGCTCGAGCTGATCGAGACGTTCGAGCGCGTGAATGGCGTGAAGGTGCCCAGGAGAATCGTGGAGAGGCGGCCGGGGGACGTGGCCGTTTGCTACGCGGACGCGAGCTTGGCGAAGAAGGCGTTCGGTTGGCAGGCGAAGAGAGGCATCGAGGAAATGTGTCGGGACGCGTGGAGCTGGCAGACCGGCAATCCGGACGGATTCGGCTAGGTTGCTGCCTTCGTGGCCCGGAACCAGATGCAGCTCGCAAGGAACGGATTCTTCGCCCACGCGCGGTCGCGCCAGAAGAATCCGAATCGCGTGCTATCGAAGCCGCGCTGCCTGAACGTGCGCGCGATGCGCCACGGCGAAATGAATCCCTCGTTCTCGGAGTGCGCCGCCCTCATGTGAAGCAGGAGGGCCACGGGCGAGCAGAAGTTCGGTTCGATCGCCGCGAACTCGCCTCCCGGCTTGAGGCTGCGATGGATGATGTCCACCGTGTCCTCCAACCGAAACCTCAGGTGATGAAGGACGAGGTTCATGAACACGACGTCGAATTGCTTGGGCGGCGAGAATTCGAACACATCGCCTGCGATGAGGCGCAGGTTCGGGAGCTTGGTTTGATATTCCGTTCGGATGCGATTCTCGGTCAATTCCACGCCGAGAACGTCGGTGGCCCCGCCGATATCGGCCATCCATGCGGCGTAGGTGCCCTCGCCGGAGCCGAGGTCGAGCACCGACTTGCCCCTCACAAAGTCGAGACCGAATGAGCCGCGCACATACCTCGTCAGATTGTCGTACGGAATCGCGCGACGGTCGGTGGCCGAGTTGCGGTAATAGAAGCGCTCGCGCTCGACGGAGTACGTTTTCGACATGGCGAAGGCCGGTCTGGGAAGAGCAGGAACACTCTACCATCCGGCCACATGGGCGGCCAAAGCCGGCAGCGCGCCCGGGCAACCGAACGGAAATCGGCAAGACCGACTATTGGTGAATGGCCTTATCCGGCAATAGCTCGTCCTCGCCCTTCGAGAGCAGCATGCGAGCCCAGCCCCTCAGCCCGCGTGTCTGGAAGGACTTCGGCAACCACGAGCCGACCGGGATCGAGAAGC
>CAYOGL010000011.1:0-111063 GCA_964403515.1 uncultured Burkholderiales bacterium | reverse complement strand
CGCTGCCGGTGAACATGATGATCGCGAGCGGCACCCAGGCGAGGATCGGGATCGGGCGCAGCGTCTCGAACACCGGGAAGACGTACTCGCGGACCGCGCGCGACCAGCCGAGGAACAGGCCGAGCGGCACGCCGAGCGCCGTGGCGAGCGCGAACGCGATCGCCACGCGCCGCACGCTCACCCAGATGTGCTGGTAGTACTCCGGGATGTAGACCGACAGGCCGTATTGCGGGTTCGAGCTGAGCCACTCCTTCACCACGCTCGTGAGCCCGGGCATCTCGCGGAAGCGCGGCAGCTTCCACACCTCGACGGCGACGTACCAGAACGCGAGGAAGAGCGCGAAGCCGGTCAGCGCGAGGTAGGGACGCGGGCTCTTCAGCCACTCCGCGATGCGGAAGGCGGCGAGCGCGAAGCCCGTCGGCGCCGGCGGAGCCGGCGGATGGCGCGGGATGTCGAGCACGTGCGCGAGCTCCTCCGGCACGGTGAAGTCGTTCGTGATCATCGTCGCGAAGCGGCTCATCACCACGTCGCCGGCGGCCGGATCGCGCTCGAACGCCTTCATGAGCGCCTTGCCGTCGATGCGCACGACCTCCGACTTCTCGAGGCAGGTGGTCGTGGCCAGCCGCCGCGGCACGTCGCGCAGCAGCGCGGCCCAGCCGAACACGTCGCCGCTCGTCATCACGCGGTTGAGCGTGCGCGCGCCGCTGCCCAGACCGAGCGCATGCTCGACCGTCCCCGAGACCACGACGTAGATCGCGTCGGCGCGCTCGCCCACGACGTAGAGGCGCTCGCCGGGATCGAGCGGCACGCGCTCGGCGAGCGCGGCGATGTCCTCGAGCAGCTCGCCGGGCACCACCTGGAACGGCATCGTGCGCCGCAGCAGCGCGACGAGCGCGTGATCGGCGGGCGCGAGCACCGGGGGCGTTCCCGCGGCGGTCAGCATGGCTGGCGTGACGCCCTCAAGTCGCGGCCTCCTCGCCGTCCGGGCCCGGTGGCCGGACCCCGCGGCGCTCACTTGGCGGTCACCTTGAACTCGCTCACCGGCATCGCGCGCACCTCCCCGATCGGGCTCTTCAGCCCGCGCTCCCTGAGGACCGCGTCGGCGAACTCGGGCATCACGGCGTCGGGCCGCAGCTTCTCGACGTTGATGCTCTTGATGCTGAAGAGGAACGCGCTCGCGCGGCTGATGAGCTCCTGCGCCTCGGGCGTGATGCCGTAGACGAACTTCACGCGCACCGGGACGCCGCCCTGGTTCTGCGGATACTGGCCGTAGAGCGACATCCACAGCACCTTCTCCGGGAAGCCCGTGGTCTGCTCGTGCACGATCCGGATGAGCTCGGTCGCGTTCCTCGGGTCGGCCACGTAGAGCTGCGCGTCGAGCTCGGCGTTCAGCCACCCCTTCACGACGTCGGGGCGCTGCTTGATGAGGTCGGCGCGCATCGCGAGGAAGCCGCCGTCGTTCTCGCCCACGCTGCCGCCGGAGGCCACGCGGCGCGCGAGCCCCTCCTCGGTGAGGCGCGAGGCGGTCGGCTCCCAGATCACCGCGGCATCGAGCTTGCCCACGCGGAAGCCGCTCGTGATGACCTCGATGTTCTGGTTCAGGTACGCGGCGGGCTCGACCTTCTCCTTCTTGAACACCGCCTGCGCGAAGCGGTCGGTGCAGCTGCCCTTCGGCACCGCGACCTGCTTGCCGTTCAGCCACTTGAGCGCCTGCTTCGGATCGTTGAACTGCGGCGCGTCCTTGCGCACGAGGAAGATGTTGCACTGGTCCTCGCCGAGCCCGACGGTGGCCACGATGCGCACGTCGGCCACGTCCTGCTTCGTGGTCGAGACGATCGCGGGCATGTCGCCCATGTAGCCGATGTTCTCCTTGCCCGCGAGCATCGCGTTCACGATGATCGCGCCCTGCAGCCCGACCTGGAACTCGACCGTCGAGCCCGCGGGCAGGTATTTCTTCCAGAACTCCTTGCCGCGCATCGCCACGCCGGACCACGACTCGGTGTAGTACGGCTGGTAGCCGACGACGAGGTGCACCGGCTGGCCCGGCTTGCCGTAGTCGATGTCGGCGGCGTGCGCGGGAATGGCGAGGCCGGCGACGAGGACCGCGAGCGCGAGCCCCATCGTCGATCGGATCGTTTGCGCGAAAGCCATGGCGCCTCCTGTCTTGTGGCGATTTGCGGCGGGCTTCGCGGCCCGCTCGGTTGCCGGGTTTGGCGTGCGCGCTACTTGGCGCCCGGTTCGGCCAGGTAGCGGTTGATGAGCGAGGACAGGCGGCGCATGACCACGAAGCCCGCCGCCGGGTCCGACCTGAGGATCTGCAGCATCTCGTTGCCGTTGATCTTGATGAGCGAGGCGTTGTCGAGGCAGGTCGCGGCGGCGATGCGCTGCGGGTACTGCTCGAGGAGCGCGTTCCACCCGAACACCTCGCCCTTGCGCAGGGCGAAGCCCGCCGGCGCGGTCCGGCCGTCGCGCCCGATGGCGAAATTCACGCGGCCCGACTCGAGGACGTAGAAGTGCTCGGCCGGGTCGCCCACGTCGTAGAGCGTCGCGCCCGCGTCGTGCTGCTCGCGTTGCGCGATGCCCGTGATGCGCTCGAGCGTGGTGTCGGGCAGGCCGGCGAAGAGCTCCGCGACCTGCAGCGCGTTCGGCGTCTCGACGTAGAGCGCGCCGTCGTCGACCTTCACCGGGAAGAACTCGAGCGGCGCCTCGGCGAGCCCGAGGGGCGCGCCGGTGCGGATGTCCCACTGCCACAGGTGCTGGTGGCAAGTGAGCACCGATCCGTCGTAGAGGCCTTCGCACAGCGCGACCTCCTGGTGCGGGCACATCGCCTGGCACGCGAAGTATTCCGCGCCGGAATTCGCGACGAGCAGCTTCAGGCCGCCTTCGGCGACGCACTCCTTCATGCCGTTCGCGGGGATGTCCGCCGTCGCGCAGACCCGTTGTCGCGCCATGTGCCGTGGGCTCTCAGCTGAATTTGTCGTAGAGGATGTTGTCGGTGGTGAGCTTCGCCTCGACGATCAGCATGCGGATCGCCGCGTCGACCGCCGGAGGCGGGCCGGCGACATACGCGCGGATGCCGCGGTAGCGGCCGTTCATCCGGCGCGACGCCACCTCGTGCACCAGGCCCTGCTCGAAGGCGAGCGCGGGGTAGTCGTTGCGCGGGACGTCGGTCGCCGCCTCGTCGGAGAGCGCGACCACGACGTCCAGGCGCCCCGGGAAGGCCGCGGCGAAGTCGTTCAGCTCGCGCAGGAAGAACGCGTCGGCGAAGGTGCGCACGCCGAAGAAGACGTGCCCCGCGTACTGGTCGAAGTAGCGCTCCTGGCACGCGCGCGCGAGGATCGACATGATGCCCGCGATGCCGCTGCCGCCCGCGATCGCGAGGATGTCCTGCGCGACCTTCGGGAAGAAGGTCGCATGCCCGAGCGGCCCGAAGAGCTCGACCGTGGCGCCCTCGATGCGCTGCGCGGAGTCGAACAGCCACTCGGAGACGCCGCCCTGCGGCTTCTTCTTGACGACGAACTGCAGCTTGCGCGCGGCGCGCTCGAAGTTGACCATCGAGTAGCCGCGATAGCCCGACACGCCCGGCACGCGCAAGGCGACGAACTGGCCGGCGTCGAAGTCGAGCGGCTTGTCCGGCGCGAGCTCGACGAACATCACGTCGCGCGTGAGGCGCATGGCGCGGCGCACCACGGCCGCCTGGTGCTGCGGCGTGCACGCGCCCGGATCCATCGTGTAGACGAAGTGGCCGACCTCGACCACGAGGTCGGTGCGCGGCATGCCCTGGCACATCAGGAACTCGCCCTGGTCGCGCTTGAGGTACTTGTGGCCGGGCGCCTGCGGCCACGGATCGTCGAGCTCGCCCTTGATGAGCTTCGCCTTGCACGTGCCGCAGGTGCCGGTGCTGCACTCGTAGGGCAGGTTGATGCCGTTGCGCAGCCCGGCGTGCAGCAGCGACTCGCGGCCGCTCGCCTCGAAGCTGCAGGTGCGGTTCCTCGCGTTGACCTGGATCAGCATGCCGCCTCAGAACGGCACGTGGTAGCCGATGCCGAGCATCCGGGTATCGAGCTTCACGGTGCGGTTGAGCAGGCGCGCGCCGGTGCCGTCGGCGCCCAGGCGCAGCGTGTCGACGTACTTGCCGACGGCGAAGAGCTCGGTCGCGCCGCCGTCCATCGCGGTGCGGAAGATCTGCAGCGCCGAGACCGCGCGCGCCTCGCCGCTCGCCTCGTCCACGTCGAGCGTGTAGAGGGTGGCGTGGCGCGTGAGCGGCGAATGGTCGCTGTTGTGCCGCGGCAGGTTCGCGAAGAGCGTCTCCATGCCGCGCTTGTCGTGCTCCAGCCAGGTCATGTCGCGGCGGATCTCCGGGCTGTGCGCGGTGATGGCGTAGCGGAACTCGGGATCGCAAAGCTCGAGGTAGCCCTTGAAGTCGCTGTCGTCCAGCAGCAGGCAGGAGCGGTAGAGCACGCGCTCGACGGCTTCTCTCGGATTCACGGGGCGCCTCCTTCGGGTCGGTTCAGTCAGCCGCGGCCGGCAGTCGCGCGCGCGCCGTCGCCTCGGCGGCGGCCGCTTCGCCCATGGGATCGGAGGCCGCGCGCCCCATGCGCCGGCTCCACTCCGCGTAGAAGTGGCGCATGCCGAGCTCGTCGTGGATCGTGCTGTCCTCCTCGCGGCCGTGCAGCACCCAGCGGCTGCCGGTCGCGCGCTCGCGCATCGCGATGCCCTGGCCGTGCACGCCGAGCAGATCCTCGTGCAGGTTGCGGCCGAACGGGCCCCAGATGGTGTTGTGGTCGCGGATGCGCTCGGCGCGCTGCTCGGGCGTGTCGCTCTTGAGGCCGAGTCCGCGGAACTCGATCACCGCCTTGTTCGGGCCGAGCGGGATCGCGGTGTCGATGCGCAGCACCGACGTGCGCAGGTTGTAGGTCATGCCGGGGAAGATGTCGATGAGGATCCAGCCGCCGGGCGCGAGCCCCGGCCAGCCCACGCCGCGCTTGGCGCTGCCCTCGTACTTGTCGTACTGCACTTCCATCGAGCCGACGGAGGCGTGGCCGTTGGGATAGCCGACGTACTTGCGCTGGAAGTACCCGGGCTGGAGCATGCCGGTGATGCGATTGAAGTAGTGCAGGTAGTCGTGATAGAACTCGCTGTTCGTGTCGTGCCACAGCTTGTAGTTCGTGTCCACGACCGCCTTGTGGAAGTGGAACACCTCCATCGGCTGCTCCATGTACGGCTCGAGCATGCCGAGCGCCTCGCCGATGTAGCTCTTCAGCGGCACGCACTGGTCGTCCACGTTCACCCACACGAAGCCGCCGAAGCCCACCTCGCACTTCACCGCGCGCAATCCCACGTCGCCCTTGCACAGCCGGTCCTGGTAGCCCTCGGTGCCGCGCGAGATGTCGATGCACTGGCCCTTCGCGTCGAACGACCACGCGTGGAAGATGCACGTGATGCGCTTCGCGTTGCCCACGGGATCGTAGAGCAGGACGTTGCCGCGATGCGGGCAGATGTTGTAGAAGGCGCGCACCACGCGGTCGTCGCCGCGCACGATCACGAGCTCCTCGCCGCCCGGATGGCGGAAGGTGCGGTAGTCGAACGCGTTCGGCACCTCGGATTCGTGGCAGGCGATGATCCAGCACTTGTTGAAGATGCGCTGCTGCTCTTCGCGGAAGATCGCCTCGTCGGTGTAGATGCGCGTGTCGACGTAGTGCGTGGAAGGCAGCCGCGGCTTCGCTTCCCATTCGGCGGCACTGCGGGACATGGGACCTCCTTCGGCGTTCCGGCGCATGGGGATGCGCGCGGGTGTCGGGAAACAGTTGAGCGTGGAGTGCAAGCTCCGTGCCACGGCCGCCGCGCGCAGCCGTGCGCGGCTTTCCACGGGGAACGCGGGCACGCAGGCTCGTCGATGCAACGCGAATCCGCGTTCGCGCCAGCGCGGCTGTTTCCTTGGGAAACAGCGACCATTTCCCACGGAAACATCGCGCACGCGGCGCGCGGCGTTCAGTCGATGGGGATGAGCTGCGCGAAGCGCTCCGACCAGGTGCGCCGCGGGCGCCGCTTCATCGGATCGTAGAAAGGCAGGCGCGCGACGCGCGCCGTGTGCCCGCTCGGCAGGTGCACGCGGGTGCCGGGATAGCGATCCTCGCCGTGCACGAAGCCCAGTGCGATCGGGCGGCCGTAGAGCGGCGAAGCGGTCACGCTCGTGAGCACCGCCTCACCCGGGGCGGGCCGCATCTCGATCGACGGAGCCGGCTCGGTCGCGAGCGGCTTGCCGCGCGTCTCGATGTCGAGCCCCACGAGCCACGACGCGGGTTCCTTCCATCGCAGCGTCTCGAGCGCGCGCGCGCCGATGAAGCGCGCCCGGGGCGCGGCGGCGAGGCGGCCGAGCCGCAATTCGAACGGCGTGACCCGGCGCGCGAGCTCGCAGGCGAAGAGGATGAAGCCCGCCTCGATGCGCAGCGTGTTCGCGGCCTCGAAGCCGCATTCGGCCAGCCCGAAGGCCGCGCCCGCCGCGGCGAGACGCTGCCACAGGCGCGCGCCGGCCGACGCGTCGACGATCGCCTCGAAGCCCGCTTCACCGGTGTAGCCGAGGCGTCCGACGTCGCAGCGGCCGCCTTCGAAATCGACGGTGCGAAAGCCGAAGTACGGCAGCGTCTCCCACGCCTCCCCCGGGAAGGCATCCCGCAGCACGCGCAACGCATGCGGGCCCTGCACGGCGCAGATCGCGCGGCGCGCCGAGACGTCTTCGAGCGCCACGTCGAGCCCGTCGGCGACGTCGCGCAGGTGCGCGGCATCGGAGCGCCGGCCGGTCATCAACGTGTAGCGCCCGCCCCCGCGGTACCAGAGCGTCGCGTCGTTCAGCACGCCGCCGTCTTCGCGGCAGAGCAGCGTGTACGAGATCTCGCCCGGCTGCATCGGGCGCACCGCGCGCGTCTGCAGGCGCTCGAGGAACGTGAGCGCGTTCGGCCCCGCGATGTCGAAGCACGCCATGAACGAGAAGTCGAACAGGCCCGCGGTGGCGCGCGTGGCCGCGTGCTCGGAGCGCGCATCGGTGAAGCGCAGCGGCGTGGCGGCACCCGATGCGACGTCGGCCCAGGCGACCGCGCGCTCGCGGAAGAGGTAATCCTGCAGCGGCGTGGAGGCGGGCGGCGCCGCTCGCGCGCCGTTCATGAGGCGAACACGCGCACCGCGAGCCAGCCGCCCACGGCGATGCAGATGAACGCCATCGCGCGCCGCAGCGGCTTCGGGCTCACCGCGTGCACGATGCGCACGCCGAGCGGCACGCCGACCAGCTGCGCCACGGTCACCGGGACCGCGATCCCGTAATCGATGGTGCCGTAGCGCAGGTTGGCCGCGCTGCCCGAGAGCGAGGCGACGATCTGCACCACCTGGCTCACGCCGATCGTCGGCAGCGGCGCGAAGCCGAACATCACCATGACCGGGACGGAGATCGCCGGGCCGCCCACGCCGGTGAGGCCGGAGCCGAAGCCCACGAACGCGCCGATCGCCGTGAGCAGCACGAGCTGCGCGCGGGGGCTGTCGTGCATCGCCGGCATGCGCTCCTGGGAATGGGCGCGCAACGTATAGGCGCCGGCGAACACGATGATCGCGGCGAGCGCGACCGTGAGCACGGGCGCATCGAGCCGCGAGTTGGCCCACGCGCCGAGGAAGCCGAACGCGACCGCACCGATGCACACCGGGACCGTGAGGTCCCAGCGGATGCTGCCGCGCTTCTGGAACAGCACCGCGCCCGAGACGCCGGTGAAGAAGAACGTGAAGAGCGCCGTCGCCATCGCGGTGTGCACCTCGAGCCCGCCGAACACCGCCAGCGCGGGAATGAGCAGGATGCCGCCGATGCCCACCGCGCCGATCGAGATGCCGACGGCGAGGGACACGGCGAGCAGCACGACCATCGCGACGGACATATCTCCCTGTCATCGAATCCAGGGGCGTACCCCGATCGGCGTGCGCGAGGACGCTGCCGCGTCCAGCGCCAATCGGGCTACGTCCCTGGATTCCTCCTTGATGCCTCAGCCGGCGGCGAAGGCGGTGAGCGTGCCCGTCACCAATCGGTTCAGGCGCGTCATGAGGTGGAAGCCGAGCGTGTGGTCGGCCTGCATGAGCGCGATGCATTCGGCGCCGTCGATCGCGACCACCGAGCACGGCGTGATGCACGTGGCGGTCGCGATGCGGTTGCGCACGTTCGGCGTGAGCGCGGCCCAGCCGAACACGTTGCCGCGCCGCAGCATGTCGCCCGCGGACGTGCGGTTGCCGAAGCCGATCGCGAACTGCACCAGCCCCTCGGCGAGCACGTAGAAGTAGCGCGCGGGCTGGCCGTGGTTGTAGATCGCCACGCCTTCCGGGAATTCCTGCAGATGGCTCACGGCCGCCACGGCCTCGAGGCGCCGCGCGTCGAGATCCGAGAAGAACTCGGTCTGCGCGAGCAGGTCGGCGACCGACGGCGGCGCGGTGACCGCCGACACGTCACTCGCTCCAGCCGACGAGCTCGCGGAAGCGCGCAAGCTCTTCCTCCTTCATGAAGACGGTGTGCTCCTTGCCCGGGTACACGCGCTCCTTCACCTCGCGGATGTAGTCGCGGTAGACCTGCTCGAGGATCGGCGGAAGGTCGTGGTAGATCTTCGAATGCCGCGGCACGTGTCGCTCGTACAGGTGGAAGAGATCGGAGCCGATGATGTGGACGCCGTCCGCCCGGTTGCCGGCGCCGAGGCTGATCACCGGAACGGGCAGCGTTTCGGCGAGATATTGACACACTTCGGACGTCGTCACCTCGCACATGATCGAGAAGCAGCCGGCATCGACCATGGCGAGCGCGTCGTCGATGAGCTCCTTCGCGCGATCGGCGGTCTTGCCCTGGGCCGCGAAGCCGCCGAGCTGCGCCATGCGCATCGGCGTGATGCCGATGTGGCCCTGCACCGGGATGCCCGCCTTGATGATCGCCTCGATGTTGCGCGCGTGGTGACGGTTGCCCTCGCACTTCATCACCTCCGCGCCGCCCTGCTGCACGAACTTCGCCGCGTTGTCGACCGCCTGCTGCGGCGAGATGTGGAAGCTCATGTACGGCATGTCGACCATGCGCAGGCCGTATCTCGAGCCGCGCTTCACCGCCTGCGCCATGAACATGACTTCCTCGAACGTGACCGTCGTGGTGTCCTCGTGCCCGAAGAGCACCATGCCGCCGGTGTCGCTCACGCACAGGATGTCGACGCCCACGCGATCGGCGACGATCGCGTTCTCGTAGTCGTACACCGCGAGCTGCACGATCGGCTCGCCGCGCTTCTTGCGGTCGAAGAGCTGCGGGATGGTGACCTTCTTGCGCTTGGTGGCGTCGGCGGCGGCGGGCGCGGCGGTCGGTGACTGGATGGTGGCGGCGGGCGCGGACATCGGACCTCCTGGCGGGTGGATGGGGATGGCGAGCGTTCGATCTCGCACCCCGGCCAGCAAGTTGCGTGCCCTTCCCGCGGGCACCGGTTCCCGCCAACGACGGCCGCGGCGCACGCGCACGAATGCGCGGATCGCGGTTTCAAAACGAAACGTCGCGGCGGCCAAAAGGAAACGGGCCGCGGCGCGCTGCTCACTCGCGCTGGTAGTCCGAAAGATGCGGGGGCGGCAATGCGGCGCGCAGCGCGTTCAGCACGGCGAGCACGTCGATGACTTCCTGGCTCACGGCACCCGCGACGGGCGGCAGCCGGCCCATGGCGGCGAGGACCATGCCGAGAATGCTGAGCGCCATTCCTCCGATCGCGCTCTGCAATGCGATCGAGCGCATGCGGTTGCCGATGTGCAGCAGCTCGTCCACGCGCTGCAGGGAGCTGTCGAGGATCACCGCGCCCGCGGCTTCCGCCGTGATGTCGCTGCCCTGGCCGAAGGCGATTCCGACCGTCGCGACGGTGAACGCGGGCGCATCGTTGATGCCGTCGCCGAGAAAGATCGTGCGCGCCCGGGCGGTCTCGCTGCGCACGAGCGCGAGCTTCTGCTCCGGAGTCTGGCCGAAGTGCACCTCCTTGATGCCGACCTTGGTCGCGAGATACCGGACTTCCGCTTCCCGGTCGCCGGAGACGAGGAGCACGCGCTCGAACCCATGGCCCGCGAGGTGGCGGATGAACGGCTCGCCCTCCTCGCGCGGCTCGTCCCTGAAGTGCAGCGCCGCGGCATAGCGCCCGTCGACGACCACGAGGCATTCCATGCCGCCTTCGAGGCGAGGGATGCGGTTTGCCGCGCCCGGATCCCGCGCGAGAACGTGCTTGCGGCTCGTGACCTCGACCCGCCGTCCATGAACCACGCCGACGAGGCCCGCGCCGGGCGCCTCGCGCACCTCGGCAGCTTCGACCGGCGCGATCGCCTGCCGCTTCGCCTCCTCGACGATGGCGCCGGCGAGCGGATGGCGCGAGTAGCGCTCGAGGCTCGCCACGAGCTCCAGCACCTGCGATCGCGTGAACCCTTCGGCGGCGAGCACCTGCGTGAGCCTCGGGCGACCATAGGTGAGCGTGCCGGTCTTGTCGAAGAGCGCGACCGAACACGTTCGTATCCTCTCGAGCACCGAGGGATCCTTGATGACGATCCCGCGGCGGGCGGCGAGCGACACCGAGCCGATCACGGTGACGGGGATGCCGATGAGCAACGGACACGGTGTGGCGACGACGAGGACAGCCAGGAACCGGACCGCCTCGCCCGTGAACGCCCAGGCTCCGAGCGCCATCGCGAGCGCGATCGGCGTGTAGATCGCGCCCAGCTGGTCGGCGAGGCGGCGCATGCGCGGCCGCTGCTGAACCGAGTCGCGCATGACGTGCATGATCTTCGCGTAGCGGGAATCGACCGCCCGCTTCCCGGCCCGGATGGTGAGCGCGGCCTCGCCATTGATCGCGCCGGAAAGGACCTGCGCGCCGGGAGCCTTCGACATCGTGTACGGCTCCCCTGTGAGGTAGGACTCGTCCATGGTGCTGTGCCCCTCGATCACCGTGCCGTCGACCGGGCAGATCTCGTGCGGGAACACCACGAGGAGGTCGCCGACGCCGACCTCGTCCAACGCGACATCGGCGGTGGCGGCATCGCCCTTGCGATGGGCTTTCGAGGGCGTGCGCTTCGCGAGCGCCTCGAGCACCGTGGAGGCGCTGCGCAGCGCGTGCTCCTCCAACGCCTTGCCGCCGGAGAGCATGAGGACGACCAGCGCGCCGGCGAGATACTCGTGCAGGATCGCGGCGGTGACGATCGACATCCCGGCCAGAAGGTCCGCGGTGAGCTCGCGCCGCGCGAGGCGCGCGACGAGATCCCACAGCAACGGAAGCCCGCCGAGGACGAGGGCGACGACGAGCGGCACGTCGCGGTACGGCAGCTCGTGCGGACCACCGCCTGAAGCCGCATGCAGGCGCAGGGACAAATGCACCGCGATCGCCAGGCCCGCGATGCCGGCGATGAGGCGCTGCTTCCAGAAGCTGAGATCCGGGCGCTCGATAATCCGAGATTAGGCCGCGGTCCCGGGTCCCGATTGACCGCAGTCAACCGGGCCGGGTGGCTTCGCCGCAGAGCCGCGCCCACGCGGGCGCCGCGCGGCTCAGGCCGACTCGGCCTCGCCGGACGCGCCCGCGGTGTCCTTGGTGCCGTTGCGGTAAAGGCCCCAGCGACGCCGGCGCATCCAGAGCGCCTTGCGCCCCATGCCGAGCATCGCCGCGAGCTCGGTCTCGGTATGGCGGTCCTGGTTCTGCACGATGAATTCGCGGATGTAGCTCTCGATGGACAGCGGCCCCTCGGCGCGCGCGCCGTCGGCCTCGATCGCCGGCTCCGGGCCGGGCTTCGCAGCGAGCGGCGTCACGTCGAGCAGATCGTCGCACGTGAGCACGTCGGATTCGGACAGGATGACCGCGCGCTCGATGAGGTTCTCGAGCTCGCGCACGTTGCCCGGCCACGTGTACTCGTTCACGAACTTCACGAAGTCGTCGCCGAAGCCGCGGATGCGCTTGCCGAGCTTGCGGTTGTGCTGCTCGAGGAAGTGCCGCGCGAGGAGCTCGATGTCCGTCCCGCGCTCGCGCAGCGGCGGGATGACGATGCTGATCACGTTCAGGCGGTAGAAGAGGTCGGCGCGGAACGCGCCCTTCTCGGTCTCGCGCTTGAGGTCGCGGTTGCTCGCCGCGATGAAGCGCGTGGAGACGGTGTACGTGTGCGTGGAGCCGAGCGGTCGCACCTGGCGCTCCTGGATCACGCGCAGCAGCTTCACCTGCAGGTGCAGCGGCAGCTCGGAGATCTCGTCGAGGAAGAGCGTGCCGCCGCTCGCCTCGCGGATGAGGCCCTCGGAAGCGGCCACCGCGCCGGTGAACGCGCCCTTGGTGTGGCCGAAGAGCTCGGACTCGAGGAGCTCCGACGGGATCGCGCCGCAGTTGACCGGCACGAACGGTCCTTCCGCGCTCGGGCCGGCGAAATGGATCGCCTGCGCGACGAGCTCCTTGCCCGTGCCGCTCTCGCCCTGCAGCAGCACGTTCGCGTGGGTCGCGGCCACGCGCTCGACCAGCGCCATCACGCGCTTCATCGCGCGGCTCTCGCCGATGATGCGATCGCCGCCGTACGCCTTCTTCAGGCTCCTCTTGAGCACGGCGTTCTCGCGCCGCATGCGCCGCTCGTTCAGCGCGCGCTGCACGGCGAACGCGAAGTCGTCGTTGCGGAACGGCTTGATGAGGTAGTCGGTCGCGCCCAGCCGCAGCGCCTCGACCGCGCTCTCGACCGACGAGAAGCTGGTCATGAGGATCACGGGCAGGTCGTCGCCGCGCTCCTTCACCGCGCGCACGATGTCGATGCCGGTCACGTCGGGCAGCTTGAGGTCGGTGATGACCAGGTCGAAGCTGTCGGCGGCGAGCCGCTCGAGCCCCTGCGAGCCGTTCGTGCAGAACACCGCCTTGTGCCCGGCCATCTGCAGGATGCATTCGACGCACTGGCCGAGGCTCTCGTCGTCGTCGATGACGAGGACGTGCTCGTTGCGGCCGTTGCCGGGTGCGCAGAGCGGCGGACAGCTCATGGCTGCGCGGCGAGCGGCAGCACGACGAAGAACCAGGCGCCGCGCACCGGGTCGTTCTCGACGCGGATGCGCCCTCCGTGCTGGTGCACGATCTCCTGGCTGATGGTCAGGCCCAGCCCGGTGCCGCGGCCGCTGCGCTTCGTGGTGAAGAACGGCTCGAAGAGCCGCGTGATCGAGCGCTCCGGCACGCCCGGCCCGCTGTCGTGCACCGCGACCTCCACTTCCTGCACCCGGCGCGAGGTGCGCACGAGCAGCCGGCCGTGGCCTTCCATCGCCTGGATCGCGTTCAGCACGATGTTGTGGAAGACCTCGCGCAAGCGGCCGGCGTCGCCGATCACGAGCGCGTCCGGATCGGATTGCCGCACCAGCGCCACGTCGTCGAGCTGGCCCGACTGGCGCAGCAGCACGATCGATTCCTCGACGCTCTCGTCCACGGGGAAGACCGTGCGCGGCTCGTCGCCGACGCGGGCGAAGCCGCACAGGCGCTGCGAGATCTCGAGCAAGCGCTGCACGTTATGGCCGATGTGCGCGAGCCCCTTCTCGATCTCGGGATCGGCGCGCGGGTTGCCGCGCAGCAGCTGCACCATCGAGTAGATCGCCGCGAGCGGATTGCTGAGCTCGTGGGACGCGCCGGCGAGCATGAAGCCCAGCGCGGCCAGGCGCGCGGTCTGCGCGTCCGCCGTCTCGAGCGCGCGCAGCCGCGTGAGGTCCTCCACGATGAGGCAGGCGCCGCCGGGGATCGGCCGCACGACGACGCGTTCGTGCACGCATCCCGCTTGCGTCTCGCGCTCGACGCCCGCTTCCTGCGGCGTGAGCCAGCGCGGGTTGCCGCGCAACGCCGCGTGGTACTCGGGAAAGCGTTCGGCGAGCGTGCGCGGCGCGCGCTCGGCGTCGTGCGGGCGATGGGCGCGCATCGCCGCGTTCACCAGCACCACGAAACCGATTTCGTCGACCGCGACCGCGGGCCACGGCAGCGCGTTCACCAGCGCCATGACCGGCTCGCCGATCAGCGCGAATTCCGGCGGGCGGGCGATGCGCTCCTCGAGCGCGCGCTGGCGTTGCGCCTCGCCGCCCACGATCGCGATGCCGGGGCGCGGCTTCATCGGGTGATCCAAGGGGGATGGGGTTGACGTGCATCAACCGTGCGCTCGCCAGGGCGCGTTAAACGTGTGGCACCGGCATCGCCGCTTCCCGAAGGAGGACAGCCATGGCGAAATTCCGACGTATCGTGGACTGGGCCACCCCGCTCGTGCCCGCTTTCGATTTCGCCACGCTCGCCCGGCGGCTTCGCCAGCTCGGCTCGGATCCGTGCCTCGCGCGCAAGCAGGGCAAGTGCGAGGGGCGCGAGAACTGCCCGGACTGCGCATGGTCCGAGGGGCCGCTGCGCGAGCGGCGCTGACCGGTCGAAGCCCGCGTCGGGATTGGTCGCGCGACGCACGCGCGAGCGCCTGTCCATCAAGTTTGCCCCTCCTGCTCGCGGACATCCGCGGCAAGGTCGTTTTTACACCGGTGCACGCGCGAACGATAGAAGGGAAGCGCGCGCGAAGCGCCATCTTGGTTGACCCGTGAAACGCGCGTCCTGTAGGACTGCTCCTACAGCAACCTGCGCAAGCCTCGCGCAAGAATGGGCTCCGCGCGCAAGCGCCGACCGGGCGGAGGAGCCATGGGCCATCGAGATCCGCGGCATGCGGACAACGACAAGAAGCGCGCAACACACCAAGAACGCCTCGCGCGCGAGGCGCGTTTCCTCGAGCGCGAGCGCGGCGATCCGGATTCGCCCTACTCCCCGGGCGGCCTGAAGCCGCTCGAGGCGCGAAGGCGATTCCTGCTCGGCTCGCTCGCGGCCGCCGGCAGCGCCGGTGCGATCGGCGTCGCGCGCGCCGCGGCCCCGCTCGGCTCGATCGAGCACGACGTGCCGCCCGATGCCTCGAAGGTGCAGGGCTATCCGATGGCCGACGAGAGCTACGGATCGCGCTCGCAGTTCGAGACCGAGGTGCGCGAGCGCTTCAAGACCGCGACCACGCAATCGTCGTGGACCTTCACGCCGCTGCAGAAGAGCGTCGGCATCATCACGCCCTCGGGCCTGCATTTCGAGCGCAGCCACGCGGGCACGGCGGTGATCGAGCCGGGCCGCCACGAGCTGTACGTGCACGGCCTCGTGAAGCAGCCGAAGAAGTTCTCGATGCGCGACATCCGGCGCTTCCCGTCGGTCTCGCGCATGCATTTCCTCGAGTGCTCGGGCAACGGGCTGACCGAGTGGTACAAGCCGACGTTGAAGACCGTGCAGGGCACGCACGGGCTCACCTCGACCTCGGAATGGACCGGCGTGCCGCTGTCCACGGTGCTCAACGAGTGCGGCGTGCCCGGCAACGCGAAATGGATCCTCGCCGAGGGCGGCGATGGTGCCGCGATGACACGCAGCATCCCGTTCGAGAAGGCGATGAAGGATTGCATCCTCGCCTATGGGCAGAACGGCGAGGCGATCCGTCCCGAGCAGGGCTATCCGCTGCGGCTGCTGGTGCCGGGCTACGAGGGCAACATCAACATCAAGTGGATCCGGCGCATCGAGGTGTCGGACGCGCCGTTCATGAGCCGCGAGGAAACGTCGAAGTACACCGACCTGCTGCCCAGCGGCAAGGCGGTGCAGTTCTCCTTCGAGATGGAAGCGAAATCGGTGATCACGTCGCCGTCGGGCGAGATGATGCTCGACGGCCCGGGCTTCTACGAGATCACCGGGCTCGCATGGTCGGGGCGCGGGACCGTCCGCCGTGTCGACGTCTCTGTCGATGGCGGCCGCACCTGGAACGAGGCGGCGTTGCAGGCGCCCGTGATGCCGATCTGCCACACGCGCTTCCGTTTCCCATGGCGATGGGAGGGCCGTGAAGCGATCCTGCAGAGCCGTTGCGTGGACGACACCGGCTACGTGCAGCCGACGCTCGGGCAGCTCATCGCCGTGCGCGGCCTCGACGGCCCGCTCGGCTCGATCTACCACCTGAACGCGATCCAGAGCTGGCTCGTCGCGTCCGACGGAAGGGTCTCCAATGTCCACCACTATTGAGCGCGGCCTCTCCTGTCTCGCAGCGCTCGCGCTGGCCGCGTCCTGCGCGTCGCCCGGGAGTGCCGATCGTTCGCCCGCGGCCGCCGCGCCGTCGGGACCGTTCGGTTTCGGCTCGACACCATCGCAAGCCGAGCTCGCGCGCTTCGTCTCGCCGCTTGCCGACGGCCGCGGCCTGCCGCCCGGCTCGGGCAGCGTCGCGCAGGGCAAGGTGCTCTATGCGCAGCAGTGCGGCATGTGCCACGGGGCGCAGCTGCAGGGCGGCCTCGGCGACCGGCTGATCGGCGGGCGCGGCACGCTCGTGAACGCGGATCCGAAGAAGGCGCCCATCAAGACGGTCGAGAGCTACTGGCCATACGCGACCACGCTCTTCGACTACATCTACCGTTCGATGCCGTTGAACGCGCCGGCCAGCCTGAGCTACGACCAGGTGTACGCGCTCTGCGCCTACATCCTCGCCGAAGCGAAGATCGTCCCCGAGGACGCCGTGATCGGCGCCGACAACCTCGCGAAGGTCGTGATGCCGAATCGCGACGGCTTCATCCCCGACCACCGGCCGGAGAAGTTTCCCGCGCCCGGGGAGACGCCGCACCAGGACCTGAAGCTCGGACAGACGCCCCGCTAATCGGCCTTCTGCAGGTCCGCGATCATCGCGGCCATGAAGCGCCCGGCCTCGCCGCCGGTCACGGCGCGATGGTCGAACGTGAGCGACAGCGGCAGCACGCGATGCACCGCGGGCTGCCCGTCGAACGCGACCACGCGATCGCCGATGCGCCCGGCGCCCACGATCGCGACGGTGGGCGGCAGCACGACCGGCGCCGAATAGCGTCCGCCGATCATGCCGAAGTTGGACAACGTGATCGTGCCGCCGCGCAGCTCCTCGGGCGGGATCGTGCGCGCCTGGACGTCGGCGCGCATGCGGTCGAGACCGCGGCGCAGGTCGGCCGCATCGCGCTTGTCGACGTCGCGCAGCACCGGCACGAACAGGCCGTCGGGCGTGTCGACGGCGATCGCGATGTCGACCTTCTTCACCAGGCGCCGCGTGCCCGACTTGGCGTCGAACCAGACGTTGAGCGACGGCTCCGCCTTGCACGCCGCGACGATCGCGCGCACGAGCCGGATCGTGGTGTCGGTGCCCTTCGGCCACGCGTGGATGTCGGCGTCGTCGAGGAGCGTGGCGGGCACGACCTCGGCGTGGGCGAGCGCCATGTTGCGCGCCATCGCGCGGCGCACGCCGCGCAGCGCTTCGGCCGGTCCCGCTTCCTTGAGGATGTTCGCGACGCGCTGCACGTCGGCGACGGTGATGAGGCCGTCGGGCCCCGAGGGCGTGACCATCCCGAGCTCGACGTCGAGACGGCGCGCGAGCGCACGAACCGCGGGGGTGGCCTTGATGCCGCCGCCCGCGCGCGCGGCCGATTCGACGGGCGCCTCGTCGACGACTTCCTTGCCGACGTCCATGTGCCCGACCACCGTGCCCGCATCGGATTCCTCGCCGTCGCCTTCGTAGCCCACGAGCGGCGCGCCGAGGTGGACGATGTCGCCCTTGCCGCCGAAGAGCTTCTCGATCCTGCCCGCGTGCGGCGACGGCACCTCGACCACCGCCTTCGCGGTCTCCACCGACACGAGCGGCTGGTCGGCCTTCACCTCGTCGCCCGCCTTCACGTGCCACTCGACGATCTCGGCCTCCTGCAGGCCTTCCCCCAGGTCCGGCAGCTTGAAGATCTTCATGCCCACTCCATCGCGGCGTGCGCGGCATCGACGATGCGTTGCACGCTCGGCAGGTATTGGTGCTCGAGGCGCGCGAGCGGCACGACGACGTCGTAGCCGGCGACCCGCTGCACGGGGGCGAGCAGCGAGGTGAGCGCCTGTTCCATCACGTTGGCCGCGATCTCCGCGCCGAAGCCCGCGGTGCGCGCGGCCTCGTGCACGACCACGCAGCGCCCGGTCTTCGTGACCGACTGCACGATCGTGTCCATGTCGAGCGGCTTCACCGTCGCCACGTCGATCACCTCGGCCTCGAGGCCTTCGCTTGCGAGCGCGTCGGCGGCCTGCAGGGTCTCGTGCATCATCGCGCCCCAGCTCACGAGCGTGATGTCGGTGCCCTCGCGCGTGACGAAGCACACGTCGAGCGGCAGCGCCTCGCCGTTGTCCTCGACGTGCTGCTTGAAGAGGCGGTACAGGCGCGTGGGCTCGAAGAAGATCACCGGGTCGGGATCGCGGATCGCGGCGAGCAGCAGCCCGTAGGCGCGCGAGGGCGACGAGGGCATCACGACGCGCAGCCCCGGCACGTGCGCGAACATCGCCTCGGGGCTCTCGGAGTGGTGCTCGGGCGCGTGGATGCCCGCGCCGTTCGGCGTCCTCAGCACCATCGGGCAGTCGAGGCGCCCGCGCGTGCGGTTGCGCAGGCGCGAGGCGTGGTTGACGATCTGGTCCATGGTCGGATAGACGAAGCCCGAGAACTGGATCTCCGCCACCGGCTTCAATCCCATCGCCGCCATCCCGATCGCGATGCCGGCGATGCCGAGCTCGGCGAGCGGCGTGTCGAGCACGCGCTCGGGGCCGAACTTCTGCTGCAGGCCGACGGTGGCGCGGAACACGCCGCCGTTCACGCCGACATCCTCGCCGAGCACGATCACCGAGGGATCGCGCGCCATCTCGGAGGCGAGCGCGAGGTTCACCGCCTCGATGAGGTTGACCTCAGCCATGGCCGCCCTTCGCGCCCTTCGCGTACTTGCGCGCCATCTCGCGCTGCGGCTCGAGCGCTTTCGGCAACACCGCGTAGAGGTGGTCGAACATCTGCTCGACGGTGGGCGCGGGAGTGGCGAGGTACTCCTCGACCGCGCGGTTCACCGCCTCGGTGCACTCGTGCACGAGCGCTTCCTCGCGCTCCTTGTTCCAGAGCCCCTTAGCGGCCATGTAGTCGCGCAGGCGATTGACCGGCTCGCGCTTCCACTCGGCGTTCACCGCCTGCGCGTCGCGATAGCGCGTCGCGTCGTCGGCGGTGGTGTGGTCGCACAGGCGATAGGTGAGCGCCTCGATCACCGTCGGGCCGCCCCCCGCGCGCGCCTTCTCGATCGCCTCGCCCACCACGGCGCGGATCGCGATCACGTCGTTGCCGTCGACCTGGCGGCCCTCGATGCCCGCCGCGATCGCCTTCTGCGCGAGCGTCTGCGCCGCCGTCTGCTGCGTGCGCGGGCACGAGATGGCCCACTGGTTGTCGTTCAGGACGAAGACGACGGGCAGGCGCCACACGCCGGCCATGTTCATGCCCTCGTAGAAGTCGGCCTTCGACGAGCCGCCGTCGCCGAGCACGGTGACCGCTACGCGTGGCTCCTTGCGGTACTTGAACGCGTAGGCCGCGCCGACCGCGTGCGGGACCTGGGTGGCGATCGGCACCGCGTTCGGGAAATCGCCGCGCGCATCGCCGCCGAAGTCGCTGCCGCGCTCGTCGCCGCCCCAGTAGAGCAGGCACTGGGTCAGGGTCATGCCGCGCACGAACTGCGCCGATTGCTCGCGATACGATGGAACCAGCACGTCCTCGGGGCGCATCGCGCTGGCGATGCCGACGCCGACCGCCTCCTGGCCGAGCGAGGCGGCGAACGTGCCGAGCTTGCCGGTGCGCTGCAGCGAGACCGCCTTGGCATCGAAGACCCGGGTGAGCACCATCGCGCGGTACATCGCGACCAGCTCTGCGGGATCCTGCGCGAAGGCAGGAAGGGGAGCAACCGGCTCTCCCTTCTCGTCGAGCACGCGCGAGTGCTCGATGGTGAAGCTTGCGACGGCGGTCATGGCGCCTTGTTAACCTCGGCCTCGCTTGTGGTGGGGCGTGCGGTTTCTTCGACGCATTCTACCGAAATCCGTTCCGGCCGACCCTCGCCCCAGCCCTCTCCCAAGGAAGAGGGAGGCGCTTATTGCACTCCTTTTTATTTCAACTCAATGCCCAGCTTCTTCCCGAGCTGCGCGTAGGTCTCGAACTGGTCGGCCACGTATTTCTTCGTCTCGTCGGGGGCGAGCACGTGCGGGATGCTGCCGATCTTTTCCTCGCCGCGCAGCCAGGCGGCATCCTTCGCGACGCGCGCCAGAGCATCCGACCACTTCGCGACGAGCTCGCGGCTCATCCCCGGCGGCCCGTAGAGCGCGCTCCATCCCACGATCGCCTCGAGCTGCGGGTAGCCGGACTCGCGCGCGGTCGGCACGTCGGGAATGTCCTTCACGCGCCCGGGGGTCGTCACCACGAGCGCGCGCAGCTTCGCGCCCGCGAGGAGTCCTTTCGCGGAGGTGAGGTTGCCGCAGCTGAAGTCCACGTCGTGCTTCACGACCGCGAGGGCCGCTTCGCCGCCGCCCTTGTATGTGATGTGCGCGGCGGCGTTCGGCGGCAGACCGGCCGATTGCAGCAGCAGCTCGGCCCCGAGATGCAGGATCGTGCCCACGCCCGAGCTGCTGTAGTTGAGCTTGCCCGGTCGAGCATGGATCGCCTTCACGAGATCGTCGAGCGTGCGGTACGGCGATTCCGGGCTCACGACGCAAACGACGGGGTTGAGCTCGAGGAGGCCGAGGAACGTGAAGTCGTCCCACCTGAACGGCGTGTCGGGCTTCAACGCGGGCAGCACCGCGTTCGAGCCCACGCGCGCGACGAGCAGCGTGTAGCCGTCGGGCGCCGCGTCCTTCACGAGCTGCGAGCCGATGGCGCCGCTCGCGCCCGCCTTGTTCACCACCACGATCGACTGCCCCAGCATCGGTTGCGCCGCCGCGGCGAGATTGCGCCCCGCGAGGTCCGCGTCACCGCCCGCGCTGAACGGCACGATGAACGTGACCGGGCGCTCGGGATAGGCCGCGCAGAGCAGCGTCGAGGCCGTCGCGACGAGCGCCGCGAGCGCAAATGTAACTTTCCTTTTCATTCCTCCCCTCCGGTGGTATATGAATTAGTGTTTCAGCTTACGATAACCCTGTTGATGCTCCCGGGAGTAACCATGAAGAAGCCCCTTCTGTATACCGTCCTCGCCGGCGCGCTCGCGCTCGGCGGGCTCTCGACCGCCGCGATGGCCTGCGACCCGATCCCGGGCGCGATCATCGGCGGCGGCATCGGCGCGGTGGTCGGCAACGGCCCCGGCGCCGCGGTCGGTGCGGTCATCGGCTCGGCGATCTCGGCCGGCACGCCGTGCTACTACGATCGCGCGTACTACGGACCCGCACCGCGCTACTACGCGCCGCCGCCCGCCGCGTACTACGACGCGCCCCCGCCCGCTTACTACGATGCGCCTCCGCCGGTCGCGTACTACAGCGAGCCGTACTACGCGCCCGCGCCGGTGTACTACGCGCCGCCGCCGGTGTACTACGGCCCGAGCGTCTACGTGGGATTCGGCGGCCGCTGGGGCGGCTATCGCCATTGGGGCGGCCACCACTCCTACGGCGGCCACTACTACGGCGCCCACGCGTACGGCGGCCACTACGGCGGACGTTGGGGCGGACATCACCACTGACCGTTCCACCGCGCTGTATCAACGAAGGCCCGTCGATGTCCGACGGGCCTTTTCATTCGGCCCGCGCCCTCTCGGCGTCGAGGATCTCGTTGAGCGCCTTGAGGTTCGCCCGCAGGTAGACGAGGTCCGCCCGGAACATCGCCACACCTCGCCTGAGGCGCGCGGTTTCCCGCGCGAATCTCGGTGACTGGAGAACCCGCTCGAGCGATCGCACATGGTCGAGCAACGGTGCGATGCGCAGGTTCGTCCAGTCCGTTGCCGACTGCACGCTCGAGAACTCCTTCTTCAGGTGCTCGAGCTCCCTTCTCGCCCTGGGAATGTCTTCCTTGTAGCTTCTATCCATGAGGTAACGATCGGCTGGCCCTCACTCCGGCCTCTCCCGGCACTCTCTACTGCGCCACGGGCGGGCGGCGCTGCGCGACGCGCGTGGCCTGCTCGAACGCGCGCGCCATCTGCAGCACGCCGAAGTCGTCGCGATAGCGCCCCACGACCTGCAGGCCGACGGGAAGCGGCGGATCGTCGGAGGTGAATCCCGCGGGCACGGAGATGGCCGGATGGCTCGTGACGGTGATGTAGTACGCGGTCTTCATCCACGCGATGTAGTTCGGGAGCTTCACGCCGTTGATCGTGTCGACGTACGGTTGCTCGAGCGGGAACGGCGGCACCTGGTTCACCGGCAGGCAGAGGAAGTCGTAGCGCTCCATGAACGCGCGCATGCGTCCGTAGATCTCGGAGCGCAGCGCCATCGCGCGCGCGATGCGCTCGGGGGCGAGCTTGAGCCCTTCCTCGATGTTCCACACCACCGTCTCCTTGATGTCCGCGCGGCGCGTCTTCAGCAGCTCGCCGTAGCGCATGACGAAGGACAGAGCGCGCAGCACGTGGAAGACCTCGTCGGCGCCCGAGAGATCGGGATGCGCATCCTCCACGACGCAGCCGAGCTCCTCGAAGACCTTGCGGCGCTGCTCGAGCACCGCGAGCACGCGACGGTCCACGGGAATCGCGTCCGTTCCCGCCAGCCGCCCGTCGGTGAACGGCCACCATGCGACGCGTGCGCCCTTGAAGTCGCGCTCGAGCGATTGCGCGAACAGCGAGCCGGGCTCCGCGAGCGTCACCGGCGAGCGCGGATCGGGTCCCGCCATCGCCGCGAGCAGGAACGCCGCATCGTCGACACTGCGCGCGATGGGACCGAGCACCGACAGCGTCTGCCACACGTCGGCGGTCGGATAGTACGGAATGCGGCCGGGCGTGGTGCGAAATCCCACGACGTTGTTGAAATTGCCGGGATTGCGCAGGCTGCCGCCGAGATCGGAGCCGTCGGCGAAGGGCAGCATCCCGCACGCGACCGCGACCGCCGCGCCGCCCGAGGATCCGCCGCACGTCTTGTCGAGATCCCACGGATTGCGCGTCGCGCCGAACACCTTGTTGAACGTCTGGCTGCCCGCGGCGAATTCCGGCGTGTTGGTCTTGCCGAGCGTGATCGCGCCGGCCGCGCGCAGCCGCTCGACGATCGCGTGGTCCTCGCTCGGCACGTGGTCGGCGTAGATCGGCGAGCCGAGCGTGGTGCGGATGCCCTTCGTCGCGATCATGTCCTTGTACGCGATGGGCAGGCCGGCGAGCGGCGGCGGCGGCGCACGCGAGTCGTCGAGGCGCCTGGCCTCGGCGAGCGCCTGCTCGGGCAGGAACGTGACGATCGCGTTCACCCGCGGGTTCACGCGCTCGATCCGGGCGATGAAGGCGCGCATGACCTCGACGGCCGAGACCTCGCGCAGGCGCAGCCGCCGCGCGAGCTCGCGCGCCGGCGAGAAGCAGATTTCGTCCATGGCCAATCCTACAGCTTCCGTGTCCCGCTCGACTGCTCGAGCGCCGCGAGCTTCTGCTTGAGCTCGCGATCGGCGAGGAAGCGCGCGGTCACGTCGCGGCCCACCGCCATGGCGGCGGTGACGTTGCCGTCCGCGTCCTTCAGCATGCCGAAGCTGAAGTCGACGTAGAGCTTGCGCCCGTCCTTGTGCACGGCGCGCGTGGTCATCACCTGGCCCGCGTACTTGGTCGTGCCGCTCGCGAGCGAGCGGTCGTAGCCGTCCCAGTGCGCCTTGCGCAGGTGCTCGGGAATGATGAGATCGAGGCTCTGCCCGATCGCCTCGGCGGCGCCGTAGCCGAAGAGCGCCTCGGAGGCGCGGTTCCAGACGCGGATCACGCCGTCGCGGTCGGCCACGATGATCGACACCGGCAACTGCTCCACGATCGCCTGCCCCATGCCGTCCGGCGCGGCGTATGCTGCCTCATTCATTCGCTTCTCCATCGAAGGGACCCATGGCCCGGCCGATCCTCGACGAAGCGCACATCCATCCCGCCGTCCGCTCGAAGGTCGCGGCCCATCATTCCGATATTGTCCGCGAAGTCCAGGCCGCGGTGGCGGCGAACGACGTGGTCGTGGTCGGGATGGCGCAGAACCCGCACGTGAAGAAGGCGCGGCGGATGCTCGAGGCGGCCGGCATCGCGTGCAAGTACCTCGAGTACGGCAGCTACTTCAACCAGTGGCGGCGCCGCAACGCGCTCAAGATGTGGACCGGCTGGCCGACGTTCCCGATGGTGTTCGTGAAGGGCGTGCTGGCCGGCGGGGCCGACGACCTCGAGCGGCTGCTCGCGAGCGGCGAGCTGAGGAAGTAGCGCGGCTCAGTCGTCGCCGGGCGCGGCCTGGGCGGCGAGCGCCGCCGCGCGCCGGCGATGCCAGTGGCGCGAGACGCGCAGCGCGACGGTGAAGGTGGCGATCGCAAAGCCGCCGAGCACCGCCGCCCCGGCCACGCCCTCGAGCGGCAGGTAGACCAACGCGGCGATCGCGAGGCAGATCGAGGCGTGCAGCGAGGTGAGCACGACGAGGCTGTTCATTTCGGCTTCCGTGCGGCGGGATTCAGGCGTCAGTTTGCGCACGGGCGCGCGCGCCGCATTTGATTCGCGTCATGGCATGGCGAGAACGCGGCGTGCCCGCACAACGCGCAGTCGCTTGGCGAAAGGCATTGCGTCGGTCAGGGAATCGCGACCTCGAGCGTCTCGTGGCCGATGCGCGTGCTGCCCACGCGCGCGATGAGCGTGCCGCGGCCCTCGAGCACGAGCGTCACGAAGCGCTCGTGGCCGTTGCCGCGCGTCCACGGCGCGAAGATGCTGATGCCGCTGTACAGGCCCTGCCCCCAGCCGTCGAGGTGGCCGAGCTCGACCACGCTCTGGAGCGGCGAGCCCACCCGCAGGTCGCCGCGGCACTCGGCGGTGAGACGCAACGGCTCGACGTGCGGCAGGCGCTTCGCGGAGCTGAGCCCATACGTGCCGAGATAGCCGTGGTTGGCGATGCGCAGCTCGACCCGCGTGAGGCTCGGGCCGAGCACGTCGCGCTTCACGACGTCGACGCTCACGCGCGGCAGCAGCGCGGCCACGCGCAGGAACGCGGCGCTGTGCCGCTCGCACACCTCGGCGAGCTTCTCGTACGGCGGGTTCGAGATGCCGACCCGCAGGTCGAGGCCGCCGACCTCCACGTCTCCCAGCTGCGGATGGCGGCACTTGCGCCACGGCTTGAAGACGCGGCCCTGGTTGACCTCGCGGTCCCATTTCGCGAGCGCGACGAAGTCCTTGCGGTCGAGCTTGGTGTAGTGGTCGATGAACGGCTTCTTCGGATCGACGCCGATCTGGCGGAAGATGTCCCACAGCTCGACCGCATAGGCGAGCGCGCCGCGCTGGTTGTACGCGAAGTCGACGATGTCGCCGCGCAACGGCGTCTCGGGCTCGTAGAGGAACTCGTGGAAGCCGCTCACCGTGGGATAGGTCGTGAGCTCCTTCGCCCACGCCTCGACCTGGCGGAAGACCGCGAGGTCCGACTGGTCCATCTTGTGGTCGGGCTTGTCGCCGAGGGGCCGGATGAACACGCCGCCGAACGTGTGCAGGTTCAGCCACGCGAAGATGTTCGGATGCTCGGTCGCGAACTGCAGGATCGCGCGCGTCTCGGGCGCGCTGCCGGGGAAGTGGCCCGCGCCGGCCTGCTCGGGCTCCGGCGCCCACTGGTACGGGAAGTTGCGGTTGAAGTCGTACTGGTTGTCCGAGAGGAAGTGCGGGTCGGGCACGCGGCGCCCGTCGAAGTTCACGATGCGCCCCTCGGGATAGAGCTTGTAGTACGGCGGCGGATCGTCGGGCAGGCGCGGCACGAGCGCGTCGGGGAAGCCCTCGAGCGGCACCATCTCGCCGTCGTCGCTCGCCACGCGCATGTAGCCCATGGTGCCGTCGCCGTCGACGTCCCAGCCCTCCCAGTACGCGTGCCCCTTGTGGGTGCGCGCATCGATGGGGCTCGAGCGGATGTAGCGGCCGCTCTTGAGCACGCCTTCCGCGCCGTCGGGGGAGATGCGCGGCACGATGTAGAAGAGCACGTGCTCGAGCGCCTTCGCCATGGGTGCCGGGAAGTTCTGCGGCGGATTGCCGAGCTGGATGCCGATCGCGTCCTCGGCGATCGCGAGGGCGACGCTCGAGCCGCACAGCTCCGAGGCGTGGATGTTGCCGTCGACCCAGACCGCGGGACGCTCGCGATCGGGATCGCGCCCGATCGTGAGCATCGGGATGTCGCGGCCCTCCGCGGTCTTCCCGAGCGAGGTGAGCCGCACGAATTCCGGATGGCGATCGGCCCAGGCGCGCAGTTGCGCCGTCAGCTCGGCGTAGTCGAGATACTTTTTGCGGAACATGGCGGGGGCGCGTGGTGTGCGAAGGGCGTCATGTTAACCGAGTGCGTCAACCAGCGACGAACAACCGTCGCTTCGTCGGAGGAATGAACAGGTCCTGGAAGTAGACCACCTCGCCGCGCCGGTCGCGGGCGACGATCTCGAGCACCGCCCCCGAGGTGCGGCGCTTCACGCCGATCGCATCGCACACCGCGTCGGGAAAGACCGCGACGCTCATCGTCTCCGAGAAGCGCGCGAGCGGGATGTGGTGCTCGCGCGCGATCACCGTCTTCACGTTCACGCCGGACAGGGCAGCGGGCGAGGCGTGGGCGAGCGCGGGCAACCGGGCGCCGTCGAAGTAGAGGTGCGTGTAGATCAGGAACTCGCCGTTGATCGAGAAGGTGCGCTCGATGCAGACGGTGCCCGAAGCGGGCAGGTACCGCGCCCACTCGCCCGCGCCCTTCGCCGCACCGCGCCGCACGAACTTCGAGAAGATCGGCAGCAGCGCGCCGTCGTCGTCGAGGAAGCGGCAGTGGTAGAACGGCGCGTTCATCGGCGTGGCGGAGCCCGCGACGAACGTGCCCGTGCCGTGACGCCGCACGACGAGCCCGTCGTCGGCGAGCGTGCGCAGGGCGCGCTGCACCGTGCCGAGCGAGAGTCCCGTCGCACGGGTGAGCCGCTCCTCGGCGGGCAGCTTGGCGCCCGTCTTCCACTGGCCCTCGGAGATCGCCGCGGCGAGCGCGTTGCGCAATCGCAGGTACTTGGGCACGCCGTCGCCGGCGCCCTTCATCAGGGATTGCAGCGCGACGAGCTCGCGTTCGGGCGCCATCACACGTAGGCCGGGCCTTCGATGAGCGGGTAGGCGGCGAGGAACTTCTCGTCGACCGTGACGCCCAGTCCCGGCCCTTCGTGCGGGCGCACGTTGCCGTGCGCATCGACCGCGCAAGCCGGCGTGCAGAGCTCGTCGCGGAACGGGTTCTCCGCGGCCACGTCGGCCTCGAACCAGCCGCCGTTGTCGATCGCCGCAAGCAGGTGGATGCTCGCCGCCATGTTCACGCCCGTGAGCAGCGTGTGCGGATTGACCTGCAGCTTCCACGCCGAGGCCATCGCCGCGATGCGCAGGCCCTCCGTGATGCCGCCGGTCTTCGACAGGTCCGGCTGCAAGATCGTGATCGCGCCGTCCTCGATCACGCGCGTGAACTCGAAGCGCGTGTAGTGGTTCTCGCCCGCGGCGAGCGGCACGCGGCCGAGCCGCGACGCCTCGATATAGCTGCGATGGTCGTGCGGCGGGAACGGCTCCTCGAGCCAGCGGATGTTCGCCGCCTCGAGCACGGGCATCATGCGCCGGACGTCGTCCACGGTGTAGATTGTGTTCGCATCGGCGAGGAGCGTGAGCTGCGGGAACGCGCGCCGCACCGCCTCGATGCGCAGCGTATCGTTCTCGAATCCGTCGCCGAGCCGCAGCTTGACGGCCTTGTAGCCGCGCGCGACCACGCCGCGGATCTCGTCGCACAGCTCCGCGGGGTCCTGGAACCCGAGCGAGACGCCGCCCGCGTACGCCGGGATCTCGCGCGATTTCCCGCCGAGCAGCCTGTACACCGGCCAGCCCGTCGCCTTGCCGCGCAGGTCCCAGAGCGCGAGGTCGATGCCGCTCATCGCGAGGCACGTGGCCGTCCCCATGCCGTGGCTCGCGAGCTGCATGCGGTAGATGCGCGACCAGACGCCGGCCACATCGCTCGCATCGAAGCCGACGACCAGCTGGCGCAGCGTCGTGTCGATGAGCTTCGCGATCGCGCCGGGACAGCGGCCGTGGTGCGCCTCGCCCCAGCCGACGAGCCCGCCGCGCGTGGTGACGCGCACGAGCACCGCATCGCGCTTCACGGCCCGGCCGATGCCGATGGTGACCGGCTTCCTGACGGGATAGGAAGCGGGGAACGCCTTGACGTCGACGATCTCGAGGTCGTTCGCGCTCATGGGTGCGCCTCGCCGGCGAAGCGGCGCAGGTGCCGTTCCCACACCTCGGGATTGCACAGGTTCAGCGGACGCTCGAGCCGCAGCAGTCGCACCGCCTCTTCCGCGGCGCCGACGCTCATGTTCTTCATGCTTTCCTCCGTGATGCCGGCCGCGTGCGGCGTGAGCACGACGTTGTCGAGCTTCAGGAACGGATGCTCCGCCGGGAGCGGCTGCCGCTCGAACACGTCGAGCACGGCGCCGCGGATGCGCCGCGCCTGCAACGCCTCGACGAGCGCGGCCTCGTCGATCACCGGGCCGCGCGCCGCGTTCACGATCGCCGCGTTCGGCTTCATGAGCGCAAGCCGCTCGCGGTTCACGAGATGGCGGGTCTCGGCGGTGAGCGGGCACGAGAGCACGACGAAGTCCGACTCGCGGAAGATGCGCTCGGGGGCGGCGGCCTCGACGAAGGTGGGCAGCGGACGGCTGCGCGTCGGCGTGCCGAGCAGCTTCATGCGCAACCCGAGCAGCGCGATCTCGGCGATGCGGCGCCCCACGTTGCCCATGCCGACGACGCCCAGCGTGCGCCCGAAGAGCTCCGTCGAGAAGTCCGAATGCTTGCGCGCGACGTTCCAGCCGATCGAGCGCAGCTCGCGATCCATCGCGTGCATGCGGCGCGCGACGAGCAGCATGCCGGCGATCGCGTACTCGGCCACGGCCTGAGCGTTCGAGCCGGGAACGTTCGCGACCGGGATGCCCTTCGCGCTCGCGGCTTCCATGGGGATCATGTCGAGGCCCACGCCGTGGCGCACGACGCCGCGCAGGCGTTGCGGCCGCTCGAAGATATCGGGCGGCAGGAAGGCCCGCACCATCAGCACGTCGGCGTCGCCCGCCATGGCGTTCAGCGTCTCGGGCTTCGGGTCGGGCGCTTCCACGACATCGGCGACCGCCGAGAGGATCGCCACGCCGGACGGATCGATCGGGTTGGTGAGCAGGACCTTCGGCCGCGCCATGGAGTCGCCTACTTCACGCGGTACTTGTCGAGGATCGAGCGGTCGACCTCGATGCCGAGGCCCGGCCGCGTCGACACCTCCACGAAGCCGCCCTCGTGACCGATCGGCTCGCGCGCGAGCTGGTCGCGGAACGGGTTGAACGTCTGCTCGTACTCGAGCAGCGGCGGGATCGGGAAGAGGCACATGGGCGTGTCGGGAAGCGACGCGAGGAACTGGATGGTCGCGGCGAGCCCGATCGCCGTTCCCCACGCGTGCGGCACGCAGGCGATCGCCGCGGCCTGCGCGAGCGCGGCGATCTTCTTGCACTCGGTGATGCCGCCCGCGGCGCACACGTCCGGCTGCACGATGTCCATGGAACGCGCCGCGATGATGCGGCGGAAGCCGTACTTGGTGAATTCGTTCTCGCCGCCGGCGATGGCGATGTCGAGCGCGCGCGTGACCTCGACGTAGCCGTCCACGTCCTCCGGGGAGACCGGCTCCTCGAACCACGACACGCCCAGGCGCTCGAGCTCGCGGCCGAGGTTGATCGCCTGCGGCACGGTGAACGAATGGTTCGCGTCGACCATGATGTCGATGTCGTCGCCCACGGCCTTGCGCACCGCCTCCACGCGCGCGATGTCCTTGCGATGGTTGCCGAGGCCGATCTTCATCTTGATCGCCCTGAACCCCTGGTCGACGTAGCCGCGCGCCTCGGCGACCGCCTCCGCGTCGAGCTTGTCGAAGTTGCGGAAGTAGAAGCCCGTCGCGTAGGCCTGCACCTTCGGACGGAAGCAGCCGCCGATCAGCTTGTGGATCGGCTGGCCCACGGCCTTGCCGACGATGTCCCACAACGCGATGTCCACGCCCGAGAGCGCCGAGATCGTCATGCCCGAGAGGCCGTAGTCCTTGATCTTGTTGTAGAGCGTCTCCCAGATCACCTCCACGTCGAAGGGATCGCGCCCGATGAGCGCCGGCTTGTAGAGCGTCTCGATCACCGCGCGCGACACCGCCGCCGGGCCGTAGCAGTCGCCCCAGCCCACGATGCCGGCGTCGGTCACGATCTCCACGACCAGCGCGCCCTTCGCCTTGTAGTACTGGCCGCGCGCGGAGGTGAACGGCTCGTCGACGGCGACGACGAGCTGGTGCGCGATGACGTCCTTGATCTTCATCGACTCTCTCTTTCCAGTGCACTCCCTCTGCCTGGGAGGGAGCAATTCGTTCAGTAAGCCGGCCCGTCCGCCCACGGCGAGAACCTCGCGGGCACTAGGATGCGGTTCTCCTGCTTGAGCAGCAGGGGCGTGACCTTCGCGGAGTAGGCCTTCCAGCGCGGGTCGGCGAGGAGCTTCGCGCGGCGCTCGGCGCGGTCGGCGAGGTCCTCGTAGGCCCACATGTGCACGATCGTGTTGAGGCTCCCGATCTCGCTCGTGAAGTAGCCGACCATGCGGCCGAGGATCGGGCGCTGGATGGCGAGGCCCTCCTTCTCGTACATGCCGACGTACTCCATCGTCCTGCCCGGCAGGGCGGTGTAGATGCGCTCCTCGACGATCATCGCGGGCCCTTGTGCTCTAGTCCTATATAGGACTATAGTGCGCGAACGACCCGAGCCCTGTCAATCGCACCCGGAGGAACAGGATGAAGAACCGATTCGTGGCGGCCGCCGCGGCCGTGCTCGCCGCCGCCCTCGCCGCCGCGCCCGCGCAGGGCCAGCCGCAGGCCTTCCCGGCGAAGCCCATCCACATCATCGTGCCGTACTCGCCCGGCGGCACCACCGATCTGCTCGCGCGCCTCGTGGGACAGAAGCTCTCCGAGCGGCTCGGCCAGCCGGTCATCGTCGACAACAAGCCGGGCGCCAACGGCATGATCGGCGCCGACCAGGTGGCGAAGGCGCCGCCCGACGGCTACACGCTCGGCATCGCCTCGCCCGGCACGCACGCCGCCAACCAGTTCCTGTACAAGAGCATCCCGTACGACACGATCAGGGACTTCACGCCCGTGTCCCTCGGCGTGATCGCGCCCATGCTGCTCGTCGTGCATCCGTCGCTCGGCGTGAGCAGCGTGAAGGAGCTGATCGCGAAGGCGAAGGCGCATCCCGGCGAGATCAGCTACGCGTCGGGCGGCAGCGGCTCGTCGCAGCACCTCGCGATGGAGCTCTTCCAGATGATGGCCGGCATCCGCATGACGCACGTGCCGTACAAGGGCAGCGCCGCTTCCTACACCGACCTCATGGGCGGCAGCGTCAAGTGCGAGATCGACGTGCTGCCGACCGCGGTGCCGCCGACCAAGGCCGGCAGGCTCACGGCGCTGGCGACCGGCTCGTCGAAGCGCCTCGCCATCCTGCCCGACGTGCCGACGATCGCCGAGGCCGGCGTGCCCGGCTACGAATACAACTCGTGGTACGGGTTCGTGGCGCCGGCGAAGATGCCGAGGGACGTGCTCGACAAGCTCAATGCGGAGATCGTGCGCGCGCTGCACCAGCCCGACGTCGTGCAGAAGCTCGAGGGCGCCGGCGTCATCGTGGTCGGCGACAAGCCCGGGGAATTCGGCGCGTTCATCCGCAGCGAGATGGCGAAGGCCGAGAGAGTGATCAAGGCCGCGAACATCAAGCCGGACTGAGGCGGCGCGCGCATCGGGCGCGCCCGCGACCGCGCGCTAGGGCGCATGGCGCAGCAGGATGCGCCAGATCCCCGCGGTGATGAGCCAGAAGCCGACGAGCACGCCGATCACGGCGATCGAGCTTCCGGGCCAGGCGAGCGCGATCAGCCCGGCGAGCACGACCGACACGATCCCGTCGACCAGGATCCATCCCCAGCCGCGCGCCGGGCGCATGCGCGTGGCGAGCATCGCCCGGCCGACGCCGCCCACGAAGAGGAACGCGGCGACGAGCAGGCCGATCGAGGCGATCGCGGCGAGCGGCACGAGCAGGATCGCCACGCCGAGGATGAGCGTGAGGATGCCCGAGCCGATCTTCCAGCCGAAGCCGCCCGAGTGGCGCGTGTGGATCGCGTAGGCGATCTCCACGATGCCGCCGAAGGCGAGCAGCCAGCCGAGCAGCAGCGCGGTCGACAGCGCCGCGATGCCCGGCATGAGGATCGCGAGCGCGCCCGCGATGACGAGCAGCACGCCGTAGGCGATGCGCCAGCCGTGTCCGTGCGCTCCGGGTTGCGGGGTGCGGTAATGCCCGATGTCTCCGATGGTGCTCATGGAATGCCTCCTCGCGAGGATCGCGGTCGCCGACGCGGTGCGCGAGACCGCGGAACCGATTGCCGACGCCGGAACCGAGTGCCTGCGCGGCACGAAAAAAATGCGCGCGGCGCCCCGTGGACCGCCGGTACGGCGCGTGCGGCGCCTGCCGCGAAGATGGAGCAAAGGGCGGGCCCGAATTGTAAGGAATCGTTCCCGCGCGCGCCGCGAGCCTGTATTCCGCGGCCGTTTTGCACTACGATGCGCGCATTCCCCGCAAGGAATCCCTGAATGCGCGCATTGCGTCTCGCCTGCCTGTCGTTCGTCGTCCTCCTCCTCGCCGCCTGCAGCAACTCGGGCCACCCGCAGAACACCGCGCAGATGCGCGCGGTGAACGTGGTGGCGGGCTCGGAGCCGCTCGACGTGCTGGTGAGCGGCGACCTCAAGTTCACGGTGCCGGCGAACAGCGTCTCGGCGTTCTCGCAGTTCACCTCGGGCAGCGAAGAGACGCTGGTGCGCTCCTCGACCAGCCAGACCACGCTCTTCGACAAGTCGCTGCCGTTCGGGGACGGCACGGTGAGCACGCTGGTCATCTACGGCCCGCGCAGCGCGGTGCAGGCGCAGCTCATTCCCGACGACACGCCCTCGCCCGGCGGCAACACGTTCAACTTCCGCGCGATGAACGTGGCGTCCGACGCGCCGTCGGTCGACGTGTACCTGTCCTCGACCCCGGATGTCACGAACGCCGCGCCGGTCATGACCTCGACGGCGTACGGCGCGACCAGCGGCATCGCGCAGGTCGCCCCGGGCAAGTATTCGATCGTCTACACGGCCGCGGGCACCAAGGACGTGCTCTTCGCCTCCGCGCCGCAGACGTTCGCGGCGGGGACCTCGTACACGACGCTCGTCACGCCCTCGGGGGGCGGCCATCTGGTGAACGCGCTGCTGCTGGTGCAGGGCGAAGGCGGCTCCGGCACCTTCCTCGGCAACCCGCTCGCGCGCGTGAAGACGGTGAATGGCGTGGCCGGCTCGACCGCGGTCAACCTCAGGATCGACAACAAGACGCTGCTCTCGAACGTGCCCTATGGGGGCAGCTCGAGCTACGTCGCGGTGCCTTCGGGACCGCACACGTTCCAGCTCGAGGCGTCCAACGTGCCGGGAACGACCATCGCCTCGCTCACCCAGGCGCTCACGCCCGCGCGCGACTATTCGCTCTTCGCCACCGGCCCGCTCTCGCACCCGTCGATGATCGCGTTCCTCGACGACAACACCGTGCCGGGCACGGGGCTCGCGCGCGTGCGCTTCGTGGACGCGCTGTCCGACGGCACGGCGGTGGACGTGCTGCTCAATTTCGCCGGGCAGGCGAGCGGCATCGCCCCGGGCACCGCGACCGGCTACTACTCGCTCGCGCCCGGCACCACGTACACGATCCAGTTCACCACGGCGGGCGGCGTGACGCTGCTCGCGACGCTCTCGCCGGTGGAGATCGACGCGGGCCACGTCTACACGATCTACATCATCGGCACGGCGGCGAGCGCGACCGCGGGGCTGAACGTGGACCTGTGAGCGACGAAGCCATGCGCCGAGCGCCCGTTCCGTTGCAATTCGACGCCCCGTGTGCAACGCTGCACCGCCCACGATGGGCCCCCATCCACGCAGAAGGAATGCCCGAATGCGCCTTTTCCGACTACTAGCCTGCCTGTTCCTCGCTTCCCTCCTGATCACGGCCTGCCACCGCGGCGGCGGCGGCTCGAGCAATGCGCAGATGCGGGCGGTGAACGCGGTCGTCGGCTCCGAGCCGCTCGACGTGCTCGTCAACAGCAACGTGGCCCTCTCCGCAATCGCCACGAACAGCGCCTCCGGGTTCGCCTCCGTCTCCTCGGGCAGCCAGGAAGTGACGGTGCGCTCCTCGACGAGCCAGGCGACGCTGTTCGACAAGTCGCTCACGTTCAACAGCGGCTCGACGAACACGCTGCTCATATTCGGGCCGCGCAGCGCCGTGCAGGCGCTGCTCGTCGCCGACGACGTGACGACCACGCCGCCGGCCAACTCGTTCAACTTCCGCGCGGTCGACCTCTCCGCCGACCTGGGTCCCCTCGACGTCTATCTCTCGAGCTCGCCCGACATCAGCAACGCCTCGCCGCTGCTGCCCTCGGTCGTCTACGGCACGCCCACGAGCACGCTGCAGATGGCGGCGGGAACGTACTACCTCATCTACACGATCGCCGGCACCAAGGACATCGCGTTCACCTCGGCGCCGCAGACGTTCGCGAGCGGGCAGTCCTATACCGCGCTCGTGCTGTCGACCGGTGGCGGGCACCTCGCCAACGCGATGATCTACGTGCAGGGCCAGGGCGGGGCGACCACGTTCCTGTCCAACCCGCTCGGCCGCGTGAAGGCGGTGAACGCGGTGCCCGGCTCGACGGCGCTCACGTACAAGGCCGACAGCAACACCACGCTGCTCTCGAACGTGCCGTACGGCGGCAGCTCGAACTACGTGAACATCTCCGCCGGCCAGCACACGTTCACCGTCGAGGCGTCGAACGTGCCCGGCACCGCGATCGCGAGCCTGAGCCAGGCGATCAGCGCCTCGCGCGACTACTCGCTGTTCGCGCTCGGCGCGCTCTCCAGCCCGCGCCTGGTCGCTTTCCTCGACGACAACAGCGCGCCGGCCGCCGGCATGGTGCGCATCCGCTTCGTGAACGCGCTCTCGGACGGGACGGCGGTCGACGCGTTGCTCAACTTCGCCGCGCAGACGACCAACCTCGCGCCGGCGAGCGCCTCGGCCTACTACTCGGTGAGCCCGAGCACCACGTACAACATCACGTTCACGACCGCGGGCGGGGCGACCTCGATCGCCACGATCGCGCCGGTCGAGCTCGACGCGGGCGGCGTCTACACCGCGTACGTGATCGGCACGGCGGGCTCGGCCCAGGCGAAGGTGAGCCGCGAGAAGTAGCGGCGGGCGCATCCGCAGGCTTCGCGAGCGCGCCTTCGGGCGCGCTCGTCGTTTCAGGAGCGCGATTCGCGCACGAGCTGAAAGGCGAGCGCCGCGCACCACGCGGCCGGCAGCAGCAGCGCCGGCAGCCCGACGAGCTCGAATCCGAGCGCCCCGGTTGCGCAGCCCGCGGTGAACGACGCGATCTGCGGCCCCATGCGCGCGAAGCGCTTGCGCGCCTCGGCGAGCTTCGCCGCGTCCTCGTGGGTCTTCGCGGCGAGCACGAACGCGGTCGCATCGATCACCGCCTGGGTCACGTTCACGGTCATCACCGTGGTCGAGGGAAGGTGCGGCAGCTCCAGGCGCATCATCGCGTTCTGCACCCCCATCGCGGCGGCCGCGAGCGATCCGGCGACGAGCGCGGGCACGGTCGACGCGCTATCGGGCAGCCCTCCGCCGGTCGCGGCGATGGTGAGGAGCAGCAGCGCCGCCTCGATGCCGAGGAACGTCGCGACCCTCGGCGGGCCGCGCACGCGCAGCGCGCGATCGACCAGCACGGCCGCGACGACAGCGACGACGAACGCCGCGAAAGCGAGCACCTTCGGATACACGTCACCGTTGCGATGCACGAGCTCCGACCCGATCAGCACGAGGTTGCCGGTCACGTGCGCCGTGAACAGCCCGAAGAGCGCGATGAACACGCACGTGTCCACATAGCCCGCGATGAAGCTGAACGAGGCGGCGCGCCAGCGGGTGACGCTGCCCTCGGCGCGCGTCGGCGGGGCGCTCGCCGCCGGCACGTCGATGTTGGTCGAGGTGCCGTCGGTGTCGGGCTGCCCTGCGGGCCTCTTCGGACTCAGGTCCGGTGCTCCTCCGGCAGCCCGCCGTGCGTCATGCACTGGAGCGCGGTGAATCGCACCACGCCCTGGGCGCTGCCGTAGATGCACAGCTCCTGCTCGCTGCGCTTGTGCACGAAGAGCGCGAACTGGGTGCGCGACGCGTCGGTGAGATAGGTGAAGCTCCAGCGGCCGTGGCGATTGAACGCGTGGCCATGGCTCGTCGTCCAGCCTTCGGGCGCCGCCGGACAGCGCGTGCGCGCCTTGCACGACTGCTGCAACTGCGCGATGAGCACGTCGGCGTAGCGCGCCGCCTCCGCCTCGAACAACGCCGCCATGGCCGCGGCGGCCGCGACGATGGCGATCGTGAGCACCGGCCGCGTCATCGTGCGCCATTCGAAGAGCGGCTCGGTGCCGCCCGTGCGCTTCATGGCCAGGCGGACCGCGAGTCCGAGCGCGGAGAGCGTCGCCGCGAGCGCGCCGGCCATCCAGAAGCCGAGCCACGCCGCGTCCCACGGCGCGATGAAGAGCACGAGCAGCAGCGCGGGCGGTATCACCTGCGCGACCAACGCGCTCGTGCGCGCCCTCGACGGCCCGCCGGCTCCGTGCGCCACTCGCCTCTCCCATCGCCGCTCGAAGAGGCCGATGGTAGGGCCTTCAGTCGATCTCGGCAAACAGGAACGGCTCGAGGCGTCCGGCGGCGAGCGTCACTCCGAGTCCGGGCGCGTCGTCGAGCGGCAGGAAGCCGCCGGCGATCCGGTCCTCGGGCGAATTCTCGAGCACCTGCACGTAGCCGGGCGCCTGCGGGAAGTACGGATAGATCTCGAGCGTCATGAAGTTGGACAGGCACGCGGACAGCTGCAGCGCGGCGGCGGTCGAGAGCGCGCTCGCGCAGTTGTGCGGCGTGCAGCGCAGGTTGTACGCCTCGGCCATCGCCGCGATCTTCTTCGCCTCGAAGAGGCCGCCCGTGTTCCCCGCATCGGGTTCGACGATGTCGACCGCGCCCGCCTCGAGGACCGGGCGGAATCCGGCGCGCGTGTAGAGCCGCTCTCCCACGGCGATGGGGATGTCGATCGCGCCGGAAATCTTCTTCAACGCCGCGACGTCGAACGGATCGGCCGGCTCCTCGACCCACGCGAGGTTCAACTCCTCGTAGCGGCGGCACAGGCGGATCGTCTCGTCCGTGGTGAGGCCGCCGCTCAGGTCCACCATGAGCTCGATGTCGGGGCCGACCGCGTCGCGCAACGCGCGGATCTTCTCGAAGGCGAGGTTGGCGAAATCGCGATCGACCATGCGGCGCGAGACGTGGCGCAAGCCGTGCGCGTCGGGAACCGCGAGCGGGTAGCACTTCAACGCCTTGTAGCCATCGCGCAACGGCCGCTCCGAGGCGCGCGCGAAATCCGCGGCCGTCGTCGCCTTGCCGTACCAGCCGTTCGCGTAGACGCGCACGGTATCGCGCATGCGCCCGCCGAGGAGCTCGTACACCGGCACGCCGAGCGCGCGGCCCTTGATGTCCCACAGCGCCGTCTCGATCGCGCTCATCGCCGCGAACACGATCGCACCGCCGCCCTTCGCCCAGAACGAGTGGTCGTACATCTCGCCCCAGATCGCCTCGATGCGCGCGGCGTCGCGGCCGATGAGCAGCCGCTCGGCGAAGTCCTTCAGCATGCCGGCCGCGGCCGTGCCGCCGAGGCCGTAGGCGATCGCCGCCTCGCCGATGCCCACCAGGCCGTCTTCGGTGGTGATCTCGACCAGCACGGGATGGAGGTTGCCGCTCTTCACGAGGTAGATGCGGACGTTGCGGATCTTCATGGGTGGGATGCCATCCTCGACAGGAACGCCTGCGAGCGCGGGTGCACGGGCGCGGTGAAGAAGCGGGCGGGCGGCGCGTCCTCGACCACGAGGCCGCCGTCCATCATCACGACGCGATCGGCCACGTCGCGCGCGAACGCGAGCTCGTGGGTGACCACGATCATCGTCATGCCCTTCGCGGCGAGATCGCGCATCACCTCGAGCACCTCGCCCACGAGCTCGGGATCGAGCGCGGAGGTGGGCTCGTCGAAGAGCATGAGGCGCGGCTCCATCGCGAGCGCGCGGGCGATCGCCACGCGCTGCTGCTGGCCGCCCGACAGCTGGTGCGGATACTGCGAAGCCTTGTCGCCGAGGCCCACGCGCTCGAGGAGGTCGATCGCCCGGGCGCGCGCGCTCGCCCCCTTCTCGCCGCGCACGTGGATCGGCGCCTCGCACACGTTGCCGAGCACGGTCAGATGCGGGAACAGGTTGAAGCGCTGGAACACCATGCCGACGTGCGAGCGGCGCTCGGCGGCCACGCGGTCCGGCTCCTCGACGAGCGCGCCATCGGGGGCGAGCCGGTAGCCGATCATCTCGCCGTCGACGCGGATGGTGCCCGCGTCGATCGACTCGAGGTGGTTCACGCAACGCAGCAGCGTGGTCTTCCCGCTGCCGCTCGCGCCCAGCAGGCACACGACCTGCCCGGCCTCCACGTCGAGCGAGACGCCCTTCAGCACCTCGAGCGCGCCGAAGGACTTGCGCACGCCGCGGATCTCGACCAGCGCCATGTCAGCCGCGGTGCCCCGCCACGTCGAAGCCGAAGAGCCGGGCGAGCACCCCCGGCGGCTTCGCCTCGGTCGCCATCGTGCCGATCGCGAAGCGCCGCTCGACCTGTTCCTGAACCGCGGTGAACACCGCGGCGAGCGCGAGGTACCAGAGGCTCACCACGCACAGCACCTCGAAGTACTTGAAGTTCTGGCTGTAGATGTCGGTGCCGCGGCCGAAGATCTCGTGCACCGAGATCGTGAAGAGGAGCGACGTGGTCTTCAGCATCGAGATCACCTGGTTGCCCGTGGGCGGGATGATGATGCGCACCGCCTGCGGCACGATGATGCGCCGCATCGTCATGGGCGCGGTCATGCCCAGCGCGCGCGCGGCGTCGCGCTGCCCGGGATCCACCGACATGAGCCCCGCGCGGATGATCTCCGTCATGTACGCGCCCTCGTTCATGCCGAGCGCGATGGTGCCCGCGACGAGCGCCGGCATGTTGATCGCGTTGTTGGTCATCTCCGCGAGCGCGTCGTACCAGAACACGATCTGCACCAGCACCGGCACGCCGCGGAAGATGCCGACGTAGACGCGGGCCAGCCCGCGCAGCCACGCCCAGCGCGAGAGCGCGGCGAACGCACCGACGAACCCCAGGACGATGCCCATCGCCATCGCGGCGACCGTCACGCCGAACGTGGTGATCGCCGGGGCGATGAAGACGCTCGAGAGGAGCGTCGCGAGGAACGCGTGGAAGTCGAAGTGCACCGACGGCGCCGCGCTACTGGACCTGGCGGATGTCCCCCTCGGAGACGTGCCACTTCGCGAGGATCTTGTCGTACGTGCCGTCGGCCTCGATGCGCTTGAGCGCCTCCGACAGCGCCGCGGCCATCGCCGCATCGCCCTTGCGCACGACCATGCCGTGCTTGTTGCGCGGCTTGCCCGGCGTGCCCGACAGGATGGGGCTCGCGAGCTTGAGCTCGGGCACCGCCTGCGCGAGGTAGTTCGCGAACGGCCAGTCGACGAACGCGACCTGCGCCACGTTCTTGCGCAGCTGCTCGACCGCCTCGTTGAAGTTGGGATAGCCGAGGATGTTGATCTTCTTGCCCTCGGGGCACGATTCCTTGTTCGCGCGCTCCAGCCCGATCGCCTCGGTCGAGCCGGTCTGCGTGGCCACCGAGTAGCCGCAAAGCTCGTCCTCGTTCCTGAATTCCTTCACGGGCGAATCCTTGCGGTTGAGCAGCCGCACGCCGCCCTGGAAGTAGGGCACGAAGTCGAACGCTTCCTGGCGCGCGGGCGTGATGCCGACGCCGGCGATGATCGTGTCGAACTTGCGCGCGTTGATGCCGGGGAAGAGGCCCGCGAACGCGACGTTCACGAACTCGGCCTTGAGGCACATCTCCTTGGCGAGCGCCTGCCCGATCTCGACCGCGAAGCCCGCGGGCTTGTCGCCATCGAGGAACGCCTGCGGCGGCGTGGTGAGATGGGTCGCGATGGTGAGCGTGCCCGACGTGACGAGCTGCGCGGGCGCCTTCACCGGGCAATCGGCCGCCCGCGACGCGAGCGGAACCAGCAGCGCGATGGCTGCGATCAGGCACTTCTTCATGACTCCTCCCTGGAGTTGTCCGGGGCGATGCTAGCGTCGCCCTTCTTGGCCCGGGTTGCGCGCGGACAAACTCCGTCCGCCGCGAAAGTAGATCACGATTGAAGCAGCGCCGCCAACTCCCGCACCAGCTGCGCCGCCGGCACCTCGCGGCACCCGCTCGCGTTCTGCCCGCTCCATAACGGCGAGAAATCGCCGGAGCCCTGCGCCTCCGCCTTCGCACGCAGGGGCGCGATGGCCCCGGTGGCGAGCGGGAACGCGGGAACCGCGGCATTGATCGGGCCGCGTTCACGGATGATGCGGTTCACGATGCCGCGCGCAGGGCGGCCGGTGAAGAGGTTCGTGACCGCCGTATGCCGCGCCGCTTCGCTCTTCAACGCCGCGCGATGGATGGGCGTGGTCGTCGCCTCGTCGCACAGCAGGAACGCGGTGCCGGCCTGCACGCCGGCCGCGCCCAGGCGCATCGCGGCCGCCACGCCGTGCGCATCGGCGATGCCGCCCGCGGCGATCACGGGCACCTTCACCGCCTTCACGACCTGGGGCAGCAGCGCGAACGTGCCGACTTGCGCGGTGAGATCGTCGGAGAGGAAGTTGCCGCGATGGCCGCCCGCCTCGAGCCCTTGCGCGATCACCGCATCGACGCCGTGCGCCTCGAGAAAGCACGCTTCCTCGACGGTCGTGGCCGAGGCGATCACCTTCGAGCCCCAGCGCTTCACGCGCGCGAGCAGATCCGCGGACGGCAACCCGAAATGGAAGCTCACCACCGCCGGCGCGAACGGCTCGAGCGCGTCGGCCGCCTCGGCGCTGAACGGCGCGCGTCCCGGGCCGCTCGCGATCCTGGCGGCGTCGATGCCGTACTCGCGATAGAACGGCGCCAGCTGCGCGCGCCATCCCGCCTCGCGTTCGCTGTCGAGCGGCGGCGCAGCGTAGGTGAAGAAGTTCACGTTGAACGGCTTCGCGGTGCGCGAGCGGATGAGCGCGATCTCCTTGCCCATCGACTCCGGCGTGAGCATCGCGCATGGGAGCGAGCCCAGGCCACCGGCCTCCGACACGGCGGCGGCGAGCGCACCGGCCTGCACGCCGGCCATGGGCGCCTGGATGATCGGAAGCTCGATGCCGAAAAGCTCGCGCAGCGTCATGAGCGGATCCTCGGTATTGGAGCCCTCATTTTGCCCTGCCGCTCGCCGATGGCGGCGCCCTTTTCGCAAAGCGCCGCGCGAGCGAGCCTCGAGATCAACGGGTCCTCGTTCGCGCTGCGCAGCCAGACGAGGCAGATCGGCGGCATCGCCCATTGGAAGTGCAGCGCGCGGATGGATCCGCGCTGCTCGAATTGCCGGGCGATGTCGTCCGGCACCGCGGCGATCGCGTCGGTGTGCCCGACGATGCTCTCGACGATGCGAAGCGCATAGGTTTCGATGCGCGCTTGCGGCGGCGCGAGGCCCGCGTCGTGGAAAACGTGTTCGAGGAGGCGGCGCGTGGGCGTCGAGCGTTCGGGCAGGACCCATTCGGCGTCGGCCAGATTGCGCAGGGCGAGCCTGCGTCCGCGACGAGCCAGGCGATGGCCGGCGCGCGCGACGATCCGCAACGTCTGCTCGAAGAGCGGGCGCCATACCAGATCGCGGCCGGCGTTGCCCGGCGTGATGCGTCCGACGATGCAGTCGAGCTCGTGCGCGCGCAGCGCGGCGAGCAGGCGATCGGTGGCACCTTCGCTCAGCTGAAGCTCGATCCGCGGCTCCTCGCTCACCATCCGCGTCGTGACCCGCCGCAGCCAATCCGACGAGACGTACGGGATGGCGCCGAGTCGCAGGCGCCCGCTCGAGCCCCGGTCCACGGCCTCGAGGCTGCGCTCGAGCGCCTCGACGTCCTGTCCCATGCGGCGCGCATGATCGATCATCACCACGCCATGGGCGGTAGGCACGAGTCCGCGGCTCGTGCGCGAGAAGAGCGCACGACCGACGGTTCCCTCGAGGTCGCGCAACGCCTTGCTCACGGCCGGCTGGCTCACCCCGAGCGACAAGGCGGCGCCGCGCAGGCTGACCGCCTCGGCGATCGCGAGCAGCGTCGAGAGCTGTCGCAGCTTGAGCCGCGTGCGCAGGCGTGGCCCGGTCCCCGGAGTGGTCGTCATGAAGGAAAGGTTATCACTCGATGCCGATTTGCACCGCTTTGGTTAATCGCGGTTTCGTATACTTGAGAGCTTCCACCCAGGAGATGAGCATGACCCGTGCCCGGCGGTTGCTCGCCGCGACCCTTGCGCTGCTCCTGGGCGTGGCGCTTCCCCGGCTCGCGCTCGCCCAGAACTGGCCCGACAAGCCGATCCGCGTGGTCGTGCCGTATGCACCCGGCGGACTCGGCGACGTTCTCGCGCGCGCGATCGCGCAGAAGATCGGCCCCGCGCTCGGACAACCGATCGTCATCGAGAACAAGCCGGGCGCGGCCGGCATGCTCGGCGCGGCCGCCGTGGCCAACGCGGCGCCGGACGGCTACACGATCCTGCTCGGTTACACCTCCGAGATGACGGTGGCGCCCCAGATGACGCGCAATTCCGCGTACGACACCGTGCGCGATTTCGAGCCGGTCGCATTGGCGGGCATCAGCCCCTTGCTGCTGGTGGCGAACCCGTCCACGCCCGGGGACAGCCTGAAACAGTTCATCGCGGCCGCGAAGCAGGCGCCCGGCAAGTATTCGTTCGCGACGGCCGGCCCGGGAAGTCCCGCGCAATTCGCGGGCGAACAGCTGCAGCGCGCCGCGGGAATCAAGCTCTTGCAGGTGCCGTACAAGGGCGGGGCGCAGGCCGTGACCGATACGCTCGCCGGCGTGGTGAACATCTATTTTTCCGGCTTCCCGCCGGCGCTGCCGCAGGTTCTCGCCGGAAGGCTGAAAGCCTACGCGGTCACCGGGGAGAAACGCTCGAGCGCACTGCCCGACGTGCCGACCATGACCGAGGCGGGCCTGTCGAACTTCGACATTTCCGGCTGGTTCGGCTTCTTCGTGCCGAAGGGAACGCCGGTCGCCATCGTGAAGCACCTGAACGCGGTCATCACCGAGGCGGAATCGCGGGCGGATCTGCGCGCTTCCCTCGAGAAGCAGGGCGTCGAGATGATTCCCGAGTCGCCCGCGCGGTTCGGCGCGTTCGTGTCGTCGGAACAGAAGAAGTACGGCGCGCTGATCGACCAGCTCGGCCTTCGCGAGCAATAGCGACATGCGCATCAACCTGCTGGGCACCGGGACCCCGACGCCTTCGCTCAAGCGCATGTCCTCCGGCTACGTGGTGCGAATCGGCCGCTCGGTCGTGGTGTTCGATCATGGCTTCGGGGCACATCACCGCCTGCTCGAGCTCGGCATCGCACCGACCGACGTGACCCACGCATTCGTGAGCCACCACCATTACGACCACATGGGTGACCTCGCGCGCCTCGTGCTCACCCGGTGGGACCAGGGCGCGGCGAGGATCGGCGAGCTCTCCATCTTCGGGCCGCCCCCGCTCGAACGCATTTGCGAGCGGCTGTGGGGCGAGGATGGCGCCTTCGGCCCGGACATCACGGCACGCACCAAGAATGAAGTGAGCCTCGACGTGTATCGCGCGCGCGGAGGAAGCGGCGAACGGCCCCGCCCGCAGCCGTCGGTGCGCGAGCTGCGTCCGAACGAGGAAGTGGCGGGCGACGGCTGGACCGTGCGCGCGGTCGGCGTCGCCCATTTCGGACCGCAGCTCGTCTCGTACGGATATCGGCTCGACTGTGCCGAGGGATCCTTCGTCTACTCGGGCGATTCGGGGCCCTGCGCGTCGATGGAAAAGCTGGCGCGCGGTTGCGATGTCCTCGTGCACATGTGCCATTACCTCACGGGCACGTCTCCGAGCAAGGCGTTCAGCGAATCGGTCATGGGGCACATGGAGCTCGCGCAGCTCGCGGCCAAGGCGGGCGTGAAGACGCTCGTGCTCACGCATCTCACCGAGCAGATCGATCAACCCGGAATCCGTGAGCGCGTGGTCGCGGAGATGAGTGGCGTCTATCACGGGCACATCGTGCTCGGCGAGGACTTGATGGAGCTCACGGCCGCAGGGCCGCGGGCCGTGGCCTTGCGCTGATCCCGCGCGCGACGAGGGGTCAGGCCGGCTTCTTCTCCTTGCGCTGCAGCTTCGCGATGCGGATCGCCGCCGCCGAGACGAACTCCGAGATGCGCAATGCGATGCGCGCGTTCGGGCCGCGCGCCGGTTGCTTCACGAGGCGCAGCGCGTACTGCCTCACGTCCTCGGGGCTCGCCAGCTGCGGCGGGCGACAGTCCCTGGGCAGCAGCTCGATCTCGGAGTCGCTCAGCTGCGCGACGAATTTGCGCGCGACCTGCACGACGTCCTCGGGTGTCCTCGCGCCTTCCAGCATCCGGATCCAGGGCATGGCCGGCTCCCGAAGCCCTTCGATGATGTAGGGCTTTCCGCCCTCTCGGTGCGCATTCCGCGGCGAGGGGGACGATCAAGGTACGACGCGCGCGCGGTCGATGCAACGGGTCGTGTCGAGCGATCCTTGATGGTACGCAGGGAAGAACGCGGCTTCGGCACGCGGGTCTGAGGACCATGACCGAGGTGCTCATCGTCGGCGCCGGGCCGACCGGGCTCATGCTCGCGCTGTGGCTCGCGCGCCTGGGGATCGCCGTGCGCATCGTGGACCATGCGCCCGCGGCCGGCACCGCCTCACGCGCCCTCGTGGTGCACGCGCGCACGCTCGAGTTCGAGGCGCAGCTCGGCTTCGCGCACGAGGCGCTGGCTCGCGGCGTGCCCTTCGATGCCGCGAACCTGTGGGTCGGCGGGCAGCGCGCGGCGCACGTCGAGCTCGGCGACATCGGTCGCGGCTTCACGCCCTACCCGTGCGTGCTGATCCTCGGGCAGGACGAGCACGAGCGGCTCCTGGCCGAGCGGCTCGCCGCGAGCGGCGTGCGCGTCGAGCGTTCGATCACGCTCACCGGATTCGCGGAGCGCGACGGACGCGTGATCGCCACGTTGCGCCGCGCCAGCGGCGGCGAGGAGAAATGCGCATGCGCATACCTCGCCGGCTGCGACGGCGCACGCTCGACGGTGCGCCACGTCCTCGACCTCGGCTTTCCCGGCGGCACGTACAGCCACCTCTTCTACGTGGCCGACGTCCAGGCGCGCGGCCCGGTCGTGAACGGCGCGCTCAACATCGCGCTCGACGCGGCCGACCTGCTCGCGGTGTTCCCGCTGCGCGGACCCGGGCAGGTGCGCTTCGTCGGCACCGTGCGCGATCCCGCGACCAGGGCCCACGAGGAGATCGCGTGGGACGACGTGAGCCGCGACATCCTCGAGCGCTTGCGCATCGACGTCGAGCGCGTGAACTGGTTCTCGACCTACCACGTCCACCATCGCGTCGTCAGCCATTTCCGCGTCGGCCGCGCCTTCGTGCTCGGCGATGCGGCGCACATCCACAGCCCGGTGGGTGGGCAGGGAATGAACACCGGCCTCGGCGACGCGGTGAATCTGGGATGGAAGCTCGCCATGGTGCTGCGCGGACGCGCCGACGCTCGCCTGCTCGACACGTACGAGCCCGAGCGCATCGCGTTCGCCCGGCGCCTCGTCGCCACGACGGACGAGGCGTTCAAGTTCGTGTCGAGCGACGGGCCGCTCGCGCGCGTCGTGCGCACGAAGCTCGTGCCGTTCGCGTTCCCGCGGCTCCTCGGCGTCGAGGCCGTGCGGCGGTTCGCCTTCCGCACGCTCTCCCAGACGCGGATCGAGTATCGATCGAGCGCATTGAGCGCGGGACGCGCGGGGGACGTGCACGCCGGCGACCGGCTGCCGTGGGCGGGCGCGAACTTCCGGGCGCTCGCCTCGCTCGACTGGCAGGCGCACGTGTACGGGCACGCCGCTGACGCGCTGGTGCAGCGCTGCCGCGACCTCGGCCTCGCGCTGCACGTCTTTCCGTGGGACGACGCGGCACGCTCGGCCGGCCTGGCGCGCGACGCGCTCTATGCCGTGCGGCCCGACGGCTACGTCGCGTTCGCGGATGCCGCCGCCGATGCGGCGCGCATCGAGGCTTACTTCAAGGATCGCGCGCTGCAGCCCTAGAGCAGCTTGTCGAGCGTGATCGGCAGCTCGCGGATGCGCCTGCCCGTCGCGTGCCAGACGGCGTTGGCGACGAGGCCCGTCACGCCCGTGATGCCGATCTCGCCGATGCCGCGCGCGCCGAGCTCGTTGAACGCCGTGTCGTTCTCGGGCACGAACGCCACCTCGATCGCGCCGATGTCCGCGTTGGTCGGCACGTGGTATTCGGCGAGGTTGCCGTTCACGATGCGCCCGTCGCGCCGATCGAGCACGCTCTCCTCGAAGAGGGCCATGCCGAGGCCCCACACGATGCCGCCCTGGAACTGGCTCGCGGCGGTCTTCGCGTTCAGCACGCGCCCGACGCTGTAGGTCGCCACGATGCGCGGCACGCGGATGATGCCGAGCTCGGGATCGACCCGCACCTCGCCGAAGAGCGCGCCCCACGAGCGCTCGGCATGCTTCTGCTCGCTCTCCTTCGACGGTGCCGCCTTGCCCTCGGCCATGAGCGGCGCCTTTCCGCCGGCGGCGATCTTCTCGCGCAACGCCTTGCACGCATTCCAGACGGCGGGACCGACGCTCGCCGCGGTCATCGAGCCGCCCGACACCGGCGCCTTCGGCATGCGCGTGTCGCCGAGCTCGAAGCGCACCTTCTCGACGGGAACGCCGAGCGCGTCGGCGGCGATCTGCGTGCAGATCGTGTACGTGCCGGTGCCGATGTCCTGCGTGCCCGAGCGCACCGTGTACGTGCCGTCGGTATTCAGGATGGCGACGGCGCTCGCCTCGAGCCGGTGCGCGGGATAGGTCGCGGTCGCGCAGCCCCAGCCGACCAGCCAGCGGCCGTCGCGCATGGAGCGCGGCTCGCGCGAGCGCTTCGACCAGCCGAAGCGCCGCGCCGCGTCGTCGTAGCATTCGCGCAGCTTCTTGCTCGACCACGGCTTGCCGCTCGAGGGCTCGGTGTCCGCGTGGTTGCGCAAGCGCAGCTCGAGCGGATCCATGCCGAGCGCCACGGCGAGCTCGTCCATCGCGCTCTCCATCGCGAACGTGCCCGTCGCCTCGCCGGGCGCGCGCTGGAACGTGGGCGTGCCGACGTTCAGCTTCACCAGCCGCTGCGTGGTCGCCGCGTTCGGCACCGCGTAGAGCGCCCGCGTGGGTTGCGTGGCCGGCTCCGTGAAGTCCTCGAACACCGAGGTGTGCGACAGGACATCGTGGCGGAAGGCGACCAGCCTGCCGTCGCGATAGGCGGCAAGCACGACGTGCTGCTCGGTGCACGGGCGGCCACCGACCGGGCCGAACATCTGCGGCCGCGCGAGCACGAGCTTCACCGGGCGCTTCACGGCGCGCGCGGCCATCGCGGCGAGCACCACGTGCGACCACGTCGAGCCCTTGCAGCCGAAGCCGCCGCCCACGAACGGGTCGATCACGCGGATGTCTTCGGGCGCGATGCCGAGGGTCTTGGCGACGGTCTCCTGCACGCCGGACACGTACTGCGTCGAATCGTAGAGCGTGAGCCGGTCGCCTTCCCAATGGGCGACGGTCGCGTGCGGCTCGATCGGGTTGTGGTTCTCGAACGGCGTGGTGTAGGTCGCGTCGACCTTCACGCTCGCCTGGGCGAGGCCCTTCGCGTAGTCGCCCCACGCCTCGTCGGTCGGCCCATGCGTGAGCTCCTTCGGCGGATAGGCGTCCTTCTTCGCGTCCTCGAAGGCGAGGATGGCGGGTGTTTGGCGGTACGTGAAGCGCACGTGCGATGCGGCATCGACCGCCTGCTCGAAGGTCTCGGCGACCACGAGCGCGATCGGCTCGTTGTTGTAGCGCACGACCGGCTCCTGCAGCAGCGACATCTCGCGCCCCGCGGGCGGATTCACCGCGGCACGCCCCTTCTGCGGCAGCTTCGGCGCGTTCTCGTGCGTCATCACGAGGAGCACGCCCGGCATGCGCATCGCGGCCGCCGTGTCGATCGCGCCGATCGTCGCGCTCGGCACCGTGGAGAGCACCATCACCGCATGGCAGGTGCGCGGCGGATTGAACTCGGCGGCGTACTTCGCGTGGCCGGTCACCTTCAGCGTGCCGTCCACGCGCGTGAGCGGACGCCCGATCGACGATTCGCGAGGCTCGTTCATGCGACACCTCCGGCCACGGCGAGCGCACGGGCCACGCTGCGGCGCGCGAGCTCGACCTTGAACGCGTTGTGCTCGAGCGGCTGCGCGCCGGCGACGGCCGCCTGCGCCGCGCGCTCGATCGACGCGGCATCGAGCGGGCGCCCGGCCAGCGCGCGCTCGGCCTCGAGCGCGCGCCACGGTTTGTGCGCCACGCCCCCCAGCGCGACGCGCGCGGCGCGCACGTTCGCGCCGTCCATGTCGAGGGCCGCGGCGACCGACACCAGCGCGAAGGCATAGCTCGCGCGATCGCGCACCTTGAGGTAATGCGAATGGGCGGCGTAGCCCTGCGGCGGAAGGATCACCGCGAGGATCAGCTCGTCGGGCGCAAGGTTGGTGTCGACCTGTGGCGTAGCGCCGGGCAGCCGGTGGAAATCGGCCATCGGGATGCGGCGCGTGCCTTTGCGCCCGCGCACCTCGACCTGCGCCTCGAGGGCGGCCAGCGCGACGGCCATGTCCGACGGGTGCGTCGCGACGCACTGCTCGCTCGCGCCGAGGATCGCGTGGATGCGGTTGAAGCCTTCGCGGGCCGCGCAACCCGTGCCGGGATGGCGCTTGTTGCAGTGCGCGAAGGCGGTGTCGTAGAAGTAGTAGCAGCGCGTCCTCTGCAGCAGGTTGCCGCCGACCGAGGCCATGTTGCGCAGCTGCGGCGAGGCCCCGGCGAGAAACGCCTGCGAGAGCACCGGGTAGCGGTCGCGGACGAGCGGGTGGTCCGCGCAATCGCTGTTGCGCACCATCGCGCCGATGCGCGCGCCGCCGTCCTCCGTGCGCTCGATCGCATCGAGCGGCAGCCGGTTGATGTCGACGACGTGCCGGGGCTGCTCCACGTCACCCTTCATCAGGTCGACGAGGTTGGTCCCTCCGGCGAGGAGCTTCGTGTCCGGTCCCATCGCGCCGAGCGCGTCCTCGATCCGGTCGACGCGCCGATAGCTGAAGGCATGCATGGCGGCTCCCTCACGCGGAATGGCGCGACGCTTCCCGCGCCGCCGCCACGATGTTCACATACGCGCCGCAGCGGCAGAGGTTGCCGCTCATGCGCTCGCGGATCTCTTCGTCGGTGAGCGCGACGCGCCCGCTCGAGCGCAGGTCCCGCGTCACCGCGGACAGCGTGTTGTGCTTCGCCTCGTCGAGCATCGCCGCGCACGACATGATCTGGCCGGGCGTGCAGTAGCCGCACTGGAAACCGTCGTGCTCGCGGAACGCCGCCTGCACGGGATGCAGCTCGCCGCGGCCGAGCCCCTCGATGGTCGTCACGTTCGCGCCCTCGAGGGTCGCCGCGAGCGTGAGGCACGCGTTCACGCGCCGGCCATCCACGTGCACCGTGCACGCGCCGCACTGCCCGCGGTCGCAGCCCTTCTTCGTGCCGGTGAGCTGCAACCGTTCGCGCAGCGCGTCGAGCAGCGTGACGCGCGGGTCGATCTCCAGCTCCTGCGGCTTGCCGTTCAGCGTGAAGCGCACCTTCACAGGGGATGCGGCGGTGCCTCCGCCGTGGGGCTCGGCGGCGATCGCCGGGTCGAGGCGCAGCGCGCCCGCACCGGCGGCGAGCGCGCCCGTGCCGAGGAGGAAGCGCCGGCGCGCATCGCTTTCGGGATCGCGAGGAATATCGGTCATGGGTACGGGGACGAGGAATACGGCGGGACGCCGCAATCCCGACTCCACAGCAAGGTTCGTTCCGGCGTGCACCCGCGCTGCGCGTGCCGAACGCGGCCGTGCACACGCAAGGGTTACCTGGACGGTAGCCGTTACAGCCCACTGCCCCGGCCGTGAACGAACCCGCACGATCCGTGATACGAAAAACTGGATTCCCGGGGGGAACGAGGCATACACTCCTTCGCTTCCCCGGAGGTAGCGATGGCCCAGTCGGCTCCGAGTCCCGGCTTCCCGCGCGCGTTTCCGCGTGAACGCGCGATCGTGATGGCCGCGCTCGCGCTCGTCATCGGCCTCGCGTGGGCGGATCTCGCGTGGATGGCGAACGGCATGCGCTCGGGCGCCGCGATGCCCGACATGCCCGGGATGCCTGGCATGTCCGACATGCCAGGCATGGCGGAGATGGCCGGCATGGCGATGGCGCCCGTCGTGCAATGGAGCGCCGGCTACTTCGCGGCGATGCTCGCGATGTGGGCCGTGATGATGGCCGCGATGATGCTGCCGAGCGCCACACCGACGATCCTGCTCTACGTCGCGCTGCGCCGCCATGCCGAGCGTCCCGCGATCGCGCCGGCCCTCCTCTTCGCCGCGGGTTACCTCCTCGCGTGGACCGCCTTCAGCGTGCTCGCGACCGGCGCCCAATGGGCCTTGTCCCATTCGATGCTGCTCGCGCCGGACATGGCGGTCGCGTCGCGGCGCGTGGCGGGCGTGCTCTTGCTCGCCGCGGGCATCTACCAGTTCACGCCGCTCAAGCGCGCCTGCCTCGCCAAGTGCCGCGCGCCCGCGCAGTTCCTCGTCCAGCACCGCCGCGACGGGACGCTCGGGCCGCTCGTCATGGGCCTGCACCACGGCGCGTTCTGCGTGGGCTGCTGCGCGGCGCTGATGGCGCTGCTGTTCGCGTTCGGCGTGATGAACCTGTTGTGGGTCGCGGCGATCGCGGCCTTCGTGCTCGTGGAAAAGCTGCTGCCCTCGGGGCCGCGCCTCGGCTGGATCGCAGGCGCCGCACTGCTCGCGGCCGGTGTCGTGTCCATCGTCTGAGGAGAATTGCCATGACCGATTGGTATGTGAAGGGCCGCGAATTCGCCAACTGCAACTGCTCGTACGGCTGCCCCTGCCAGTTCAACGCGCTGCCGACCCACGGCTTCTGCGCCGCGATCGCCGGCTTCCAGATCGAGGAAGGGCGGCACGGCTCCGTGGTGCTCGACGGGCTGCGCGCGGCGGCCGTGTACGAGTGGCCCGGCCCGGTGCACGAGGGCAACGGCCGCGTGCAGCTCATCGTGGACGAGCGCGCCGACGAGCGGCAGCGCAACGCGCTCGTGCGCATCATGAACGGCCAGGACACGAAGGAGTTCGCGACGATGTGGTACGTGTTCGCCGCGATGTGCCCGACGAAGCTCGCGACGCTCTTCCGCCCGATCGAGTTCGACGTGGATGTCGACGCGCGCCGCGCACGGCTGGTGGTTCCCGGGCTCATCGACGCGGCCGCCGAGCCGATCCGCAACCCGGTCACCGGCAACGAGCATCGCGTGCGCATCGACCTGCCCGCGGGCTTCGAGTACGAGATCGCCGAGATCGGCAGCGGCACGTCGCGATCCACGGGCGACATCCCGCTCGAGTTCAAGGCGACGTACGGCCAGCTCGCGCGCATCCACCTGAGCCAGGACGGGGTCGTGCGGCAGGCCGCGAAGGCCGGGAAAGCGATGGCGGCGGCGTAGCGCGGAGGCCAAGCCAATGATCACGAACACGCACTCCGGCACGAACATCCAGGAAATCGCCAGCGGCATCTTCCGCATCAACACGCCCGTGGACCTCCCGGGCGGCATGCCCTTCAGCTTCAACCAGTACCTGGTGATGGACGAGGAGCCGCTCCTCTTCCACACCGGCAAGCGCGGCATGTTCCGGCTCGTGGGCGAAGCGGTGGCGCGCGTGACCGCCCTCGACAACCTGCGGCATCTCGCGTTCTCGCACTTCGAGGCCGACGAATGCGGCGCGCTCAACGACTTCCTCGAGGCCGCGCCGAATGCGGCGCCGGTCTGCGGACGGCTCGCGGCGGCGGTGTCCGTGAACGACTTCGCGCGCCGGCCGGCGCGCGCGCTCGCCGACGGCGAGACGCTCGTGCTGGGCGAGCGGGTGCTGCGCTGGATCGACACGCCGCACCTGCCGCACGGCTGGGAGAGCGGGCTGCTCATGGACACCACGAGCGGCACGCTCTTCTGCGGCGACCTCTTCACGCAGGTCGGCCACGGCGCCGCCCCGATGACCGAGGGCGACATCATGGGACCGAGCGAGGCGATGCGCGAGAAGATGGACTACTACACCCACACGCCGCGCACGCGCGAGCTGTTGCAGCGCCTGGCCGAGGAGCGTCCCAACACGCTCGCGTGCATGCACGGCAGCGCATGGCGCGGCGACGGCGCGGCGCTGTTGCGCGACCTCGCGGCCACGCTCTGCGCGGAGCACGCCTTCGCCTGATGCAATTTGGGGACAGACTCCAGTTATCGCGATGCGATATCAGGGGTCCGTCCCCGATTGGGCGAGCGCCCTCGGCGAGGCGGCCACGAGCCGTGCGCACGCCTCGCGCAGGCGGCGCAGTCCCTCGTCGAGGTCCGCGTCGCTCGCCGCGTACGAGAGACGGAAATGGCCCGGCAGCTCGAAGGCCGTGCCCGGCACGAGCGCGACACCGGCCTCCTCGAGGAAGTACATGCACAGGTCCGTGTCGGTGGCGATCATCTTGCCCGACGGGCAGCGGCGCCCGAGCAACGCCTCGCACCCCGGGAACACGTAGAACGCCCCGTCGGGAACGTCGCAGGTGAGGCCGTCGATCGCGCGGATCGCCGCCACCACGCGATCGCGCCGGCGCCTGTAGGCCGCGAGGAAGGGCACGAGGAAGTCCATCGGCCCGTCGAGCGCCGCGATCGCCGCGGCCTGCGAGATCGAGCTCGTGTGCGACGTCGACTGCGACTGGATGACGTTCATCGCGCGGATGAGCTCTACCGGGCCCGCGCCGAACCCGCAGCGCCATCCGGTCATCGCGTACGCTTTCGAGACGCCGTTGATGGTGAGCGTGCGCGACGCCAGGGTCGGCACGAGCGCGGCCATCGTGTGGAACGGCTCGTCGCGATAACGGATCTTCTCGTAGATGTCGTCGCTCATGACCCACACGTGCGGCTTGCGCGCGAGGACCGCCGCGAGGGCGCGCAGCTCGTCGGCGTCGTACTCGCTGCCCGCGGGATTGCCCGGCGAGTTGAGCATGAGCCACTTGGTGCGCGACGTGATCGCGAACTCGAGCATCTCGGGCGTGATCTTGAACCGGGTGTCCGGGCCGCAGCGCACGATGACCGGCGTGCCGCCCGCGAGCCGCACCATCTCCGGATACGAGACCCACGCGGGCGTCGGGATCACCACCTCGTCGCCCTCGTCGACCGTCGCCTGCAGCGCGTTGTAGAGCACCTGCTTCGAGCCCACGCCGATGGTCACCTGCGCCGGCGTGAATTGCAGCCCGTTGTCGCGCTCGAACTTGCGGCAGATCGCCGCCGCGAGCTCGGGCGTGCCCGGCACGTCGGTGTAGCGCGTCTTGCCCGCATCGATCGCGGCTTTCGCGGCCTCGCGCACGTGCTGCGGCGTGTCGAAGTCGGGCTCGCCCTGGCTCAGCGAGACGATCGAGCGGCCGGCGCGCGCGAGCTCGTTGCCGAGCCGCGTCATCTCCTTGGTGGCGGAAGGCTTGGTGTTGGTGACGCGACGACTCAGGAATGGCATGACCCCCTCCCCAACCCTCCCCCAAGGGGGAGCGAACAAGATGGCGCTCTCGCATGCGAGAGCGAGCCCATTGCATCATTCAAGCGCGTCCAGTCTCAGACCGAACAACCAGCGCGCGGCGGCGAGCGGCAGGAAGATCGCCACGAGCAGGATCACGCTGTAGGCGCTCGCGAGCGCCAGGCGGCCGCTGTCGACCTGCTGGAAGATCTCGATCGGCATCGTGCTCATGCCGCCGTAGTAGATGACGATCGTCGCCGAGAGCTCCGAAAGGGTCGTGACCCACATGAGGAGCGCCGCGCCCCACACCGCCGGCCTGATGAGCGGCAGCACCACCTTGAAGAACGTGCGCAGAGGCGGCACGCCGAGGCTCACCGACGCCTCCTCGATCGAGTCGCGGATGTTGTGCAGCGGGCCGACCGCCGCGCGCACGCTGTTCGGGATGCGCCGCACGAAGTACGCGAGCGCCATGATCATCCACGTGCCGGTGAGCACGAGCCAGCCGGTGTTGAACGTGTTCACGAGCGCGATGCCGAGCACCGTGCCCGCGATGGTGAGCGGCAGCATCACGAGCACGTCGAGGAGCGCGGTGAGCGCGCAGCGGCGCTTCACGACGAGGTAGGCCGCGGCCACGGAGAAGATCACGCCGGCCGTCGTCGCGACCGCCGCGAGCGCGAGCGAGTTGCGCAGCGGCTGCAGCGCCTTGCTCATCGCCGTGGCGAGGTGCTCCGTGGTGAAGCCGCCGTAGCTCAACACCGGCCCGCGCGAGGGCGTGAAGGCGGTCACGAGCGCCACCACCGCGGGCGCGAGCGAGAGCACCACCACGAGCACCACGAGGATCGCCGCCGCCATCGCACGGGCGCCGCGGATCGGCACGGGCGCCGGCGCGCGCCCCGATTCCATCTGGAACTGCCGGCGCTCGACCATCACCTTCTGCACCACGAGCATGGCGACGCCGAGCAGCACGAGCAGCGTCGACATCACCGTCTGCATCTGGGGATTGCCGCCCATCTCGCTCACGAACTCGTTGTAGGCCTTCACGGCGAGCACCGGCATGCGCGCGCCCAGGATCGCGGGGATGCCGAAGCTGCCCACGACGTGCGTGAACACGACGACCGCCGCTCCGAAGATCGACGGAAGGATGAGCGGCAGCGTCACGCCGGCGAGCACCCGCGGCATCGGACGGCCGAGGCTCAGCGCCGCCTCCTCGAGATTGCGGTCGACCGCGTGCAGGCCGACCAGGATCATCACGAACGCGTAGACGTAGCTGTTGAGCGTCATCACGAAGACGAGCCCCCACCACGAGTAGAGCGACGGCACCTGCACGCCGAGCGGATCGAGCAGCCGGTTCACGATGCCCTGCTGGCCGAGGATGAGCGTCCACGCCGCGGCGACGACCACGTCGGGAATGACGAGCGTGACGAGCGGCAGCACCGCGACCCATCCTGCAAGCGGGAAGCGGCAGCGCGCGACGAGCACCGCGAGCGCGCCACCCACGACCATCGACGTCACCGTGACCGCCGAGGCGAGGATCAGCGTGTTCCAGAGCGATTGCCGGTACTCGCGCGCCGCGAAGAAGCTCGCGTAGCCGCGCAGCCCGTAGCCGCCATCGGTGCCGCGGAAGCTGTGGCCGAACGTCTCGACCAGCGGCCAGACGAGGAAGAAGGCGAGCAGCACGACGCCGCCCACCGCGATCGCGGTCCACGTGGGATCGCGCCGCAGGCCGGCGAGCGCGTTCATGCGCCCTCCACGATGCGCGCGCTGCGGGGGATCGTGAGCACGACCTCGTCGCCGCGCGCGCACCCCGCGCCGTGCAGCACGTTCCACGCGTCCACGTGCAGCAATCCCGCGGCGGTGCGCACGCGATAGCCGGTGACGCTGCCGCGGAACTCGACCGTCTCGACGCGCCCGGCGATCTGTCCCTCGGCGAGCGCGGCCGCATCGGGACCGCGCGGCCGCAGCTCGATCTCCTCGCGCCGCGCGGCGATCACCGGATGGCGCACGCGCGCGGGCGCACCGCGCACCGCCAGCACCGCGCCGCCGGCGACGCGCCAGCGCTCGATGCCGTCCTCGCCTGCGCCCGCCTCGCCCTCCACCGCGATCAGGTTCGCGCTGCCGAGGAAATCCGCGGCGTAGCTCGTGGCCGGGCCGGCGTAGATCTCCGCCGGCGAGCCGACCTGCACGATGCGGCCGCGGTCCATGACGGCGATGCGATCGGAGAGCGCGAGCGCCTCCTCCTGGTCGTGGGTCACGAACACCGTCGTGATTCCCGACTCGAGCTGCAGCTCGCGCACCATCGCGCGCAGCTCCACGCGCAGCTTCACGTCGAGCGCCGCGAGCGGCTCGTCGAGCAGGAGCAGCGGCGGGTTGATCACGAGCGCGCGCGCCATCGCCACGCGCTGGCGCTGCCCGCCGGAGAGCGTGGCGGGCGACCGGTCGTCCAGCTCGGCGAGGCCCACGCGCTCGAGCATCGCCCGCGCCCGCGTGCGCGCCTCGCCCGCCGCGACGCCGCGCGCCTCGAGGCCGTACATCACGTTGGCGAGGGCCGAGCGATCCGGGAACAGCGCGTAGTCCTGGAACACCATGCCGACGCCGCGCTTGTGCGCCGGCAGGCGCGTCACGTCGCGATCGCCGAACCACACGCGGCCCGCGTCGGGCACGACGAAGCCCGCGAGCATGCGCAGCAGCGTCGTCTTGCCGCAGCCCGACGGCCCGAGCAGCGTGAAGAACTTGCCGTCGGCGAGCTCGAGGTCGAGGCCCTGGAAGAGCGCGACGCCGTCGTAGCGTTGCGTCACGCCCTCCAGGCGGATGCGCATCGCGCTACCTCGACGCGGCGACGAGCTCCTTCCACATCGCGATGAACGCCGGCTGGGCCGCGGTCGCCTTCGCGTCGTCGAACGGCGTGACCTTGATCTGGCCCATGCGCGGCAAGCCCACCTTCGCGAGGTCGACGTCCTCGCGCACCGGGCGGCGGAAGAAGCGCTGCACGAGCATCTGCTGCGCCTGGCGCGAGGCGAGGTAGTCGTAGAACTTGCGCGCGTCGGCCGCGTGCGGCGCGTTCTTCACCAGCGCCATGCCCTCGGGGGCGACGAACGTGCCCTCGCTCGGGTAGACGATCTGGATGTCCTTGTCGCCGCCGGCCACGTATTCCTGCGCGGCGTACTCCATCGTCATGCCGACCGCGAACTCGCCCTTGGCCACGCCTTCGTAGACCTGGGAAGCGGTGCTCACCTGCGTGGCGTTGCGCGCGATGCCCTTCAACGGCTCCCTGCCCATCGTCTCGTTGATGCCCCACAGCATCGCGTAGGACGAGCTGGTCTTCTCCGGGTCGCCGATCACGAGGCGGTCCTTCCAGCGCGGATCGGCGAGGTCCTTCCACGAGGCGGGCACCGGGTCGCCCTTGAGCGCGCGCTTGTTCACCATGATCACCATCACGTGCGCGTTGGTGCCGAGCCAGAGGTCGTTCGGCCCGCGGAAGTGCGCGGGGATCCCCTTCTCTTCGGGCGACTGGTAGGACGCGAAGTATTCCTTGTAGAGGCCGAGCGCGGGGAAGCCGCCCGACCAGAAGATGTCCCCCTTGGGGCTCGCGCTCTCCGCCTTGATGCGTTGCATCATCGCGCCCGTGCTGCCGCGCACCGGCGAGATGTGGATGTCGGGATATTTCTTGTTGAACTCGTCGGAGACGGCGTTGATCGCCTCGACGCTGTTGGACGAGTACAGCACCACGTCGCCGGCCCGGGCGGCGAGGCAGGCGAGGAAGACGACGGGAACGAGCGCGGCGTACCGGGCAAAGCGGCGTTGCATGGTGACCCTCCCCTCGGTTGTTTCGCGCATCCTAACTCCGATCGGGCACGCCACCCCAGTTCCCGCGGGCAGGAACGTTGCTCCGGCTCAACGTGGGAGAAGTCAGGGACGCAGCGTATTCACGCGCTGATGGGGTACGACCCTAAGGGCCCGATTGCGCGCGAATCGCGCGGCGCTCCTGGGCGCGGCCGAGGGCGAGGGCGAGGACGAGCCAGGCGCCCGCCACCGGCACGGTCGCGAGCGAGATGGTCGAGAGCTCGAGCCCCGCCCCGCGCAGCAACGCGAAGAGCCAGCCCGAGACCGCGTCGGCGCCGCGGAACACCACGATGTCGATCACGTTCTTCGCCTTGTACTTCGACTCGCGGTCGAGCACCGTGAAGAGCACCTCGCGCGCGGGATTGGAGACGGCGAAGTTCGCGGTGCGCTGCAGCGCCTGGAACGCGATCACGACGGCGAGCGCGGGCGAGGCGGCGAGCACGAGGAAGCCGAGCGCGAACACGAGCGGCAGGAATGCGGCCGCGCGCCCGACGCCGAAGCGCTCGATGAGCCGGCCGGTCGCGACGAATTGCACCACGAGCGTGAGGATGCCGATCGCCAGGTCGATGGTCGCGAAGATGCGCGTGCGCTCCGCGGGATCGCTCGAGGCCGCGGCGACGATGTTGGCCTGCTGGAAGTACAGGAACGTGCCCGCGAGCGAGAGCAGGAACACCCAAAGCGCGATGCCCGCGAGATACGGCGAGCGTGCGAGGAGCGCGAGGCCGGCGAGCCAGGTGCCGCCGATGCGCTGTTCCTGCGCGGCGCTCGATCGACCCTCATTCCGGCCCTCTCCCGAGGGGGAGGGCTGGGGTGAGGGTCCTGCCTTCGTCCTCTCCAATCCTCGCGCACACACCACCGCGAGCTCGAGCAACACCGCGGCCACGATCAGCAGGTTCACGGGTCCGACGACCTTCACGAGCACGACGGTCGCGGCGGGACCGAGCAGCGCGCCCGCCGAGCCGCCCGCGGCGATGAAGCCGAAGAGCCGCTTGCCCTGCTCGCTCGTCCACAGGTCGGCCATGAACGACCAGAACACCGAGACCGCGAACAGGTTGAACACGCTGATCCAGACGAAGAAAACGCGCGCCACGATCGCGCGCTCGATGCCGAGGGCGAGCAGCAGCCAGAAGATCGCGATGTTCGCGACGAAGAAATGGTAGACGAGGGGCACGAAGCGCCGCCGGGGCAGCTTCGCCACCAGCGCGCCGAAGGCCGGCACCGCCGCCAGCATCACGACGAAGGTCGCCGTGAACATCCACTGCAGGTTCTTGACGCCGCCGGCGATTCCCATCTCGTCGCGCAGCGGGCGCAGCACGTAGTAGCCGGCGAGCAGGCAGAAGAAATACGCGAACGCCCAGGCGAGCGCCGGCACCTCTTGCGGGCGCGCGTCCACCACGCGGGCGAGGCCGCGGCGAAGGGAGGCTTCGCTCACGGCATGGCGACGGCTACTGGGAGATGCCGAGCCTGGCGATGATGGCCGACCACTTGCCGATGTCGGCGTGGACCATCGCGGCGAATCGCTCGCGGCTGACCGGATGGACCTCGAGGCCCTGCATCCCGAGCTTCCTCGCCACCTCCGGATCGGCGAGGACCTTGTTGATGTCGTCGTGCATCTTCGCGAGCACCGCGGGCGGCGTCCCGGCGCGCGCGAAGACGCCGTACCACGGCGAGTACTCGAAGCCCTTCACGCCCGACTCCTCGAACGTGGGCAGGTCCGGCAGCGCGGGCGAGCGCTTGTGGCCCGTGGTCGCGATCGCGCGCAGCTGGCCCGAGGCGATGTAGGGCATGACCGCGGGAATCGTGAGCAGCATGCTCTGGATCTGGCCGCCGATGAGATCGGTGATCGCGGGCCCGGAGCCCTTGTACGGCACGTGCACGAGGTCGACGTGCGCGATCGAGTGCAGCAGCTCCATCGGCAGGTGGCCGGCGCTGCCCACGCCGCCCGAGCCGTAGGCGATCGTGCCGGGCTTCGATTTCGCGAGCGCGAGGAACTCCTGCACGCTCTTCGCGGGCACCGACTTGTTCACCACGAGGACGTTGGGCGTGGCGCCGATGAGGGCGACCGGGACGATGTCCTTCTGCGTGTCGAACGGGAGCTTGCGCCCGTAGAGCGTCGCGTTGAACGCGAGCCCCATGTGATGGAAGAGCAGCGTGTAGCCGTCGGCGGGCGCATGCACGAGCAGGCCTTCGGCGATCGTGCCGGCCGCGCCACCGTGGTTCTCGACGATGAAGCCCTGTCCCGTGAGCTTGCCGAGCTGCTGGCCGACGGTGCGCGCGATGATGTCGACGGTGCCGCCGGCGGCGAACGGCACGAGCACGGTGACGTTGCGGGTGGGCCAGTCCTGTGCGAGGACCGGGAGGGAGACGATGGCGCAGAGCGCGGCGAGAAGGAATTTCGAGAGGGCGGATTTCATATCCGCCCGATATTACAGGGCGACCTCGTACTTGCGAACCTTTTCGTCGTCGAGGACCACGCCGAGCCCGGGCCCGGAAGGCAGCGCGATCTCGCCCGCGCCGAGGTCGAGCTTCGCGGTGACGATGTCGTCCGCCGTCTTGAGCGGTCCCACGCATTCGAGACCGTCGAGCACCGCGCGGCTCGTCGCGGCGAGCATGATCTCGGCGACCGTGTTCACGCCGAGACCGAAGCCGTGGCCGATCACCACGCCCATGCCCGCGGCCGCCGCGGTCTCGAGCATGCGCCGGCACTTGAGGAACCCGCCCTGCTTCATCACCTTGAGCTTCACGATGTCGGCACAGCCCGCGCGGATCACGGCGATGAGGCTCGCATGGTCCGTGATGGACTCGTCGGCCATCACCGGGATGCCGATCGCGGAGCGCACCCTCGCCATGCCCGCGAGATCCGCCGCGGCCACCGGCTGCTCGAGCAGCTGCAGCTCGAACGGCTCGAGGAGCTTGCCGAGCGCGATGGCATCATCGACGCCGTAGCCCGCATTCGCGTCCGCGCGCAGCTTCATGCCGGGACACGCCGCGCGCACCGCCTTCAGGCGATCGCGATCGGCGTGGATGCCGCCGCCCACCTTCACCTTCGCGGAGCGGAAGCCGCGGTCGTGCCACTTGCGCGCCTCGGCCGCGGCCTCGTCGGGCGGCACGATGCCGATCCACGCGTTGAAGCGCACGCGCTCGACCACCGCGCCGCCCAGGTACTGGTGCACGGCGATGCCGAGGCGCCGCGCGGTGAGATCGACGCACGCCATCTCGATCGCGGCCTTCGCGTCGAGATAGCCCGCGAGCGCCGCGTCCATCGCCTCGACCACGCGGTGGGGATTCGCGGCGTCGAGGCCGCGCACCGCGCCCGCGAGCGTGCCGCGCATCGCCGCGAGCGATTCCTCGATGGTCTCGACCGAATAGCCGGGCGAGGGATCGATGTTGCCGAGGCCGACGGAGCCGTCGGTAGCGGTGAGCCGCACGAGCGCGCTCTTCTGCGTCTTCTTGGTGACGTACGCGTTCTTGAAACCGGGGCCGACGAGCGGCACGGCCACACCGAAGATCTCGACGCGCCCGATCGGAAGCGCCAGCCCGGCGCGTGCGCCGAGCAGCCCGGGGGCCTCAAGCGGCATGGGCGTGCACCGCGGTGCCCTTGATCTGCGTGCGATGCATGACGCGCCGGCTCGACGGGTCGAACGCGTCGCGGCGGTGCAGCGTGCAGCGGTTGTCCCACAGGATGAGGTCGTTCACCTCCCACACCTGCCGGAAGGTGAACTCGGGACGCGTCGCGTGCGCCCAGAGCTTGTCGAGCAGCGCATCGCTCTCGGCCAGGCCGAGCCCGACCACGTAGCTGTTGCGGCGCCGCCCGAGGAAGAGCGCGGGGCGCTTCGTTTCCGGGTGCACGATCACGAGCGGGTGGCGCGCGCCCGGCGCCTCGCGCGGGTCGGTGACTTCCTTCATGCCCTTGCGCATGAAGCCCGCGCTGTTGTACGTGGCGTCGTGCACCGCGCGCCGCCCCGCGACCGCCTGCCTGAGGTCGCCGGGCAGCGTCTCGTAGGCGAGGTACATGTTCGACCAGAACGTGTCGCCGCCGCTGGGCGGCAGCTCGAGGGCGTGCAGCAGCGCCGCGCGCGGCGGATTGTCGATGTAGGTCATGTCGCAATGCCACACCGCCTCGCCGTCGCCGAGGTTGCCGATCGGCTTGCCGCCGACCTTCACGTTCGAGATCACGTTGATCTCGGGAAACTCGGGCAGGAACGGCGCGCCGTAGGGGTTCGGGCCGGGCGGGTCGAGCTCGCCGAAGCGGCGGCTGAACGCGAGCAGCTCGGGGTCGGAGAGGCGCTGGCCGCGGAAGCGCAGCACCAGGTGCCGGCGCCACGCCTCGCGGATCGCCTCGAACGTCGTATCGTCCATCGCGCGCAGGTCGACGCCCGAGACCTCGGCGCCGAGCGCGGTGGCGAGCGGGGTGACTTTCATGGGCGCCATGCATTCCTCCGGGATCGTCGATGGCATCGAGGTTAGCAGCGCGGGCATGATGCGGTAAATGATGCTATAACGGCGTCATTCGATGCCTTCCCGTCATCCCCCACCCGGACGCCGGCTGCAGCGCGGCCACCTCGAGGCCGTGACCGCCGTCGCGCGCCTGCAATCGGTGCACGCGGCCGCGCGCATGCTCGCCAAGACGCAGCCCGCGGTCTCGCGCCTCGTCACGGAGGCCGAATCGATCCTCGGCACGCCGCTCTTCGAGCGCTCGGTGCGCGGCACGCGCCCCACGGCCGCGGGGCGGCGCACGATCGAGCAGGCGCAGTTCGTGCTGCGCGCCATGGAGCGCGTCGCCGAGAACGCGCGCACCGGGCGCACCGCGATCGCGCTCGGCTGCATCCCGCGCGCGATGCACACGCTCATGCCGCCCCTGCTCGAGCGCGTGCACGACGCGGCCGCGTTCGAGCTGCGGGTGACCGAGGGCAGCTCGCTCGCGCTCGCGCAGGCGATGGCGCAGGGCACGCTCGACTTCGCCATCACGCGCCGCGAGACGTCCGCCTTCCCGCGCGACGGGCGCTTCGCGTTCGAGCCGCTGTACGAGGAGCAGACCGTCGTGATCTGCGCGCGCACCAACGCGGCGGTGCCCACGCGCGCGGTCGCCTTCGCGCGCCTCGCCACGCTGCCCTGGGTGCTGCCCGCGCCCGAAACCGCCTCGCGCGCGACCTTCGACCGCTATGTGCAGCGGCAGGGGCTCGCGCCCGTGGCCCCCGTGATCGAGGCGCGCTCGTTCGAATCGAACCTCGCGCTGGTGTCCGGCAGCCGGTTCCTGTCGATCGCGCCCGAGCCCATCGCGCGCCGCCACGCCGCGCTGGGCGACGTGCGCATCGTGAAGCTCGCGCGCGGCCTGCCGCCGAGCCCGATCCTGCTCATGCACGAGCGCCAGGCGCGCGAGGATCCGGTGCTCGAAGCGTTCCGGCGCATCGTCCTCGCCACCGCGAAGGCGCTCGCGCGCCGGCGTCCGGGAGGCGCACTGTAAGCCCCCGCCGACAGGAAGCGGGCCCGCCGATTGCTACGATGGATCAACCGCGAAAGGAATGAGCGCATGGCCAAGCCGAACTACGCGTTCCAGAAGCGCCAGCGCGAGCTGGCGAAGAAGCAGAAGAAGGAGGAGAAGCTGCGGCAGAAGGAAGCCGCACGCCAGCAGCAGGGCACGGGCGGCAACGAGGCGCCGCCCGAGGCCGAAGAGGGATCCGAAAGCGAAGGCAACGACCGCGGCGGAATGGCCTGAGCCGCTTGCGCGCGCGCTACTTCACGTCGAGCGCCTTGCGCAACTCCTGCGCCGTCATCGGCTTGCCGAACACCGGCGAGCCGTAGTCGAACTTCTTCGCGCTCGCCAGGCCGCCGACCACCACCGGCTCGAAGCCCGCATCCTTCACCAGGCGGATGCCGACCTGCAGCGCCTCGGGATCGTCCGCGGCGACCGGGATCCCGATCGGCTCGCCCGCGCGATGGGCCTCGCTGCGGATCGCGCCCGCGCCGGTCTCGTTGAACGCACGCACCAGCCGCACGCCCGGCAGGAACTCGGGCGACGCCACGCCGGTGCCTTTCTCTTTCGCCGCGACCGCCATGTCGCCGTCGCGGGACGGAATCGGATTCGACGCGTCCACCACGACCTTGCCCTTCATCGCCGCGGCATGGTCGCGGCCGATCTGGGGCAGCGCCGTGTACGGCACCGCGATGAACACGATGTCGCCAAAGGCGGCCGCCTCCGCGGGCGTGCCGGCCCGCGCGCCGTGGCCCACCTTTTGCGCGAGCTCGCGGTCGTGCGCCAGGTCGAGCGAGGAGAACATGACCTCGTGCCCGGCCTTCGCCCACTGCTCGGCCACGGCGCTGCCGATGCGCCCGGAACCGATGGTGCCGATCCTGAAATGGGGCGCGGCGGGATCGAGCGCGAACGCGGACAGGGAGACGGCCGAGACGGCGGTGGCGAGCAACGCGCGGAACGCGGGGGCGGTGGAGAGCATGGGGGCATCCTCCTTTCGGCGCACTAGCTTACCCTGACCCGGAAGACAGGGGGCAACTCGGGAATCCGTCTCGCGCGGGCCGGTCGTAGACGGAGGCGACCGAACCCGTTGTGGAATAGGAGACCCCGATGAAAGTCAGCGAAGCGATGAGCCGCGCCGTGAACACCATTTCCCCCGAGCAGACGATCTGCGACGCAGCGAAGATGATGGCCGAGTGCGATGTGGGCATCCTCCCCGTGGCCGAGAACGACCGGCTCGTGGGCATGATCACCGACCGCGACATCGCGATCCGCGCCGTGGGCGAGAACCAGCCGCCCGACTGCAGCGTCCGCGACATCATGAGCAAGCAGGTGCTGTACTGCTTCGAGGACGAGGACATCGACCACGTCGCGCGCAACATGGGCGACCAGAAGGTGCGCCGCTTGCCCGTGGTGAGCCGCGACAAGCGCCTCGTGGGCATCGTCTCGCTCGGGGACATCTCGCAGAAGGCCGATGCGAACACCGCGCGCAGCGCGATGTCGGAGATCACCCAGCCGAGCGGGGTCCACAACCAGTCGGAGTCGCTGCACTGAAAAGTGCGCGTCGAAGCCCGCCACGGCGTTACTCGGCGATCGCTCCGCTCGCGTCGTTCTCGCAGATCATCACCGACTTGACCGGCAACTCGCTCGTGCGCAGGCGCTCGAGGATCCAGGCCGCGATCACCTCGCTGGTCGGGTTCTCGAGCCCGGGCACGTCGTTCAGGTACTTGTGGTCGAGCTGCTTCACGAGCGGAGCGAGGGCGCGATCGACCGCGGCGAAGTCGACGACCCAGCCGAGCTTCGCATCGATCGGGCCCTCGCACTCGACGCGGCACTTGAACGTGTGCCCGTGCAGGTTGTAGCAGCGGTGCTCCGGCGGCACGTTCGGCAGGCGATGGGCCGCCTCGAACACGAGGTCCTTGAAGATCCTCATGGCCGCTCGCCTGTCCGTGCGCGCGATGCCACGCGGCTCACTCGCTCTTGATGCCGGCGGCCTTGATCATCGGCCACCATTTGTCGATCTCCGCCTTGTGGTACGTGTGCAGGTAGGCGGGCGTCTCCTGCTCGCGCGGCGGGATCTCCTGGCCGAGATCCTCGAACCGCTTGCGCACGTTCGGGTCGGCGAGGGCTTCGACCATCGCGCCGTTGAGCTTGTCGACGACGGCCTTCGGCGTTCCCTTCGGCACCCACAGCGCGTGCCACACCGTCATGTAGAAACCGCGCAGGCCGGCCTCGTCGACAGTCGGGATGTCGGGCGCGGAGGCGATGCGATGGTTCGACGTCACGGCGTACGCGCGCACCTTGCCGGCGCGTACGTGCGGCAGGGCGTTCGCCGCCTGGTCGAAGGTCATGCGGATGTGGCCGGCGATCACGTCCTGCAGCGCCGGGCCCGAGCCGCGATAGTGGATGGGCTCGACCGGGGAGCCGATGGTGTTGGAGAAGTACACGGCGCTGATGTGCGAGGGCGTTCCGGGACCTCCCGTGCCCGAGGTGACCTTGCCGGCATTCGCCTTCACCCATGCGACCAGCTCCTTGAGGTCCTTCGCGGGCACGGACGGATTCGACACCACGATCTGCGGGTTGGTCGCGAGCATGCCCACCGGCTCGAAGTCGTTGTAGACGTCGTAGCTCAGGTGCTGCACGGCGCCGATGATGACGTGGGTGCCGATGTGGCCGATGGCCACCGTGTAGCCGTCGGCCGGCGAGCGCGCGACCTTCATGCCGGCGATCGCGCCGCCGGCACCGGAGACGTTCTCGACCACGACGGTCTGGCCCAACGCCTGCCCCATGCGCTGCGCGAGGATGCGCGCGAGGGTATCGGTGGGCCCGCCGGCCGCGAACGGCACGATCATGCTGATCGGACGGCTCGGGTACGGCTGCGCGGCCGCGGCGAGCGCGAGGCCGGCGACGATGCACGCTGCGACCGAGCGAATGAACGACGACAAGCGCGACATTTCTTCTCTCCCCGGGATTCACGTGAAAAGCGCGCTAATGGTTAGCCCGCGCGCCGGGGATTGCAAGTGACGACGCGCACGCCGAAGCGATTTAGTCGCTCGGGAGAGCCTCGTGCGGGGCATGGCCCCGCGCGTCAGCCCTTCGTGCCCGCGACGCTGTAGGCGATCGCGCTCGCGAAGAAGGTGCCGGCGCGGTCGCGCGCCTCGAGCGAGGCGACGAAGCGCCGCGCCTCGTCGGGCGTGACGTCGTGCTTGTCCACGGCGAGCGCGAGGCGATCCTGCAGGCCGAGCGCGTGCACGAAATCGGCGTACGGCAGCTCGACGCTGCGCACCACCTGCTCGACCTCGATCAGCCCCGCGCGCACGAACATCCCGCGCAGCCGCGTCCCGCTGAACGGGTTCGCGTGCATGGAGAGCTGGGCGCGCAAGCTCGCCTCGAACACACGCCGCTCGCCCGCGTCGTCGAGCGCCATGCCCGCCTGGCTGTGATCGGGATCGAACACGAGCACGCGCCCGCCCGGTCGCAGCACGCGCAGCATCTCGCGCAGCCCCGCCTCCGGATCGTGCAGGTGCTGGAACACGCGCTCGGCGCGCACCGCATCGAACGACGCGTCTTCGTACGGCAGGCAATAGACGCTCGCCACGCGCAGGTCGACCGCGTTGCCCGACGCTTCCACCGTGCGGCGCGCGGCGGCGATCATCGTCTCCGACGCGTCGATCCCGCTCACGCGCCCCTGCGGCCCGACGAGCACCGCGAGCTCCGCGCAAACCTCGCCGGCGCCGCACCCGACGTCGAGGACGCTCGCGCCGGGCCGCAACCGCAGCAGGCGGTAATCCTCGCCCCGCATCACGGCGACCTTGCGCGCGAGCCGCACGAGGTAATCGACCAGGTCGTCGCGCCGCTCGCTCGCGTCGACGTCGGTGAATCCGAGATGCGCCATGGCTCGCTCCCCCGTGTGGAGGCTCGGCGGCCTCCTCGTCGCCACGATCGTCGCACGGAAACCTCCGGCGCCCAAGTCGCCGGCGAGGAGGACAACGCCCCGGGGTTCGGTTCAGAATGGCGACGATCGCGAGCGACGGCGCCAAGCCGGCCCACGTGCCCTACACCGACTATCAGCGCAAGCCCGGCCGTCCCCTGCCGCAGGCGCATCGCCCGCCGCCGCCCGCCGCCGCGCGCCCGCGCCCACCGCGCCGGCCGCCCTCTTCCTTCGGCTATCGCGAGACCGACCGGCGGCTCATCACGCCGTTGCTGTCGCAGTTCATCATCCTCTCGATCCTGCTGCACATGATGTTCATCCTGCTCTTCGGCGCGCCGACGCTGGGCAGCCGCGCGGGCCGCGCGATGTGGGGCGCGCTCGAGGTGACGCTGAACGACTCCTTCTCCGGCGGCGCGCAGCGCCTGCGCATCGATCGCGGCATCGGGCTCGGCAAGGCGCTGCCGAATGCGCAGCCCGCGCCGCCCCAACGTCCCGCGGAACGCGAGGTATCCAGATCCGCCGCGCCACCGCCGCGAGCGCCGAAGCCCGCGCCCGAGAGCGCACCGAAGGCCGCGCCCGCCGCACCGATGCGTCCCGGCACCGCGCCCGCCACGCCCGCCGCGCAAGGGCCCGTCGTCATCCCGAAGATGCTCGATCGCATCGTCGCGCCGCCCGCGAAGAGCGAGCTCGCGCCGCCGCCTTTCTACGTGCCGCCGCCGACCGAGGCGCAGGTCGTCGCGCCGACCCCGAGCGAGGGCGCGCGCACGAACACACCCGTCGCACCGCCCACGCTCGCTCCGCTCGAGAAGCTCGCGCCGCTTTCGTCGCAGGCGCCGACCGAGAAGCTGCTCGAAGCGCCGAGCGCGGCGCTTCCCGCGGCACCGCTCGACAAGCTCGCGCCGCTTCCCACGCAGGCGCCGAGCGAGAAGCTGCTCGAGGCGCCGAGCGCGACGCTTCGCGCCGCGCCGCTCGACAAGATCGCCCCGCTCCCGACCCAGGCGGCTCCCGGCGAGAAGCTGCTCGAGGCGCCGACCGCAGCGCTTCCCGCGGCACCGCTCGAGAAGCTCGCGCCGCTTCCCACGCAGGCCGCCCCGGGTGAGAAGCTGCTCGAGGCGCCGAGCGCCGCGCTTCCCGCCGCACCACTCGAGAAGCTCGCGCCACTTCCCACGCAGGCGCCGAGCGAGAGCCGGCTCGCGGCGCCGCCCGCGATCGCGCCCGCCGCGCCGGTGCAAACGCCTCAGGCCGCGCCCGCTGCACCGGCGAAGACGGATGCGCCGACGGCCGCGCCCCCGGCGCCCGTGACACCCGCGGCGCCCGCGCCCCGACCGACGGTTCCCGCGCCGTCGAGCGCGCCGGCGGCGCCCAGCGCGCCTTCTGCATCGACCACCGCGCCTTCGGCAACCGCGCCGCCTGCATCGGCCGCGGCGCCGCCTCGCAGCGAGGCGCCTTCGCGCGCGCCTGCGACACCCGGCTCATCCGCGGCCGCGCCATCGTCGGCCGGCGAATCGAGGGCCAGGCCGTCGACGACTACGCCCGAAGCGTCGCCCTTCGGTGCGCAGGAGCCGCCTTCGCCGTTCCGCTCCGGCGGTGAACCGTCATCGACACCGCGCGCTGCGCCGAACCTCGATCTCGACGCGCTGCGCAAACGCGCGGGCGAGATCGCGCGCGAAGGCACGGGCAACCACGCGGTGCTCGCATTCCCGATGCCGCCGGTGCCGCCGAAGAAATCGAAGATGGAGCAGGCGATCGAGAACGCGCGCAAGCCCGATTGCCGCACCGCCTACCAGAACCTCGGGCTCGCGGCGGTCGTCCCGCTGATCGCCAACGAGTTCGGCGAGGGAACGTGCCGGTGGTGAGCCGCGCGCCTCAGCTCGCGAGCGTGGACTTCACGAGCGCGAGCGCGGCCGAATCCGGGAGCTGACCGCCTTCGGCGCGCAGCTGCGCAAGCGCATCGGTGCCGAGCGCGTCTTCGAGGAGCGCTTGGCACTGCCTGGCCGCGCGCGCCTCGTTCGGCTGGCGCCGGTCCTGGTTGGCGGTGTAGCCCGCATCGGCGATACCGAGCATCGCGGCGGCTTCGCGCAGGCGGCCCGTGCGTGCCGCGAGCAGCGCGAGGTGATCGCAGAACCAGCAACCCATCCCGTAGTGCCATGCGCGATCGATGGCGCGCACGGCGCATGCGCGCGCCGCCTCGAGGTCGTTCGCCTGCACGAGCGCCGCCGCGAGGAGCATCCCGGTCATGTCCTGGTTGTACGGTTGGTCGAGCACCGTGAACTCGGTGAGCGCCTGGCTCGCCGCCTCGATCGCCGCCGCCACGTCGCCCCCCATGAGCAGCGCCTCCGCGACGAGCAAACGCCGGAATGCCGCGCCACGCGCGTCCCCATCCCGCAACGCCGCCTCGAGAAACTCGCGCGCCTGAGCGAGATAAAGCCGGGCGTCGCCGCGGTACATCGCAACGATTCGCGCGTGGTTCCTGTAGACGCCGCGAAACTTCGGCGGCCAGCCGGCGTCTTCGAGCGCCCGCGCCTCGGCGAGCGCAAGCTCCGCTCCCGCATCGTCGCGGATGACCACGCAATCGGCCGCGAGCCGCGCGAGCGCCCAGTAGAGCTGCCGCTCGTCGCCCAACGCGCGCCATGCCGCGACGCGCTCGCGCGCGATGTCGATGCGCGAGTACGTCGGGTCGTACACCATGCGGAAGATGGACATCGCATTCAGGAGCAGCGCTCGATCCCGGCCACCGGCGGTAGCGAGGAGCGGATGCACGGCGCGCTTGCGGCCACGCACAGGCGAGTGGTCGTTCCGCTCGAGGTCGAGAAAGCTGAGCGCTTGCGCGATCGGCGCGGCGAGCGCGGCATCGCGGCGCGCGCAGGCATGCTCGAACGCCGCCTGCAGGTCGGCGTACTCGCGGATGAACCGCTCGAGCCAGTCGGCTTGCGTCCAATAGGATGCGTTCGCCTCGATGGCGACTTCGCGCATCGCCTCGCCGTGTCGCCGCCGCGCCTCTTCGACTTCCCCGTGCGCCGCGAGCGCTTCGGCCGCGAAGAGACGCGTCGTCTCGAGCAACCGGTAGCGGGTCGGTTGTGCATGCTCGACGCGCAGCATCGATTTGCCGACGAGGGCCGCGATGCGATCGATCGCATCGGCTTCGCCGGCCGCCAGATCCGCGCAGGCAACCTCCGCCTGCCGTAGCGTGAACGGACCGGCGAACGTCGAGAGGCGGCGCAGCGCCGCCTGCTCGGCGCGATCGAGCAACGAATAGCTCCATTCGAGCGTCGCCTGGAGTGACCGGTGCGCGCTGCGGCCACCGTTCGCCGATTGCAGCAGCCGCAGGCGCTCGCCGAGGCGCTCCTGCAGTCCGTCGAATCCGAGCACCGGAAGGCGCGCCGCTGCCATCTCGATGGCGAGCGGGTTGCCGTCGAGCCGCGCGCACAGGTCGATCGCCATCGGAAGCGTCCGCTCGTCGACCACGAGGTGGCGATCGCGCGCGGCGATGCACGCCTCCAGCAGCCGCATCGCGTCGTGCGCACGCGCCGCCTCGAGCGATGCCGAGGCGGGCGGCACGTCCAGTCCTTCGACGTGATAGACCTGTTCGCCGGCCATCCCGATCACGCGCTGCGAGGTCGCGAGCACGTGCACCCGCGGTGCCCCGTCGAGCAATGCGACCGTTACGGACGCGACCGCAGCGGCGAGATGCTCGCAGTTGTCGAAGACGAGCAGCAGGTCGCGATCGCGGAGCGACGCCGCGAGGCCCGCGCGCGAATCGCCGTTACCGAGAGGTACACGCAATGCGCGCGCAGTGGCCGGGGCGACATCATGCGGCGACGAGACGCTCGCGAGGTCGACCCACCACACGCCGTGCCGATGCGCGGGCAGGGCCACGCTTGCCGCCTGCTGCGCGAGCCGGGTCTTGCCCACGCCGCCGGGCCCGACGAGCGTGACGACGCGATGCTCCGCGAGCAGGCGGGCGATGGCGGCGAGATCCGCATGCCGCCCGATCAGCGCACTCGCGGCGGGCGGCAGGTTCGTCGCGCCACGCGGTGCGGACGGCGCCTCGGCCTCCTCGACCGCGAGCGTGAGCTGGTATCCGCGCCCGGGAATCGTCGCGAACGCGCGCGCGCCGAGCACCTTGCGCAGCGCCGAGATCTGCGCCTGCAGGTTGTTCTCCTCGACGATCGCGTGGGGCCACACGATGTCGAGCAGCTCATCCTTCGAAACGATGCGCTCACGCCGGTCGACGAGCGCGATGAGAACGTCGAAAGCACGCGCACCCACCCCTACGGGGCGGCCGGCCACGAGCAGCTGGCGCTCGGCGGGCCGGATCTCGACGTCTCCGCAACGATAGCAGTGCGCCATGGCGCCTCCCTTAGCGCCTTGCGCACATGCTATGCCGATTTTCAGCACATTTCAGGACGGCCAAGGACGCCGGCACGGGGTGCGCCGCACAGTGGCGGCAGCGGTCGATCCCGCGGCCGCGTGAAAGGAGCCCCGCATGAAACGCACTCTGTGCCTCAACGCCGCGGCTGCGTTCGCCGCGGCAGCGCTCGCGATGCCCGCCCTGAGCGACGACCACGAGACGTTGATGAGGAACCTCGCGCTCTCCGAGGGCAACCCGAACGGCGACTACGCCTATCCGTCGGCGATCGAGCCGACCGAGCGGACGCCCGCGCAGCGCGCGTTCCTCGCCCAGCTGCGCATGATGGAAGGGTTCGTGCCCGATGCCGTCGTCGACGACACCGAGCCTCGGACCGAGACCGCCATGCGTTAGGCGGGGCCGGGAAATCGGGCGCACACTTCCTCCGCGGGCGCGCACTCGCGTCCGCGAAGGAGGCGCCCGATGACCCGATTCCCCGCGTGCCTCGCCGCGGTGGCGCTCGCCGCCGCGGCATCCTTCTGCCCGGCGAAGACGCTGCGCTGGTCGAGCCAGGGCGACTTCATGGGGGCCGATCCGCACGCCGCGAACGAAGGCCTCACCAACACGATCAACGGCCAGGTCTACGACGGCCTCGTGATGCGCGGCCGCCACGGCGAGATCGTGCCCGCGCTCGCGACGCATTGGGAGCGCACCGCGCCCGAGCGCTGGATCTTCCACCTGCGCGACGGCGTGAGGTTCCACGACGGCAGCGAATTCACCGCGGACGATGTCGTCTTCTCGTTCGCCCGGATGCGCCAAACGGCCGGATACCGCAGCTTCGTCATGGCCGTCGGGGATGTGCGTCGCATCGATTCGCATGCCGTGGAGTTCAGGACGCCCGGCCCGAATCCGGTGATGCTCGACTGGCTCGCGGAGAGCCTTTTCATCATGAGTCGCGCGTGGTGCGAACGGCACGGCGCCGAGCTTCCGCGCCAGCTCACGCAGGCAAGGCGCACGTACGCGGACGATCATGCGATGGGCACGGGCGCATTCCGTCTCGTGTCCCGCACGCCCGATGTGCGCAGCGTCTTCCGGAAGAATCCGCAATGGTGGGGGATCGAGGCCGGCCTCTTCGACGGCAACGTCGACGAGATCGAGTTCGTGCCGATCAAATCGGATACGACGCGCATGGCGGCCCTCGCCTCGGGCACGATCGACTTCGTGCTCGATCCGCCGCCCCAGGACGTCGAGCGGTTGCGACGCGATCCCACGGTTCGCCTTTACGAAGTCCCGGAGAACCGCGTCGTCTACCTCTCGATGGACCAGGCGCGCGACGAGCCGCTGTATGCCGACGTGAAGGGCCGCAATCCCTTCAAGGACCGCCGCGTGCGGCAGGCGATCTACCACGCCATCGACATCGAAACGATGCGCAGGTCCGTGATGCGCGGCTTCTCCGTTCCGGCCGGCCTGCTCCTTTCCGGGGCGACTCCCGGCCTGCCCGACGCGCCCGAGCCGAGGCACCGGTTCGATCCCGACGCCGCGCGACGCCTGCTGGCCGAGGCCGGATACCCGCGCGGGTTCGGCGTCGTGCTCGACTGTCCCAACAACCGGCTCGTGAACGACGAGAAGATCTGCGTGGCGATCGCGGCGATGCTCGCCAAGGTCGGCATCCGCATCGAGGTGCGCGCAGCGCCCCGACCGCTGTTCTTTGCGCGCGTGACACGCGACCGCGACGCGACCTTCTGGCTCTTCTCCGCTTCGGGGGCCGACCCGCTCTTCATCCTCGTGCCGAACATGCACAGCCGCAATGCGAACGGCGACGGCAGCATCAACTTCGGCGGCTATGCCGACGTTGAGCTCGACCGCCTCATCGACGCGGCGCGCATCGAGATGGACGTGCGGCGCCGCACGGCACTGGTCGCCGCGGCGCTGAAGCGCCACCGCGAGAACCTCTACGACATTCCGCTCCACCGCCAGGTGATCGTCTGGGCGGCGCGCGCGAACGTCGAGGCGGTCCCGCGATCGGACAACTGGCTGCAGGTGAGCTGGGTGCGCATGCGCTAGCGGGTATCATTGGCCGCATGAAAGCGATCGATACCGGCAACCTCGCCGTGTTCTGCGACTTCGAGAACGTGGCGCTCGGCGTGCGCGAGGCGAAGTACGAGAAGTTCGACATCGGCAAGGTGCTCGAGCGCCTGCTGCTCAAGGGCAGCATCGTGGTGAAGAAGGCCTATTGCGACTGGGAGCGCTACAAGGACTTCAAGGCGCCGATGCACCACGCGTCGTTCGAGCTGATCGAGATCCCGCACGTGCGCCAGTCCGGCAAGAACTCGGCGGACATCCGCATGGTCGTGGACGCGCTCGACCTCTGCTACACGAAGTCGCACGTGGACACGTTCGTGATCGTGAGCGGCGACTCGGATTTCTCGCCGCTGGTGAGCAAGCTGCGCGAGAACGACAAGACCGTGATCGGCGTCGGCGTGAAGAAGTCCACCTCGGACCTGCTCGTGAGCGCTTGCGACGAGTTCATCTACTACGACGACCTGGTGCGCGAGCAGAAGGCGAGGAAGCCGGCGCGGAGGAAGGCGAAGAGCGCCTCGCCCCGGCCCTCCGATGTTGCTTCCGAGCCCCGGAGGGGACCCCGGGGCGAGGCAGAACCCCAACCGAGCAGCCCCGAGGAAGAGGACAAGCAGCAGGAAGCGCTCGACCTCGTGCTCGAGACGGTCGAGGCGCTCATGGACGAGCGCGAGGACGAGCCGGTCTGGGGCTCGATGGTCAAGCAGGCGTTGAAGCGCCGCAAGCCCGGGTTCAACGAGAAGTACTACGGCTTCCGCTCGTTCAACGAGCTGCTCGAGGAGGCGCGCGTGCGCCACCTGCTCGATCTCGAGCGCGACGAGAAGTCGGGCGGCTACATCGTGAAGCTCGAGGAATAGCGACGGCCCCCTCCCTGACCTCCCCCGGGTGCGCTATGGAACCCCGGGGGAGGGAACCGCTATGCAAGCCGAGGGCGAGGCAGAACGATCACGGCGAATAGCCTTCGGCCGTGCCCGCGCCGCGCGACGGGAAGGTGAGCACGAGGTGCCCTTCCTCCTCGACCGCGCCGGTGTGCGGGCGCACCACCTCGCCGTTCATCACCGTCGAACGCCCGACGTTCCAACGCTCGTCGTAGCCGGGGTGAACCACGTAGATGTCTTCCTCGACGGGCGAGCTCGCGATCGTTCGCTTCTCCGGCGGCGCCATCGCGATCGTCTCCTCCTGCACGGGCATGGCGACGACAGTCTCCTCGTCCATGGGCGTGGCGACGACCGTCTCCTCCTCCACGGGCGCGACGACCACCGCCTCCTCGTCCGCCGGCGCGGTCACGACCGCATCGCGCTCGTCGCCGGGCGGCAACGGGCTCTGGCGCACGAGGCCCGGATCGTCGCGATCGTAGAAGGGGCTCGAGGTCGGATCGGCCGCGAGGGCGAACGGCGCGATGGTTCCGAGACCGATGGTGAGGCCTGCTGCCGCGATGAGTTTTCGATTCATGGCATCTCCTGTTCGTTGCGTATCGCCTCCGCGCCGGCCGGCACGGAGCTCTCGCGGCAAAGCGTTGCCCGGAAGCGCCGTTGCGCGCTTCGTTCGAACGTTCGTCGCGGGAGATGAAGAGGGACGGCAACGCGGGCAGCGAGTTCCGGCCCGTTCGCGATTCGGCGCGAGAGGCGCCGACGGCGCATTGGACGACGAGCTACAACCCGGCGCGGCGTTATATTGTGCGCACGACACAACCCTCCCCGGAGCCGTCATGAAACGCTTCCTCCTTCCCGTCCTCCTCGCGTTCGGCATCGCGGCCGGCCCCTGCCCTGCGCAGCAGTCGATGAGCGTGGCGCCGGTTCGCGAGATGAAGGTCGCCTTCGACATCACCAACGGCAATCCCAAGGTGATCCTCGGCACGCTCGAGACGATCGACAAGACGCGCAAGCAGCTCATCGCCGACGGCACCACGCCGAAGATCGTGCTCGCCTTCCGCGGCGATGCGTCCTACTTCACCCAGACCGACGAAGCGAAGATCAAGCCCGAGGACCGGCCGATGGCCGCGAAGATCGCCGCGAAGATCCGCGAGCTGCGCGAGGCGAAGGGCGTCGAGGCGCTCGAGCAATGCACGCTGCCGCTCGCGCCGCGCAAGATCGCTCCGGCGGACGTGATGCCCGAGGTGAAGGTGGTACCGAACGGCTGGATCTCGCTCGCGCACTACCAGCAGCTGGGCTACTCGTACATCGTCCCCTGATGGGCGAGCTGCACGTCGTCTTCGGCGCGGGCCAGGTCGGCCATCCGCTCGCGCAGCGGCTCCTCGCGCAGGGCAGGCAGGTGCGCATCGTGAAGCGCACCCTGGCCGACGTTCCCGAAGGCGCGGTGCTCGAGCTCGGCGACGCGCGCGACCGCGATTTCTGCATCGCCGCGGCGAAGGGCGCGGCCACCATCTACCACTGCATGAACCCGCCCTACTTCGCGAAGGTGTGGGCCGAGCTCGTGCCGCTCTATCTCGACAATCTCATCGCCGCCGCCGCGAGCGCGAACGCGCGCCTGGTGGTGCTCGAGAACCTTTACATGGTCGGGCGCACCGGGGGCAAGCCCATCGACGAGGACACGCCGATGAACCCGTGCAGCCGCAAGGGCGAGATCCGCACGCGCGCGGCCGAGCGGCTGCTCGAGGCGCATCGTCGCGGCGAGGCGCGCGCGGTGAGCGGCCGGGCGTCGGATTTCTACGGGCCGCGCGGCGACGCGGGCTCGCATCTCGGCGACTTCTACTGGAAGCCGGCGCTCGCGGGCCAGACCGGCCGCGTGCTCGTCGATCCCGACGCGATCCACACCTACCACTTCATCCCCGATGTGGCGGCGGGGCTGGCGGTGCTCGGCACGGCGGACGAAAGCGACGTGTTCGGCCGCGCATGGATGCTGCCGTGCCAAGCCGCGGAGACGCTGCGCCAGCTCGTGCAGCGCATGTCCGAGGTGCTGGGCCGTCCGCTCGCCATCGCCCGGTTGGCGCCCTGGATCGTCACGGTGTCCGCGCCGTTCTTCCCGCTGATGCGCGAGATGCGCGAGATGATGTACCAGTGGGACGAGCCGTTCATCGTCGACGACCGCCGCTTTCGCGAGCGCTTCGGCGTGCTCCCGACCGATCGCATGGAAGCGGCGCGGCAGACCGTGGCGTGGTTCCAGCGGTCCGCCGCCCCGGATTCCCGCTCCCCCGGGAGAGGGCCCGGACGAGGATGAGCTAGGCCGGCGCCGTCATCTTCTTCATCGCTTCCTGCATCTGCTCCGGGGTCACGTCGCGCACGTGGGTCGCGATCGACCAGCTGTGGCCGAACGGATCGGTCACGATGCCGTAGCGATCGCCCCAGAACTGCTCGGCCACGGGCATCTTCACCGTGGCACCGGCCTTGACCGCGCGCGCCGTGAACCCGTCCACGTCGTTCACGTACAGGTGCAGCGTGACCGGCGTGCCCTTCAACGTCTTCGGCCCGAGCACCGAGCACTCCGGCATCTCGTCGTTCAGCATCAACGTCGAATCGCCGATGCGCAGCATGGCATGCATGATCTTGCCGCCCGGGCCGGGCATGCGCGAAAGCTCCTCGGCGCCGAACGCGCGCTTGTAGAAGTCGATCGCCTCGGCGGCGTTCGCGCACACGAGGTGCGGCGTGAGGGTGTGCATTCCGGGGGGAATGGGCTTGACGGTCGGCATGACGCTCTCCTTGGAAGTGGAAGGGAAGGACCGACGCCCGCGGCCGGGCGGCCGCTCGAGCATCGCCCTCTTCCCCGAGTCGAACGGGGCGGCCCGGATTCGACATCCGCGCCGCGCTTCTCCCTGGAAAATTTTTCCGGCCGGGCGAGGGCGCCGCAACCATGGCGCCCAGGATAGTCCGGTTGCGGCGCCGCGGCGATCAGCCGATCAGCCGATCAGCCACTTGCCGAATGCGAGCCAGGCGTCGGTGTGGACGAGCGCGACGGTGACGACCTGCACGCCGACCACCACCGCGAACCCGACCACCGAGGCGCGGTGCAGCTTGCGGTGCGCGATCGCGTCGAAGGCGATGCACGCGGCGATCAGCACGTCGGTGAGCCCGACGAAGACCGGCGGCCCGCCCCGCTGGATGAAGTCGACCGGCAGGCGCGCGATCGCCGGTGTCAGCATCGCGAGCGACGCGATGAGCATGAGGCGCTTGTGATAGGCGCCGCGGTCGCGCAGCAGGATGGCGGTCGTGAAGAGCGTGGCGAACAACGTCATCTCCATGAGCGGGAACGCCATGAAGACGAGCGGCGTCGCCCCGAGCGGCGCATAGCCGCTGCGCGCCGAGGCGATGGCGAGGGTCGTGCCGAGGATGAGCACCGATCCGCCGAGGACGATGCCGCCGAGGCCCACGCGGCGATGGATGCGCACGCGTCCCGACTCGATCAGCCACGACTGCAGCGCGAAGAGCACGAACCACGCCGTCATGACGATGCCGTGCACGATCTTGAGGAGCGTGAGCTCGGGCGCGCCGAACGCCGACTTGAGGAAGAAGGTGCGCGCGAAGCCGCCGAACACGACGAGGACGGCGACGATCGCGACCGCGGTGTAGAAACGGCGCTTGCGGTTCGCCCGGGCGATGCGTGCGTCGAGCGGAGTGCTGGCCATGGCATCGATGGTAGGCCGCCGTCCGCAGCGGGAAATGTCGCGGATCAAACGGCCGCGGGCGGGTCCCCGCCTTGAAAATACCGGCTACCCTCTCCACTTGCCAGCCGTGGCCTTCCTCCTCCTCGTCGCCGCCGCAGTGCTCTTCATCGCTTGGGTCGCGGGGGAGCCTCGTCTCGTGGCGCGGCGCCGCGCCCGGGTGCGCGCACAGCCGTTTCCCGCCGCATGGCGCGCGATCATGGAGCAGCGCGTGCCCTACGTGCGGCGCCTGCCCGCCGCGCTGCGCCGCCAGCTCGAGGGGCACGTCCAGGTGTTCCTCGCGGAAAAATCGTTCACCGGTTGCGCGGGGCAGGAGATCTCGGACGAGGTGCGCGTCACCATCGCCGCGCAGGCGTGCCTCCTGGTCCTCAACCGCGAGTCGGATCATTTCCCGCGCCTGCGCGAGGTGCTCGTGTATCCCGCGGCGTTCGTGGTCGAGCGCGTGCGCCCGGAGCCTTCGGGCGTGCTCTCGGAGCAACGGCACGCGCTCTCCGGCGAATCGTGGACGCGCGGGCAGGTCGTGCTCTCGTGGGAGGACGTGCTCGCCGGGGCGGCCGATCCCGCCGACGGCCGCAACGTGGTCATCCACGAGTTCGCGCACCAGCTCGACCAGGCGAAGGGCTACGCGAACGGCGCGCCGTGGCTCGGGCGACGCGAGCGCCTCCATCGCTGGTCGCGCGTCATGCTCGCGGAATACGCGCAGCTGCAGCGGCAGGCGGCGCTCGGCGAGCCGTCCCTGTTGAACCCGTACGGAACGACCAATCCCGCCGAGTTCTTCGCCGTCGTCTCCGAGGTGTTCTTCGAGCAGCCGCGCGAGATGCGAGCGATGCACCCCGCGCTCTACGAGGAGCTCGCGACGCTCTACCGGATCGACCCCGCCGCCTGGGACTAGTGCGCCTTGCGCGATTGCTCGGCCTTCGCGGCGTCGATCGCGGTGCGCACGTCCTTCTTCTCCTCGGGCGGCGGCAGCACCGCCTTCATGCCGAGCGCCTGGATCCACAGCTCGCGGGTCCAGCCGCGCGAGTGGTACAGGTGCTCGTCCTCCTGGTCCTCGACCTCGTCGTAGGCCGCCTGCAGCGCCTCGATGCCGTCGCCCTTGCCGTCGCGCGCGATCTGGCCGATCAGCTCCCAGTTCAGATGGTCCTTGGTCTCGGCGAGCGTCACGCACTCGCATGCGACGATCTCGGCGGCCTGCGGCTCGCCGTTGGCCTTCGCCTGCTCGATCGCCTCGACCAGCGATTCGCCCAGCATGTTCACGATCCCGCGCGCCGGCGTCATCGCATCGGGCTGGATCTCGAGCCTGGTGCACACATCCATGAGGATGCGCTCGTGCTTGCGCGTCTGCTCGAGGTACTTGCGGAACTCCTCCTTGAGGTCGTCGTTCTGCACGCATTCCAGCGCCGCCTCGTACACGCGGATGCCGCAGCTCTCGTGCTCCAGCGCCCCGAGCAAAAGCTCGATCACCTGTTCCTGGTTCATTCGGTCCACTCCTCTCGATTCATGCCGGCCCGCGGCGCGGATGCGGCGCGGGAACATCGGTTGATCGATCCGCCCGAACGAAGTTCGCCCGCGAGCAGCGGCTCAGGCGCGATAGCGCGCGGCCATCGCCTCGATCTGCGCGGCCGCCTCCTCGCGCAAGCCCGGCGGGCCGACGACCTCCACGTCCGGCCCCATCCTGAGGATGTCCATCACGAGCTCCTTCGGCGAGGCGAACGGCACCTCGAGCACGTAGCTGCCGTCCTTCTCCCAGCGCGCGCGCTGCTTCGGATGCCATTCCTCGAGCGCCACGTAGCGGGCGCGCTGCGGCGTGAAGCGAAGCACGGCCCATTCCACTTCCTTGCCCGAGAAGATGCCGTAGCCGCTGGCGAGCACCGCGTCGAGCTCGGCGTCGGCGACGTCCTTCACCCTGCCGCCGACCATCTCCACCGCGCGCATCGCGTCGAGCGCGAAGGTGCGCAGGTCGTTGCGCAGGTGGTCCCACGCGTCGAGGTACCAGTTGCCGCGGTAGTGCACGAGCCGCTGCGGCGAGACCTCGCGCTCGGTGGTCTCGTCGCGCATGCGGTTCCAGTACGCGAGCTTCAGGCGGCTGCGGCCGAGCACCGCGGCGGCGATGAGCTCGAAATGCCGCGGCTCGTGGCGCCGCACGCCGAAGGGAATGACGCGGATGCGCTTGCGCACCTCGTCGAGCGAACGCTCGCCCGTCGAGAGCAACGCCGCCAGCCGCGCCTTCAACGGCTTCACGTGCGCGCCGAGCAGCCCGGGCTCGAGGCCCTCGACGAGGTGCTCGAGCGTGAGCAGCGCGAGCGCCTCGCTCGGGCTGAACCACAGGCCGGGCAGCTCGTACTTGGGCCCCTTGCCCGCGCGCTCCTCGAAGCGATAGGCGCCCTCGTCGCGGTCCCACACGATCGGCGCGTTCAGCCGCTCGCGCATGTACTCGAGATCGCGCTTGAAGGTCGCGAGCGAGACGCCGAGCTCGTCGAGGAACTCGCGCACCCGCACGCGCCCGCGCGATTGCAGCATCTGGTCGATCTTGTAGAACCGTTCCGTGCGGTCCATGCGCAGGGCCGCCGCGAGCCGCGCCGGCTCGACGACGGTGTTCGCTCCCATCTCCATCGCGCTCCATCCTCGCTCGTGCACCGACGGGGCGAGCTTGGCACCGGGCAGGCTCGCGCGATGAGCCACCCGGACCCATCATAGCAAGCGTCAGTGCGACGGGATGTCGGAATCGCCCGCGAGCGGCAGCTCGGGCCAGCGCTTGTAGGGCGCCGGCTCCTGCGAGGGCGCGACGAACCAGTGCTGCAGCGGCGGCCGCGGGCGCGTGAAGTGCAGGTACCAGCCGATGAGGACGAGGGCCTGGATGCCCGCGCCGATCAGCGCGAGCGCGCCGAGCACGGTCGGCTCCTCGATGCCGAGCACGCGACCCGCGAAGGCGAACAGGCCGCCGATCACGAACGAGGCGATCGCCGCGATGAGCCAGAGCGGCGATTTGTCGGGACGGAACCGGTTGGGCGTGTCCATGATCGCGACTTCCAGGCTCGCGAGTATAGCCGCGTCCGAATGGGGCGGCCCTTCCGCAGGGGCCGAAAGCCGCGCGGGCGTGAGCGCGATCAAGCTTCGCCACCGCGCAGGGCCACACAGGCGCTCTTGCGGCGAGGGGCGCGGGCTTTGTGAGAGAATCCCCGCCGTTGCCGCCGCGAATTCCTGCCCGCACCACTCCTGCCATGAACGATCCCGCTGCGCGCGTCCTGGAATGCCGGGATGTGCGTGTCGAGTTCAGTGTGGAAGGCCGCGCCATCGAGGCGGTGCGCGGGGTCGACTTCGCGATCGAGCGTGGCGAGACGCTCGCGATCGTCGGCGAGTCGGGCTCGGGCAAGTCGGTGACGTCGCTCTCGATCATGCGGCTGGTCGAGCATGGCGGCGGACGGATCGCGGGCGGCGCGATCGCGTTCACGCGCCGCTCGGGCGAGGCGCTCGACCTCGTGCAGGCCGACGCTTCGACCATGCGCGGCATCCGCGGCGGCGAGATCTCGATGGTGTTCCAGGAGCCGATGACCTCGCTCAACCCGGTGCTCACCATCGGCGAGCAGATCGCGGAGCCCGTGCGCATCCACCAGGGCCGCAGCCCGGGCGAGGCACGCGCCGAGGCGCTGCGCATGCTCGACATGGTGCGCATCCCGAACGCGCGCGCGATTCTCGACCGCCATCCGCACCAGCTCTCGGGCGGCATGCGGCAGCGGGTGATGATCGCGATGGCTCTGGCCTGCCGGCCGCGCCTGCTCATCGCCGACGAGCCCACGACCGCGCTCGACGTGACGGTGCAGGCGCAGATCCTGCAGCTCATCCGCGCGCTGCAGGCGGAGCTGCGCATGGCCGTCATGTACATCACGCACGACATGGGCGTGGTCGCCGAGGTGGCCGATCGCGTCGCCGTGATGTACCAGGGGCGCATCGTCGAGCAGGAGGGCGCCGTGGAGATCTTCGCGCGGCCGAAGCATGCGTACACCAGGGCGCTGCTCTGCGCGGTGCCGACGCTCGGGGCCATGAAGGGAAAGGACGAGCCGGAGAAGTTCGACATTGTCGCGGTCGCAGATTCGGCGCGAAGCTCGGTCGACCGTCTCTCCGGCCCTCGGATCCTGGATTCGCGCCCCAAGGGGGACCCCGGCGGGAAAGAGAACGCCAACGTGGTGCTCGAAGTTCGGGGACTGACGACGCGCTTTCCGATGAAGACCGGGGTGCTCGGGCGCGTGAAGCGCAACGTGCATGCGGTCGAGCACGTGAGCTTCGAGTTGCGCGCCGGGCAGACGCTCGGGCTCGTCGGCGAATCCGGCTGCGGCAAGTCCACGACGGGCCGCTCGATCCTGAAGCTGCTGACGCCGCGCGCCGGGCAGATTCTCTTCGAGGGCCGCGACCTCGCGACGCTGTCCGCGGACGAGATGCGGCCGCTGCGCCGCCACATCCAGCTCATCTTCCAGGACCCGTTCGCCTCGTTGAACCCGCGGCTGACCGTCGGCTTCTCCGTGGCCGAGCCGCTCTACATCCACGGCGTCGCCGACGAGGCGGCGGCACGCGCACGCGTGGCCGAGCTCCTCGCGCGCGTCGGCTTGCCCGCCGCGGCGGCCGACCGCTATCCGCACGAGTTCTCCGGGGGCCAACGCCAGCGCATCGCGATCGCGCGGGCGCTCGCGTTGAACCCGAAGGTCATCGTCGCCGACGAGGCCGTGTCCGCCCTCGACGTGTCGATCCGCGCGCAGATCGTGAACCTGCTGCTCGACCTGCAGGAGCAGCTCGGCGTGGCCTACCTCTTCATCTCGCACGACATGGCCGTCGTCGAGCGCATCTGCCACCGCGTGGCGGTGATGTATCTCGGCCAGATCGTCGAGATCGGGCCGCGCCGCGCCGTGTTCGAGAACCCGCAGCACCCCTATACTCGCAAGCTCCTCGCCGCGGTGCCCGTGGCCGACCCGACGCGCCGCCGGCGCCACGAGCTCGCCGTGGACGAAGTGCCGAGCCCGGTGCGCGAGGCGGGAGACGAGCCGCAGGTCGCGCCCCTGCGCGCCGTGGGCGAGGGACATTTCGTCGCCGCGCACCGCGTCGGCGGCGCTTTCTGACGAAGGGAGAAGACATGGTCCATCGAATCATCGGCGCGCTCGCGCGCCTCGCGTTCGCGCTCGCCTTCGCGGCGGCCGCGCCCGCCTGGGCGGCGAAGGACGTCATCGTCGCGGTCCAGGGTACCTCCGCGAGCCTCGAGCTGCACGACGCGAACGACACGCTCACGCAGGCGATCCTCAAGAACGTGTACCAGGGCCTGTACGGCTTCGACAGGGACATGCACCTCAAGCCGCTGCTCGCCACGGGCTACAGCGTGAGCGCGGATGGGCTCGCTTACACCTTCAACCTGCGCAAGGGGGTGAAGTTCCACGACGGCACTGAGCTCAAGGCCGACTCGGTGAAGGCGACGTTCGACCGCGTGACCAACCCCGACAACAAGTTCCGACGCTACAGCCTGTTCTCGAACATCGCCTCGACCGAGGTCGTCTCCGACTACGTGGTGAGGATCCACCTGAAGTCGCCGTTCTCCGCGTTCGTGAACGTGATGGCGCATCCCTCCTCTGGGATCATGAGCGCCGCCGCCATCCGGAGCCTGGGCAAGGGACTCGGCCAGCATCCCGTGGGCACCGGCCCCTTCAAGTTCGCCGAGTGGCGGCAGCCGGACTACATCCGCTTCGTGAAGAACCCGGACTACTGGGAGAAGGGCAAGCCGCGCATCGACTCGATCACTTTCAAGGCGGTCCCCGACAACAACACGCGCACCGCGGTGATCCAGACCGGCGAGGCGCACATGGTGTCGAACGTCGCCTACGAGCAGGTGGACGTGCTCAAGGGCAACCCGAAGATCGCCGTGGAGGTCGTGCCGAGCATCTACGCGCGCTACGTCGCGATGAACACGCTCAGGAAGCCCTTCGACAACCCGAAGGTGCGCGAAGCGCTGAACTACGCCATCAACAAGCAGGCGCTCGCGAAGGTCGCCTATAACGGGTACGCCGCGCCGCTGCCCGCGGTGGTGCCGCCCGGCGTCGAGTTCTCGTACAAGACCGGTCCCTGGCCTTACGACGTCGCGAAGGCGAAGCAGCTTCTCAAGGAAGCCGGTTATCCGAACGGCTTCGACACCGAGCTCTGGTCGATCTACACCTACACCACCGCGCAGAAGGTGATCCAGTTCCTGCAGCAGCAGCTCGCGCAGGTGGGCGTGAAGGCGAAGATCCGCGCGCTCGAGGCCGGCCAGCGCGTCGAGCTGGTCGAGGCGGTGCAGAAACCCGAGGACGCCACCTCGCAAATGGTCTATGCCGGCTGGTCCGCCTCCACGGGCGAGGCCGACTGGGCGCTGCGCCCGCTGCTCGCGAGCAGCGCGTGGCCGCCGCGCGGCGTGAACTACGGCTATTACAGGAGCGAGGCGGTCGACAAGGCGATCATGGATGCGCTCGCTTCCAACGACAAGGCGAAAAAGGCCGCGTTCTACAGGCAGGCGCAGGAGCAGATCTGGAAGGACCGGCCGTGGATCTTCCTGCTCACCGAGAAGCTCGTCTACGCGCACGTGAAGAACCTCACCGGCGCGTACGTGATGCCCGACGGCTCCCTCAACTTCGACGACGTCGATCTCAAGTAGCGGCATGCTGCAGTTCGTCCTCCGGCGCCTCCTCGGTCTCGTCCCGACGCTGCTCCTGGTGGCGCTGGTGGTCTTCTTCTTCATCCACCTCCTGCCCGGGGATCCGGCGCGCCTGGCGGCGGGGCCGGAGGCCGACCTGAAGACCGTGGAGCTGGTGCGCCAGGACCTCGGTCTCGACCGTCCGCTCCATGCGCAGTTCGTGCGCTTCGTGAGCGGGGCGGTGCACTTCGACTTCGGTCGCTCGATCCGCACCAAGCGCCCGGTGTCGGCCGAGATCGCGGACCGCTTCATGCCCACGCTGCTGCTCACCATCGCGGCGATGGGCTGGTCCGTCGTGTTCGGGCTCGCGATCGGCGTCGTGTCCGCGGTGGGCCGCAACCGCTGGCCCGACCACCTCGGCATGACGCTCGCCATCTCCGGCATCTCGTTCCCGGCGTTCGCGCTCGGCCTGCTGCTGATGGAGATCTTCTCGGTGTGGCTCGGCTGGCTGCCGACGATGGGCGCGGACGGCTGGCGCAACTACATCCTGCCCTCGATCACGCTCGGCGCTGCCGTGGCCGCGGTGATGGCCCGCTTCACGCGCTCGTCGATGGTCGAGGTGCTGAACGACGACTACGTGCGCACCGCGCGCGCCAAGGGCGTGGCCGAGCCCGTGGTGATCCTGAAGCACGCGATGCGCAACGCCCTCATCCCGGTCGTCACGATGGTGGGGCTGCAGTTCGGGTTCCTCCTCGGTGGCTCGATCGTCGTGGAGAAGGTGTTCAACTGGCCGGGCATGGGGCGCCTGCTCGTCGACGCCGTGGACAACCGCGACTACCCGGTGATCCAGGCCGAGGTGCTGCTCTTCTCGCTCGAGTTCATCCTGATCAACCTCGCGGTCGACGTGCTGTACGCCGTGATCAACCCGGCGATCCGCTATGAGTGACGCGAGCCCCGCGGCGAACGCGCTCGCCGGACCGCTGCCCTCGGGGCGCGTGCGCACGCCGTGGCGCGAGTTCGTGCGCAACTTCCGCCGCCAGAAGCTCGCGCTCTTCGCCGCGGGCTTCCTGGTGGTCCTCGTCGTGGTCGCGATCCTCGCGCCGTGGATCGCGCCCTACGACGCGGAGAACTACTTCGACTACGATTTGCTGAACGCGCGCCCGAGCGCGGCGCACTGGTTCGGCGTCGACTCGCTGGGGCGCGACGTGCTCTCGCGGGTGCTCATGGGCGCGCGCATCTCGCTCGCCGCGGGCTTCGTCTCGGTCGCCGTCGGCACCGTCGCGGGCTCGATCCTCGGGCTGGTCGCCGGCTACTACGAGGGCTGGTGGGACCGCATCATCATGCGCGTCTGCGACGTGCTCTTCGCGTTCCCCGGCATCCTGCTCGCGATCGCGATCGTCGCGATCCTGGGCGGCGGCATGACCAACGTGATCGTGGCGGTCGCCATCTTCTCCGTGCCGGCCTCCGCGCGGCTGGTGCGCGGCAACACGCTCTCGCTCAAGCACCAGACGTACGTGGAAGCGGCGCGCAGCCTGGGCGCGAGCGACCGCACGCTGATCCTGCGCCACATCTTTCCGGGCACGCTCGCGACCGTCGTGGTCTACGCCTCGCTTCGCATCGGGCACTCGATCATCACCGCCGCCGCGCTGTCGTTCCTCGGCCTGGGGGCGCAGCCGCCGACGCCCGAGTGGGGCGCGATGCTCTCCGACGCGCGCGCCGAGCTCGCGACCGCGCCGCACACGGCGATCTTCCCGAGCCTCGCGATCTTCGCCACGGTGCTCGCCTTCAACCTCCTGGGCGACGGGCTGCGCGATGCGCTCGACCCGAGGCTGCAAAGACCATGACGGCCACGGCGCGGCCGCGCATCGGGACGATCGAACGCGGCGCACGCGATGCGATCACCGACGTCGGCGGCGTGAAGGTCGGCCACTGCACGCTCGACGACGGCGACGCGCAGACCGGCGTCACGGTGATCGTGCCGCACGACGGCGACCCGTATCGCGAGAAGGTGCCCGCGGCCTGCGTGGTCATCAACGGCTTCGGCGAGAGTATCGGGCTGATGCTCGTGGAGGAGCTGGGCGTCTTCGAGACGCCCATCGCGCTTTCGAACACCTTCGCGTTCGGCGCGCTCGCGCAGGCGCAGATCCGCGCGGCGTGCCGGGCGAATCCGGCGATCGGCCGCGACATGGCGACCGTCCACCCGCTCGTGCTCGAGTGCAACGACGGGTTCCTCAACGACATCCAGTCGCTCTGCGTCGACGGCTCGCACTACGAGGCGGCGCTCGCCGCGGCCGCGAGCGAATTCGCGCAGGGCAGCGTCGGCGCCGGCCGCGGCATGTCGATGTTCGGCGTGAAGGGCGGCATCGGCTCCGCATCGCGCATCGCGGCGACGCGCGAGAAGCGCTGCACCGTGGGCGCCCTCGTGCTCGCGAACTTCGGGCGCGCGCCGAATCTCATCCTCGCCGGCCGCCGCCTGGGCGGGCGGCTGCAGGAGGCGCTGCGGGAGAACCCGAAGCCCGATGCCGGATCCATCATCATGGTGCTCGCGACCGACGCCGCGCTCGACGCCCGCCAGTTGCGCCGCCTCGCGCTGCGCGCCGCCGCCGGGCTCGCGCGCACCGGCTCTTCCTTCGGCCACGGCAGCGGCGACGTGGCGCTCGCCTTCAGCACGGCCTATCGCATTCCGCACGCGCCCGAGGCGCCGATGCCGGCGGTGGCGATGCTGCACGAGGCGCGGCTCGATCCGCTCTTCGAGGCGGCGGCCGAGGCGACCGAGCAGGCGATCGTGAACGCGCTGTTCGCGGCGACGACCGTGCGCGGCTTCCGCGGGCACGAGCGCCGCGCCCTCCTCGAAGTCCTTCCCGACTGGCAGCGACCATGAAAGTGCTCATTTCCGTCGATATCGAAGGCGTCGCGGGCGTCTCCCGCCCCGAGCAGGCGCAGGCCGGCGCGATCGACTACGACACCGCGCGCCGCCTCATGACCGAGGAGGCGAACGCGGCGATCCGCGGCGCCTTCCACGGCGGCGCGGGTGACGTGATCGTCGCCGACGCGCACGGCGGCTTCGGCAACCTCGTCCCCGACCTGCTCGACGCGCGCGCGCGGCTCGTGCACGGCAAGCCGCGCCCCGACGGCATGCTGCAGGGCCTGCGCGAGGAAGGCGTCGAGGCCGCGATGCTCGTCGGCTACCACGCGATGGCCGGCGCGCGCGGCGTGCTCGCGCACACGATCCGCAGCACCGCGTTCCATCGCGTCGCGCTGAACGGCCGGCCGGTGGGCGAGGCGATGCTCTACGGCCTGCTCGCGGGCGAGCTCGGTATCCCGATCGTGATGTGCAGCGGCGACGACGCCTTCGCCACGGAGACGCGCGCGTGGCTGCCGCACACGTGCTTCGCGGTCGTGAAGAACGCGATCGGCAATCGCGCCGCCATGAGCCTCTCGCCCGACTACGCGCGGCGCCTCATCGAGGGCGAGGCGAAGGCGGGCCTCATGACGCGCGGCCAGGTCGAGCCGCTGAAGCTCGAGCCTCCCCTCACCTGCCGCGTGGAAGCGAAGAGCCTCGTCCTCGCCGACCTGTTCGCGGTGCTGCCCGGTGCGCGTCGGCCCGAGCCGCTGGTGGTCGAGTTCGACGCCGGCAGGCCGGGCGAGGTGCTCGGCGTCCTGCAACTCCTTTCCGCCGCGTCCTCGGCGATCTGATCATGGCCATTCCCGCCCACGTCCCCATCGTCGTCACCACGCGCGGCACGCAGGTCGAATGCGTGCATCCCGGCTCGATCGCCGTCGTGGATGCGGACGGCCGGCTCGTCGCGGGCGTGGGCGATCCGCACGCGCTCAACTTCACGCGCTCGTCGTTGAAGCCGCTGCAGGTGCTGCCGTTCGTGCAGGACGGCGGGGTGGAGCGCTGGGGCTTCACGTCGCGCGAGCTGGCGATGATGTGCGCGAGCCACGGCGGCGAGCCGATGCACGTGGAGGCGGTCGCGCGCATCCTCGAGCGCATCGGCGCGGGCGAGCGCGACCTGCAATGCGGCTGCCACGTGCCGGGCTTCTTCGCCGCGACCGGCGAGACGCCGCCGGCGCAGGCGCGCTGGACCCAGCTGCATCACAACTGCTCGGGCAAGCACAGCGGCTTCCTCGCCTATTGCCGCATGCACGATCTGCCGCTCGCGAGCTACCTCGATCCCGCGAGCCCGCTGCAGAAGCGCATCCGCGAGACCGTGCGCGAGACGACGCGCGCCCGGGAGATCGCTTCGGGAATCGACGGATGCAGCGCGCCGAACCACGCGGTCCCGCTGTCGAGCCTCGCCTACGCGTTCGCCCGCCTGGCGCGCGGCGAGACGCCGGAGCTCGCGGCGATCTCGAATGCCATGCGCTCCCATCCGGAGCTCGTGTCCGGCACGGCGCGGCTCGATCTCGCGCTCATGCGCCTGGGCGACGGCGACTGGGTGAGCAAGAGCGGCGCAGACGGCGTGCAGGCGCTCGGCGTGCGCTCGCGCGGCCTGGGCATCGTTGTGCGCGCCGCCGACGGCAGCGCCCGCGCGCTTCGCACCGCGCTCCTCGCGGTCATGCGCGCGCTCGGGCTCGTGGACGACATCCGCGGCACGCCGCTGGAGCCGCTCGTGCCCGACCTGATCCGCAACTGGCGCGGCACCGTGGTCGGCACGATCGAGCCGGCGTTCGAGCTGAAAGCGGGTTGACCCTCACCCCGGCCCTCTCCCAGGGGAGAGGGAGCGCTTCGCGGCGTCAGGGTCGCGCGCTGCCCTTGCGCATCGCGTCAATGCTCCAGACGCCGGCACCTGCGGCGGCGAGGAAGAGGAAGACGAAACAGTACACGACCGCCAGCTCGCCGCCGTTCAGCGCGGGGATGAGCGGATTGCCGCGCGGGGCGTGGGCCATGAAGTAGGCGACGGCCATCTCGCCCGAGAGGATGAACGCGACCGGGCGCGTGAAGAGGCCGACCAGGAGCAGCGCGCCGCCGACCAGCTCGAGCACGCCGGCAAGCCCGACCAGCGAGAAAAGCTCGAGCTTGTCGAACGCCGCCACGTGCGGGTAATGCAGCAGCTTCGCGGTTCCGTGCGACAGGTAGAGGTAGCCGAGGACAATGCGCATCAGGCTCAGCGCGCGCGGGGTCCAGGTATCGAGGAAGGTCGTGCTCGTGGCCATGGCTGAGCTCCCGGGGAAAGAAAGGCGAATATCATGCTGCGCGTGAACATCCACACCGGCCAAATGATTCCATGAAATCGTGGTACCTGCGGACGACCGCGGACGAAGCGGTGCCGGAGCTGCGCGAGGTCGACCCGCCGCAACCCGGCAACGGCCAGCTGCGCGTGCGCCTGCGCGCCGCGGGCCTGAACCGCGGCGAGTTCATCCTCGGCCACGGCCTGCAGAAGGCGGGCAGCGCGAAGGCGATCGGCCTCGAAGGCGCGGGCGAGGTCGAGGCGCTCGGTGCCGGCGTCGCCGGATGGCGGGTGGGCGAGCGCGTGATGGGACGCTGCCCCGCCGCGTTCTCGCAGCTCGCCCTCATGGATACCCGCGAGGCGATGCGCGTGCCCGAGCGGCTTTCGTGGGAAGAGGCCGCGGCGGTGCCGCTCGCGTTCCTCGTCGCGCACGACATGCTGGTGCTGCAGGGCCGGCTGCTGCCCGGCGAATGGATGCTCGTGACCGGCGTGTCCTCGGGCATCGGCGTGGCGGCGCTGCAGGCGGCGAAGGCGATCGGCGCGAACGTGATCGGCACGTCCGGGTCCCGGGAGAAGCTCGAGCGGCTGCGGCCGCACGGCCTCGACGTCGCGCTCGCCACGCGCAAGGCGGATTTCCACGACGTCGTGATGCCGGTCACCGGCGGCAAGGGCGTGGATCTCGTCGTGAACACGGTCGGCGGCTCGATGTTCGCCGAGTGCGTGCGCTGCATGGCCTTCGAGGGCCGGCTCGCGACGGTGGGCTACGTGGACGGCACGCTCGAGGCGCCGATGGACATCGCAGCGCTGCACATGAAGCGCCTCACGCTCTTCGGCGTGTCGAACAAGCTGCGCACGCCCGCGCAGCGCTCCGCCGGCGTGCCCGCCTTCGTCCGCGACTTCCTGCCGGCTATCGCGGACGGCCGCATCCGTCCCCTGGTCGACCGCGCCTTCCCGTTCGCCGAGCTGTCCGAGGCCAAGGCCTACATGGAAGCGAACCGCCACGTCGGCAAGGTCGTGCTCGCGATGCGCTGACCGATCGCAATGCGGCACCGCGCGGCGGGTCGCGCGTTCGCCCGCTCAGCAGCAGCGCGGCCGCATCGCGCCGTAACGCCGGTCGATGAACTCGCGCGCGAACGACTCGCGGTCGAGCGGCGCCTGCCCGGGATGCCGCTCGGCCATGTGCCGCAGGTAGGTCTCGTAGTCGGGCACGCCGAAAACGCCGAGGTAGGCGCTCTTCAGCGTCCTGAGGCCCTCCATCCACTCGGCCATCAATCGGCTCCCTGCAACGCCGGGATCTCGACCGCGCTGGGCGCGGGCTTGTGCAGCGCCTGCAGCCCGATGCGGATCGCGTAGACGCACATCGCGACGACGAGGAGCACGAACAGGCCGCACACCACCGCGTCGAGGTTGTTGTTGAACGCCACGCGTTGCATCTCGCCGAGCGACTTGGCCGGGGCGAGCACCTTGCCCTGCGCCGCCGCGTCGCTGAAGCGGTGCGCGAGCGCGAGGAAGCCGACCCGCGGATCCGGATGGAATATCTTCTCGATCCCCGCGGTGAGCGTGGTCACGAGCAGCCACGCGGTCGGCGCGAGCGTGACCCACACGTAGCGCTCGCGCTTCATCTTCACGAGCACCGTCGTGCACAGGAGCAGCGCGATGCCCGCCAGCATCTGGTTGCCCACGCCGAAGAGCTGCCAGAGCGTGTTGATGCCGCCCAGCGGATCGACGACGCCCTGGTAGAGGAAGTAGCCCCAGAGCGCCACGCACAGCGCGGTCGCGAGGAGGTTCGCCGGCACGAATTCCGTGTCGCCGAGCGGCTTGTACACGTGGCCCAGCATCTCCTGGATCATGAAGCGGCCGACGCGCGTCCCGGCATCGACCGCGGTGAGGATGAACAGCGCCTCGAACAGGATGGCGAAGTGGTACCAGAACGCCTCGAAGCTCTTGCCGCCCACGGCCTGCGCGAGGATCTGCGCCATGCCGACCGCGAGCGTCGGGGCGCCGCCGGCCCGTGCGAGGATCGTCTTCTCGCCGATGTCGCGCGCGGTCTGCGTGATGGTGTCGGGGCTGATCGAGAAACCCCAGCTCGAGATGGTCTGCGCCACCTTCACGGCGTCGGTGCCGACAGCCGCGGCCGGCGCGTTCATCGCGAAGTAGACGCCCGGGTCGAGCACGCACGCCGCGCTCATCGCCATGATCGCGACGAACGATTCCATGAGCATGCCGCCGAAGCCGATGAAGCGCGCGTGCGATTCCTTCTCGATCATCTTCGGCGTGGTGCCCGACGAGATGAGCGAGTGGAAGCCCGAGACCGACCCGCACGCGATGGTGATGAAGAGGAACGGGAACACGCTGCCGCCGAACACGGGACCCGTGCCGTCGATGAAGCGGCTCACGCCCGGCATGCGCAGCTCGGGAGCGACGAGGAAGATGCCGAGCGCGAGCGCGACCACCGTGCCGATCTTCAGGAACGTGCTCAGGTAGTCGCGCGGGGCGAGCATCAGCCACACCGGCAGGCTCGCGGCCACGGCGCCGTACACGATGAGGCCCCATGCGAGCGCCGGGCCCTTCCACGTGAACGCGTCGCCCCACGTCGCGCTCTGCGCCACGTTCTGGCCGAAATGCAGCGCGAGCAGGAGCAGCGCCACGCCGATCACCGAGGCCTCGCCCACGCGTCCGGGGCGGATGAACCGCATGTACACGCCCATGAGCAGGGCGATGGGAATCGTGGCGGCGATCGTGAACAGGCCCCACGGGCTTTCGGCCAGCGCCTTCACGACGACGAGGCTCAGCACCGCGAGGATGATGATCATGATCGCGAGCACGCCCACGAGCGCCAACGCGCCCGGGATCGTGCCCATCTCCATCTTGATCATCTCGCCGAGCGAGCGGCCGTCGCGGCGGATCGAGACGAAGAGGACGATGAAGTCCTGCACGGCGCCCGCGAAGACGACGCCGGCGAGGATCCACAGCGTTCCGGGCAGGTAGCCCATCTGCGCGGCGAGCACGGGGCCCACCAGCGGCCCGGCGCCGGCGATGGCGGCGAAGTGGTGGCCATAGAGCACCCACTTGTTGGTCGGCACGTAGTCCATGCCGTCGGCGTGCCGGACCGCGGGTGTCGGGCGCGCATCGTCGAGCCGCAGCACGCGCTCGGCGATGAACCGGCTGTAGAAGCGGAAGGCGATGAGGTAGACGCAGATCGCGGCCGTGACGAGCCAGACGGCGCTCACCGTCTCGCCGCGGTGCAGGGCGAGAATCGCGAAGGATGCCGCACCCAGAAGCGTGATCGCGGCCCACACCGCGACGGATCTGACCGTGGCCATGCAGTTCTCCCGGGAATTTGCTGCATGGAGCGTAGGACCGCGCGGGGAATTGCGGTTGATCCGGCGCAGAAGAACCTCACATGCGCGGACCTTTCACCAACCTTTCGCGGCGGCACGCGGCACGGCGCCGTGCCATAATGCCGGCGCTTCAGGTGCTCGATGCGAATCGAGTGAAACGGGAAACAGGTGCGATGCCTGTGCTGCCCCCGCAACGGTAAGCAAGCGCGGGCGGATCACGAGCCACTGGCTGCGGCCGGGAAGGCGATCCGCCAAGTCTTGCGAGCCCGGAGACCGGCCTGAGGCACTCGGGGGAGATACTGCGCGGGGCGGTATTCCGAGTCGCGCCGCGCGCGATCCTGAAGTCGCCCCCCGGTGTTTCCCGTGTTTCCACGCGGCATGCGGGACTGCTGCCGCCCCACGGGAGAAATCGTGAATCCTCGCCACCACCTCGGCCTCGCGACGGTCCTCGCCGCGACACCCGCCTTCGCCCAGGTTCCCCACGCCACGCCGCAGGAGATCGTCGTCACCGGCTCGCGCGCGCCCGAGTCGCTCTCGCAAGCGCTCGCCGATGTGACCGTGATCGGCCCGCAGGAGATCGCGCGCGCCGGCCAGAGCACGCTCGCCGAGCTGCTGCAATCGCTCGGCAACGTCGAGATCGCCTCGAGCGGCGGCATGGGCCAGCCGTCGAGCGTGTTCATCCGCGGCGCGAACGCCGCGCACACGCTCGTGCTCGTCGACGGCGTGCGCATGGGCTCGGCGACCGCGGGCACCACCGCGCTCGAGAACATTCCCGTCGACCAGATCGAGCGCATCGAGATCCTGCGCGGGCCGGCGAGCAGCCTCTACGGCTCCGACGCGATCGGCGGCGTGATCCAGGTCTTCACCCGCGCGGCCGCACGCAAGCCGCGGCTGGACGCGAGCGCCGGCGGGGGCAGCTACGACACGTGGAAGGGCCACGCGGGATTGTCCGCGCCGCTCGGGCCGGCGAGCATCGCGCTCGATGTCGGCCGCATCTCGAGCGGCGGCTTCTCGGCGACCAAGCCCGACGAGCCGTTCGGGCAGTTCAATCCCGATCGCGACCGCTACGGCGACACCAACGCCACCGCGAACATCGGCTATCTCGTGACGCCCGACCACGAGCTGGGCGCGAGGGCGTTCTACAGCGACGCGCGCACGCATTTCGATGCCGGGCCGGACACCGACGACGTGAACCACCAGAAGCTCACCTCGTATTCGGCGTTCACGCGCAACCGTTTCGCCTCCGCGTGGCAAAGCCTGCTGCGCGCCGCGAAGAGCACCGACGACAGCGTGGTCACCGGCGCCTTCCCGGGAGCGTTCCGCACCGACCAGCGTCAACTCACGTGGCAGAACGACATCGCGGTGGGACCGGGCCGCGTGACCGCCGGCGCCGAGCGCGTCGTGCAGCATGTCGACAGCACGATCGCTTACACGAAGAGCGACCGCACGACCGATTCCCTCTTCGCGGGCTATGCCGCCGATTACGGCGCGCACGGCGTGCAGCTGAACGGCCGCCACGACCACGACGACCAGTTCGGAACCAGCAACACGGGGCTCGTCGCCTACGGCTACCGCTTCCTGCCATCGTGGCGCGCCGTGGCGAGCGTGGGCAGCGCGTTCAAGGCGCCGACCTTCAACGACCTCTACTTCCCGCTGACCTACGGCTACTCGGGCAATCCGAACCTGCGGCCCGAGCGCTCGCACAGCATCGAGGGCGGCGTGCACTATGACGAGGCGGGCCGCCACTTCTCGGCGCTCTACTTCGAGAACCGCATCCACGACCTCATCGCGATCAGCAGCGATTTCTCCACGGTCGTGAACGTCGACCAGGCGCGCATCCGCGGCCTCGAGCTCAACTATCGCGGCCGCGCGTTCGGGTTCGACACGCATGCGGGAGCCACCTTCCAGGATCCGCGCGACGAGGCGACGGGCAGCCTCCTGCCGCGCCGCGCGCGCCGCCATGCCGACGTCTCGATCGGGCGCGAGGTGGCGCGCTGGCGGCTCGGGGCCGAGGGCGTCTTCTCGAGCGCGCGCTTCGACTCGGTCACGAACGATCCGGCGAGCCGGCTGGGCGGCTACGGCCTCATGAACCTCGTCGCCTCGACGCGCCTCGGCTCCGCATGGTCGCTGCAGGCGCGCTGGAACAACGTGTTCGACCGCCGCTACGAGCTGGTGCGCGGCTACAACACGCCGGGCAGCAACGTGTTCGTAGGAATCGACTACCGCTTCGAGTGAGTGCCGTCGTCTCTAGTGCGCGTCCGCCACGGCGGGGGGACGGGGCGCCTGCCCCGGGCGTCCCGCGCGCATGAGCAGCACGAGCGGCAGCATCACCACGAAGCTCCACGCCGTGAGCTTGAACGCGTCGAGCATCGCGGCCATGAGCGACTGCTGCCCGATCTGCGCGGCGATGAGCGCGAGCGCGTGCGGGTCGGTCGGGCCCAGGTGGAGCGACCTCAGGTACGCGGTCACCGCCGGGTTGAACCTGGTGATGTAGCCGCCCAGCTCGTTCCAGTTCACCTGCGACTCGTGGCTCATCAGCGTGGTGACGACCGAGATGCCGACCGAAGCGCCGATCGTGCGGACGAGGCTGTAGATGCCCGCGGCCTCCGCCATGCGGCTCCGCGGCAGCGTGATGTACGCGATGGTCGAGAGCGGGACGAAGATGAGGCCGAGGCCGAGCCCCTGCAGGAACGCCGGCCAGATGATGGTGAAGGTGTTCATGTCGAGCGACCAGTCGGTCATCGCCCACGACGCGATCGCGCTGATCACCATGCCGGTGGCGACGAGGATGCGCGCGTCCATGCGGCTCACGAGGCGGCCGACGACGATCATCGCGATCGCGGTGGCCACGCCGCGCGGAGCCATGACGATGCCCGTGGTCACGATCGGGTAGTTCATGAGGTCCTCGAGCAGGATCGGCTGCAGCACGAGGCCGCCGAAGAGCCCGAGGCCGAGCGCCGCCATCGCCGCGCACGCCACCGCGAAGTTGCGGTCCTCGAAGATGCGCACGTCGAAGAGGGCCTTGGACCCGCGCGCGAGGCTCCACGCGACGAAGCCCGCGATGCCGAGCACGCCGACCGCGGTCGCCACCCGGATGTCCGTCGCGGAGAACCAGTCCTGCGTGGTGCCGCGGTCGAGCATGTACTGCAGCCCCGCCACGCCGCTGCCGAGGAGCGCGAGCCCGGTCCAGTCCATGCGCCGCTCGCGCCGCTCGGTCTGCGGCACGTAGGCGGAGGCGAGGAAGAGCGAGAGTGCGCCGACCGGCACGTTGATGTAGAACGTCCAGCGCCAGCTCGCCACGTCGGTGAGCCAGCCGCCGAGCGTCGGCCCGAGCACCGGTCCCACCATCACGCCGAGCCCCCAGATCGCCATCGCCTTGCCGCGTTCCTCGAGCGGATAGGCGTCGCCCATGATCGCCTGCGACAGCGGCACGAGCGCGGCGCCGAACACGCCCTGCAGGAGCCGGAAGCCGACGATCTCGGCGAGGTTCTGCGCGATGCCGCAAAGCGCCGAGGAGGCGACGAACCCGGCGACGCTGATGAGCAGGAAACGCTTGCGCCCCAGGATGTCGGCGAAGTACCCGGTGAGCGGCATCACGATCGCCGAGGACACGAGGTAGCTCGTGAGCACCCAGCTGATCTGGTCGGTGGATGCGCCGAGCTGACCCGCCATGTGCGGGAGCGCCACGTTCACGATCGTCGTGTCGAGCACCTGGATCAGCGTCGCGGACATCACCGCGAAGGTGATCATCAGCCGCTCGCTGCCGGTCGGCAGGTGGTGATCTGCGTCCCGATCGGGAGACGACCGGGGCGAGGGTCGCGCGCTACTCATCGACGGCCGCAGCCACCAGGATCGAGCAGCTCACGCGCTCGAGCAGCGTCTCCTCGTCCGATTCGCTCCACCAGCGCTCGAGCCGGCCGCGATGCCTGTGGCCGACGACGATGAGATCGGCGCCGACCTCGCGGGCGATCGCCGGAATGCATTCGACGGCGCGGCCGTACTCGAGCGAGCCGCGCGCCGCCACGCCGCGCTCGCGCAACCATTGCACGCCCTCGTCGAGCAGGCTCTGCGCGCGATGGTCCTCCGCCTCGGCGAGCGCGGGCGTCACGCCCTCGGGGATCGCGGAGCTCACGTAGCTCTGCACGATCGCCAGCAGGTACGCCTCGCTCTTCATGCACAGCACGACGTCGGCCCCCTGCCGCAGCGCGCGGCGCCCCTCGGCCGTGCCGTCGTAGCAGAGCAGCACCTTGCGGAACACTACGACTCCTTGAGCACGCGGACCGTGGCGCTCGTGCCGACGCGCAGGGGATAGCGCGGATCGGGATCGAGGACGCGCACGCGCACGGGCACGCGCTGCGTCACCTTCACCCAGTTGCCGGTCGCGTTCTGCGGCGGCAGCAGCGAGAACGCCGCGCCGCTGCCGCCCGCGAGGCTCTGCACCACGCCGTGGAAGACGTGATCGGGGTACATGTCCGTCTGTATCGTCGCCTTCTGCCCGGGGTGGAGCGTCTTGAGCTGGGTCTCCTTGAAGTTGGCGTCGACCCAGTACTCGTTGTCGGAGATGACGACGAAGAGCGGGACGCCGGGCTGCACCATCGTGCCCGGCTGCAGCGTGAAGTTGCCGACGACGCCGTCGGTGGTCGCGACCACGTGCGTGCGCTGCAGGTCGATCACGGCCTGGTCGAGCGCCGCCTGCGCGGCCTGCACCGCGGCGTTGCGATCACCTTCGGCACCGAGCGCGCTGCGGGCCTTCTCCACGTCCGCCTGCGCCGCCTTCACGGCGGCCTGCGCCGTGGTGAGCGCCGTGCGCGACGTCTCCGCGGCCTGGGGCGAGATGAACCCGCTCTTCACCAGCTGCTCGTTGCGCTGCCACGTGCTGCGCGCGTTCTCTTCCTCGGCGCGGCGCTGCGCGAGCACCGCGAGCGCGCTCGTCACGGAAGCGCCTTCCTGCGAGACGTTCTGCCGCGCGAGCGCGAGCTGGGCGCGCGCGCGCTCCACCGCGAGCTCGTAGTTCTTGGGATCGATGTCGAAGAGCGGCGCGCCCGCCTTCACGTGCTGCTGGTCGCGCACGTACACGCGCACCACGTTGCCCGCGACCTGCGCCGTCACCTCGACCTGGTTCGCGCCGACGTACGCGTTGTCGGTACTTTCGTACAGGCTCGCCTCATGCCAATAACGGAACCCGAAGATGGCCGCGACGACGAGCACGATCGCGGCGATGATCCATTTGAGCTGCTTGCGGAAAGGACGGCTTGCCCGGCGGGGTGGCGCGGGGCCGGTGGAAGGTGCGGGGACATCCTCGGGGGTGGTCGCGGCCATGGGGAATGTGACAACCGCCCCCGGGATTCATTCGAGCGGCCGACCCCCTCCCCGACCCCCGCCCCGGAGGGGACCCGGCGGGAAGGAGGTCACTTCTTCAACGCGTCGAGTACGTCGATCGGAACCGGAAACACGATCGTGGACGCCTTGTCGCCCGCGATCTGGGTGAGCGTCTGCAGGTAGCGCAGCTGCAGCGCCTCGCCGCGGCGCGAGAGCACCTCCGCGGCCTGCAGCAATTTCTCGGACGCCTGCAGCTCGCCCTCGGCGTGGATCACCTTCGCGCGGCGCTCGCGCTCGGCCTCGGCCTGGCGCGCGATGGCGCGCACCATCGACTCGTTGAGATCCACGTGCTTGATCTCGACGATCGAGACCTTGATGCCCCACGCGTCGGTCTGCAGGTCGATCGTCTGCTGGATGTCGACGTTCAGCTTCTCGCGCTCGGCGAGCAGCGCGTCGAGCTCGTGCTTGCCGAGCACGGCGCGCAACGTGGTCTGCGCGAGCTGCGAGGTCGCCGCGAGGAAATCCGCGACCTGGATGATCGCCTTCTGCGGGTCGACCACGCGGAAGTACACCACCGCGTTCACCTTCACCGACACGTTGTCGCGCGTGATCACGTCCTGCGGCGGCACGTCGAGCACGATGGTGCGCAGGTCGACCTTCACCATCTGCTGCAGGATCGGGACGAGGAAGAACAGGCCCGGTCCCTTCACCGCCCAGAAGCGCCCGAGCTGGAAGACCACCGCGCGCTGGTACTCGCGCAGCACCCGCACCGACGACACGATGAGCACGGCCACGAGCACGACCGCGCCGGCGCCGAAGTCCATGATCATGGCGTTTCTCCTTTGCCTGGCGATTCGGGCACGACCTCCAGGGTGAGGCCGTCGATGCCGGTGACGCGCACGCGCTGCCCGGCCTTGAGCGGCTCGCGGCTGCGCACGCGCCACGTCTCGCCGTGCACGTGCGCCCAGCCGTCCGTGTCGACGTCGCCGAGCGTCTCGCCGACGCTGCCGATCATCGCCTCGCGCCCGCTCACGACCGGCCGCCGCCGCGACCTCAGCATGAGCGTGAAGGCGCCGACCAGCACGAGCGCGCTCGCGCCCGCGAATCCCGCGATGAGCCCGTAGGGCACGCGGTACTCGGGCTCCTCGATCAGGATCACCGAGCCGATCACGAACGCGATCAACCCGCCGATGCCGAGCGAGCCGTAGGCCGGCAGGAACGCCTCGGCGACCATGAAGCCGAGGCCGATCACGATGAGCAGCAGGCCCGCGTAGTTCACCGGCAGCATCTGCAGGCCGTAGAGCGCGATGATCAGGCAGATCGCGCCGGTCACGCCGGGCAGCACGAGCCCCGGGTTCGAGAACTCGAACAGGATCGCGTAGATGCCGATGAGGATCAGCGCGTAGGCGATGGTCGGCTCGGTGATCGTCGAGAGGAAGTTGGTGCGCCAGTCGGGTGCCCAGGGGCGCACCGGCGCGCCGAGCGTGTCGAGCACGTGCGGATGTCCGCCGGCGTTCACCGTGCGCCCGTTCAACGCCTTCTGCAGGTCGGGCAGGTCGTTGGCGACGAGATCGATCACGTGCTGGTCGAGCGCCTCCTGCGCGGTGAGGCTCACCGCCTCGCGCACCGCGCGCTCGGCCCACTCGGCATTGCGCCCGCGCAATCCCGCGAGCCCGCGGATGTAAGCGGCCGCGTCGTGCACCGCCTTCTGCACGTGCGCGTCGGCGGCGCCCTCGGGCTCCTTCTTCGCCTTGTCGTCGTCGGCCTTCTTCTGCGGCATCGGCGAGGCGCCGCCGAGCGCCACGGGCGTGGCCGCGCCGAGGTTGGTGCCGGGCGCCATCGCCGCGATGTGGCACGCGTACAGGATGTAGGTGCCCGCGCTCGCGGCCCGCGCGCCGCCCGGGGCCACGAAGCCGGCGACCGGCACGGGAGAGGCGACGATGTCCTTGATGATCGAGCGCATCGACAGGTCGAGCCCGCCCGGCGTATCGAGGCGGATCACCACGAGCTGCGCCTGTTCGGAGCGCGCGCGCTCGAGGCCGCGATGCACGTAGTCGGCGGTCGCCGGGCCGATCGCCCCGGTGATCGAGAGCACGACCACCGGCGCCGGCGCGGGCAAGGCCGCAGCCGCGGCGGCGAGCCCGGCGATGAGCAGCAGCGTGCGGAGGCCTCGCATCGGTCCTCGCTCCAGGAGGCGATGCGCCATGGTGGCACACCCGGCGCGTTACGTCCGCAACGCGGCGCCCGGGCCGTCGCTGGATCGCCCCCCGGCCAGTGTGGGAATATGGCGCATTCAAGGGCCGCAAAACAGGCTCGGGAGGGCGCATGAAGGACCCGGTGGTTCACGAAGCGCTGAGGCAGATCCAGGACATCGTCGCCGCGGAGGTCGGGCGCGCGCTGCCGAGCGCGGCGCAATCCCGCGTGGAGACGGTCCTGCGCGATGCCATCGCCGGCGGCGCCGGCGCCGCGCGCGAGCCCCTCGCCCGGGAAGTCACCCTGCTCCTCGCCGACCTGCGCGGGTTCAGCGCCCTGTCGGCGGCCCACCCCGGACCGATGGTCCTCGACCTGCTGAACCGCTGCTTCTCCGAGATGAGCGAGATCGTGTTCCGCCACGGCGGCACGATCGACAAGTTCATGGGCGACGCGATGCTCGCGATCTTCGATCCGCCCGGCGTCGAGGACGGCGCGCGCCGCGCGGTGGCGTGCGCGGTCGACATGCAGATCGCCATGGAGGCGCTGAACGCCGCCAACCGCGCCCTCAAGCTGCCCGAGATGTATTTCGGCATCGGCGTGAATACCGGCGCCGTGATCTCCGCGCGCCTCGGCACGGACCGCTACTCCGAGTACACCGTCATCGGCGAGGAGGTGAACCTCGTGGCGCGCATCGAGTCGTTCAGCCTGCGCGGCCAGATCCTCGTGAGCGAGAGCACGTGGCGCCTGTGCGCCGACCTGGTGCAGGCCGGCGAGCCGATGGACGCGTTCGTGAAGGGCAAGAGCAAGGTGGTGCAGTTGCGCGAGGTGCTCGGCATCCCGGGCGCGGGCAAGGTCGTGCCGCGACAGGAGATGCGCCGCAGCGCGCGCGTGCAGGTGAAGCTGCCGCTCACGTTCCGCATGATCGCCAACCAGGCGGTGATCCCCGAGGCACGCTGGGGCCGCATCCTCGACATCGGCTACCACGGCATCCTCGCCGAGGTGTGGATGCCGATGGACCGCTTCGACGAGCTGGTCCTCGACTTCGAGCTGCCGCTGGTCGGCGACCGCATGAACGACATCTACGGGCGCGTCGTGAACGCCACCGCCCACGGCGATCGCACCCACGTCGGCATCGAGTTCACCTCCATGCGCCCGGAGCAGCGCGCCGCGATCCAGCTGTTCGTGCAGCTGCTCATCCAGGGCGCGGAAACCGAGGATTGAAGGTCCTCCTCGTCGAAGACAGCGACCGCGTCGCGCGCTTCGTCCGCAAGGGGCTCACCGAGGCGGGACACACGCTCGACGTGGCGGGCAACGGCCGCGACGGCCTGTTCATGGCGGCGAGCGAGAGCTACGACGCGATCATCATGGACCGCATGCTGCCGGGCGAGGTCGACGGCCTCGGCATCATCGCGGCGCTGCGCCAGTCGGGCAACAAGGTGCCGATCCTCATCCTGTCCGCGCTGGGCGACGTCGAGGACCGCATCGCCGGGCTCAAGAGCGGGGCCGACGACTACCTCGTGAAGCCGTTCGCGTTCGGCGAGCTCATGGCGCGGCTCGAGGCGCTCGTGCGCCGCTCGCGCAGCGCCGCGGCCGAATCGACGCTCACCGTGGGCGACCTCACGCTCGACCTGCTCGCGCGCCGCGCGGTGCGCGCCGGCCGCGTGATCAGCCTGCAGCCGCGCGAGTTCAAGCTGCTCGAGGTGCTGATGCGCCACGCCAACCAGGTGGTGACGCGCACGATGCTGCTCGAGCAGGTGTGGGACTACCACTTCGACCCGCGCACCAACGTGGTCGACGTGCACGTGAGCAAGCTGCGCCAGAAGATCGAGACCGACGCCGAGCGCCCGCTGCTGCGCACGATCCGCAACGCGGGCTACATGCTGAGCGCCGATGGCTAGCGGACGCTGGCTGCGCTTCTCGGCGGCGAACCTCGCGCTGGGATACGTGGTCGCGAGCCTGCTCATGCTCGCGCTCTTCGCCACGCCGCTCTGGTTCGCGTGGCGCTCGTCGATCGACGCGCGGCGCGTCGAGATCCTGCAGGACGACGAGCGGCGGCTGATCGACGCGTTCGAGACGCAGGGGCCGCAGGCCCTCGCCGGCATGCTCGAGCGGCGCGCCGCGCGCGGCCACGGCAACGACAGCTTCTACGTGTTCGCGGATCCGGCCGGCCGTCGCCTCGCGGGCAACCTGAAGGAGTGGCCGCCCGGCGTGCCGGGCGAGCCGGGACGCTATCGCGTGCAGGTCTCGAGCGACGGCGAATCGCGCCAGGCGTTCGTGCTCTACAGCCTGCTGCCCGGCGGCTATCGGCTGCTCGTGGGCGGCGACAACACGCCCTACCGCAGGATGGAGGAGCTCTTCTGGTGGGGCATCGCCGCGAGCAGCATCGGCACGCTCGCGCTCGGCGTGCTGGCGGCGTGGGCGATCCGGCGCGAGCTTCTCGCGCGCGTGCAGCGCGTGGGCCAGACCGCCGCGGCGATCGTGGCGGGCGACCTCTCGCGCCGCCTGCCCGTGGCCGGCGGCCGCGACGAGCTCGAGCTGCTCGCGCAGACGGTGAACCGCATGCTCGACCAGATCGAGAAGCTGATCGGCGGCGTGCGCAACGTCTCCGATGCGATCGCGCACGACCTGCGCACGCCGCTCGCGGAGCTGCGCACGCGCCTCGAGGAGCTGTCGATGTCGGGCCTCGCGCGCGCCGATGCCTCCGCCGAGCTCGAGTCCGCGGTGGCGGACGTCGATCGGGTGATCGCGATCTTCAACGCGCTGCTGCGCCTCGCGCAGATCGACAGCGGCGTGCGGCGCGCCGGGTTCACGCGCACCGACCTCGCCGCCGTGGTGCGCGACACGATCGACTTCTACGAGCCGGTCGCCGAGGACAAGGCCATCGCGCTCGAGCCGCGGCTCGGCGAAGGGCTCGTCGTGTCGGGCGACCGGGTCCTGCTCGCGCAGGCCGTCGGCAACCTCGTGGACAACGCGATCAAGTACGCGCCCTCCGGCAGCGCGATCGCGATCGAGGGCGTGCGCCGCACCGACACCGTCGAGCTCACCGTCGCCGATCGCGGCCCGGGCATCCCCGAGGCCGAGCGCGCGAAGGTCGTGGAGCGTTTCTATCGCGGCGATGCGAGCCGCGGCGTGAGCGCGGGCCTGGGCCTCGGCCTGCCGCTCGTCGCCGCGGCCGCGCGCCTGCACGGCGGGATGCTGCGCCTCGCGGACAACGCGCCGGGATTGCGCGCCTCGCTGCTGCTGCCGCCGGCCGATCCGGCACATTAAACAAAGTTCATCTCGCGCCCACGCGCCGGTAAAGCGGCGCCGCGCACACTCGGTCATCCCAACCCCGATGTCCCGAGGAGAACCCGCGTGATTGCCACCAGGACCGTGCTCATCGCCGCCGCGCTCGCGCTCGCCGCGCCCGCGTTCGCCGCGGAAGACAACACCAAAGCCGCCGCGCAACCTTCCGCCACCCAGAAAGCGCCCGTCGCGAAGGAAAAGGCCGCGAAGGCCGAGAAGCAAGTGATCGCCGAGGAAGAGGGCGCGATCGTGAAGTCGCCGTTCCCCGGCCGCAAGTCCACCGAGAAGCTGGTGCCCGAGAAGACCACGGGCCAGCCGGTGAAGAGCCTGCGCTTCGAGCACTGGGTGCACGACGAGGATCACGAGTACTGAGAAGCGCATCGCGATCCGGCCGCGCCCCCGGAAGGACGAAGGAGGAGGAGGGCAGCCCCGGGAGCGAATCCGCTCGGGGAGCGACCGGCCGGGCGCCTGCGGGCGCCCGGCTTCGTTCCGTGCGTGCGTGTGCGGTTGCGCGCGGCGCACGGTCGCGGTATCACGCAACCACGCGATGACGCGATCCCGGGAGAAACGATGAAGCCCCTCACCGCCGCCTGCGCCGCCGTCCTGCTCGCGACGGCAGCGTGCGCGCAGGCGCAGATGTATCCGGGCCGCGATCGCGGCGGCTTCCTGCGCGAGGACCGCGAGCGCAAGCCCGAGGAGCCGAAGCGTCCGCGTCCGGCCGAGCAGCCGCTCGACGCGCTCGAGCGCGAGATGCCGTCGCTGCAGGTCGATCTGCAGCTCGAGCCCGCCCAGCTCGACGCGTGGCGCGCCTTCGAACGCGGCGTGCGCAATGCGGCGGAGATCGGCCGTGCGCAGCGCCGGCGCACCTTCGCGCTGGCCAACGGCTCGGCGGCCCCGTCGGCGCCCACGCTGATCGGCGCGCTCGCCGACGACGAGCGCGCGAAGGCGCAGGCGGTCGCGCGGGTGCGCACCGATCTCGACACGCTCTACGCGCTCCTCGACGAGGGCCAACGCCGCATGCTCGACCGGCGCATCGTGCAGTCGCAGACCGACCCGCTCGGGCGCTAGCGGCGCCGAGGCCGCGCCCTATCCGCCGAGGAAGAGCCGCGCGACGTCGGGGTCGGTGAGGAGGTCCGCGCCGCGTCCGGCGAGCGCCACCTGGCCGGAGACCAGCACGTAGCCCAGGTCCGCGAACTCGAGCCCTTTCTTCGCGTTCTGCTCGACCATGACGATGGTCTTGCCCTCGTCGCGCTGCAGGCGGCGCAGGATCTCGAACACCATGTCGATGTAGCGCGGTTCCAGCCCGATCGACGGCTCGTCCACCAGGAGCACGTCCGGCTCCATCACGAGCGCGCGCGAGATCTCGAGCAGCCGCCGCTCGCCGCCCGACAGCACGCGCGCGGGATGGCGCCGGCGCGCCGCGAGCCGCTCGTACTTCGCGAACACCTTCTCGGCCGCCGCCTTCGCACGCGACGCCGAGCCGAGAAGGAACCCGCCCATGAGCAGGTTCTCCTCGACCGTCATGTCGGGGAACACCGACTTGTCCTGCAGCACGTAGGCGATGCGCGCCTCCCGGAGCTTGCGCTCGGCGCTCATGCGCGTGACGTCGCGCCGCGTCCCGGCGGCGCCCACGAGCACCTCGCCCGCGGTGATGCGCGTGAAGCCGAAGATCGAATGCAGCACGGTCGATTTGCCGGCGCCGTTCGGGCCAACCAGGCACGCGGACTGGCCGCGCCCCACGTGCATCGTCACCCCGTGCAGGATCTCCATCGCGCCGTACCCGGCGTGCAGCCCGCGCACGCTGAGGAAAGGCGTGCCTTTCGCGAGCGCGAGCAGGTCTTCCTCGGGCAGCGCGCGACGCAGCGACTCGGCCTCGCGCGCGACCTCGTCGACCGAGAGCACGACATCGACCTCGCCGTCCGCATAGCCTTGTGCCCGGCGCTCGCCGGACGGATGCGGCGAGGGCACGCTGCTCACGCGGCCTCCCCGAGGTAGGCGTCCACGACGCGCGGGTCGTCCCTCACCCGTTCGGGCGGCCCGGAGGCGAGCACGCGCCCGACCGACATGCAATAGATGTGCTGCGCGAGGCTCATGATGACGCGCATGTTGTGCTCGATCACGAGCAGCGTGATGCCGAAGTCGCGGTTCGCGCGCTTGAGCCGGTCGATGAGCCCGTTGATGAGCGTCGGGTTGATGCCCGCGGTGGGCTCGTCGAGCAGGAGCATCGTCGGATCGTTCATGAGCGCCATCGCGAACTCGAGGAGCTTCTGCTGCCCGAACGAGAGGGACCCGGCGGGCAGCCTGCGCTTCGAGTACAGGCCGACGAAGGCGAGGAGCTGCTCCGCCTTCTCGATGGCTTGCGCGGGGCACGGATTGAACATGTGGCGCCATCCGCCCTCGCGCTCGGGCAGCGCCACGATCATGTTCTCGACGCAGTCCATCTTGCCGAAGATGCGCGTCTGCTGGAACGTGCGCGCGAGGCCGAGGCGCGCGATCTGCTGCACGCCCAGCCGCGCGATCTCGCGGCCCTCGAAGCGGATCGACCCGCCGTCGAGCGGGTGCTGGCCGACGATCGAATTGAAGAGCGTGGTCTTGCCGGAGCCGTTCGGGCCGATGAGCCCGGTGATGCTGCCGCGCTCGACCGTGAGGCTCACGTCGCGGTTGGCGACCACGCCGCCGAACGCCTTGCATGCCCCGCTCACTTCCAGGATCGGATCGCTCACGCGCTCGCCTCCCTGCCCGCCGAAGGAACCCGCGGCGGCGAAGCCTCCGCCACGCGCACGCCGAACCACTCCGGCCTGCGGCTGCGCACCCAGCCCAGGATGCCCTGCTGGAAATACACGACGTTCACGATGATCAGCACGCCGAGCGCGACGTATTGCCAGCCCAGGAGGTAGGTCCACGTCACCTCGCGGAAGGCGTAGAAGACCATCGCCCCGATGACCGGCCCCCACAGCGTGCCCTTGCCCCCGAGCAGCGCCATGGCGACCATGAAGATGCCGAAGGTGAGCGTCGGGTACGCGGTCTCGATCGGCTCGATGAAGCCGGTCATGTTGCCGAAGAGCGCGCCGGCGATCGCCACGAAGAACGCCGCCACCGACCACGCGATCATCTTGTAGCGGCCCGTGTGCAGGCCGAGCGCCTCGGCCTTGTCCTCGTCGTCGCGGATCGCGTTGATCGCGAGCCGGAAGCGCGTGGAATAGAGCCACCGAAGGAACGCGTAGCAGAGCCACGCGGCGATCATGCACGCGAAGTAGAAGAACCGCTCGCGCATGCCGGGCCCGCCGGGGAACACCGGCATCGAGATGCCCTGCCCCGCGCCGACCCAGCCCCACGCGTTGGTGAGCTCGCCCGCGGCGATCGCCACGCCGAGCGTGCCGATCGCGAAGTACGGACCGCGCATGCCCGAGAGCACCCGCGACAGCACCGCCGCCACGAGCGTGGCGCCGATCGCGCCGAGCAGGATGCCGAGCGCGAGGCCCTCGAAGTACTGCAGCTGCGTGAAATGGATGTGGATCGCGCCGTTCGCGGCGGTGTACTCGCCCACGTCGTACACCAGCCCGATCTGCGTGACCGCGCAGATGTACATGCCGAGGCCGAAGAAGACGATGTTGCCGAGCGAGTTGTAGCCCATCTGTCCGCCCATCGTGTCCCAGGTCTGGGCGAACAGGACCATGATCCAGAAGACCGCGAGCTGCACCGCGTGCGCGGGGAAGAGGAACGGCGCCACGAGGCCCGCGATCGCGATCGCGGCATGCAGCGCGAAGGTGCGGCGGCGCGCGCTCATTGCAGCGCCATCCGGCGGCGTTGCAGCGCGAGCTGGCGCACGAGCAGGATCGCGAGCAGCAGCGCGACGATCGTGGCCTGCTGGAACTGCGCGCCGAGCACGAACCCGCTGTACTGCTCGACCACGCCGAGGGCGAGCGCGGCGAAGATCACCGCCGGGAAATTGCCCAGCCCGGCCGCGGTGACGATGACGAACGCGCGGATCGAATACGCGATGCCGTAGAACGGCTGGAGCACCCAGATCATCGAGACCAGCACGCCGGCCGCGCCGCAGATGGCCGCGTTGATCGAGAAGGTGAGCGCGTAGACGCGGTCGGTGTTCACGCCGAGCACGCGCGCCGCGCGCGGGTCCTGCGCGGTCGCGCGGATCGCCTGCCCCATCCGCGTGTGGCGCAGGAAGAGCACCATCGCGACGGCGAGCGCGATGCACAGGACGACCGCGACGATGCGCACCTCGCTGAAGTCGACCGCGCCGTCGAAGAGCTCGATGCGGCCGAAGCCGGACTCCACCGTGCGCACGTCCGGGCCGAAGACGAGGTTCAACGACTGCTGGATCGTGATCGCCAGGCCGAAGGTCGCGAGCAGCGACGTGAAGAGATCGAGCTGGATCACGCGCCGGATGACGAGCTTGTAGACCACCCAGCCGAACACGAACATGAAGGCCGCCACCGGCAGCATGGCGACGATGGGATGCACGCCGTGGCGCGAGAGCTCGAACGCCAGGTAGCCCCCCATCATCACCATGTCGCCCTGCGACAGGTTCTTCACGCTCGTCACCCCCCAGACCAGCGCGAGCCCGTAGGCCGCGAGCGCGAAGACCGCGCCCACGGAGATGCCGTTCAGCAGGAGCTGGACGTTGAAGACCGGCGCCGCGACCAGGACGCCGAGGTTCTCCCACATGGCCCGCCTCCGCCAGCCGGCTTACTGGGGCGCCTTGCGCGGGAACACGACCGGGTCGGCCGCGTACTGCGTCGGCGCCACCACCACGTACTTGCCGTGCTGGATCTGGCGCAGCACCATGGGCTTGCCGACGTTGTTGCCGGCCGGGCTGAACTTGATGTGCCCGTAGAACGTCTGGAGGTCGGTGGCGGCGAGCGCATCACGCAGCTTCGCGGGATCGAGGCTTCCCGCGCGATGGAACGCGTCGGCCCACACCTCGATCGCCGCCGCCGCCTCCGCCGTCTGGTACGGCACCTCCTTGTACTCCTTGTGCGCCGCGAGGAACGCCTTGTTGAAGTCCATCGCGCTGCCGAAGATGTCGTCCTTGTACTTGAGCGTCTCGGCCCACTGCGTCGGGCAGAGGATGCCCTCGGCGGCCGCGCCGAACTTGCCGACGAGGTCGGCCGATTCGCAGTGCGTCATCGCGACCAGGGGCGCGTTCACGTTCATCTCCTTCATCTGCCGGGTCGCGGTGGTCGCGCCCTTGGTATGCCCGGAGAAGAGCACGACGTCGGGCTTGAGCGCCTTGATCTTGGTGAGCGTCGCGGAGATGTCCGAGAGGTCGCGCGGCATCTTGTCGTCCACGACGACCTTCATGCCGTAGCGCTTCACCTGGTCGAGCACGCCGTCGCGCACGTCGAGCGAGAACGGGTCGTTCTCGAAGGCCATCCCGATCCTGAGATCGCCCGGCTTCTTGCCTTCCTTCTGCGCGAGCTCGGCCGCGAGGTCGACCACCGGCGACAGGTATTGCTCGGAGGTCGACAGCACGGCGAAGAGGTACTTGTAGCCCTGGGTGAAGAGCGAACGCGATGCGCCCTCCGCCTCGACCATCGGGATCTTGTATTTCTCGGTCACCGGCGCGGCCGCCTTGGTCGGCCCCGAGCCGTACGGCCCGAGGACGAACTTGACGCCGTCCTGGTTGATCAGCCGCTCGAGCAGCTCCGCGGTGCGCGCCGGCGTGGACTCGTCGTCGTAGTACTTGACCGCCAGCTTGTACTTGCGGCCACCCACCTCGACACCGCCGCGGGCGTTGATCTTCTGCACGGCGAAGTCGTAGCCGTCCCTCCCGTTCTTGCCTTCCTGCGAGTACTTGCCGGTGATCGAAATCGCCGAGCCGAGCGTGATCGTGTCGGCCTGCGCCGCGGCCGCGGCGGGCACGAGCCCCGCCGCCGCGCCGAGCGCGAGCGCCACGATGCACCGCCCGACGGGGGTCGCATGCATGCTCATCTCCTCCTCCTCGTCGCCGTGCGTTGATGAAAACCCGGCGCGGCACGCGCGGTGGCCTTCGCTCCGACGAGCGCGGCCGGGCGGGTGCGGCGAAACGGCCTACGGGGGCGGATGCCGCAGCCTCGCGGCGAGGACCGGCACGCAAACGCGGCCCACTATCGCACCTTCCGGCGCGCGGCGCCAGATATATCGTAACGCGATATTTGAGCCGCGGCGCATGCGGCCGCGGCGACGGAAATTGTTACCGGGAAAAGAAAAAGGGCGCGGCTTCCCCAGCCGCGCCCGGCTCCCTGAGCGCCGCGCCGTGAAGCGCCGGCCGCGGCCTGCCTCGCGAATCTATTCGCCGAATGCCTCGATCGCGGCGGGGAGCTGCGGCTTGGCGCGCAGCAGCGCAACGGTCCAGTTCCAGGCCTTCACGCAAGCCCAGCCGAGGCCGAGCACGACGACGAGAACGGTCAGGCTGATCATGTGCGCCCCTTGTTCCTTGGCGGCTCGTTGCCGCGACGACGCCAAAGCTACGCGCCCGGGGCCGGCGCCGGCTGTGCGGGCCGTCACAGGATTGGGCGTCTTTCCATTACGGCCGTAACGGCCGGGCGGGGAACAGCCGGCCCTTGAGCCGGCCGAGGAGGGGCCAGAAGAGCAGCAGCAGCGCGAACGTGGTGATGGTGCCCACCAGGCCGTTCGACCAGAACACGCGCAGGTCCCCGTTCGCGCCGATCATCGAGAGCCGGAACGCGTCCTCGGCGCGGTTGCCGAGCACGAGGGCGAGCGTGAGCGGCGCGAGCGGGATGCCGATCTTCTTGAACACGTAGCCCACCACGCCGAAGGCGAGCATCAGCCAGATGTCGAACACCGCGTTCTGGATCGCGAAGGCGCCCACCGCGCACGAGACCACGATCATCGGCGCGATCGCGGCGAACGGCACGCGCAGCCGGCGCATAATTTCCTCCCGTGTAGGCTTAGCGTCACTATGCTGGGAGCACA
>CAYOGL010000010.1:98581-129587 GCA_964403515.1 uncultured Burkholderiales bacterium | reverse complement strand
AGCAGCATGCGGTTGCGGTACAGGCGGTCGAGGTGCGCGCGGATCTGCTTCACGATCGCGTGCGTCTCGGGCAGGTTCTCGCAGCTCGTTCCCTCGCGCTCGACGAGGTACGGGATGGCGTCGAGGCGGAAGCCGTCCACGCCCATGTCCATCCAGAACTCCATCGTGCGCAGCACCGCGCGCAGCACGTGCGGGTTGTCGTAGTTCAGGTCGGGCTGGTGGCTGAAGAAGCGGTGCCAGTAGTGCTGCTGCGCGATCGGGTCCCACGACCAGTTCGAGGTCTCGGTGTCGGTGAAGATGATGCGCGTGCCGGCGTACTGGTTCGGGTCGTCGCTCCACACGTAGTAGCTGCGCTTGAGCGAGCCCTTCGGCGCGCGCCGCGCCGCCTGGAACCACGGGTGCTGGTCGGAGGTGTGGTTGATGATCAGCTCGGTGACCACGCGCAGCCCGCGCTCGTGCGCCTCGCGCACGAAGCGCTTGAAATCGGCGCGGGTGCCGTAGGGCGGGTGCACGTTCTCGTAGTCGGCGACGTCGTAGCCGTCGTCGAGCATCGGGCTCGGGTAGAACGGCATCATCCAGATGGTGTTCACGCCGAGGTCGCGGATGTAGTCGAGCTTCTCGGTGAGCCCGCGGAAGTCGCCGATGCCGTCGGCGTTCGAGTCGTAGAACGCCTTCACATGGACCTGGTAGATGATCGCGTCCATGTACCACAGCGGATCGTCCGCGAGGGTGGCGCCGCCCGGCTGCGGGACCGGCGCGCCGTAGGCGCGCGTGTCCATTACGGCCTCCGATCGATCGCGACGGCTTTCAGCGTCATCGCGTCGGCCGTGGCGATGCTGCCCGCCCCCAAGCAGAACATACGCCGAGTCCGCATCGCCCTCCGATCGATCGCGACGGCTTTCACCGACGTCGCGTCGGCCGTGGCGATGCTGCCCGCCCCCAAGCAGAACATACGCCGGGTCCGCATGCCTAGGCGCTTCCGGGCGTGACGCTGAAGATGTGCGCGGGCGTGCGGTGCGGGTCGAGCATGAGGAAGTTGCGGCTTCCCCACCAGGGGTAGCTCTCGCCGGAGAGCAGGTCGTGCACCGTGTAGGCGGCGTACGGGTCGAGCCCGAGCGCGGCCAGGTCGACGTTCACCCACCCGCTCTGGGTGAAGCGCGGATCGAGGTTCACCGCGACGAGGACGCGGTCCTCGCCGGCGCGCTTCGAGTAGCACAGGAGTTGCTCGTTGTCGGTCGGGTGGAAGGCGAGGCTCCAGTCCGACTGCAGCGCAGCGTGCGCCTTGCGGATCGCGTTCACCTTGCCGATGAGCGGGGCGAGCGAATGGGGCGCGTCGAGGTCCCAGCGCTTGATCTCATACTTCTCGCTCGCGAGGTACTCCTCGGAATCGGCGTCGCGGTTGCGGTTCTCGGCCGCCTCGTACGCCGGGCCGTAGATGCCGTAGTTGGCGGCGAGGGTGGCGGCGAGCACGAGCCGGATGCGGAACATCTCCGGCGGCGCCTTCTGCAGGTGATAGGGCAGGATGTCGGGCGTGTTCGGCCAGCAGTTCGGGCGGAAGTACTCGCGCGCCGGCGCGAGCGCGAGCTCGGTGAAGTACTCGGTGAGCTCGGCCTTCGTGAGGCGCCACGTGAAGTACGTGTACGACTGAGTGAAGCCGAGCTTCGCGAGCCGGTGCATGACGCGCGGGCGCGTGAACGCCTCCGCCAGGAAGATCGTCCCCGGATGCTGGCGGCGCACCTCGTGGATCACCCACTCCCAGAACGCGAACGGCTTGGTGTGCGGGTTGTCGACGCGGAAGATCTCCACGCCCTGCGCGGCCCAGAACAGGAACACGTCGCGCAGCGCGTGCCACAGGCCGCGCCAGTCGCGCGACTCGAAGTCGATCGGGTAGATGTCCTCGTATTTCTTCGGCGGGTTCTCGGCGTACTGGATGGTGCCGTCGGGACGGCGGCGGAACCACTCGGGATGCTGGGTCACCCACGGGTGGTCGGGCGCGGCCTGGAACGCGATGTCGAGCGCGATCTCCATGCCGCGGCGCTTCGCCTCGCCCACGAGGCGGCGGAAATCGTCGAGCGTGCCGAGGTCGGGATGGATCGCCGTGTGCCCGCCCTCGCGCGCGCCGATCGCCCAGGGGCTGCCCACGTCGCCGGGCTCGGCCACCGTCGCGTTGTTGCGGCCCTTGCGCTTGGTGCGCCCGATGGGATGGATCGGCGGCAGGTAGACCACGTCGAAGCCGAGGCCCTTGATGCGGTCGAGATGCCGGATCACGTCGTCGAACGTGCCGTGCTGACCGGGTGCGGCCGAGAGCGAGCGCGGGAAGACCTCGTACCAGGTGCTGAAGCGCGCGCGCTCGCGATCGACGTACGCCGGATAGGTGAGGCTTTGCGCGGCGCCCGCGCGCGGCGCGTGCCGGCGCGCGCACTCGAGCAGGCTCTCGTCGAGGGCGAGCTCGTGCAGGCGCTCGGGATCGGTTTCCGCGCGCAGCCGTTGCGCCCACTGCTCGAGCGGCGCGCGCACGTTGTCCGGGGCGTTCCCGGCGCTCGCGGCGACGAGCTGCGCGCCGGAGATCGCCGCGACGCGCAGGTCCGCGGGATCGACGCGCCGCAGGTACTCCTCGCGCCACGAGGCGAGGTGGTCGATCCAGCAGACGACGCCGTACTGCCACAGGCCCACGCGATCGACCGTGAAGCGCGCGCGCCAGCGGTCGTTGCCGAGCGGCTCCATGGCGACCTCGGTCCACTCCGCGTCGCCCGGGCCGCGATAGCGCACCACGCAGTCGACGCGCTCGTGGCCGTGGGCGAAGCAGTCGGCCACGACCACGATCTCCTCGCCCACCGCGCGCTTGACCGCGAAGCGCCCGGCGTCGACCTGCGGCGCCACGCTCTCGATGACGGCGGAAGGAGCGAGCGTCTCGCGCACCGAGGAACGGGATTGGTCGTTCATGGCGAGCCTCCCTCCGGAACGAAGAGCAGGAACCCGAGCGGCGGCAGCGTGAGGCAGAGCGACTGCTCGCGGCCGTGCCACGGCGTGGGCTGCGCGTCGGCCCCGCCCAGGTTGCCCACGCCGCTGCCGCCGTAGGCGCGCGCATCGCTGTTCAGCGCCTCGCGCCAGCGGCCGGGACGCGGCACGCCGACGCGGTAATTCTCGCGCACCACGGGCGTGAAGTTGCACGCGACCAGCACCGGCGTGCCGTCGGCCGCGAGGCGCAGGTACGTGAGCACGCTGTCGTCGCTGTCGTGCATGTCGATCCACTGGAAGCCGGCCGGGTCGAAGTCCACCTCGTGCAGCGCGCGCTGCGAGCGGTAGGCGAGGTTCACGTCGCGCAGCCAGTGCTGCAGCCCGGCGTGGTCCGCCTCGTGGGTGAGGAACCAGTCGAGCTGGCCCTCGTGCGCCCACTCGCGCCACTGGCCGAAGTCCCCGCCCATGAAGAGCAGCTTCTTGCCCGGGTGCGTCCACATGTAGCCGTAGAGCAGGCGCAGGTTGGCGAACTTGCGCCAGCGGTCGCCGGGCATCTTGTCGAGCAGCGAGCGCTTGCCGTACACCACCTCGTCGTGGGAGAGCGGCAGGATGAAGTTCTCGGTGAACGCGTACCAGAGCGAGAACGTGAGGCTGCCGTGGTGGAAGCGCCGGTAGATCGGATCGAGCGACATGTAGTCGAGCGTGTCGTGCATCCACCCCATGTTCCACTTCATCGAGAAGCCGAGGCCGCCGGTGAAGACGGGGCGCGAGACCTGCGGCCACGCGGTCGACTCCTCGGCGATGGTGCGCGTGTCGGGGAAGTCGCGGCCCACCATCACGTTCAGCTGCTTGAGGAACGCGATCGCCTCGAGGTTCTCCTTGCCGCCGTAGACGTTGGGGATCCACTCGCCGTGCTTGCGCCCGTAGTCGAGGTAGAGCATCGAGGCGACCGCGTCCACGCGCAGGCCGTCGACGTGGTACTGGTCGAGCCAGAAGCGCGCGCTCGAGGTGAGGAACGCGCGCACCTCGTGGCGCCCGTAGTTGAAGATCGCGCTCTTCCACTCGGGATGGAAGCCCAGGCGCGGGTCGGCGTGCTCGTAGAGGTGCGTGCCGTCGAAGCGCGCGAGGCCGTGGGGATCGTCGGGGAAGTGCGAGGGCACCCAGTCGAGGATCACGCCGAGGCCGTGGCGGTGCAGCGTGTCGACGAGGTACATGAAGTCCTGCGGCGTGCCATAGCGCGAGGTGGGCGCGAAGTAGCCCGTGGTCTGGTAACCCCACGAGCCGTAGAACGGGTGCTCCGTGATCGGCATCAGCTCCACGTGCGTGAAACCGAGCCATTGCGCGTACTCGGCGAGCGGCTGCGCGAGCTCGCGGTACGTGGGCAGCCGGTTGGTGTCGTCGCGGCGCCACGATCCGAGGTGGACCTCGTAGACCGCGAACGGGGCGGCGAGCGCGTTGCGCTCCGCGCGGCTCGCCATCCAGTCGTGGTCGTTCCACGCGTAGTCGAGCGACCAGGCGCGCGACGCGCTCGCCGGTGCCACCTCGGCGAAGAAGGCGAACGGGTCGGCCCGGTCCTCGCGCGCGCCGTAGGCGTTCGTGATCGCGTACTTGTACGACTGGCCCTGGCGCACGGGGCCCACCTCCGCTTCCCAGATTCCCGACGAGTCCCAGCGCGGGCGCATCACGTCCGCGCCCGGGCGCCAGTCGTTCCATTCGCCGATGACGGAGACGCCGCGCGCGTTCGGCGCCCAGACCGCGAAGCGCGCGCCGCCCTGCGGCTTCAGGTGGCAGCCGAGGTTGCGGTAGAGGGTCGCATGGGTGCCCTCGCGGAACAGGTAGATGTCGTGCTCGGTCAGCAGCGCCATGGCGATCCCGGTGCCGGCCGCGTCAGTGCAGGTGACGCAGTCGTTGGCCGAGCATCGCCGGCGTGATGAGCGTGACGCCCTTGTCCGTGACGTGGAAGCGCTTGCGGTCTTCCTCGGGATCGATTCCGACGCGCAGGCCCGGCGGGATCTTCGTGCCCTGGTCGACGATCACGCGCGAGAGCATCGCCCCGCGCCCGATCTCCACCTCCGGCAGGATCACCGCCTCGTTGATGCTGCAGTAGCTGTGCACGCGCACGCTGTTGAACAGCAGCGAGTTGCGCACCGTCGAGCCGCTCACGATGCAGCCGCCCGAGACCATCGAGTCGATCGCCGCGCCCCGCCGTCCCTCGAGGTCGAACACGAACTTCGCCGGCGGCAGCTGCTCCTGGAAGGTCCAGATCGGCCACGCCTGGTCGTAGAGGTTCAGCGCCGGCGAGACGCGCGTGAGCTCGAGGTTCGCCTCCCAGAAGGCGTCGACCGTGCCGACGTCGCGCCAGTAGGGCGTGCCGTCGGTGAACTGCTCGCAGCTGTCCTGCAGGCGGTGGGCGAACACGCGCGCGCCGCTGGCGATCATCTTCGGGATGATGTCGTGGCCGAAGTCGTGGCTCGAGGCGTCGTCGACCGCGTCGTCGATCAGCTCCTCGTAGAGGAAGTCCGCGTTGAAGACGTAGATGCCCATGCTGCCGAGGCAGACGTCGTCGCGCCCGGGCAGCGGCCGCGGCTGCGCGGGCTTCTCCTGGAAGCCGATCACGCGGAACGACTTGTCCACCTCCATGACGCCCAACTGGCCGGCCGCCTCGGAGACGGGCACCTCGACGCAGCCCACGGTCATGTCGGCGCCGCGCTCGACGTGCTCGTAGAGCATGCACGCGTAATCCATCTTGTAGATGTGGTCGCCGGCGAGCACGAGCACCAGGCGCGGGTCGTGGCGGCGCAAGAGCTCGATGTTCTGGTAGACGGCGTCCGCGGTGCCCTTGTACCAGTCGCACGTCTCGCTCTGCTGCGCGGGCAGCACCTCGATGAACTCGTTGAAGCGTCCGTCGAGGAACGACCAGCCCTTCTGCACGTGGTTGATGAGCCCGTGCGATTGGTACTGGGTCGCCACGCCGATGCGGCGGATGCCGGAGTTCAGGCAGTTCGACAGCGCGAAGTCGATGATGCGGAACTTGCCGCCGAACGGCACCGCCGGTTTCGCGCGCCATTCCGTGAGCGGGCCGAGGCGCGTGCCGCGTCCGCCGGCCAGCACGACCGAGATCGTCTGGCGCGCGAGCTGCGCCATGGTGTTGCGATCGGGTGCGCCGCGCGGCACGCCGAATCGGTTCGGCATCAGGCCGTGCAGCTCGTTGCTCGGGCCTCCCATCAGGTTCTCCGGATAGTTCACGCTTGCGAGGGATGTGCGAATGTCAGGATTCGACCGGGGGGGCTCCACAAGATTCAGGCGGCGCAGGCTTTTCCCCGGGTCCGCGATGATGGCGCATCGCGCTCACGCGCGCCGTAGGAGCCGTCCTACGTCGGTGCGTTCGCGCGCCTTCGAGCGGTCGACGCGCGGCAGCTCCACGAGCACCGGCGCGTCGCCGCCCGGGCGCATCCACACCAGCGCCTCGCCCTCGCGCGGATCGCGCAGCGCCTCGGGCGGGCGCGGCGCGGGAATCGCCTCGGCCACCGCGGCGAGCGCAGCGTTCGCGCCCTCGCCGCTCGCGACGACCGCCTTCGCCGCGGCCAGCACGTCGGGCGGCAGCTTCGACGCGTCCGAGCTCACGTAGAGCATGTTCTCCGCAGGCGGCAGCGCCACCTCGTCCCTGAGGCCGCGCTCGGGCAGCACGTGCTGCGCCTCGTCCACGACGATCCAGTGCGGCCGTCCCGTCGTCTCCTGCAGCGCGGCGAGCCGGCGCAGCAGCTCGGTGATGAGGCGCGGGCGCTCGCGCTCGGGCACGGCCCCGAGGGCGACGACCGCCTGCACGTCGGGCTTCTCGAGCGCGGTGAGGATCTCGTCGACCTCCGGCTTGTGCTCGGGCGAGCCGAACACCACCGCGGAGGCGAACTCGAGATACTCGCCGTGGGTGTCGATGGCGCAGAACTGGTAGCCGATGGTGCACAGGCGATCGAGGATGCCGGTCACGAGCGCGGTCTTGCCGCTGTGGCCGCGCCCCGTCACCACCATCGACACGCCCGCGGCCGGGAGCGTCACCGCGGCCCCGTGCGCGTCGGTGCCGAGCAGCAGCGCGCGGCGCGGGCGCGCCGGCGGGGTGCGCTCGAGATCGCATTCGATGAGGTCGGCGATCACCTCGAGCACGCCGTCGCCGCGCGGCTCGCGCGTCACGCGATCGGCCTTCGCCTGCAGCGTGGGGATCGCGTTCGCGACCGCGACCGAATACTCCGCGGATTCAAGGAGGGCGTGGTCGTTCTCGGCATCGCCCGCGGCCACCAGGTTGCGCGGCGAGAGCGCGAGCTCCTTCAACGCCACCGCCAGGCCGCTCGCCTTCGTCACGCCCGCGGGCAGCACCATCACCGCGCCCTTGTTGAAGATCACCTGCCGCTCGAGGCCGAGCTCCTTGATCGCCTCGAGCACGACGGTCTCGTAAGGCTCGACCGTCGCGACGATCGACTTGCCGACCGACACCGGCACGCCGCGCGCGCGCAACAGGTCGACGAATTCCGGCGGCGGCGGCTCGCCGAGGGGCTCGCGCTCCCCGCTCCCCGGGCGATAGAGCAGCGCGCCGTTCTCGGCGACCACGCGGTCGAACAGGCGGATCGGCGGGAAGACGGCGAGCAGCTCGTCGAGCTCGCGGCCGGTGACCAGCAGCAGGCGCCGCCCGGTTTCCTTGAGGCGCGCGAGACCGTCCACCACGTGGGGCGGGACCACGCCGTCATGGGCGATCGTGCCGTCGAAGTCGACGGCGAGGGCGGTGTAGCGCATGGAACTGTTCCCCTTTGTGACCGGTCTCCGTAACAACTTCCGACGAGGTCAGGTGCCTTGGCTAAGGACGACAAGCGCGGCGACGCGACCCTCGGCATCGACATCGGCGGCACCAAGAGCCTGTACGCCCTGTTCGACGAACGGTTCGAGGTTGTGGCGGAAGAAAAGTTGCGAACGGACCCGGGCAAGAGCGGCGCCAAGGGATTCACGCGCAACCTGAACGAGGCGGTGGAGAAGCTGCTCGAGGCGGCGCGCGAGCACAAGCTGCGCGTGCGCGCGGTAGGCGTGGGCTGCGCGGGCGACATCGACCTGCGCGAGGGCGTGGTGCGCACCTCGCCGAACCTGCCATTCCTGCAGGACTATCCGTTGCGCGCGCGCCTCGAGAAGCTCACGGGCGCGAGCGTGTTCGTGGGCAACGACGTGCAGGCGGGGTTGTACGGCGAGATGAAGCTCGGCTGCGCGAAGAAGGCGCGGCACATCGTCGCCGTGTTCATCGGCACGGGCGTGGGCGGCGCGATCGCGATCGACCGGCGCCTGCACCTGGGCGCGAACGGGCACGCCGGCGACATCGGCAACTACATGCTGCACCTGGCGCATGCGTCCGGCGCGCCGCCCGGGCGCAAGGAAGTGCTCGACAACGTCGCGAGCCGCACGGCCATCGCGGGCGACGCGGCCGCGCTCGCCGCGAAGCGCTGGGCGCCGAACCTGCGCGAGTTCGCGGGCACCGACGTCACCTCGATCAAGAGCCGCGACATCGCGGCGGCGATCCGCGCGGGCGACAAGGCCCTCGAGAAGCTCGTGCGCAGCCGTGCCGCGGTCGTCGGCGGCGCGCTCTCGAACCTCGTCGACTTCCTGAACCCCGACATGATCGTGCTCGGCGGCGGGCTCGTGGAAGCGCTGCCGCGCCTCATCAAGCGCGAGGTCGCGAAGGCGATCGAGGCGCACGCATCGTCCGCCGCGGCGAGCGCGGTCAAGATCTGCGTGGCGCGGCTGCACAACCACGCGGTGACCACGGGTGCGGCGCGCCTCGCGCGCGACATGTTGTCCTCGAACGCGCCGATCGACCTCGGCTGAGACCGTTCGCTCTTCGAGGGACAGGTCGAGAGTGAATCGAACGCGGCGTCAACCGCCGCGCGCGCCGCGGCGTTCTCGAAAGGGCCGGTGATGGATGGCGCCCCGAGCGGCCGGATGCGCACCGCCGACCCAACCCAACAACGAGGGAAAACCATGCAACTGGATGCCGCACTGCCCATCGTCCGCGCGCTCGCCGACGGCGTGAACCCGCTCACCGGCGAGGCCTATCCCGACAACAGCCCCTACGCGGAGCCGCGCACGCTGCGCGCGCTCTACTCGGCCGTCGACCTCATGGCGCGCGAGGTCGAGCGCGAGAAGCGCCGCGAGCGCCTGCCCGCGAACTTCGGCAAGCCCTGGACCGAGGGCGAGGACCGCATGCTGGTCACCGAGTTCGACACGGGCTCGACCATGCCCGACATGGCGCGCAAGCACGCGCGCACGCAGAGCTCCATCCGCCTGCGCCTCGAGAAGCTCGGCCGCATCCAGCCCTCGCCCGCGTGAGCGGCTCGGCAGCCGGGGAAGCCGGACCGGGTTCGAGACCTTGGAGGCGCCGAGCCGACCCCGAAGTGAACCCGGCCATCGACGGCAAGAAGCGCGTCGACCGCGGCGCCTCCTCGAGTGGCCAGGCCCGTTTCGACGCGCACCTTTTTGCCGTCGCGGTTCGTTTCGAGGAAGCGAGGGCACGATGCCCCTGGCGGTGCATCGCGTCCGACCAGGTCTCGAACCCGGTCCGGCTTCCCCGGCTCCTGCCTCGCGACGCTACTTCTTCTCGAGCTTGAGCGAAGCGCTGTTGGTGCAGTAGCGCAGCCCCGTCGGCTGCGGGCCGTCCTCGAACACGTGGCCGAGATGCGCGCCGCAGCCCGAGCACACGATCTCGGTGCGGCGCATGCCGTGGCTCGAATCGTCGTGCTCCTCGACCGCCTGCGCGTCGATCGGCTTCCAGAAGCTCGGCCAGCCGCTGCCCGATTCGTACTTGGTGTCCGAGCTGAAGAGCGGCTGCCCGCAGCACACGCACGCGTAGGTGCCCGCCTGCTTGCACTCGTTGTACTCGCCGGTGAAGGCGCGCTCGGTGGCGCCGCGGCGCGTGACCTCGTATTGCTGCGGCGTGAGCTGCGCGCGCCACTCCGCGTCCGTCTTCTCGACCTTCGCCATGGGATCCCTCGCGATGAGCCGCGCGGCCGGTGGCCGCGCGCGATACGAACATTCTAGTCGCGCGCCGGGGCGGGGCCGGCGCTGCGCTATCCTTGCGGCATCTTGAAGGCGTCGCACGATTACTCCGCGGTCCTGCGCGACCGCAATCTCGCGGTCATCCTGCTGCTCGGCTTCTCGTCCGGGCTGCCGCTCGCCCTCACCGGGCAGACGCTGCAGGCGTGGATGACCGTCGACGGCGTGGACCTCTCGACCATCGGCGTCTTCACCCTGGTCGGCATTCCCTACACGTGGAAGTTCCTGTGGTCGCCGGCGATGGACCGCTTCGTGCCGCCGTTCCTCGGGCGCCGGCGCGGCTGGCTCCTCGTGACACAGCTCGCGCTCGCCGCGGCGATCGCGGCGATGGCGGGGCTCACGCCGCACGCGCACCTGCCGCTCATGGCCGCGCTCGCGCTCTTCATCGCGTTCGCCTCCGCCTCGCAGGACATCGTGGTCGACGCGTACCGCACCGATCTCGTGCCGAGCGAGGAGCGCGGGCTCGCGGGGGCGCTGGGCGTCCTCGGCTATCGCATCGCGATGCTCGTCTCCGGCGCGCTCGCGCTGATCCTGGTCGCGGGCTCGGGATGGATCCCGGCCATCGGTTGGCGCGGCACGTACCTCCTCATGGGCGCGCTGATGGGCGTGGGCATCATCGCGACGTTCTGGGGACCGGAGCCGCACGCCGGCGCGCGCGCGCCCCGCACGCTGCGCGAGGCGGTGGTCGAGCCGCTGCGCGAGTTCTTCACGCGCCGCGGCGCGGTGTGGATGCTGCTGCTGCTCGTGCTCTACAAGATCGGCGACGCGTTCGCGGGCTCGCTCACCACCGCCTTCCTGCTGCGCGGCGCCGGCTTCTCGCTCGCCGACGTGGGCTACGTGAACAAGGTGATCGGTTTCGCGGCCACGATCGCCGGGGTGCTCGCGGGCGGCGCGCTCATGGTGCGCCTCGGCCTGTTCCGCTCGCTCATGGGGTTCGGTATCCTGCAGGCCGTCTCCCTCCTCGCGTACATGGGCCTCGCCATCGTGGGCAAGAGCTATCCGATTATGGTCTTCGCCGTCGGCTTCGAGAACCTCGCCGCCGGCATGGGCACCGCGGCGTTCGTCGCGCTGCTGATGGGCCTTTGCGACCATCGCTTCACCGCGACGCAGTACGCGCTGCTCTCCGCCCTCGCGACCTTCGGCCGCGTGTACGTGGGGCCCGTCGCCGGATGGGCCACCGACCCGCGCCACCTGGGCCTGCCGTGGCCGCTCTTCTTCCTGCTCACCTTCCTCGTGGCGCTGCCCGGGCTCGTCCTGCTCGCGGCGCAGCGCGCGACCATCGAACAGATCGACCGGAAGCCTTGACCATGCCGCATGCCATGTTCAGCACCTCGCTCTCGCCGCTGCGCCAGCCGCTGCCCTCGACGCTCGCCGCGCCGATCGGCGTGATCCTCGCGCGCCACGCCTACCTCGACTGGGTCCTCGGCCAGGTGATGTACAGCCTGATGGAGATCTCGATCAAGCAGGGACGCGTGATCCTCAAGCTGCCGCGCCCGCGCCAGTACATCGCCGCGGTGCGCGACCTCTTCGCCTTCCACGGCCTGCGCGACGGCTACGACTTCGAGCGCCTCGAGCGGCGCCTCGAGGCCGCGGAGCGCGCGCGCGCGATGCTCACGCGCTCCGCGTACATGCGCGACGGCAACGGGCGCGGCGTGCGCATCCAGCTCGCCCGCGCGCTGTGGGACCCGGGCCCCGGCGGCGAGCTGCAACCCGAGACCCAGGCGCTCGACGGCGCGTTCCTGCGCAAGCGGCGCAAGGAAGTGGAGGACGCGATCAGGAGCGCGGAGCAGCTGCAGGCGCTCACCGACCGCGCGCTGCGCGAGCTGCACGCGATGCGCGCGAGCCGCCCGCGCCTCGACCGCCGCAACCGGCGCCGCTGAGCTCACTTCGGCTGCGCGGCCTGCTCCTCGTCGAGCATCTCCTCGAGCGCGTGCTCGCCGCCGGGCCCCTGCGCCGCGGGCGCCGGAGCCGCGTCGCGCCACAGCATGCCGGGAAAGGCGAGCACCGCGATCACGACCAGAAGCTGCGCGGCGAGGAACGGCAGCAACGCGCGCAGCAGCTCGGCATTGCGCACCTGGCCGCCCACGCGGGTGCGCGCCATCATCACCGCGTAGCCGAACGGCGGGATGAGGAAGCTCGCCTGCAGGATGAGCAGCACCAGCACCGAGACCCACGGCGCATCGGGCACGCGGGTGAGCACCGCGGGGGCCACGATCGGGATCACCACGAAGATCATCTCGAAGGCGTCGAGCACGAGCGCGCAGAGCGCGATGCTGCCCAGGCCCGCCGCGAGCACGGCGCCGCGGTCGAGCCCCGAGAACGCCGCCGCGAGCCAGCGATCGGTGCCGAACGCGCGCTCGACCAGCGTGAAGGCGTTGGCCGCGACCAGCAGCGCGAAGAGCGAGCCGGTGATGGACATGGTGTCGTGCAGCACCGCGGACAGGTGCTCGCGGCGCAGCGCCCCGGTGGCCACGCCGTGGATCACCAGCAGCACGCCGCCGGCCGCCGCGGCCTCCACCGCGTAGAGATAGCCCAATGCGACGCCCGCGAGCAGCGCCACCAGCAGCAGCGTGGCGATCGCGGCGGTGACGAGCTGCGCGCGGGAAGGTCGCGGCGCGGGCACCTCGGGACCGCCGCGTCGCTGGATGAGCACCACGAGCGCGCACAGCAGGACGAAGAGGCCGGCGGGAACGAGCGCGGCGTGGAAAACGTCCTGCGTGTTCACGATGAGCCCTGCGGAAGGCGCGAGGTGCATCGCCTCCGTGTGCGCGCGCATCATCGTGTCGCCGAGCAGGATCAGCACGAGGGAGGGCGGCACCACCACACCCAGCGTGCTCGCCACGCACACGAGCGCCACGTTGCGCGCTTCGGGCACGCCGGCCCGCGCGAGCTGCGGATGCACCGTGCGCGAGAACATCGCCACGCCCGCGCCGACGGACCCGCACATGGGCGCGAGCAGCACGCCGAGCGCCAGGCCGGCGAGCGGCGCGGGACGCCGCGTGGGGGCGAGGATCGCCTGCGCGCCGGCGAAGAGCGACGGGGCGAGCGCGGTGCGCGCGATGATGACGCCCATCAGCACGTACAGCGGCAGCGCCTGCAGCAGGTCGTTCTCGAGCAGGCCCACCAGGCGCGGATAGATCGCTTCGAGGAACGACGCGTCGAAGAGGCCGGTCGCGATGCCCGCCGCGGCGAACGCGAGCGAGACGCCCACCAGCACGAGCCATGCAGGCAATCCCGTGGCGACGAGCGCGATGCCGACCGCCGCGAGCATCCAGAGCCCGGCGGTCTCCATCAGCGCGGCGCGCGGCGCGAGACGTCGAGGAGCGCCTGCACCAGGACCAGCGCCGCGAGCACGACCACGGCGATGCGCAGCAGGAAATAGCCCGGGTTCATCGTCTCGGGAAAGTGCTCGAGCTCCACGGTCGCGAACCACGTCGCGCGCGCCCCGGACACGAGCACGAAGAGCGCGGCGGGCGCGGCGATGCAGAGCTGGGCGATGCGCACCAGGCGGGCGCGCACCCGCGGGGAATAGCGTCGCGCGAGCACGTCGGTCGCGAGATGGGCGTGGTCGCGCGTGGCCGCCGTGAGTGCGACCGCGACATAGAGCGCGAATAGGATCTGCGCGAGGTCGTTCGCCTCGCGCGAGCCCGCCTGGACGACATCGCGCAGCGGCCATTGCAGGAACAGCAGCAGCGACAACGGCAGGACGAGGAAGGTGCCGAGCCGCACCAGGCCGCGCACGATCCGGTCGAGCCTGTCCATCTATCCGCCGCCCTCGCGCTGCACGGGCTCGGAAATCTCCACCAGGTTGAGATCGGGGTCGCGCACGTAGACGGAGCGGATCATGCCCGTCGCGCCGGTGCGCATCACGGGACCGAGCAGGATCGGCCAGCGTTCGCGCCCGAGGCGCTCGATCACCGCGTCCAGCGGAATCGAGGCGATGAAGCAGAGGTCGAGCGCGCCGGGCACCGGCAGGTGCGCCTTCGGCTCGAACTCGGCGCCCTGCACGTGGAGGTTGATCTTCTGCGTGCCGAACTTGAGCGCGCGGCGCGCGGCGGGCGGCGAGCCGGCCATGAACGTCTCGAGGTGCATGCCGAGCACGCGCGTGTAGAAATCGATGCACGCCGTCTCGTGCGACGTCGTGAGAACCAGGTGGTCGAGGTGATCGATCACGGCAGCCGGGCCATTCGCGGCCGCATCGCGTCGCGACGCTCCGCTCGGATGAACGCGTCCATCATAGCCATTTCAGGCGCGCGGGCAAGGCGGCCGGCCGCCGCACCCCATGCGCCGCCTAGGCGGAGCCGCGGCCCTCGCGCCGGCGGAAGCGGAAGATGCCCAGGCTGCCGCGCAGGTTGGGCGCGAACGTGATCGTGCGCCCCTCGTGGATCACGCGCTCGTCGAGGATCGCGGCGCCGACCTTCGTGCACAGGTCCTCGAAGTCCTTCACGGTGCACAGGTGGATGTTGGGCGTGTTCCACCACGCGTGGGGCAGCGTCTTCGACACCGGCATGTGGCCGCGGAAGATGTCGACGCGGTGGCGCCAGTAACCGAAATTCGGGAACGACACGATGCCCTCGCGCCCGACCCGCAGCATCTCGTTCATCACCGACTCGGCGTTGCGCATCGCCTGCAGCGTCTGCGACAGGATCACGAAGTCGAAGGCGTTGTCCTCGAACTGCGCGAGGCCTTCCTCGATGTCGCTCTGGATCACCTGCACGCCGTTCCTCACGCTCGCGAGCACGTTCGCGTCGTCGATCTCGATGCCGTAGCCGGTCGTGCCGCGCGTGGCGGCGAGCCCCGCGAGCAGCACGCCGTCGCCGCAGCCGAGGTCGAGCACGCGGGCGCGATCGGGGATCCACGAGGCGATGAGCTCGAAGTCGTAGCGTTGCATCAGGTACCCTCGCGCTCGCCGTAGCCGCGCATCTCCTCGAGCTCCGCGCGGGCGAGCCTGAGCGTCCCCTGGCGCGCGCCCGCGCCGATCTCGACCGCCACGTTGTCCATGTACGCGGCGATGAGCTCGTGGTAGCGCGGGTCGTCGAGCAGGAACGCGTCGTGGCCGTGGGGCGCGTCGATCTCGGCGTACGTCACCGGCTTGCCGGTCGCGACGAGCGCCTTCACGATCTCGCGGCTGCGCTCGGGCGGAAAGCGCCAGTCGCTCTTGAACGAGGCGAGGAAGAAGCCGGCGCGCGCCGCGGACAGCGCGCGCGCGAGATCGCCGCCGGTCTCCTTCGCGGGATCGAAGTAGTCGAGCGCCTTGGTCATCAGCAGGTACGTGTTCGCGTCGAAGACCTGCGCGAACTTGTCGCCCTGGTAGCGCAGGTACGACTCGATCTCGAACTCGACCTCGTAGTTGAAGCGGTACTCGTCGCGCTTGAGCACCCGCCCGAACTTCTCCATGAGCAGGTCCTCGGACAGGTACGTGATGTGGCCGAGCATGCGCGCGAGCTTGAGCCCGCGCGCCGGGATCGCGCGGTGCGCGTAGAAGTTGCCGCCGTGGAAATCGGGATCGGAGACGATCGCCGTGCGCGCGACGTCGTTGAAGGCGATGTTCTGCGTCGAAAGGCGCGGGGCCGCGGCGATCACGAGCGCGTGCGCGATGCGCTCGGGGAACGACAGCGTCCACTGCAGCGCCTGCATGCCGCCCAGCGAGCCGCCGATCGCCGCGGCGAGGCGCTCGACGCCGAGGCGATCCATGAGCCGCGCCTGCGAGATGACCCAATCCTCGACGGTCACGACGGGGAAGCTCGCGCCGTAGGGTTGTCCGGTCGCGCGATCGATCGATCCCGGCCCCGTCGAGCCGTGGCAGCCGCCGATGTTGTTCACGCCGATCACGAAGAAGCGCTCGGTGTCGATCGGCTTGCCGGGCCCGATGAGGTTGTCCCACCAGCCCACCTTCTTCGGGTCGTCGGCGTAGTAGCCGGCGACGTGGTGGCTGCCCGACAGCGCGTGGCACACCAGAACCGCGTTCGAGCGCGCGGCGTTCAGCGTCCCGTACGTCTCGTAGACGAGCTCGTAGGAGGCGAGCGTCTTGCCCGCCTTGAGGATGAGCGGCTCGAGGAAGCCGGCACGCTGCGGCGTGACCGCGCCCACCGAGCCGGACGTGGAATCGTTCATGAAAAAACCCGACCGGCGATGCCCTGTGTCGGGCTGAAGCGCGTGTCGGGTCTCGGGGACCGCCACTCGCTTTAGCCGCATTTGTTTCGCGCCCGCAAGCTGAGCTCAAATCGGCGCGTAACGGCATTCTACCAAAATCCCGCCGCCCCACCGCGGGCGCCGTTTCGCGAGCGGCAATTCCGCGCCCCGCTTGAAATCCGCGGCGGGTGCGTGCAGCATCCGCCGAGCGGCCACCCGAAGGGCCGCCACAGAAAAGCGGGACGGGCCGTGCGCCGCAACCGCTCTCCACGGGAGGAGATCATGCGCACCTCGCTCGCCTGGCTCGGCGTTTCCGTCCTGCTGTCGATCATCGCTCCCTTTCCCGCGCTCGCCCAGTCGAATCCCTTCGCGGGCAGCTGGAACGGCACCATCACGGAACAGGACACGAGCACGTGCACGTGCACCGGAACCGCGTGCGCGAGCGCGCCGCAGGGCTTCACCTGCAACCTCGTGATTCCCTGGGCGGGAAAAGTGGACGCGCAGGGCAACGTCACCATCGCCACGCAGGCCGCGACCGCCACGTGCACGCCCGGAACGACCGAAACGGTCGGGGCGCAGACGCGGGCCGTCGGACAACTCAACTCCAACGGCTTGCTCACGATCCCCGGGTTCAGCGACGCCAGCGGCTCGTGCCAGCCCGAGACGATCCAGTTCTCGCTCTCGCCCGCGAACGTGACGGGACACGGCGCGTGCAACTCGACCAACACCAGCTCGATCACCCTGCCGTCCGGCGGCAGCTTCACGGTGACGTGCACGGACGCCGACGCGTGGTCTTACACCGGCTCGTTGAGCGCGGCCGCGCCGACGCCGCCGTTCCAGATGCAGGTGAGCTCGAGCATCACGACGACCACCGCGAATGCCACCGCCCAGGTGCAGCCGCCGTCGCAGCTGGTCGGGACCACGGCGAGCATCTACGTGTTCGCGCACGCCCGCCAGAGCGCCCTCGGCAAGAGCGCGCCGAAGAACATGTCGACCGGGCTCGATCCTGCGCCGGTGCGCGACGCGGACGGCGCGGGGCCGGATCCGTGCGTGCTCGCGCAATTGAACGCGAATGGCCAGCTCGTCGGCGCGAGCGCCTCGTCGCTGCAGGCGTTCACCACCGGCGTGATCAACTCGCAGACGCAGTCGGTCACCATCCTCAACAACGTGTCCACGCCGAGCGTGGCGGGCGCTTCGTTCTACGTGGGGTTCGGCACGACCTCGAGCGCGATGCTCTCGAGCGGCCTGTACGAGGGCGCGGTCTCGGTGCAGGGCGCCAACGGGTGCTCGGCGGCGTTGCTCACGGGAGCGGCGCCGAACGCGCCGGGCGCGCTGAGCGGGCTGTGGTGGAACCCGAACGAATCCGGCTGGGGGGTGAGCTTCTCGCAACGGCGCAACGTCGTCTTCGCCGCGTGGTACACGTACGACGCGTCGGGCAATCCGAAGTGGTACGTCGCCTCGGACTGCGCGATGCCCTCGGGGTCGACGGGCACGACCGGCACGTGCAACGGCTCGCTCTACGAGGTGAGCGGGCCGACCTTCTTCGGCGCGCCGTTCAATCCTTCGCTCGTGCACGTCGCGACCGCGGGCACGCTGCAGGTGAGCTTCCAGGACGCGAACACCGCCTCGATGAGCTATACCGTCGCGGGCCAGAGCCGCACGGTGCCGATCGTCCGCCAGGTTTTCCAGAACGGGACCACGCCGCCCGCGGTCGATTACACCGACCTGTGGTGGAACGCCTCCGAATCGGGATGGGGCCTGGTCGCGACGCAGCAGTACGGCGTGATGTTCCTCGCCTGGTTCGTGTACGACGCGAACGGCAAGCCCGCGTGGTACGTCGCGACCGATTGCACCGTGGTCGGAAGCGGCTGCTCGGGCACGCTCTACCAGACGTCCGGCCCGCCCTTCGGTCCCACGTTCAATCCCGCGGCCGTGCACGCGACGGCGGTCGGCACGATCGGCCTCGCCTTCACCGACGCGAACAACGCGCAGCTCACCTACACGGTGAACGGCGTGAGCGCGACGAAGACGATCACGCGCCAGCTCTTCTGAGGGCGCCGGCCGCGATGAGGAGCCTGCTCGCGTGGCTCACGCTCGCGGGCATGCCCGGGGCCGTCGTCGCACAGGGCGGGCCGGGCGCGGCCGCGATGACGCGGGAAGACTGGGACGCGAATGCCGTGCTCTACGAGTACGAGCTCTGCGTCGCCTATCATCCCGCGCTCGAGGAGCGCCTCGGCCGCGCGTACCAGACGTGGCGGTCGAGGCACGCCGAGTCGGTAGGCAAGATCGAAGCGCAGCCGGCGCACACCCCGTTTCCCGCGGCGGTCGCGGACGCCTTCTCGAGCTTGCCCGAGTCGGTCCGCGCCGAATCGTATCGCAAGTGTTTGCGCGAGCTTCAGGACAAGCTCGCCGGATGAGCGGTAACGTGGGCGCGACGGAGGACACCATGCCCATCGGGAAGAGCCTGCTCGCGCTGCTGCTCGTCGTCGTCGCGCTCGCCGCCGTGGCCGAGGGCCGCACCTACGCCGTGATGTCCCTCGTGGGCGACGGTTTGCTCGTGGTGCACCATCGCGCCAGCACCGGCAGCTCGATCGACCGCGACACGCGCCAGTTCATCGCGCTCGCGGACCCGGTGCTCGACCGCACGGCGCTCCTCGCCGTGGACGAGGCGCTGCGCCGCAGCGATCCGGCCGCGAAGCCCGTGCTGCTCGCCGCGCGCGATGCGGGCCTGCTCGAGGCGCAGGCGAAGGCGCTCGCCTCCGGTGCCGGCGTGCAGGCGATCGCCGACGCGCTCCGGCCGCGCCTGCCGCCGAATGTTGCCACCCATCTCGTGCTCGTGGCGAAGCATCGCGCGCCCGCGGCGATCAAGCTCGCGGAGGGCAGCGTGGGCAGCGGCCACCTCGAGGGCCTCGGCTTCTACGTCGACCGCGGCATGCGCGTGCGCATCCCGAACACCAATCGCTGGGGCCAGGGCTTCCTCGGACCGTTCGCCTACTTCACCGTCGCGCTCGTCGACCTCAGGAGCGGCAAGGTGATCGCCGAGCAGCCGGTGCGCGCCTCGATCGCGCGCTCGCAGGCCAGGTCCGACACGCTCGATCCGTGGGACGCGCTCTCGGCCGAGGAGAAGGTGAAGATCCTCGAGGCGCTCATTCGCGAGGAGACGGCGCGCGCGATGCCGACGCTGGTCAAATCGGGCGGCCCGTAGCTCGCCATGGCGGCCTCCGGATCCGCGCGCCCGGCGCTGCGCACCGTGCTCGGGCTGCTCGTCGCGATCGGGCTCGCGCTCGCGTTCGCCTGGGTCGCTTTCGGGCCGGGCCCGCGCGAGTGCACGGTGACGGGCGGGAGCGCGCTGGTCGCGCGGCATGCCGGGGGCGAGACGGTCTGCCGCGCGGCGTTCGGGGTCGTGACCGTGCTCGCCATTGCGATCGTGCTGCTCTTCGCCGCCGCGATCGTGCGGCTGCGCGCGCCCGGACGCTTCGCCGACGGGCTCGAGAAGACCGGCCAGTGGCTCGCGATCGTCGTGCTCGCCTTGCCCCTGCTCGCCGGGGTCGTGCTCGCCACGCCGGTGTGGATCGCGAAGTGGGTCGCGCGTCGCTTCGGGCCGCGCGCGCGCTGACTCCGCGCGAGGCTACGGGCGCTCGGCGAACGCGAGCTTCACGCCGAGCGCCACGAAGATCGCGCCCACGCCGCGCTGGAACGCGGCGACCGCGCGGCCCGAGCGAAAGCGCCGGCTGCCCGCCGCCGTGACGGCCGCGACGGCGAGATTCCACAGCGTGCCGTTCACGTCGAACACGAGCCCGAGCACGAGGAAGCCCAGCGCGTGGTGCTCGGCATCCGCGGCGACGAACTGCGGCACGAACGCGAGGAAGAAGAGCGCGACCTTGGGGTTCAGCACGTTGGTGAAGAAGCCCTGCACGAAGATCGCGCGCGGCGCGGCCGGTGGCGGCGGCGCGGGCGCGACGCGCGGCGCGGGCGCGAGCATCATCGACGCGCCCACGTAGACGAGATAGGCGGCGCCCAGCAGCTTCACGATGGTGAAGGCCGTGGCCGATGCCGCGACGAGCGCCGACAGCCCGATCGCGGCCGCCGCGACGTGCACCAGGCAACCGGCACCGATGCCGAGCGCGGCCGCCGCGCCCGCGGCCCGTCCCTGCGCGGCGCTGCGCCCCATGATGTAGAGCATGTCCGGCCCGGGCGTGACGTTCAGCAGCAGGCCGGCGGCGACGAAGAGCGCGAAGTCGTGGATGCCGAGGCCCATGGCGAGCTCAGCCGTTCAGCCGCTCGATCAGCGCCTGCAGCTTCTCCGGCTCATCGGTCTTGAGGATGCGCGCGACCACCGGCTGGATGTCGGGAATGCTCGTCGTGAGCACGCGCTGCTTCACGCTCAGGAGATGCGCCGGATGCATCGAGAAGTGGCGCAGGCCGAAGCCGAGCAGCAGCCGCGTGAGCTCCACGTCGCCCGCCATCTCGCCGCACACCGCCGCGGGCTTCTCGTGCTGCTGCGCGGTGCGGATCACGCTCGCGATCAGGCTCAGCACCGCCGGATGCAGCGGATCGTAGAGGTGTGCGACGCGATCGTCCGCGCGATCGATGGCGAGCGTGTACTGGATCAGGTCGTTGGTGCCGACGGAGACGAAGTCGAGGCGGCGGATGAACATCGGCAGCGCGATCGCCGCCGCGGGCACCTCGATCATGCCGCCCACGGACACGGACTCGTCGAACTTCACGCCCGCGTCGCGCAGCTCCTCCTTGGCGCGCGCGATCGCCTCGAGCGCCTGGTGCAGCTCGTGCCACGTGGTGAGCATCGGGATGAGCAGGTGCACCTTGCCGTGGCGCGAGGCGCGCAGGATCGCGCGCAGCTGCGTGTTGAAGATGTCGGGCTCGGCGAGGCTGTAGCGGATCGCGCGCAGCCCCAGCGCCGGGTTGGCAGCGCCCTTGTCGCCGTCGCCGCCCTTGTCGGCGCCGAGGTCGAGCGTGCGGATCGTGACCGGCTGGCCCTTCATGCCCTCGACCACCGCGCGGTACGCCTCGTACTGCTCGTCCTCGCCGGGGAGGTCGCGCCGGTTCATGAACAGGAACTCGCTGCGGAAAAGGCCGATGCCGGTGGCGCCGCTCGCGCGCACCGGCTCGAGGTCGGAGGGCAGCTCGATGTTCGCCCAGAGGCGCACGGCGGTTCCGTCGAGCGTGGCGGTCGGCGCGCTCTTCAGCCGTTTGAGCTTGTCGCGCTCGAGCCGCGCCTGGTTCTGCTTCAGGCGGTACTCGGCGAGCACCTGGCGGTCGGGATTGACGATCAGCACGCCCTGGGTGCCGTCGACGATCACGATCTCGTCCTCGCGGATCAGCGTGCGCGCGTGGTGCAGCGCCACGATCGCCGGGATGTTCATCGAGCGCGCGACGATCGCCGTGTGAGAGGTGGCCCCGCCGAGGTCGGTGACGAACCCGGCGAACGGATGGCGGCGGAAGAGGATCACGTCGGCCGGCGAGAGGTCGCGCGCCACCAGGATCGACGGCTCGTCGCGCACGGGCTTGAGGCTCATGTGCCGCTGCGTGCCGGCGAGGGCGGCGAGGACGCGCTCGGCCACCTGGCGCACGTCGGCCTCGCGCTCGCGCAGGTATGGATCGGAGATGCCGCCGAACTGCGCGAGGAGCTCGTCCAGCTGCAGGCGCAGCGCCCATTCCGCGTTGCAGCGGTGCGCGCGGATGATGTCGCGGGGCGCGTCGCGGAACGCCTCGTCGTCGAGCAGCATCACGTGCACCTTCACGAACGCCGAGAGCTCGGGCGCCGCGCCGTGGCGCACGCTCTCGGCGAGCTCGGTGAGCTCCTCGCGCACCTCGCGCACCGCCTTGTCGTAGCGGCGCTGCTCGCGCAACACGTCGGCCGCGGGGATGTCGTAGTGGTCGACCTCCGCGGACATGCCGGCGAACAGGTGCGCGTGCCCGATCGCGATGCCGCCGGACACGCCGATGCCGTGCATCGTGAAGCAGACGTTGAAGGCACGCGCGTGCGCGGTGTCGGGCATGGCTTTCCTACTCCGCTTCGCCGAAGTTGCCGACGAAGAGCGCCTCGATCGCCGCCATCGCCGCGGCCTCGTCGGGGCCTTCGGCCTCGACGTCCACGGCGCTGCCCTTGCCCGCGGCGAGCATCATCACGCCCATGATGCTCTTCGCGTTCACGCGCCGGCCGTTGCGGCTGATCCACACGCCGCTCTCGAAGCGCGAGGCGGCCTGGGTGAGCTTGGCCGAGGCGCGCGCGTGGAGTCCCAGCTTGTTGGTGATGGTGATCGAGCGCTTGATCATGAGTCGTTGGAGCAGACGTGGGCCATGCGCGTGATGCCCTCCACGCCGCCGGCGAAGGCCTTCTCGACCACGCTCGCGAGCGGCTGCTCCCGGTAGCTCAGCGCGCGGATCAGCATCGGCAGGTTCACGCCGGCGAGGCCCTCGACGTGCCCGGGGCGCAGCAGCCGCATCGCGACGTTCGACGGCGTCGCCCCGTAGATGTCGGTGAGCACGAGCACGCCCTCGCCGCGATCGAGGAAGCGCACCAGCTCCTCGCCCTGCGGCAGGATCGCGTCGGGATCGTCGTGCACGGTGACGCCGAGCTGGCGCAGGTAGAGCGGGCGCTTGCCGAGCACGTGGCTCGCGGAATGGATCAGGGACTCGCCGAAGGCCCCGTGGGAGACGATCAGGATGCCGATCATGGGCGAATCTTATAATGGCGGGATGGATCGCAATACTCCCCGCCCCACCGAGATCACGTTGCATCAGCAATCGCGCATGCTCGAGGTCGCCTTCGACGACGGCAAGCGCTTCCGGCTGCCGTGCGAGTACCTGCGCGTCTTCTCCCCGTCGGCCGAGGTGCGCGGCCATGGGCCGGGGCAGGAAGTGCTCGTGGCCGGCAAGCGCGAGGTGAACGTCCAGGCCATCGACCCGGTGGGCGTGTACGCGGTGAAGCTCACCTTCACCGACGGGCACGACACGGGCATCTACTCGTGGGAGTACCTCCACCAGCTCGGCGAGCACCAGGATGCGAACTGGAAGTCGTACCTGCGCCGCCTGCAGGACGCCGGCAAGACGCGCGAGGCGCCATGACGAAGAGCACCCACTTCGGCTACGAGCAGGTCCCCGAGGACGAGAAGGCCAAGCGCGTGGGCGCCGTGTTCTCCTCGGTCGCCGGCAACTACGACCTGATGAACGACCTCATGTCGATGGGGCTGCACCGGCTGTGGAAGCGCTTCACCCTGGCGGTCGCGGCCGTGCGCCCGGGGGAACGCGTGCTCGACGTCGCCTCGGGCAGCGGCGATCTCGCGCTCGGCTTCGCGCGCCGCGCGGGGCCGGCGGGCATGGTGTGCATGACCGACATCAACGCGCCGATGCTCGGCGTGGGCCGCGACAAGCTGGTCGACGCCGGCGTGGCCGCGCCGGCCGTGCAATGCGACGCCGAGAAGCTGCCGTTTCCCGATGCGACGTTCGACCTCGCGTGCGTGGGCTTCGGGCTGCGCAACATGACGCACAAGGAGCAGGCGCTCGCGGAGATGGCGCGGGTCACGCGTCCCGGCGGGCGCGTGCTCGTGCTCGAGTTCTCGAAGCCGTGGAAGCCGCTCACCCCGGCCTACGACGCGTACTCGTTCTCGATCCTGCCGAAGCTCGGCAAGTACATCGCGCGCGACGAGCCGGCGTACCGCTACCTCGCCGAGTCGATCCGCATGCATCCCGACCAGGAGACGCTGAAGGGCATGATGGAGGGCGCCGGCCTCGAGCGCGTCGAGTACTTCAACCTCGCGGCGGGCATCGTCGCGCTGCACCGCGGATGGCGCCTGTGAGCGCGGTGCTGCCGCATCCGGGCGTGGCCGCGCTGAACCATCTGTTGCGCGGCGCGCCCCTCGCGCTCGAGCGCCTGCGCCGGCACGCGGGCCGCACCGTCGCCTTCAACGTCGGGCCGCTGGGCTTCGCGGTGACGATCCAGACCACGGGCGAGGTGACGCCTGCGACCTCGCGCGAGCTGCGCGACCTCGACGTGCGCATCTCGCCCTTCCTCTTCCCGCGCATCGCCGCGGGCGACGAGGCGGCGCTGCGCGACATCGAGATGCAGGGCGATCCCGAGCTCGCGCAGGAAGTGTCGTTCCTCGCGCGGCACCTGCGCTGGGACGCCGAGGACGATCTCGCCCGCGCGATCGGGCCGATCGCGGCGCGGCGCGTGGTGGGCGCGGCCCGGGCGATCGGCGGCTGGGGGCGCGATGCGTCGCTGCGCATGGCGCAGGGCGCGGCCGAATACTGGACCGAGGAGTCGCCGCTCGTCGCCTCGCGCGTCAAGGTGGAGTCGTTCGTGCGCGAGGTGGCCGAGCTGCGCGACGCGGTCGATCGCCTCGAGAAGAGGATCGAGCGCCTCGGCTGAACGCGCTCGGCGCCGGAACTCGCCGCCGCCGGGGTGGTCCGTGTGGCAGGGAGTCGCCATGCGTCGGTTCACTGCATCGTTCGCCACGGAAAAACGAGAGACGCCGTGAGGGCCACGCGGCTCGCGGCTGCGCTGCTGCTGCTCGCCGCAGGCTGGGCGGGTGCGCAAACCCCCGCACCGGCCGGCGACGCTTCTTCGGCGAACGCGTCGCCCGCGCCGTCCCCGAGCGCCGCATCGCCCGCAGTGTCGCCCGATGACGAATCGACCTCGGAAGCGCTTCCGCTCACCGTCACGTGGCGGGCGCCGCAACCGCTGAGGGGCCTGTGCGAGAAATTCATACCGCTCGCCGCGGGCGAAGAGGGCCATCGCGCGGCCGCGCGCCGCGCGTGGATCCGCGACGTGCGCAAGCGCGTGCCTGAGATCGCGGCCTCCGAGGGCTGGTTCTCGCCGACGGTCGACATCCAGTTCGCCGATGCGGCGCGCACGCACGCGATCGTCACCGTCGATCCGGGTCCGCGCACGACGGTGGGCGAGGTCGACATCCGCTTCACGGGCGATCTCGCCGAGCCGGGGGACGAGCGCGAGAAGCGGCGCGCCCAGTTGCGCGAGGGTTTCGCGATGAAACCTGGCACGCCGTTCCGCAGCGCCGACTGGGACGCGGCGAAGACGCGGTTGCAGGAGGCGCTCGCCGACGAGGATTACGCCGCCGGCACGATCGCCGCGAGCGAGGCGCGCGTCGATGCGGAGGCGGCGAAGGCGAAGCTCACGATCGAGCTGGCGAGCGGCCCGCCGTTCACCTTCGGCGACGTGTACATCGAGGGCCTGCATCGCTATCCCCAGGCGGTGATCCGGCGCACCGTCGATCTCAAGCGCGGCGAGCGCTATTCGCGCGAGCGGCTGAACGCGCTGCAGCGGCTCATCCAGTCGGGGCCATGGTTCTCGAGCGTCGTGATCGACGTCGATCACGATCCCGCGCATGCGCAGCTCGCCCCGGTGCGCCTCGCCGTGACCGAGCGGCCGCGGCGCTCGTTGGCGCTCGCGGTCGGCTACGGCACGGACGACGGCGCGCGGGTGGAGACAGCGTATCGCGATCGCAATCTCCTGAGCCGTGGCTTCGACCTGCAGAGCTCGGTGCGCGCGGGGCAGAAGGACCAGATCGGTTACGCGGACGTCTTCCTGCCGCCCGGCCTCTTCCAGACGAAGAATCGCGGCGACATCCCGTTCACCGACAGCTTCGGCGTGCTCGCGGAGCACAACACGATCCAGAACCTGGCGAGCTCGCGCTTCGCGATGGCCGGCTATCGCCACTTCCAGGTCGACAGCGACGAGGCGCGCGTGGGCGTGAGCTACCAGATCGAGCGCGACTATCCGCAGGGCGCGAAGCCGATCGTCGTGCGTGCGCTCGCCCCGATCGTGTCCGTGACCTGGCGGCGCGTGGACAACGTCTACGATCCGCGGCGCGGCGGCGTGCTGAACGTGCAGTTCGCCGCCGGCGCGCGCTCGCTCGTCTCGAGCGAGAACTTCTTCAAGGCGTACGCGCAATACCAGCGCTGGGTCCCGCTCGGCGTGCGCGACCAGCTGCTGCTGCGCGCCGAGGGCGGGCGCACGATCACGCCGACCAGCGCCGACCTGCCGCAGGACTTCCTCTTCCGCGCGGGCGGCTCGCGCTCGAACCGCGGCTACGCGTACCAGAGCCTCGGCGTGCAGAAGGGCGAGGCGGTGGTGGGCGGGCGCTACATCGCCACCGCGACGGCCGAGTACGTGCACTGGCTCAGCGACAAGTGGGGCGCGGCCGTGTTCACCGATGTCGGCGACGCGGCCGATGCCCCGGGCGAGATGCACCTCAATCCGAGCTACGGGCTGGGGCCGCGGTTCAAGACGCCCGCCGGCCCGCTCGGCGTGGACCTCGCGTTCGCGCAGAACGAGCACCGCTTCCGGCTCTCGTTCTCGGTCACCGTCGCGTTCTGAGATGAGCGAAACCGCGCCGAGCCCGCCTGTCCCGCCGCCACGCCGCCGCAGCGCCTGGCGCACGGTGGTCGTGATCGCCGTGCTCGTCGTGGTGGCGCTCATCGTCGCGCTCGCGCTCGGCGCGTGGTGGATCCTCGGCACCTCGGGCGGTGCGCGCCTCGTGCTCGGGCAGGTGCAGGGGCTGCTCGGTCCCGGCGCGCGCATCGAGGGCATCGAGGGGCGCATCGGCGGGCTGCTCACCGTGAGGCACATCAGCTTGGACCGGCCCGACGTGCACGTCGAGCTGCACGACGTCGCGCTCGATACGGCGCCATTCGAGCCGTTGTACGGGCGGCTGCTCGTGCGCAGCCTCGACGTGCGCGAGATCGACGTGCGCACGGCTTCGACCGGCAAGGCGGCGACGTTGCCCGCGTCGATCAAGCCGCCCTATCCCGTGCGCCTGGACCGCGGCCACATCGGCACGCTGCGCTTCGGCCACCTGGGCAAGCCGCAGAGCGATGACGTCGTTCTGCACGACATCGCGCTGAAGGGCGAGGGCGATCGCTCGCGCTGGCATGTCGAGGAGGCGACCGCGCAGACGGCGTACGGGCTCGCACGCGTCGCGGGCACCCTCGGCAACGCGCCGCCCTTCGCGGTCGAGGCCACCGCGGATTTCGCCGGAAAGGTCGAGTCGCACGCGCTGCACGTGGCCGGCACAGCGAAGGGAACGTTGAAGGCTCTCGACGCCGACCTCGATGCGCAGATCGAGGGCATGCGCGCCACGGCTCGCGCGGCGATCGAGCCGCTCGCCGAGATGCCGTTGAAGCGCGCCGACGTCGCTGCCCGCGAGGTGGATCTCGCGCGCCTGCGCGCGGGCCTTCCCGCCACGCGGCTCGCGGTGCAGGCGCGCGTCGCACCGCGCGGCGACGGCTTCGCCGGCCCGGTGCGCATCGAGAACGCCGATCCCGGCCCGTGGGACCGCAAGAAGCTGCCGTTCGAGCGCGCGAGCGCCGAGGTCGCGGTAGCGAGCGACGGGCGCACGCAGCTCAGCGGGCTCGAGGTCGCGCTCGCCGGTGGCGGCGGGGCGCGCGGCTCGGCCATCGTCGAGAACGGCACCGTCGATGCGCGGCTCGAGGTCAACGACGTCGACCTCGCCGCGCTCGATGCCGCATTGCAGAAGACGCGCATGACCGGCCGCGTGACGGTCGAGGCCGCGCAACAGGCGCAGCGCTTTTCGGTGGCGCTCACCGATCCGCGCTTCGCCGTCGAGGGCCGCGGCGCGCTCGCCAACCAGAAGCTCGACGTCGAGACCGTGAACGTGCGCACGAAAGGCGGCAGCGTCACCGCTTCGGGATCGGCCACGCTCGCCGGCGCCCGCGAGTTCAGGTTCGAAGGGCGCGCGCAGCACTTCGATCCCTCGGCGTTCGTGAAGACGAGCGCGGGCGACCTCAACTTCACCTTCCGCGTGGCCGGCACGGCGGCCCACGGCCCCGCGGGCGAGGCGCACCTCGACATCGCGCCCAGCCGTTACGCGGGGCTGCCGGCTTCGGGGCGCGTGTTCGTGCGCGGCGATCGCACGCGGCTCGCCGCGAGCGACATCCACCTCGCCGTCGGCGACGGGCGCGTCGATGCGCAGGGCAGCCTCGGGCGCGCGGGCGATGCGCTCGAGGTCGCCGTGCACGCGCCGAACCTCTCGACGCTCGTGAAGCCCTTCGGCATCGCGGCGTCGGGCCGTGTCGACGCGCAGGGCCGCATCGCCGGCACGTTCCGCTCGCCCGCCGTGCAGTTGCAGGCCGACGCGGCGAATCTCGCGCTGCCCTCGAACGTGTTCGTCCACGCGGCGAAGGTGCGCGCGCAGCTCGGCGCCCGACCCGACAGCCCGGTCGACATCGTGGTGAATGCGCAGGGCGTCGCGCTCGGCAAGGACACGCCGCCCACGCCCTTCGCGCAGGCGCTCGACGTGGCGATGCGCGGCACGCGCGGCGCGCACCGCATCGAGCTCACCGCGCGCATGACGAGCGATGCGACGCTCGCCACCGTGCTGCAGGGCGGCCTCGATCCGCGCGGCGGGCTCGCGTGGAGCGGCCGCGTGCAATCGTTGAGCCTCACCGGCCGCGGCGCGTTCACGCTCGCCGCGCCCGCCACGCTCGCCGCCTCCGCCGATCGCGTGGAGCTCGGCGATGCGCTCCTCACCGGCACGTGGGGCGAGGCGCATTTCGCGGTGTCGCGCTGGACGCCCAAGAGCCTCGACTTCCAGGGCAGCTCGCGGCGCCTCGTGGTCCAGAACCTCGCGCGCTCGCTCGAGCTGGGCTGGACCGCGCGCTCCGACCTCGTGATCGCGGGCGACTGGGACATCCGCGCGGGCGAGACCTTCGACGGGCGCATCGATTTCCATCGCACCGGCGGCGACGTGCGCGTGGGCGACCCGGCGCAGCCGCTCGGTTTGCGCGAGCTCTCGGTGGGGATGAGCGCGACGCGCGGGCGCACGCACGCCTCGGCGCATCTGGTCGCCGATCACGTGGGACGCATCGACGGCGAGGGCAGCGGCCTCATCGTGCGCGGATCGCGCGGATGGCGGTTCGCCGAGAACGCGCCGATCGACGCGAAGCTCGTCGCCGCGGTGCCCGAGCTCGCGGCCCTCGGGGCGTGGCTCGGCCCGGACACGCACCTCGCGGGCGCCGTGGACGCGAACATCACCGTGGGCGGAACGGGCGCCTCGCCGCGCGTGGCGGGACAGGCGCGCGCCCACGCGCTCGCGCTGCGCGAGCCGCAGACCGGATTCGAGCTCGAGCAGGGCGAGGCGCTGCTGCGCATCGACGGCCGTGCGCTCACCATCGAGGCGCTGCACGCGGTCACGCCGTGGCATCCCCCGCCGGGCGCGCGCACGAAGCTCGGCACCGTGGCCGCGGGCGAGCATCGCGGCACCATCACCGCGGAGGGTGGCATCGACTTCGCCGCGCACCGCGGCACGATCCGCGTGAAGGCAGCCGAAGTGCCCGTGACGCAATTGCCGCAGCGCTTCGTCGTGCTGAGCGGCGATGCGCGGCTCGAGGCCACCGGCAACGGGCTCGCGGTGACGGGTGCGCTCAAGGCCGATGCGGGATGGGTCGGCGCGCTCGAGACGCCGCCGCCGAGCGTGGCGGAGGACGTGGTCGTCGTGCGCGCGGCGCAGCCGGCCGCGCCCGCGAAGTCTTCGATCGCGAGCCGCGAGCCGATCACGCTCGATGTCACGGTCGACGGCGGCGATCACCTGTACTTCGAGGGCCGCGGCCTCGATACGCGGCTCACCGGGCGGCTGCACGTCACGGGCGTGGTGCCGGCGCTGCGCGCCGACGGATCGATCCGCACGATCGGCGGCAGCTACAACGGCTATGGCCAGAAGCTGCACATCGAGCGCGGCGTGCTGCAGTTCGCCGGGCCGATCGACAATCCGCGGCTCGACGTGCGCGCGATGCGCACCGGGTTGCCGGTCGAGGCGGGCGTGGACGTGCTCGGCACGGCGGCGCATCCGCGCGTGCGGCTCGTGTCCGTGCCGGACGTGCCCGAGCCCGAGAAGCTCTCGTGGCTCGTGCTCGGTCGCGCGCCTTCCGACCTCGGCCCGGGGGATGCCTCGGTGCTGGTGCAGGCCGCCTCGTCGATGCTCGGCAAGGGCGGCGGCAGCGAGGACATCGCGAAGCGCTTCGGCTTCGACGAGGTCGGCATCGGGCGCAAGGACACGACGAGCGTTCTCGGCGTGCTGCCCGAGAGCACCGTCGCGGGCCGCACGGGCACCGCTTCCGCCGCGGAAGTCGTGACCGTGGGCCGGCGCATCACCGACACCGTGCACCTCACCTATCAGCAGGGACTCTCCGACGCCGAGGGCACGGTGAAGATCGCATGGCAGGCCACGCAGCGCTTCCAGGTCATCGCGCGCGCCGGCTACCTGCCCGGCCTCGACTTCGTCTATCGCTGGCTCTTCCCGTAACGCGGAGTCGAGTCGCTCTCGCGGGGCGGCCGAATCTGCTCCCTCCCCCCTGGCGAAGGGGTCTGCCATGTGCTCCAGCCGGACTACAGCGCACGGCGTTCACCCGGGAGCGCGTTTGATCGGTAACACTCGCGATGTCCTCCCGGGTCCGACAGCGGGCTAAAATAACCACTACATCGCGGGTGCCCTGCCCGCTTCGTCGAACGAGCCGGGAGAGTCCCTATGTACGAATGTCCGTGGTGCCAAAACAAGAGCTTCTCGTTCTGGCAGAAGCAGGGCCTGGGGCCGCATCGCAGGATCGCGTGCCGCAGCTGCCGCCGCCAGGTGAGCGTGCCCTGGACCGCGGCCAACGTCGCGATGATCCCCGTCTTCCTCGGCGCGGTGATCGGCCTGTACGCGTTCGGCTACGTCTTCGAATCGAAGATCGTCGCGCTCGCCGGCGGATTCATCGGCGTGGCGATCGGCATGATCCTCACCGCGCCGATCTACCACCGCTTCGTGCCGCTGGTGAAGCCCGAGCGCGACTAGCGCGC